>CBIHOW010000276.1:0-1503 GCA_966211695.1 uncultured Massilia sp. | reverse complement strand
GCGAACGTCGTGCTGTTCTCGACGGGCCTCGGCACCCCGACCGGCAACCCGATCGTCCCCGTGCTGAAAATCTCCAGCAACAGCCGCGTGGCCGCGAAGCTGTCGGACCTGATCGACTACGACTGCGGCCCGATCATCGAAGGCAAGCCGTTGCCCGAGGTGGCGAAAGGCCTGTTCGACATGGTCGTCGCGACGGCGGGCGGCCAATACAAGTGCAAGGCCGACCGGCTGCAGCAATACGACTTCATTTTCTGGAAACGCGATATTTCGCTGTAAGGGCAGACCCATGACTCAACTTCGTCGCACCACTCCGTTCGCACTGCCCGTCAAGATCCTGCAGTTCGGGCAAGGCAATTTCATGCGCGGGTTCTTCGACTGGCAGGTCGACCTGCTGAACGAGCGCACCGGCTTGAACGCCGGCGTCGTCGTCGTCCGCCCGCGCGGAGGCTCGTCCACGCCGCTGCTGGACGTCCAGGACGGCCTGTTCACCGTGCTCGTGCGCGGCCTGGACGAGGCGGGACTACCGGTGAAGCAGTACCGCACGGTCGAATGCGTGCAGCGCGAGATCGATCCGGCCACGATGTACGCCGACTACCTTGCCCAGGCGGCGAACCCCGACCTGCGCTTCATCGTCTCGAACACGACGGAGGCGGGCATCGTCGTCAACGACACGGACCGCGCGGCCGATGCGCCGCCGGTGACGTTCCCCGCCAAGCTCACGCAACTGCTGTTCGCGCGCTACCAGGCGTTCGAAGGCGCGCAGGAGAAGGGTTTGATCCTGCTGCCGTGCGAACTGATCGACAAGAACGGCGAAGCATTGAAGAACGCGGTGCTGCATTACGCACGCCTGTGGGAACTGCCGGCCGGCTTCGCGGCGTGGATCGGCGACGCCTGCACGTTCTGCAATACGCTCGTCGACCGCATCGTCACCGGCTATCCGGCCGCGGACGCCGCGCAGATCGAGCAGGAACTGGGCTACGCGGATCCGTTCCTCGTGGCGGCGGAGTATTACTACCTGTTCGTGATCCAGGGCCCGGCCTTCGTCGGCGACGAAATGAAGCTGGCCGGCGCGGACCTCAACGTGAAACTCGTCGACGACATCACGCCGTACAAGAAGCGCAAGGTCGGCATCCTGAACGGCGGCCACACGACCCTCGTGCCGGTCGCGCTGCTGGCGGGCCTGGAAGCCGTCGGTCCGGCGGTCGACGACCCGCAGGTGGGCGCGTTCCTGCGCGCCGCCATCGATGACGAGATCATCCCGGCGCTGGAAATGGACCGCGCGGAGCTGGAAGCGTTCGCCGCCGACGTGCTGCGCCGCTTCCGCAATCCGGCCATCCACCACCGGCTCGCATCGATCGCGCTGAACAGCTGGAGCAAGTTCGCCGCGCGCGTGCTGCCGCAACTGCTGCGCTACGCCGAGCTGCACGACGGCCGCCTGCCGCGCCGCCTCGTGCTGGCGATGGCCGCGACGATGGTGCTGTACCGCGGCGGCGTCATCGACCT
>CBIHOW010000275.1:0-1539 GCA_966211695.1 uncultured Massilia sp. | reverse complement strand
ATCAAGATCCGCTACGGCGTGGCCAAGCAGGTGCTGGCCGATCCGGGCGAGACGCTGGAAGTGCCGGGCCTCGGCGACCGCGGTCCGCGTTCGCTGTCGCGCCAGGCGCTGGCCGCCGTGATCGAGCCGCGCGTGGAAGAACTGTTTGCGATGGTGCACCAGGTCGTGCGCGAGTCCGGCTACGAAGGCGTGCTCTCGTCGGGCATCGTGCTGACGGGCGGCTCGTCGATCATGCCGGGCATGATCGAGATGGCGGAAGACATCTTCCTGAAACCGGCGCGCCTCGGCACGCCGGAATACCGGGGCCAACTGGCGGACGTCGTGCGCAGCCCGCGCTACGCGACGGTCCTCGGTCTGCTCCTGGAAGCGAAAAAGCAGTACCTGCGCGGTCACATCGTCACGCGCCAGGATGGGTCGGTGAAGGCGGTGTGGCAACGAATGAAAGAGTGGTTCCTCGGGAATTTCTGAGGCGGCGGAGAACCGCAGCGCGCGTGAGCCAGGATGGGAACAACGTAAACGCAACGCGTGGCGGGTTTTTCGGGGTGGTTGTAACAGCTAGTAGCAGATTTGCTTGGTAACGGACACGAAACATTTTTAAAATAGTGGCGCGTTTCCAATCTCGAGTCCTGGCGTCGTCGGCGAGGATTCGGGCTTGGAAACGGCTCATCGAGATTAGGAGTTCATCATGGAGTTCGATATGGTCGATAACGCAGCACTGGGCACGGTCATCAAGGTCGTCGGCGTTGGCGGCGCGGGTGGCAATGCGGTCCAGCATATGATCAACAAGGGCGTCGCCGGCGTGGAGTTCATCGCCGCGAATACCGACGCCCAGGCGCTGGCCGCATCCAGCGCCCACAACATCATCCAGATCGGCGAGTCCGGCCTGGGTGCGGGCATGCGTCCGGAAATCGGCCGCCAGCTGGCCGAGCAATCGCGCATGCGCATCGAAGACGCGCTGCGCGGTGCGCACATGGTCTTCATCGCCGCCGGCATGGGCGGCGGCACGGGCACCGGCGCCGCGCCGATCGTCGCGGAAGTCGCCAAGAGCCTGGGCGCGCTGACCGTGGCCGTCGTCTCGAAGCCGTTCTCGTACGAAGGCCAGAAGTGCATGGACGTCGCCGAGGCGGGCCTGAACGAACTGACCAAGCACGTCGACTCGCTGATCGTCATCCTGAACGAGAAGCTGGAAGACATCTACGAAGACGAATCGATGCTGGACTGGATGAAGCATGCGGACGATGTGCTGAACAACGCCGTCGCCGGTATCGCCGAGATCATCAACGTCCCGGGCCACATCAACGTCGACTTCAACGACGTGAAGACCATCATGAGCGAGCAGGGCAAGGCCATGATGGGCACCGCGACCGCGTCGGGCGTCGACCGCGCGCGCATCGCCGCCGAACAGGCCGTCGCCTCGCCGCTGCTGGACGGCATCGACCTGTCGGGCGCGAAGGGCGTGCTGGTGAACGTCACCGCATCGCGCGGCCTGAAAGGCAAGGAGATCAAGGAAGTCATGGCCGCCGTGCGCGCCTTCGCGGC
>CBIHOW010000274.1:0-1593 GCA_966211695.1 uncultured Massilia sp. | reverse complement strand
CGTGTCGTTGATGGCCTTGAAGCCGTCCAGGTCGCACATGATCAGCGACAGGCTCAAGCGGTAGCGCCGCGCGCGGGCGATCTCGCCGTCGAGCAGGGCCGCGTTCAGGTGGCGCCGGTTGTAGCAGCCGGTCAGCGGGTCGCGCACGGACAGGTTCGTCAGCACCTGGCGCGTGCGGTATTGCTCGCGCCACAGCCGCGCGTGCCGGTTCGCGGCGACGGCGCCGAAGGCGTTGGCGAACAGGACCAGCATCGTCATCGACACGAGATGGCGCGTCGATTCGAGATGCTGGATCCACGCGAGCGCGATGAACACGAGGCTGGCACCGAGCGCGATGGCGACCGACGTGCGCAGGCGGTTCGGGATGAAGATCAGGATTACGACGGCCATCAGGCCGACGGACGTGCCGTGCAGCAGCGTGTCGGCCGGTCGGCGCCACGCGACGAACATATAGGTGAGCATGCCCAGCAACGTGAACACGCTCGCCACGCGGTACGCGGCCTTGACGGGCGCCGGGGCGCGGCGCGCATGGCGCAGGCCGGCCCAGGCGAGCAGGGGCACGATGGCGCGGGCGAGGAGGGATGGGATGGCGCCCGGCCAGCCCAGGGCCAGCACGTCCGCCACGCAGAACAGCAGGTAGAACAGCGAGCACACGATCAGCGCGCGGCGCAGGTCGCGCAGGATGGTCGGGGCCTGCTCGTGCAGGAAGGCGACCTCGGTCGTCGCGCAGACGAATTCGCCGCGCAGGCGCGCAATGGCAGCGGTGCTCGGATCGTTCGACATGGGCAAAGGTGAAGTATGTATAAGGTGGGAAATGCGGACGAGACTGTAGCTAAAACTTTAATTTCTGTAAAGTAATTTTCAGTCACCCCGAGTAACCGTGTTGCAGGATGGCCCGCTCCCTCATTGCCGGTGCTCGCGGTAAAATAGCCGCTTCACTCACATTCAGGTGCTCCATCCGACCATGACCGTCCGTACCCGTTTCGCTCCCAGCCCGACCGGCTATCTCCACCTCGGCGGCGCGCGCACCGCGCTGTATTCGTGGGCCTATGCCCGCCATTTCGGCGGCACCTTCGTCCTGCGCATCGAAGACACCGACCTGGAGCGTTCGACGCCGGAAGCCGTGCAGGCGATCCTGCAGGGGATGGAATGGCTGGGCCTCGCGCACGACGAAGGCCCGTTCTACCAGATGCAGCGCATGGACCGTTACCGCGAAGTGGTGAAGGGCATGCTGGAAGCCGGCACGGCTTATCTGTGCTACTGCTCGCCGGAAGAAGTGGAAGCGATGCGCGAGCGCATGCGCGCCGCCGGCGACAAGCCGCGCTACGACGGCACCTGGCGCCCGGAGCCGGGCAAGACGCTGCCGCCCGTGCCGGAAGGCGTCAAGCCCGTCGTCCGCTTCAAGAATCCGCTGGACGGCGAAGTCACGTGGCACGACGTCGTCAAGGGCCCGATCACCATCGCCAACAAGGAACTGGACGACCTCGTGATCGCCCGTCCGGACGGCACGCCGACCTATAACTTCTGCGTCGCCGTCGACGACTGGGACATGAAGATCACCCACGTGCTGCGCGGCGACGACCACGTCAACAA
>CBIHOW010000273.1:0-1603 GCA_966211695.1 uncultured Massilia sp. | reverse complement strand
GACATGCCAAGATTTGCTGCCAACCTGACGATGCTGTTCAACGAACTGCCGTTCCTCGACCGCTTCGAAGCGGCCCGCGACGCGGGGTTCAAGGGCGTCGAATACCTGTTCCCGTACGGGTTCGAGAAGGAGGCGCTGGCCGAACGCCTGCAGGAATTCGGCCTCGTGCAGGTGCTGCACAACCTGCCGGCCGGCGACTGGGACAAAGGTGAGCGCGGCATCGCCGTGCTGCCGGGTCGCGAGGCCGAGTTCCGCGAGGGCGTCGCCCGCGCCATCGAGTATGCGAAAGCACTGAACTGCCGCCAGCTGAACTGCCTCGTCGGCATCGCCCCGGCGGGCGTCGACGAAGGCACGGTGCGCCGCACGCTCGTCGAGAACCTGCGCTACGCGGCGACGCAGTTGAAGCAGGCCGGCATCAAGCTGCTGATCGAGCCGATCAACACGTACGACATCCCGGGCTTTTATCTCAACACGACGGCGCAGGCGCTGGACCTGATCGAGTCGGTGGGCGCGGACAACCTGTTCGTCCAGTACGACGTCTACCACGCCCAGCGCACGGAAGGCGAACTGGCGAAGACCATCGAAAAACACCTGGCCCGCATCGCGCACATCCAGGTCGCGGACAACCCGGGCCGCAACGAGCCGGGCACGGGCGAGATCAATTATCCGTTCCTGTTCAAGCACCTGGACCGCATCGGCTACGACGGCTGGATCGGCTGCGAGTACAAGCCGGCCGCCGACACCCGCGCGGGCCTGGACTGGATCGCGCAGTTGAACGGCTAATCACACATTCAAGGAGACACATCATGGCAAACATCGGATTCATCGGCCTGGGCATCATGGGTGCCCCGATGGCGGGACATCTCATCAACGACGGCCACACGCTGTTCACCAATACCGTGGGCCCGACCCCGTCGGCCCTCGTCGAAGCGGGTGCCCGCGTGTGCCTGAACGGCGCCGAAGTGGCGTCGCAGGCGGACATCATCTTCATCATGGTGCCGGACACCCCGCAGGTGGACGAGGTCCTGTTCGGCAAGGACGGCGTCGCCTCGACCCTTTCCGCCGGCAAGATCGTCGTCGACATGAGCTCGATCTCGCCGGTCGCCACGAAGGATTTCGCCAAGCGGATCAACGCGCTGGGCTGCGAATACCTGGATGCGCCGGTGTCCGGCGGCGAAGTGGGCGCCAAGGCCGCGAGCCTGACCATCATGGTCGGCGGCAGCGAAGCGGCGTTCGCGACGGTCAAGCCGCTGTTCGACAAGATGGGCAAGAACATCACGCTCGTCGGCGGCAACGGCGACGGCCAGATCACCAAGGTCGCCAACCAGATCATCGTGGCGCTGACGATCGAAGCCGTGGGCGAGGCGCTGCTGCTGGCCGCCAAGGCCGGCGCCGATCCGGCCCGCGTGCGCGAGGCGCTGATGGGCGGTTTCGCCGCGTCGCGGATCCTCGAAGTGCACGGCGAACGCATGGTCAAGCGCACGTTCGCGCCGGGCTTCCGCATCGACCTGCACCGCAAGGACCTGAACCTGGCGCTGACCACCGGCCGCCAGCTGGGCGTGGCGCTGCCGAACACCGCCACCGCGCAGGAACTGTTCAACAC
>CBIHOW010000272.1:0-1650 GCA_966211695.1 uncultured Massilia sp. | reverse complement strand
AGGTTGGCGCCGCGGAAGGCCATGGTGACGAAGTCGCGCACGGTTTCGGTGCGGTTGGTGGCCAGCACGAACGTATCGGGCTCGTCGGCCTGCAGGATGCGCCACATGCCTTCCACGTATTCGCGCGCATAGCCCCAGTCGCGCTTGGCGTCCAGGTTGCCCAGCTCCAGCACGTCCAGCTTGTTCAGGACGATCTTGGCGACGGAATCCGTGATCTTGCGGGTGACGAACTCGCGGCCGCGCAGCGGCGACTCGTGGTTGAACAGGATGCCCGAGCTCCCGAAGATGCCGTAGGACTCGCGGTAGTTCACGGTCATCCAGTGGGCGTACAGCTTGGCCACGCCGTACGGGCTGCGCGGATAGAACGGGGTCGACTCGACCTGCGGCACGGCCTGCACCTTGCCGAACATCTCGGACGTCGAGGCCTGGTAGAAGCGTGCCTTCGGATGCACGATACGGATCGCTTCCAGCAGGTTGACGGCGCCGATCCCGGTGATCGAGGCGGTGGTCACGGGCTGCTCGAACGAGACGCCGACGAAGCTCTGTGCGGCCAGGTTGTACACCTCGTCGGGACGGGTGGATTCGATCAGGCGGATGCTCGAGGACAGGTCGGTGAGGTCGTATTCGACGAGGTTCAGGTTGGGATGCTGCTCGATACCGAGTTCGGCGATGCGCCAGAAATTAACCGAGCTGGACCGGCGAAAGGTGCCGGTCACGTGGTAGCCCTTTTCCAGGAGCAGTTGTGCCAGATAGGCGCCATCCTGCCCGGTAATACCGGTAATCAGGGCCTTTTTTGTTGTTTGCATGTTCTTGGTGATCCAGTGGTGGTCCGTAGCGGCCGCCGCGACAGCCGAGGCGGGTCGGCATGCGGGATGTCAGCCGCGCTGGCGCGGACCATAAATTTCCGACAACCCCGCATTGTATCAGAGTGGTGCTTGGGCCCTTGCACAAAAGAAATCGTGCAAAATAAACAATATGTACTCGTCTATTATCGCCTGAAACCACGCAAACACGTCGCGTGATTACGCATTGTTACGAGTCCCTCAAGCTTTATTACATATTCACGAAATGTCGGGAACTTCTACATTTCAATGACAAAAGGGCCGCAATGGGCCCTTTTGTGTCATTTCGTCACAGGTGGCAAATCTACAACACGAAGGTGTCGTATCAACGCTGCGAGACGGCATCGACGACGCACAGCGCCGTCATGTTGACGATGCGGCGGACGGTGGCCGACGGGGTCAGGATGTGCACCGGACGCGCGCAACCCAGCAGCACGGGGCCGATGGCGATGCCGCTGCCGGCCGCCGTCTTGACCACGTTGTAGGCGATGTTCGCGGCTTCGATGTTCGGCATGACGAGCAGGTTGGCGTCGCCCTTCAGCGTCGACTGCGGCATGATCTTGGCGCGCAGCTTCGAATCCAGGGCCGTGTCGCCGTGCATCTCGCCGTCGACTTCCAGGTCCGGCGCCTTTTGCTGGATCAGGGCCAGCGCGGCGCGCATCTTCTTGGCCGACGCGCTGTTCGACGTGCCGAAGTTCGAGTGCGACAGCAACGCCACGCGCGGCGTGATGCCCAGGCGCTCCAGTTCCTCGGACGCCATCAGCGTGATCTCGGCCAGCTCTTCGGCGGTCGGGTTCTCGTTGACGTG
>CBIHOW010000271.1:0-1652 GCA_966211695.1 uncultured Massilia sp. | reverse complement strand
CTGCGCGCGCAGCCGTGGCTCGCCAACACCATCTGAACGAGAACAAGAACATGAAGATTGCCATCCTGCCGGGCGACGGCATCGGTCCCGAAATCACCGCGCAAGCCGTCAAGGTGCTGAACGCACTGGGCGAGTCCTTCGAACTGGAAAGCGCGGACGTCGGCGGCGCCGGCTATGCCGCGCACGGCCACCCGCTGCCGCAAGGCACGCTGGCGCTGGCGAAGGCCGCGGACGCCGTGCTGTTCGGCGCCGTCGGCGACTACAAATACGATTCGCTGGAGCGCGCGCTGCGTCCGGAACAGGCCATCCTGGGCCTGCGCAAGGAACTGGGCCTGTTCGCCAACCTGCGTCCCGCGATCCTGTATCCGGAACTGGCCGGCGCCTCGACGCTGAAGCCGGAAGTCGTGTCGGGCCTGGACATCCTGATCATCCGCGAACTGACGGGCGACATCTACTTCGGCAAGCCGCGCGGCGTGCGCGAATGCCCGGACGGTCCGTTCGCGGGCCAGCGCGAAGGCTTCGACACGATGCGCTATGCGGAAGGCGAGATCCGCCGCATCGCCCACGTCGCGTTCCAGGCCGCGCGCAAGCGCGACCGCCGCGTGACGAGCGTCGACAAGGCCAACGTGCTGGAGACCTTCCAGTTCTGGCGCGACATCGTCACCGACGTGCACAAGGAATACCAGGACGTCGAGCTCGAACACATGTACGTCGATAACGCCGCGATGCAGCTCGTGCGCGCGCCGAAGAAGTTCGACGTGATCGTCACCGGCAACATGTTCGGCGACATCCTGTCGGATGCGGCCGCGATGCTGACCGGCTCGATCGGCATGCTGCCGTCCGCATCGCTGGATGCGAACAACAAGGGCTTGTACGAGCCGTCGCACGGTTCGGCGCCGGACATCGCGGGCAAGGGCATCGCGAATCCGCTGGCGACGATCCTGTCCGCCGCGATGATGCTGCGCTTCTCGCTGGGCAAGGCCGAGCAGGCCGACCGCATCGAGAACGCCGTCAAGAAGGTGCTGGCCCAGGGCCTGCGCACGCCGGACATCTACGAGGAAGGCACGACGAAGGTCGGCACCGAACAGATGGGCGACGCCGTCGTCAACGCATTGGCTTGAAATAACGTTACGCAGTCTGTAGGGTGGGCACCCCGTGCCCACGCGCAGCAAGCACCTAGGAATACGCCGAACGGGGCGGAATAACTTTAAACGAGGGATCAAAATGAAATTAGTAGGTCTGGTTGGTTGGCGCGGCATGGTCGGTTCGGTCCTCATGCAGCGCATGCAGGACGAGGGCGATTTCGCCCACATCGAGCCGGTGTTCTTCACCACCTCGAATCCGGGTGGCGACGCGCCGAAGATGGCGAAGAACGAAACCAAGCTGAAGAGCGCAACCGACATCGCCGAACTGTCGAAATGCGAGATCATCATCTCGTGCCAGGGCGGCGACTACACGACCGAAGTGTTCCCGAAACTGCGTGCCGCCGGCTGGAACGGCTACTGGATCGACGCCGCATCGACCCTGCGCATGAACGACGACGCCGTCATCGTCCTCGACCCCGTCAACCTGAACGTCATCAAGGACGCGATGGTGCGCGGCGTGAAGAACTTCATCGGCGGTAACTGCACCGTGTCGTGCATGCTGATGGG
>CBIHOW010000270.1:0-1660 GCA_966211695.1 uncultured Massilia sp. | reverse complement strand
CCGCGTCGTCCTTCACCACCGACCGCAGCCACACGTGCAGCGGTTGCTCGCCCCAGTGCGCGGCCTTGTCGGCGAGGTAGGCGACGGGGCTGTGCGGCTCCGTGCGGCGGAAGTAATCGGCCACCGCGCGCAACTGGGCCAGCGCCTGGGCGCGCGATTGCAGCGGCCCCGACGCTGCCGGTGACTGCACCGGCGCTGCGGCAAGGATGTCGGCCCCGCCAGGGACCGGCGCCGCTTCCTTCAACGCCGGCTTGATGAACAGGACGAGACTTTCCAGCCCTGAGCGCGCGGCGCTGAAACTCGGACCGTCCGCACCGACGACCGCGTCGACACTCTTTTCCAGCCGGTCGAGCGCGCCCGCGCAATGCTCGCAGTCGCGCATCAGGTTCGCATAGAACGTCTGCGACGTGCGCTGGCGCGCCCCTTCCAGCTTCGCCAGCGCGTCGCCGCCCTGCGCGCGCGCGACGTCGAAATCGCGTAGTGCGTGACCGTCGCCTTCGGTGAGCGGCACGGCGCGCAGCCACGGCGCAATGCGCGCGGCCAGCCACGCCAGGCTGCCGATGCGGCGCTCGACGCCGTCCTCGTCCGGCAGCGGATACAGGCCGTCCCAGTAGCGCTCGCACAGCATCGCGGTCAGCAACAGGCTGTCGGCCAGCGCGCGCACGCCGGCCGTCTGCACGCTGGCCTCGGCCAGCCACACGGCCAGCTGCAAGTCCTTGCTGCGCTGTTCGATCAGCCGCGCGCACTCCCGGCCGACGAACTTCCAGTCCGCCTCCTTCAGTTCCGTGACCCACGCGCCCTGCTCCAGCGACGGATCGTCGGCCTGGCGCGCGCGCACGATGGCGTCGATCTCGCTGGAAAACGCGAGGTCGTCGCCGCAGGGCTTGTCCGCGCCGACGGGCGCGAGCAGCCGTTCCAGGTTCAGCATGGTGCCCTCCTCACGCCGGTTCGACGGCGTACTTGATCTTGCCGGCCTTGGTCGCACCGACCTTCACCCTGCCGATCGCGCCGCCTTCCGCCATGCGCGCGAGCACGGCGTCCGCGATCTCCGGCAGCAGCGTGCCGTTCAGGATCGTGTCGACGTTGCGCGCCCCCGAGTCGACCTCCGTGCAGCGCGCCAGCACGGCCGCCACGAGCGCGTCGTCGTATTCGAAGCGGGCGTTGTGGTTGACGGCCACGCGCTGCTTGATGCGGTCCAGCTTGAGCCGGATGATGTTGGCGAGGACGGCATCGTCGATCGGATAGAACGGCACCACGGTCAGGCGGCCGAGGAACGCGGGCTTGAAATGCTTCATGAGGCTGGGCCGGATCAGTTCCGCCAATTCGTCCGGCGCGGGCCGCTCGTTCGGTGCCTTGTTCAGGCAGGCCTGCATGATCTGGCTCGACGCCGCATTCGACGTCAGGATGATGATCGTGTTGCGGAAATCGACTTCCCGGCCTTCCGAGTCGTCCAGCACGCCCTTGTCGAACACCTGGAAGAACAGCTCGAGCACGTCGGCATGCGCTTTTTCGACTTCGTCGAGCAGCACGACGCTGTACGGATTGCGCCGCACGGCTTCGGTCAGCACGCCGCCTTCGCCATAGCCCACGTAGCCCGGCGGCGAACCTTTCAGGCCCGAGACGCTGTGCGCTTCCTGGTATTCGCTCATGTTGATGGTGA
>CBIHOW010000269.1:0-1684 GCA_966211695.1 uncultured Massilia sp. | reverse complement strand
CCGGCATCTCGCCCGCCTATCGCGGCCGCCTGTACGAGGTCGACGCGATCGCGGAGATCTATAACGCGTACAAATACGTCGAAGGCGTGAACGTCGACGCCGAAGCGCCCTACCTGGCGACGGCGGCGGCGCACGCGAACGGCCCGGCCATCCCGTGGGGGCCGGCGTCGCCCAACAACAAGGACATGGGCCCGACGGCGATCTTCACGTTGCCGCAGGCGCTGACGGGCGTGCCCCTGCCTGCCAGTACGGCCGGCATCCTGGAGACGGAGCGCAAATCGATCTTCCTCGACGGCGGCTGGACCATGCAGACCGAGGGCGAGCGCACGTTCGGCCATGCCGGCGTGACACCGGCCGGCGCCACGATCGTCTTCCACGACGTGCAGTACGCGAACCGTTCGCAGTATGCGCCGGTCGGCATCATGGTCCGCACCAACGCTCCGGTGACCCTGGCGGCGAGCGCCAACCGCGAGGCCAGCCCGTGGTCGCTCATGACGGTGCCCGATACGCACGGCCAGTGGCGCTACATCGTGCCGGACACGTCGGCCGCCGCCATCAGCGGCCGCCCGCTCGGCGACAACATCATGTTCTTCAAGTTTAGCGGCCCCGAGGGTGCCACGGTGGACGTGGACTACGTGAACATGGCCGCGCCGGCGCAACTGACGCCGCCGCGCTTCGCCATGCCCGTATTCCCCGTCACGGAGATCGTCGTGCAGGGCATGCCTTACCGCGCGAGCTATGCGGCGACGGACGCCAACACGGCCGACAGCGTCGTCTACGAGGCCGTCCGCCTGCCGGCCGGGGCGACGGTGAACACGTCCAGCGGCGCGTTCGACTGGACGCCGGCGCCAGGCCAGGTCGGAATGCACGATATCGTCGTGGCCGCGACCGACGGCGTCGCGATCAGCACGATGACCGCACGCCTGAACGTGCAACCGGACCGCGCATCCGCATTCCAGGCGGCGCTCGAAGGCTACGATCCGTCGGCCGCCTACACGACGCCGTCGCTGGCCACGTTCAAGGCGGAGCTGGCCCCGCTGCAGCAACAGGCGGGCACCGTGTCGGACGCCGATTTCCCGGCCTTGCTGAAGGCCGTGCAGGCGGCCGTGCGCAAGCTGGAGCTGGTCAATCCGAGGGTCGCGTCCGACGGCAGCCTCGACTGGAGCAAGAACATGGTGACGACGATCGGCTTCGGCGCGGACCGTCCGGCCCTGTTGGTCGACAATAACTACAACAGTTATTCCGGCGACCTGCGCGCTCCGATCACCATCGACTTCGGCGAGAACTACCGCGTGGCCGTCAGCGGCTTCGGCATCCAGGCCCGCTACATGTTCGCCAACCGCTCGCAGGGCGCCAACGTGTACGGCTCGAACGACAACGTGAACTGGACCCTGCTCACCAGCCGCGAGACGACGGACACGAGCGGCCGCAACTTCGAGATGGAGACGATCCCCGTGCTGCCCGGCCTGGAGACGCAGCAGTACCGCTACTTCATGGCGCGGGTCGACCATCCGGGACCGCCGACGGATCCGGCCTATCCGGGCATTTCGTCGTACGGGGAGTTCCATTTCTTTGGCACCCGCTACGACCTGCTGGCGCCCGTCGACCTGACGGGCAATGTCAGGATCGCGCGTTCCGGCCTGACGATGAACCGCTTCACCCAGAAGTACACGGGGACGGTGAC
>CBIHOW010000268.1:0-1706 GCA_966211695.1 uncultured Massilia sp. | reverse complement strand
CACCAGCCGCCGCCTGCGCCACCTGAACCGCGAGAACCAGCGCGTGACGGCCGAGATGACGCAGGTCGTCGAGGAAGCGGCGCGCGGTCACCAGGTGATCCGTGTGTTCTCCGGCGAGAACTACGAGAACCGCAGGTTCTACCTGCGCAGCGAGGCGCTGCGCGGCTTTTCGCAACGCATGACGGTCGCGTTCGCGGCGACGACGCCCGTGACGCAGATCGCCACGTCGCTGGCGCTGTCGGTCGTCGTCGTGCTGGCGCTGCGGGCCGACATGACAGTCGGCGAATTCACCCAGTTCGTCACCCTGATGCTGATGCTGCTCACGCCGCTGAAGGCGCTGGCCGAAGTGAACGGCCCGATGCAGCGCGGCATCGCCGCGGCGGAGACCGTATTCGACCTGATCGACGCGCCCGTCGAGCACGACCCCGGTACCCGCACCATCGCGCGCGCGCAGGGCCACATGCGCTTCGAGCACGTGAAATTCCGCTACCCGAACGCGCAGTCGCTCGCGCTGGACGACGTGTCGCTGGAGGTGAAACCGGGCCAGACCGTGGCGCTGGTCGGCATGTCGGGCGGCGGCAAGTCGACGTTCGTGAACCTCGTCACGCGCTTTTACGAACCGGAATCCGGCCGCATCCTGCTGGACGGCATTCCGTACCAGGACATCAAGCTGGCGTCGCTGCGCGCCCAGCTGGCCCTCGTGAGCCAGAACGTCGTGCTGTTCGACGACACGCTGCGCGCCAACATCGCCTACGGCGCGGAGCACGTCGACGAGGCGCGCCTGGCGGCCGCCATCCACGCCGCGCACCTGGACGACGTGGTCGCGCGCCTGCCGGAAGGCGTCGACACGATGATCGGCGAGAACGGCATGCGCCTCTCGGGCGGCCAGCGCCAGCGCGTGGCCATCGCGCGCGCCATCTACAAGGATGCGCCGATCCTGATCCTGGACGAGGCCACGTCGGCGCTGGACAACGAATCGGAACGCGCCGTGCAGGCCGCCCTCGACACCCTGATGGCCGGCCGCACCACGTTCGTGATCGCGCACCGCCTGTCGACCATCGAGGGCGCCGACCTGATCGTCGTGATGGAACACGGCCGCATCGTCGAGCAGGGCACCCATGACGAACTCCTCGCCAGGGGCGGCATGTACGCCAATCTGTACCGGTTGCAGTTCTCCGCGTTGGTGGAAGAGACATGACGGAGAAAGAACGCACCCTCGTCATTTCGCCGAACTGGATCGGCGACGCCGTGATGGCCCAGCCCCTGCTGCGCCTGCTCAAGCAGGCCCATCCGGAGCGCGCGATCGACGTGCTGGCGCCGCCGCAGGTGGTGCCCGTGTGGCGCCGCATCCAGGAGGCGGACGATATCCTGGTGACGCCTTTCCGCCACCGTGCGCTGCAGCTGGGCGAACGCTGGCGCTATGCGCGCCTGCTCAAGGAACGGGGCTACAGCGACGCCTACGTGCTGCCCAACACCCTGAAATACGCGCTGATCCCGTGGCTGGCGCGCATCCCGCGCCGCGTGGGCTACAAGGGCGAGATGCGCTACGGGATGGTCAACGTGATGCACCACGACGACAAGCCGCGCCGCTCGATGGTGCCGTTCTACGCGGCCCTCGCGCGCGAGCCCGAGGTGCCGCTGCCGGGCAAGGTGGCGCGGCCCTACCTCGTCGTCGGCGGGGAAGAAACGGAACAGGTCGGCAAGCG
>CBIHOW010000267.1:0-1711 GCA_966211695.1 uncultured Massilia sp. | reverse complement strand
CCGCCCAGGTCGAGACAGCGTTCGAGCAGGCCATAGCGCGGCCTCCCCATGCCGAAAACGAGCACGAGGGCCAGTACCACGACGATCACCAGCGCAAGGGGCCACTTCATGTCGTCATGATCGCACGGAAGCCGTTGTGACACGATTTTCGGTGCGCGGGCGGCTGAGGCGCCACCACACGCGCAACAGCAGCAGCACGCCGACGACGCTGCCCCACACGATGGGCTGCTCGAAGTTGTGCTTGCCCGCCTTCATCCACCAGTAGTGCAGGATCGCCAGCGGCGCGATCGCGTAGATCAGCTTGTGCAGCAGGGCCCAGTTGCGGCCCAGGCGCTTGATCATCGCATTGGTACTCGTCGCCGCGAGCGGGACCAGGAGCACGAAGGCGGCGAAGCCCACGGTGATGAACGGGCGCTTCAGCACGTCCTTCCACATGGCGGCCACGTCGAAGAAATGGTCGAACCACAGGAACGTCATGAAATGCATGAACGCGTAGAAAAACGTGAACAGGCCGACCATGCGCCGCAGGCGAACGAGCCAGTTCCAGCCCGTCAGGCGGCGCAGCGGCGTGATGGCCAGCGTCGCGCACAGCAGGTACAGGGCCCAGTCGCCGCTGCCGTGCGTAAGGAATTCGACCGGGTCGACGGGCACGCCGGCCGCCGTCAGCCATGCCATGCGCAGGAACGGCAGCAGGGCCAGCACGAAGATCACGGCCTTCAGGGCCTTGAGCTGCCTGGGGGTCGGATTGAATGCCATGGCCGGCCCGCTCAGAAATTCTTCTTGAGGTCCATGCCCGTGTACAGCGAGGCGACCTCGTTATAGCCGTTGAACATCAGCGTCTTGCGCTTGGGCGTGAACAGCCCGCCCTCGCCGATGCGCCGCTCCGTCGCCTGCGACCAGCGCGGGTGGTCGACGTTCGGGTTCACGTTCGAGTAAAAGCCGTATTCCTCGGGCGCGATGCCGTTCCACGCGGTGCGCGGCTGGTTGCGCAGGAAGCGGATCCTGACGATCGATTTCGCCGACTTGAAGCCGTATTTCCACGGCACGATGATGCGCACGGGCGCGCCGTTCTGGTTCGGCAGCACCTGGCCGTACATGCCCACGGTGAGGAGCGTCAGCGGATGCATGGCTTCGTCCATGCGCAGGCCTTCCACGTACGGCCATTCCAGCACGCGGCTCTTTACGCCCGGCATCTGGCTGCGGTCGGCCAGGCTCGTGAATTCGATGAACTTGGCATTGCCCGTCGGCTCGACCTGGCGGATCAGGCTGGACAGCGAATAGCCGACCCACGGAATCACCATCGACCAGCCCTCGACGCAGCGCAAGCGATAAATCCGCTCTTCCAGCGGCGCCAGCTTCACCAGGCGGTCGAGGTCGAGCGTCATCGGCTTCTTGACTTCGCCTTCGATCTGCACCGTCCACGGCCGCGTGCGCAAGGTGTGCGCGTTGGCGGCCGGGTCGGCCTTGTCCGTGCCGAATTCGTAGAAATTGTTGTAGTGGGTCGCGTCTTCGAACGAAGTCTGCTTCTCGTTGGTCGAAAAGGCCGGGTTGCGCGTGGCCGGCAGCTTTTGCACGGCGCCCTGGGCGAACGCTTCGCGGGTGGCCATTTCCCACAGCGACGAGCCGACGACGGCCGATGCCGCCACTTTGGCGAGGAAGGCGCGCCGGCCTTCGTAGACCTCGCGCGGCGTGATTTCGGACGGGAACGGCA
>CBIHOW010000266.1:0-1757 GCA_966211695.1 uncultured Massilia sp. | reverse complement strand
CCATGGTCGTGCCGCCGAAGGGCTGCAGGCCCTTGTCGACGTGGCCCATGCGCGTGCCGCGGCCGCCGGCGAGGATCAGGCCGCTGATGGATTCCTTGTTCATGTTGTTATCCGCCGATGTAGGACATTTCGATTTTCTGTGCGCTCTCCGCGCGCAGCGACAGGCCCGCCGTGTTGACGGTGCGGGTCTCGGAATAACGGTCGTCGCGCGCGCGCCAGAGCCGGGCGATGGCCGTCTGCATCTCCTGGTCCGTGCGCCCCGCCCGCAGCAGCTCGCGCAGGTCGTGGCCGCGCGTCGCGAACAGGCACGTGTACAGCTTGCCCTCGGTGGACAGGCGGATGCGCGAACAGTCGCGGCAGAAGGCCTGCGTGACGCTGGAGATCATGCCGACTTCGCCGCCGCCGTCGACGTAGCGCCAGCGCTGCGCCGTTTCGCCCGCATAGTTGGCGCCGACCGGCTCCAGCGGCATCTCGGCCGAGATGCGGCGCACGACTTCGCTCGACGGCACCACTTCCGTCATGTTCCAGCCGTTCGATGCGCCCACGTCCATGTATTCGATGAAGCGCAGGATCGCCGGCGTGCCCTTGAAGTGGCGCGCCATCGGCAGGATCTGGTCGTCGTTCATGCCGCCCTTGACGACCATGTTGACCTTGATGGGGCCGAGGCCGGCGGCATGCGCCGCGTCGATGCCGGCCAGGACATCGGCCACGGCGAAGTCGACGTCGTTCATGCGCTTGAACACGGCGTCGTCGATGGCGTCGAGCGAGACCGTCACGCGGTCCAGGCCCGCATCCTTGAGCAGCTGCGCTTTTTTCGCCAGCAGCGAGCCGTTGGTGGTGAGCGTGAGGTCGAGCGGACGGCCGGACGGCGTCTCGATGGCGCGCAGCTGTTCGACCAGGCGCTCCAGGTTCTTGCGCAGCAGCGGCTCGCCGCCCGTCAGCCGGATCTTTTCGACGCCGTGGGCGACGAACAGCCGCGCCACGCGCGCGATCTCTTCGAAATTGAGCAGCGCGGCGTGGGGCAGGTAGGCGTAATCCTTGTCGAAGACTTCCTTCGGCATGCAGTACACGCAGCGGAAGTTGCAGCGGTCCGTGACGGAGATGCGCAGGTCGTGCAGCGGACGCCCGAGGGCGTCGGCGAGCAGGCCGTCCGGTGTCTCCAGCGTGTCGGGGACGGCCAGCGCGGGCGCGCGCGCGTCGGCCACCATGATGATTTTTTCAGCCATGCCAATACGATAGCAGAAGGCCGGCCAGGGCGCAGGCAAGGATGGTCTTGATCGTCCCGGTTTTGTAGCGCAATAACGCCACGGCGGCGGCCGTGCCGATGGCGATCGCGTCCCAGCGCGGCGCGCCATGGTCGAGGAAGACGTGGGCGCCGAAGAACACGGCCAGGCTCCCGATGACGCCGACGACGGCCGCCGAGATCGCCGTGAGCGGCGCCGTCAGTCGCACGTCGCCGCGCGTGGATTCCACCAGCGGCCCGCCCGCGAGGATGAACACGAACGACGGCAGGAACGTGAAGAACGCGACGACACACGCCGCCGCCGTGCCGGCCAGGAAGCGGGCATCCGGTCCGAACAGCGCATGGGTCCAGCCGCCGACGAAGCCGACGAACGCGACGATCATGATCAAGGGACCCGGTGTCGTCTCGCCCAGCGCGAGGCCGTCGATCATCTGGCCGGCGTCGAGCCAGTGATACTGTTCGACGGCGTGCTGCACGACGTAGGGCAGCACGGCATAGGCGCCGCCGAACGTCA
>CBIHOW010000265.1:0-1785 GCA_966211695.1 uncultured Massilia sp. | reverse complement strand
GGCCCAGGTCGCCCGTCTTGTACAGGCGTGCGCCTTCGCGTCCGCTGAACGGATCGGGGATGAAACGCTCCGCCGTCAATTCGGGACGGTTCAGGTAGCCGCGTGCCACGCCAGCGCCGCCGATATGGAGCTCGCCTACACCGTGCAGCGGTACAGGTTGCAAGTGCGAATTGAGGAGATAGATCTGGACATTGGAAACCGGATGGCCGATAGGAATATCGCGATCGGGCAGTACGCTCCCACGTGCGTAAGTAACTGCTGCTGCATTAATGGTCCCTTCCGTCGGACCATACATATTGGTCCATTGAATATCGCGGGTTGTCTGCTTCGAGAACCAGTGCTCCAGATAACGTTGCTCGGCCTTTTCACCACCGACGACCAGCCTGCGCAACATCGTGCGATGTTCGCCGGCGTCCATGGACGCGTCCCCGGCCCATTCATGCCAGAACGCCGTGGGCAAGTCCGCCATCGTGATACGGTGATCGCGCATGAATGCAAAAAATTCCCGATCCGGCGCAAGCATGCCGGCGGGCTTGAGAACAAGTTGGGCGCCCAGCGTCAACCCAGGGAAAATTTCTACAACCGAGGTATCGAAACCGAACGAAGCAAACTGGAGAATCCTGTCCGATGACCGCAGCTCGTTGGTCTGGGCGTAATGCAGGACGGCATTGACGACACTGTCGTGCTGCACCATGACACCTTTCGGACGTCCGGTCGAACCCGAGGTGTAGATCACATAAGCCAGGTGTTCGGCGCCGAGTGCGATGGCCTCCCGCGGCAAATTGTCCTGCGCGTGATGTTCCCAGCGCATCTCATCGAGGCGCAGGTCGACCCGGAGCACCGTTTCGGCCAGGCCGGACAATGCGGCACGGCCCTTGCCATGCGTGAGGATCAGCACCGGGGCGCTGTCCTGCAGCATATAGGCCAGCCGCTCCTGCGGATAAGCCGGGTCCAGCGGCACATAGGCGCCGCCGGCCTTGAGCGTGGCCAGCAGGCCGATGACCATCTCGAAGCTGCGCTCGGTGCAAATGCCCACCAGGCGGTCCGGCCCCACGCCCTGCTCGCGCAGGTAATGCGCCAGCCGGTTGGCCCTGGCATTGAGCTCCGCATAGGTCAGCGCCTGGCCCTCGTACACGAGCGCCGTCGCGTCCGGCGTGCGCGCCACCTGCTGCTCGAACAGCGCATGCAGGCATGTGTCGCGCGGATACTCGGCCGCCGTCGCGTTGAAGTCGTACAGCAATTGGTTGCGCTCGTCCGGCGGCAAGACCTCGATGTCGGCGAGCGCACTGTCCGGCGCCTGCTCCAGGGCCAGCACCAGATTGCGCAACGCCGCTTCCATATAACCGCAGACTCGCGCTGCCGACACCGCGGTAACGACTTGCGCTTCCAGCACAAAACCCTCGCCCGTGTCGTCTACGGACAAGTTCACCGGGTAATTACTATATTCGGCGGCACTGACGACGTCGACGCCTTCCCAGACGGATTCTGCAGCCGCCGGGCTGTGACGATAGTTGAGCAGCGATGAGAACAATGGCAAAGGCGCAGCGACCCCACTGCAACGCTGGGCCAGCGACAGCGGCGCATGTTCATGGCGCAACAGCGATGCCAGCTGCGCATGGGTATCGCGCACCGCTTGTCCAACACGGCGCCCATCGACAGCGATATGCAGCGGCAGCGTATTGATGAACAGGCCCGGCACCCGGCCCGTCCCCTCGCCCCCCTGCATGCGTCCGAACAGCACCGTACCGAACACCACATCGTCGCGCCCCGAAACCCGGCTCACGA
>CBIHOW010000264.1:0-1786 GCA_966211695.1 uncultured Massilia sp. | reverse complement strand
GTGCCGTCGCCCTGCGGCACGGCGCGCGTGCGCACGGCGGCGAGGTCGGAACCGGCCTGCGGCTCCGTCAGGTTCATCGTGCCGGTCCACTTGCCGGTGATCAGGGGCTCGATGAAGCGCGTCTTCTGCTCGGCGCTGCCGGCCGTCAGCAGCGCTTCGATGGCGCCGTCCGTCAGCAGGCCGACGAGGGCGAACGCGATGTTCGCGCTGTTGAGCATCTCGATGCACGGCGTGGCGACGAGCTTGGGCAGGCCCTGGCCGCCGAATTCGGCCGGATGCTGCACGCCCTGCCAGCCGGCGTCCGCGAAACCGCGGAACGCTTCCTTGAAACCCTTCGACGTCGTGACCTGGCCGTCGTGCCACCAGCTCGGCTCCTTGTCGCCGGAATGATTCAGCGGGGCGACGACTTCGCCGCAGAACTTCGCATTTTCTTCCAGCACGGCTTCGACGGTGTCGGGCGTCGCGTCTTCGCAGCCGGGCAGTTGGTTGATCTCGGACAGGTTGGCCAGTTCGTTCACGACGAACAGCATGTCCTTCAGGGGGGCGTTGTAGGTCACCGCAGTCTCCTAGTTTTCTCGATTTACGTATACGTCAATCGCCGGCCGCAAAAAAGGCGGGAGGGTTCCCGCCCCTAGGGTACGACGTGGTTAGCCCAGTTCCTTGACCAGGGCCGGCACGACTTCGAACAGGTCGCCGACGATGCCGTAGTCGGCCACCGAGAAGATCGGCGCCTCCGGATCCTTGTTGATGGCGACGATGGTCTTGGAATCCTTCATGCCGGCCAGGTGCTGGATCGCGCCCGAGATACCGACGGCGATGTACAGCTGCGGCGCGACGATCTTGCCGGTCTGGCCCACCTGCCAGTCGTTCGGCACGTAGCCCGCGTCGACGGCGGCGCGCGACGCGCCCATGGCGGCGCCCAGCTTGTCGGCCAGCGGCTCCAGGATCTTGAAGTTGTCGCCCGAGCCCATGCCGCGGCCGCCGGAAACGACGACCTTGGCGCCGGTCAGTTCCGGACGGTCCGACTTGGCCAGTTCGCGGCCCACGAAGCTCGACTTGCCCGAATCCGCGACGGCGGCGACCGTTTCCACGGCGGCCGAACCACCTTCCGCTGCGGCGGCGTCGAAGCCGGTGCCACGCACGGTGATGACCTTCACGTTGTCCGTCGACTGCACGGTGGCGATGGCGTTACCGGCGTAGATCGGACGCTCGAACGTGTCGGGCGCATCGACCTTGGTGATTTCCGAGATCTGGGCGACGTCCAGCTTGGCCGCCACGCGCGGCAGCACGTTCTTGCCGAAGGCCGAAGCCGGGGCCAGGATGTGCGAGTAAGCGCTTGCCACGGCCAGGATCTGCTCGGCGACGTTCTCGGCGAGGCCGTCGGCGAAGTGCGGCGCGTCGGCGACCAGCACTTTCGCGACGCCCGCGACCTTGGCGGCCGCTTCCGCGACGGCGCCGCAACCGCTGCCGGCGACGAGGATGTGTACGTCGCCGCCGCATTGCGCGGCTGCGGTGACGGTGTTCAGGGTGACAGCCTTCAGGTGGGCGTTGTCGTGTTCAGCAATGACGAGTGCGACCATGGTGTGTTCCTTAATTAGATGACTTTAGCTTCGGTGCGCAGCTTCGCAACGAGGGTCGCCACATCGGGCACCTTGACGCCGGCCGAACGCTTGGCCGGCTCGGCGACCTTGACGGTCTTCAGGCGCGGCGTGACGTCGACGCCCAGGTCTTCCGGCTTGACGGTCGTCAGCGGCTTTTTCTTGGCCTTCATGATGTTCGGCAGCGT
>CBIHOW010000263.1:0-1792 GCA_966211695.1 uncultured Massilia sp. | reverse complement strand
GCGCCCGCGTTCTCGGGCTGCGCGCGCAGGCGCCGCGCCAGTTCGTAGCCGTCCATGTCGGGCAGGCCGATGTCGAGCAGCAAGACGTCCGGGTGCTCGCTGCGCGCCCGGTCCAGCGCGCCGCGCGCGTCGTATTCCACGCTGACCGCATGGCCCTGCACTTCGAGCAGCGCGGCCAGCATCCGGGCCGCGTCGGCGTTGTCGTCGACGACCAGCACGCGCAGGTTGCCATTGTCCGGGGCCGCATCCGCCGCGGCCCCGCCGCCATCATTGGCCGCATCCGCCGGCGCGCGTACCGCGCACGGCAGGCAGATCGAGAACTCGCTGCCCTGCCCCAGGCCGTCGCTGCGCGCATGCACGGTGCCGCCGTGCAGGGCGACGAGGCTTTTCACCAGCGCCAGCCCGATCCCGAGTCCGCCCTGCGACCGGTCCGGCGTGCGCTCGGCCTGGGTGAACAGGTCGAAGATGTACGGCAGGACTTCCGGCGCGATGCCGACGCCGTTGTCGCGCACGGACACGGTCACCTGCCGCTCGTCCACCGTCACGGCCAGCACGATGCGGCCGCCCGGCGCCGTGTACTTGGCGGCATTGTTGAGGATGTTCGAGATGACTTGCACGAGGCGCGTGCGGTCGCCCGTCACGTGCGCCGGCTGGCCCGACAGCTGCAAGGTCAGCGCATGGCGGCGCGCGTCGATCAGCGGCCGCACCTGCTCGACGGCCGCGGACACGATCACGTTCAGGTCCAGCTCTTCCTTCTCCAGCGTGACGAGGCCGCGCGTGACGCGCGAGACGTCCAGCAGGTCGTTGACGAGGTCCGTCATGTGCTCGGCCTGGCGCACGATGATCTCGCTGGCGTTGGCCACGCTCTTGGCGTCGAGGCGGCCGAGTTTCAACAGCTGGGCCGCCGTCATGATCGGCGCGAGCGGATTGCGCAGCTCGTGCGCCAGCATCGCGAGGAACTGGTCCTTCTGGCGGTTGGCGGCGCGCAGCTCGTCCTCGACGAGCTTGCGGTCGGTGACGTCGCTGCCTTCCACGAAGATACCGCTGACGGCCCCGTTCTCGTCGCGGATCGGCTGGTAGACGAAGTCGATGTAGCGTTCTTCCAGCGGTCCTTCCGGTTCGCGCTGCAGGCGCACGGGCAGCGCGTGGCCGACGAACGGCTCGCCCGTCGTGTACACGCGGTCGAGCAGTTCGAAGAAGCCCTGGCCGACGATTTCCGGCAGCGCCTCGCGCGCGGACTTGCCGACGACCGGGCGGTGGCCGACCAGCTGCATGTACGACTGGTTGGTCAGCTCGAACACGTGCTCGGGGCCGCGCAGCACGGCCATGATCCCCGGCGCCTGCGCGAACAGGCCGCGCAGCCGCTCGTTCTCCTCGTTGCGGTATTTCTCGGCCAGGACCTGGTCGGTGACTTCGACGCACGCGCAATACATGCCGGCGATCGCCCCGTTCTCGTCGCGCACGGGCGAGTACGAGAACGTGAACCAGGTCGGCTCGTCGTAGCCGTGGCGGTTCATCACGAGGTACAGGCGGTCGGCATACGTCGCTTCGCCGCGCAGCGCGCGTTCGATCAGCGGGTGGATGTCGTGCCAGATCTCGGCCCAGATGTCGTGGAACCGCCCGCCCAGCGCGGCCGGATGCTTGTCGCCCAGCACCTCGCGATACGGATCGTTATACAGGAAGGCGAGTTCCCTGCCCCAGGCGACGAACATGGGGAATTTGGAATTGAGCATCAGCCCGACGACCGTGCGCAGCGCCTGCGGCCACGTGCGCGGATGGCCCAGCGGCGACG
>CBIHOW010000262.1:0-1809 GCA_966211695.1 uncultured Massilia sp. | reverse complement strand
CTGCAGGCCGCGATGGAAGGCTACCGCGTCGTGACGATGGACATGGCCGCCGAACACGGCGACATCTTCGTCACCTGCACCGGCAACTACCACGTGATCACCGAACAGCACATGCTGCGCATGAAGGACCAGGCGATCGTCTGCAACATCGGCCACTTCGACAACGAAATCGAAGTCGCCGCGCTGCGCAAGTACGAGTGGGAAAACATCAAGCCGCAGGTCGACCACGTGATCTTCCCGGACGGCAAGCGCATCATCCTGCTGGCCGAAGGCCGCCTCGTGAACCTGGGTTGCGGCACGGGTCACCCGTCGTACGTGATGAGCTCGTCGTTCGCGAACCAGACCATCGCCCAGATCGAACTGTTCACCAATACCGCCGCCTACCCGGTCGGCGTGTACACGCTGCCGAAAAAGCTGGACGAGAAAGTCGCCCGCCTGCAGCTGAAGAAGCTCAACGCCCAGCTGACCGAGCTGACCGAAGAGCAAGCCGCCTACATCTCGGTGAGCAAGGAAGGCCCTTACAAGCCGGAACACTACCGTTATTGATCTGGTAAGCTCTTCCGTGAATTGATACTGGGCACCGCCGGATCCATCGTCGGCGGTGCCGATAACTTCTCACGAAAGACATAACCATGCGCCTGCTCCTGACCTGGCTGATCAATGCGGCAGCCCTGATGGCCCTGCCTTACCTGATGCATTCGGTATCCGTCGACAACGTCGGCGCCGCCCTCGTGGCGGCCCTCGTTCTCGGCCTCGTGAACACCGTGATCCGTCCCGTGCTCGTCGTGCTGACGTTGCCCGTGACCGTTGTATCGCTCGGCCTGTTCATCCTCGTGATCAACGCATTGCTGTTCTGGCTGGTCGCGAATGTCGTCGGGGGCTTCCACGTGGCGGGGTTCGGGTCCGCGTTCCTGGCGGCGATCCTGTACAGTGTCATTTCGTGGGCGCTTTCTACCTTACTACTCAACAAAGATGGAAACCCCTAACATCAGTATCGAGTTTTTCCCGCCCAAGACGCCCGAGGGTGCGGACAAGCTGCGCGTCGCTCGCCAGAAGCTGGCCGAGCTGAATCCGAAATATTTCTCCGTGACGTTCGGCGCCGGCGGCAGCACGCAGCACGGCACGCTGTCGACCGTGCTCGAGATCCTGGCCGAAGGCCACGACGCCGCGCCGCACCTGTCGTGCGTGGGCGGCACGCGCGAATCGATCCGCGCGATCCTGCAGGAATTCAAGGACAAGGGCATCCGCCGCCTCGTGGCCCTGCGTGGCGACTTGCCGAGCGGTTATGGCGGCGCGGGCGAACTGCGCTATGCCAGCGACCTCGTCGAATTCATCCGCCAGGAAACGGGCGACTGGTTCCATATCGAGGTGGCCGCATATCCGGAAATGCACCCGCAGGCACGTTCGCCGCAGGACGACCTGCAGGCCTTCGCCCGCAAGGTGCAGGCCGGCGCGAATGCCGCGATCACGCAGTATTTCTACAATCCGGACGCGTACTTCCAGTTCGTCGACAACGCGCGCAAGCTGGGCGTGGACGTGCCCATCGTGGCCGGCATCATGCCGATCACGAATTACACCCAGCTGATGCGTTTCTCCGACATGTGCGGCGCCGAGATTCCGCGCTGGATCCGTTTGAAGCTGGCCAGCTTCGGCGACGATTCGGCGTCGATCAAGGCGTTCGGCCTGGATGTCGTCAGCGGCCTGTGCGAGAAACTGCTTGCGGGCGGCGCGCCCGGCCTGCACTTCTACAGCATGAACCAGGCGGCGGCCACGACCGCGATCTGGCAGCGCATCACGGCTGCCTGATCC
>CBIHOW010000261.1:0-1809 GCA_966211695.1 uncultured Massilia sp. | reverse complement strand
CCAGCGCACTGGCCGCCCAGCAGCAAGGGACGCTGGATGAAGACCAGAAGACGCTGCGCCGCGAAGTGCACAAGGTGCTGCAGCAGGCCGACTACGACTTCAAGCGCATCCAGTACAACACGGTCGTCTCGGCCTGCATGAAGATGCTGAATACGCTGGAGTCGGCGAAGCTGTCCGAAGGTGCGGCGAGCGATGCCGTGATCACGGAAGGCCTGTCGATCTTCCTGCGCATGCTGAACCCGGTCGCGCCGCACATCACGCACGCGCTGTGGCAGGAACTCGGCTATGCCGGCAAGTACGGCGACATCCTGAACGTGGCCTGGCCGGAAGTGGATCCGGCCGCGCTGGAACAGGCCGAGATCGAGCTGATGATCCAGGTGAACGGCAAGCTGCGCGGTTCGGTGAAGGTGCCGAAGGAGGCCGACAAGGCCGCCATCGAAGCCGCCGCGCTGGCGTCGGAAGCCGCGCAGAAGTTCGTCGAAGGCACGCCGAAGAAGGTCATCGTCGTCCCCGGCAAACTGATCAACATCGTGGTGTAAGCCATGCGCGCCCTGACCCGGAAGTTGACGGTGCGTGCGGTTACGGTTGCGGCTCTGCTGGTGGCCAGTAGCCTGGCGGGCTGCGGCTTCCAGCTGCGCGGTTCGAACGGCAGCTACACGATGCCGTTCCACAGCATTTATCTCGGCTTCCCGGACACGTCCGCGCTGGGCACGGAGCTCAAGCGCAACCTGCGCGCGACCGACCAGGTGGTCATCGCCGACAAGGCGACGGATGCCGAGGCGCAGTTCGTGCTGCTGGGCGAGTCGCGCAACAAGTCGATCCTGTCGCTGAACAGCCTGGGCCGCGTGCGCGAATACCTGCTGACGTACACGATGTCGTTCACCGTGCGCGACGCGAAGGGCGTGGAACTGGTGCCGCCGACCGAAATCTCGCTGCGCCGGAACATGGCGTTCGACGAGACCCAGGTGCTGGCCAAGGAATCGGAAGAAGCGCTGCTGTACCGCGACATGCAGGCGGACCTGGTGCAGCAGATCATGCGCCGCCTCGCTTCGATCAAGCCGGCCACTTAACGATAAAAGGAACACCATGCAGTTGCGGCCTGAGGCGCTCGACGGGCACCTCGCCAAGGGGCTCGCGCCCCTGTACGTGATTACCAGCGACGAGCACCTGCTCGCGCTGGAAGCGGCGGACAAGATCCGCCGCGCGGCGCGCGCGCAAGGGTATTCCGAGCGCGACGTGCTCACGGTCGAGCGCAACTTCAAATGGGGCGAGCTGCTGGCCGCCAACCAGGCCATGTCGCTGTTCGGCGACAAGAAGCTGATCGAGCTGCGCATCCCCGGCGGCAAGCCGGGCAAGGACGGCAGCGCGGCCCTGCAGAACTACGCGAAGGACCTGAACCCCGACAACCTCACCCTGATCACCCTGCCGAAGCTGGACTGGCAGACGGCCAAGGCGTCGTGGGTGGCGGCGCTGCAGCAGGCGGCCGTCTACGTCGAGATCCCGAACGTGGAACGCGCGCAGCTGCCGGGCTGGATCGGCATGCGCCTGGCCGCGCAGAACCAGAGCGCGGACCGCCAGAGCCTGGACTTCATCGCCGACCGCGTCGAGGGCAACCTGCTGGCGGCGCACCAGGAGATCCAGAAGCTCGGCCTGCTGTACGAGCCGGGCAAGCTGACGTACGAGCAGGTGCACGACGCGGTGCTGAACGTGGCGCGCTACGACGTGTTCAAGCTGTCGGAAGCGATGCTGGCCGGCGACCCGGCGCGCCTCGTGCGCATGCTGGAAGGTTTGAAAGGCGAGGGCGAGGCG
>CBIHOW010000260.1:0-1814 GCA_966211695.1 uncultured Massilia sp. | reverse complement strand
CTTGCCGTCTTCGAGCAGGCGCATCAGCCCGAGCGTCGTCATCATCTTGGAAATCGACGCGATGCGAAATAGCGAATCCGGGCCGACGGGCTTGTCCGGTAGACCGCCGTGCCCGATGAAGCGCCGGCCTGCTTGAAACGAATAGCTGACCTGGCCGGCCCGGATCGCCAGGACGGACAGACTCGCCAGCTCGCACGCCGGATCCGCAGCGATGGCGGCGAGTTCCCTGTCCAGTCGCCGCGCCGGCGCCGCCAGCAGCGGTCCGGTCGCCCCCAGCAAGGCCATGCCCAGCAAATTCCGTCGCACTCTGTTCATCCTCATCCCCATGTCACCCATATGCAAGCGAGAATACGGACTCGGCCCCCGCCGGGCAAATGCAGCGATGTCAATCCGGCATAACTTTTCGGAATGACAACGGCCGATCCTTTCATGACAGCCCCGGCGGCATTGGTATTACACTGGTCATGTCCGCACATCCGACTCGAACAACAACGCGATGCTGAACACCGAAACCCCCGCCCCGCAACACGCATCCCTCGATCAATATCCCACCGCCGAGCTGGTGAACGTGCTCGTCGACGACCAGTACAAGGCCGTCGATGCCGTCCGCGCCGCCGCGCCGCGCATCGCCGCGGCCGTCACCGCCGCGTTGCCGCGGATGGAGAAGGGCGGGCGGCTCGTCTACGTGGGCGCCGGGACGTCCGGCCGGCTGGGCGTGCTGGACAGCGTCGAGCTGTACCCGACGTTCTCCTGGCCACACGAGCGCGCCGTCGCGCTGCTGGCGGGCGGGACGGATGCGATGTTCGTCGCCGTCGAAGGCGCCGAGGACGACGTGGACCAAGGTGCGGCCGACGTCCGCCAAGCGAACGTGGGACCGGACGACGTCGTGCTGGCCATCGCCGCGTCGGGCGCGACGCCGTACGTGCTGGGCGCCCTGCGCGCCGCGCGTGCGGCCGGGGCGCTGACGATCGGTTTTGCGAATAACCCGGAGGCGCCCGTCGCCGGCGAGGCCGAGATCGGCGTCACCCTGGACACGGGCCCGGAAGCCATTTCCGGCAGTACGCGCCTGAAGGCCGGCACGTCGCAGAAGATCGCGCTGAACACGTTCTCCAGCGCCTTGATGGTGCGTTTGAACAAGGTTTATGGCAACCTGATGGTAGACTTGAAGGCGACCAATGCCAAGCTGGTCCGCCGTGCCATCCGCCTGACGTCGTTCGCGACCGGGGCCGACGAAGAGGCGGCCCGCGCGGTGCTGGCGCAGTGCGACTTCCATGTCAAGGTCGCGATCGTGGCCTTGTCCAAGAACATCCCTGTCGAGCAGGCGCGCGCCCTGCTGGAGAGCGCGCGCGGCAGCGTGCGCGCCGCCCTGGCCGGCTGACGCGGCGCGGGCTCCAGCAACGCCCGCCGGCCCGACGACGAAAGAACATGCAGACTACGCAATCCAAGAACCCGTGGCTGTGGGTGCCCTCGTTGTATTTCGGCCAGGCCATCCCCTATATCGTCGCCAACAGCCTGTCCGTCATCATGTACAAGGACATGGGGCTGTCCAATACCGACATCGCCTTCTATACGAGCCTGCTGTACCTGCCCTGGGTGATCAAGCCGCTGTGGTCGCCCGTGGTCGACCTATTCGGCACCAAGCGCGGCTGGACCGTCTCGTTGCAGCTCGTGCTGGCCGCCGCGCTGGGGGCCATCGGCGGGACACTCCACTTGCCGTCGTTCTTCATGATCAGCCTGGCCGTCATGTGGGTGATGGCGTTCGCGTCCGCCACGCACGACATTTCCGCCGACGGCTTTTATATGCTGGGCCTGCG
>CBIHOW010000259.1:0-1834 GCA_966211695.1 uncultured Massilia sp. | reverse complement strand
ACCGTCTCGTCCAGCGCCGCGCGCGGATAGATGTTCGCGAGGCGCACGCGCGAGCGCAGGTGCTGCTCCGCGTTCGGCGCCAGCTGGTAGCCGCATTGCGCCACGGGCTTGCCGGCGCGGATGGCCGTCATCGTGTCCTGCAGGGGCTTCCTCGAGCGGACGTGCATCGTCACGTGGCCGCACGCGACGATGCGCATGCCGTGCTGCCACGCCACTTCCTCGATGGTCGCGCGGTGCGCGTCGTCGAACGCGCGGTGCAGCAGCGTCAGGCCGAGCCACGCGCGGCCGGGGAACGTCTGCGCGAGCCACGCGGCCTGGCGGTGCAGGCGGTCGACGTCCTCCGGCAGGTGGCCGGGGTACGCGGGCAGCAGGATCGCGAGGCAATCCGGCATGCCGCGCAGGTGCTCGAGCCCCTCTGGTGGCGCGTCGAAATCGGACGGATGCAGCAGGTACGTGCCCTTCTCGCTGCGCGTGCGGCCCAGCGTGATCATCTCCGACAAGTTGCCGTAGCCGTTGCGGTTCTGCGCCAGCAGCAACAACGACAACGCACGGCTGCCATCCTCCGGATGCTGCAGGTGGAAATGGGCGCCGACGATGAACGGCAGCTTCGCCCGCTTCGCTTCCGCATGCGCGCGCACGGCGCCGGCCAGCGAGCACTCGTCCGTCAGCGCCAGCGCCGTGTAGCCCAGCTGCACGGCGCGGTCCACCAGTTCTTCCGCATGCGACGCGCCCTGCAGGAACGAGAAGTTCGACAGGCAAAACAATTCCGCATAGGCCGGTAACCCTGCCGCCGCGCCGAGATGAGGATCGTACGTGGGCGGCGTCAAGCGAACTGGGGGAACATCGGCCATGGCAATTCGGTCAAAATGGTGTATTATGAAATACTGTATATAAACCCAGTATAGCCGACGAACCCGACCTTGCCAAATATGCACACCCATTCCTTGCGCTGCTTCGGTGCCCGCCCGGGTACCGGCAATCCGGCCCTCGTCATCGAGGATGGCGACCACGATCCCGACGCCCGCCTGGCGCTTGCCCGCGCGCGCGACACGACCTGCGTCTTCATCGACGCGGGTGGCGATGGTGCGCTGTCCGTCGATTACTACTATCCGCACAAGCGCAGCCCGCTGTGCCTCCATGCGACGCTGGCCGTGGCGGCCGTGCTGTCCGCACGCGATCCGCACGCAGGCGGCATCGCCGTGCGCACGGCGGTCGAAGGACAACGTCTGGAACTGGTGCGGGACGGCGAGGATTATTACGTGCGGCTGTCCGCGCAGCCGGTCGCCGCGCGGGACGTCGGCGCCGACACGGCCGCCGCGCTGCTGGGCGTGCCGGTGGCGTCGCTGAACACGCCGCCGCGCGTGGCGTCGGTCGGCAGTCCCAAGCTGCTCGTCAAGGTGGCGGATACGGAGGCGTTATATGGCCTCGCGCCCGACCTCGCGCGCATCGCCGCGTGGGGCAAGGAAGCGGGCATGAACGGCATCTACGCGTGGTGCCGCCGGGACGACGGCACGTTCGAGGGCCGCAACTTCAACCACCTCGACCCGCGCCTGGAAGACAGCGCGACGGGCGTCGCGGCCGGTGCGCTGACGGCGCTGCTCGGCCTCGGCATCCGGCTGCGCCAGGGCCGCGCGACGGGTGGCGATTGCCTGATCCGCACGCGCAAGGAAGGCAGCGCCATCCTCGTCGGCGGCGCGGTCGAAACGTTTTGATTTTTACAGGTGTTGTACCCCCCAACCCACTTCATCAAGGAGACCGAAATGGAACGGAACGTCGTAGGCTGGTTCGAAATCTATGTGGACGACATGAAGCGCGCCCGCGCTTTCTATGAAGC
>CBIHOW010000258.1:0-1842 GCA_966211695.1 uncultured Massilia sp. | reverse complement strand
TCTTCGACATGCTGAAGGAGATCGAGGTCGACGGCATCACCGTGTCACCCGGCTATGCCTACGAACGCGCGCCGGAACAGCAGCATTTCCTCACGCGCAACAGGACGAGGCAATTGTTCCGGGACATATTCGCGCACGGCGCCGGTGGGCGCCGCTGGGCGTTCAGCCAGTCCAGCCTGTTCCTCGACTTCCTCGCTGGCAACCAGACCTATCATTGCACGCCCTGGGGCAATCCGACGCGGACGGTGTTCGGCTGGCAGCGACCGTGCTACCTGCTCGGCGAAGGCTATGCCGCGACGTTCCGGGAGCTGATGGAAGAGACGGACTGGGAGGCCTACGGCACGGGTCGTTACGAGAAATGTGCGGACTGCATGGTGCACAGCGGCTACGAAGCGAGCGCCGTACGGGACACGCTCGCCCGTCCCCTCGCCGCCGCCCGCGTCGCCCTGCGGGGCGTCGCCACCGACGGGCCGATGGCCCCCGACATTCCGCTGGCCGGGCAGCGGCCCGCGCAACACGTGCACGCGCAGCAGGTCGCGATCCGTCTCGACGACATCCGGGGCCGCAAGGCCGGGCTGAGGGGAGGCATGCGATGATGCCGTCTTTCGTCACGCTTGCCGGCTCGACGCTGACGGTGCTGGCCACGCTGTACGCACTGGCGGCCCTGTTCTGTCGCGGCCGTCTGACGCGCGTCGACAGTCCGTCCGACCGGACACCCGTCACCGTGCTCAAGCCCCTGTGCGGCGCCGAGCCCCGGCTCGAAGAGAATCTCGCCGGCCTGTGCACACAGACGCATCCGCATTACCAGCTCGTGTTCGGGGTCCGCGATCCCGCCGACCCGGCCATCGCCGTCGTCGACCGGCTGGCCCGGCGCTTCCCCGCCGTCGACATGCGGCTCGTCGTCGACCCGCGCATCCACGGCAGCAACCTCAAGGTGAGCAATCTCATCAACATGATGCACGCGGCGCGCCATCCCTGGCTCGTGCTGGCCGACAGCGACATCGCCGTGGCCCCCGACTACCTGGCACGCGTGACGGCGCCGCTGGCCGAGCCGCAGGTCGGCATCGTGACCTGCCTGTACCACGGCCGGCCGCTGGACGGATTCTGGCCGCGGATCGGCGCCCTCTTCATCGACACGTGGTTCGCACCCTCCGTGCGGGTCGCGAGCAGCGGCGGCGGCAGCGCCTTCGCGTTCGGCGCGACGATCGCCGTGCGGGCTGCGACACTCGAGGCCATCGGCGGGGTCGAGGTGCTGAAGAACCGCCTGGCCGACGATTACCGGCTTGGCGAACTCGTCCGCGGCATGGGCCTGGAGACGGTGCTGTCCGACGCCAACGTGGGTACCGACGTGACCGAAGACAGCCTGCGCGCGCTGTGGGCACGCGAGCGGCGCTGGATGCAGACGATCCGCTCGCTCAATCCGCTCGGCTACGCGCTGTCGTTCATCACCTTCACCCTGCCGATGCTGGCGCTCGGCCTGTGCCTGGCGCCGACGGCCTGGAACGCCGCGCTGGCAGTGTGCGGTGCGGCGGCGCGCATCGGCCTGCACCGGCGCAGGCCGGCCCCGGGCATCCCGGCTCCCGGACATGCCTGGCACGCCCCGCTGCGCGACTGCCTGCTGATGCTGGAGTGGGCGAGTGCGTTCGCCGGTACGACGACCCGGTGGCGGCAACACCGCCTGCACATCGATACGGGACGGGCAGCGGCACCGGACCGTCCTTACGGCGTGCCCGCTTCGCACGACCGGCCGTCCTGGCGATAACGATCATGGACATGACCGCAATGGATACCGCAATGCTGAAGACCCTGTTCCTGCAGGCGCCCTCGTTCGACGGCTTCGAC
>CBIHOW010000257.1:0-1870 GCA_966211695.1 uncultured Massilia sp. | reverse complement strand
TGCCGGACGGCCGCGGCCAGCCGCGGGGTACTGCTTACTTCTTCTTCGGGTTGACGGCGGCCTTCAGGGTCGCGCCGGCAGCGAAGCGCGGCGTCTTCGACGCAGCGATCTTGATCACTTCGCCGGTTGCCGGGTTGCGGCCCTTGCGGGCAGCGCGCTTGGTGACCGAGAACGTGCCGAAGCCGGTGATACCCACCGTGTCGCCTTTTTTCAGACGCTCGGTGATGATGTCGATGATGGTGTTCACTGCATCGTTCGCAGCGGCGCCCGACATCTCGGTACGCTTCGCAAATTCAGCGATCAGTTCGCCTTTTTTCATAAATCCTCCGGGTTGAAAGAGCCGGAAGATTAGCATAATTAATTGCTCCGTGTAATCTTCTTACACGTCATACACCCTGTATTGGCGGGGTTTCTGCGTTTTTGGCCTCAGGCCGCGGCCGGATTCGCGTCGCCGCTGGCCAGGCGCAGGCGCAGCGCCGCGTTGATCAGGGTCTGGTAACCGGTGCCGGTGCGCTCGGCGCGCGAGCGGAATTCGTCCAAGACCTCGTCGTCGAGGTAGATGGTGATGCGGGTCTTGCGCTTCGGAGGACGGGCACGGCGGCGCGGAACGGACGGCAGGTCGAGGTTCTGGTTCATGGGCATCTCCTTCAGGTCGGAAAGGCTGCTGCACCGCAGCCAATATTGTCACTATACGTATCGCCTGGCGTGATCTGCATGGGAAAGCGACGAGTTGCAGATTTTCGGGTTTGAAACGCAGAAAACGCGCCTGAGCCGTGTATCGGACCGACAGGCGGCGTCGGTTAAGATGTGAGCATATTGATATTGGGGAGCGGTACATGGCTGCAGGAAGTTTATTGGCACTTATCGACGACATTGCCACCGTGCTCGACGACGTGGCCCTGATGAGCAAGGTCGCCGCCAAGAAGACGGCCGGCGTGCTGGGCGACGATCTCGCCCTCAATGCCCAGCAGGTGACGGGCGTGAACGCGGACCGCGAGCTGCCCGTCGTGTGGGCGGTGGCGGTGGGCTCGCTGCGCAACAAGGCGATCCTCGTGCCGGCCGCGCTCGCCATCTCCGCCTTCCTGCCGCAGGCGATCACGCCGATGCTGATGGTGGGCGGCGCCTACCTGTGCTTCGAAGGTTTCGAGAAAGTCGCCCATAAACTGCTGCACAGCGCCGCCGAAGACGCGGCGCACGAAGAGGAACTGGCGACGGCGCTGGCGAGCAATGCCGACATGCGCGCGGTCGAGCAGGACAAGATCAAGGGCGCGATCCGCACCGATTTCATTTTGTCGGCGGAAATCATCGTGATCGCGCTGGGCGTCGTCAACGAACAGGGCGCGTCGTTCGGCGCGCAGGTGGCGGCCCTCGTCGCGGTGGCGGTCGCGATGACGATCGGCGTGTACGGCATCGTCGCGGGCATCGTCAAGATCGACGACCTCGGGCTGTACCTGAGCCGCCGCGCCGGCAGCGCCGCGCGCGCCATCGGCAACCTGCTGCTGGCGGCCGCGCCGCGCCTGATGAAGTCGCTGTCCGTGATCGGCACGGTGGCCATGTTCATGGTCGGCGGCGGCATCATCGGCCACGCGTTCGAACCGCTGCACCACGTGGCGGAAAGCGCCGCCGCGGCGGTGGCCGGCGTCCCCGGCGTGGGCGGCCTGCTGGCGGCCGTGGCGCCGGGCGTGGTCGATGCCGTGGCCGGTGTCGTCGTCGGTGCCGTCGTGCTGGCGGTGGTGACGCTGGTTCAAAAGCTGCGCGGCAAGTAAACAAATACTGTCCAGCACGGTGCATCCATGCACCGTGCATGCACATCTGTTGCGTCCTTACATCTATTGCGGGTTAGCACAATTGACAACGATAACAAGCACGC
>CBIHOW010000256.1:0-1881 GCA_966211695.1 uncultured Massilia sp. | reverse complement strand
GTGCAATGAAGATTGCCCAGAACACGGTTGTGTCGGTCAACTATAAACTGTCCGACGCCCAGAACAACCTGATCGAAGATGGCGCCCAGCCGATGGTCTACCTGCACGGCGGCTACGAGAACACGCTGCCGAAGATCGAAGAAGAGCTGGACGGCAAGGACGTGGGTTACACGTCGACCATCCAGATCGAGCCGGAAGACGCGTTCGGCGACTACGATCCGAACCTGGTGAAGGTCGAGGACCGCAACCGCCTGCCTGAACCGATCGAAGTCGGCATGCAGTTCGAAGGCGTGGCCGAGGGCAGCGATGAAGAGCCGGTCATCTTCACCGTCACCGAAATCGCCGACGACAAGGTCGTCCTGGACGGCAATCACCCGCTGGCCGGCATGGCCCTGCGCTTCGACCTGTCCGTGATCGACGTGCGTGCCGCCACGCCGGAAGAGATCGCGCACGGCCACGTGCACGGCGCCCACGGCCACGACCACGGCCACGGCGAGATCGACGACAGCGAAGAGGGCGACCACTTCCGTAGCCAGCCGCTGCAATAAGCGCTGCGTTAACTCGTCGTTCCCGCGCAGGCGGGAACCCAAGTTTTGCTTCCGTCGCCAGCGACATGGGATCCCCGCCTACGCGGGGATGACGGTGTGTTGCATTTCACGCGGGGATGACGTTGTGTTGCATTTTGTTAGTGTTACTTCGCCGTCTCCGTCTTGCGCGGATCGACCCTGAACAGGGTTTTCGTCTCCGGATTCACCACCACCTCCAGCGCATCCGCACCGGCCGCCAGATGGCCGACATTGCCGCGCCATTCGATGACGGGTTTCGCACGCACGCGCGTGCCGTCGACGAGCAGGACCTTGCCCGGGAATTTCTGCGCCAGCGACAGGATCAGCCGGCGCGGCTCCGCGAAGCCGTCGTTGTCCGGCACGGCGCTGCGCAACAGGGCGCGCAGGCCGGTCGGCTGCGACAACGCCTTCACGTCCCCTTCGGAAAACAGCACGATCGCTTCCAGCTTGTCGCGCTTCGCGATGGCGAACAGGCGGTTCAGCCAGAACCGGTTCGCCACGAGCCGGTCTTCGTATTCGCTGTTGCGGCCCGCTTCGTTCAGGTAGTGGTTGTTATTGGCCGGCATGTTGACGGTCGCATACAGCACCCTGCCGACCGACCAGTGCGCATTCTCCGCATAGCTGCGAAAGCGCGGGCTCATCGACTGGCGCGTGAGCGGGACCGTTTGTGCGCCGAGCGTCTTCGGTTCGCCGTAGAACAGTTCGCGGATGCGGTTCAGGCGCTCGATCGCATTCGTGCGGCCGGCGCTGTTGCGGCATTCGGTCCAGTCGCTGCCGGCCGGCAGCACGACGACGGGCCGGCGCGCATCGTCGATCAGCTCGCGCCGCTTCTGGTACAGCTTGTCCGTGCACGGTTCGTTCGCCCCCTTGATGCCCGTGACGACCATGAAGGCGACGTCCTTGTCGTCGTTGTCGGCGAGCGCCTGCCTGAGGCGTTTCTCGCCGCCGTCGGTAAAACCGTGGCCGATGATGGCGAAGCGGTGCGCATCCTCGTCGCGGGCGTCCGCGCGGGCGCCGCCCGCGAGCGCGCAGGCGAGGACGAAGAAGAGGAACGAACGGCGTCTATGCATCGTCAGGCCGAGGCCAGGCGCTTGAGCTCGTACAGGCGCTCGAGTGCTTCGCGCGGGCTCAGGGCATCCGGATCGATGGCGTCCAGCAGGGCCAGCGCGGGCGATTCGGCCGTCGCTTGCGCCGGCGCCGGCGCCGCTTCGGGGCTGGCGTCGGCGTCGTCGCTCGCCGCCGGCGCGAACAGGTCGAGCTGCGGCGTCGCATCGAGCGCCTGCGCTTCCAGGCGCGCCAGGTGCTTGCGCGCGGC
>CBIHOW010000255.1:0-1895 GCA_966211695.1 uncultured Massilia sp. | reverse complement strand
CACTCGGGCGACTCCGCGTGCTCGCTGCCGCCGTACTCGCTGGCGCAAGCCACCATCGATGAACTGAAGCGCCAGACCTCGCTGATGGCGAAGGCGCTGAACGTCGTCGGCCTGATGAACGTGCAGTTCGCGATCCAGCAGTCGGAAGTCGACGGCAAGACCGTGGACACCGTGTACGTGCTGGAAGTGAACCCGCGCGCGTCGCGCACCGTGCCGTTCGTGTCGAAGGCGACGGGCCTGCAGCTGGCGAAGATCGCCGCGCGCTGCATGGTCGGCCAGACGCTGGCACAGCAGGGCGTCACGAAAGAAATCACGCCGCCGTTCTACAGCGTGAAGGAAGCCGTGTTCCCGTTCGTGAAGTTCCCGGGCGTCGACACGATCCTCGGCCCCGAGATGAAGTCGACGGGCGAAGTGATGGGCGTGGGCACGACGTTCGGCGAAGCGTTCGTCAAATCGCAGCTGGCCGCCGGCATCACGCTGCCGACGTCGGGCCGCGTGTTCCTGTCCGTGAAGGGCTCGGACAAGCCGCGCACGGTGAAGGTGGCGCGCGACCTCGTCGAACTGGGCTTCTCGCTCGTCGCGACGAAGGGCACCGCCGCCGTCATCGCCGCCGCCGGCATCCCGGTCACCCCGGTCAACAAGGTGATCGAAGGCCGTCCGCACATCGTCGACATGATCAAGAACCACGAGATCGCGATGGTGGTGAACACGGTCGAAGAGAAGCGCAGCGCCATCGCCGATTCGCGCACGATCCGTACGTCGGCACTGCAGTCGCGCGTGGTCACCTATACGACCATCGCCGGCGCCGAGGCGGCCGTGCAGGGCATGCGTCACCTGGACGAGTTGCGGGTGTACGATTTACAAGGCCTGCATAAAACCTTAAACTAAGCGGCAAAGCAGTACCTTAGAAGTACCTAAGACCACAGAGTTCGCGCGGCTCGCGCCGTGCGGCTCTGTGGTTTTCACTTGGTACGTCCGCAAACACTGAGAACAGAACCATGAACACTCCATTGACCAAATTCGGCGCCGAGAAGTTGAAGGAAGAGCTGCACCAGCTCAAGACCAAGGAGCGCCGCAACGTGATCGATGCGATCGCCGAAGCGCGTTCGCATGGTGACCTGTCCGAAAACGCCGAGTACGACGCCGCCAAGGAGCGCCAGGCCTTCGTCGAGGGCCGTATCGCCGAGCTGGAACAGAAGCTGTCCACCGCGCAGATCATCGACCCGGCCACGCTGGATGCGGAAGGCCGAGTCGTGTTCGCCTCGACCGTCGACCTCGAAGACCTCGAGAACGGCCAGAAGGTCACCTACCAGATCGTCGGCATCGACGAAGCCGACCTCAAGGAGAACAAGGTCTCCGTCACCTCGCCGATCGCGCGCGCGCTGATCGGCAAATACGCCGGCGACGTGGTCGAAGTGCAGGCCCCGTCCGGTCCGCGCGAATACGAAATCCTGGAAGTCCGCTACGTTTAAGCCTCCCGCCACGATGCTCGCGAACGCGCGCCTGCTGCTGGCCGCCCTGTGGGCCGGCAGCGTGTGGGCCGTCAGCTACCTGGCCGCGCCGAGCGCCTTTGCCGTGCTCGACAGCACGCAGGCCGGCAATGTCGTCGGGGTCATGCTGACGCGGTCGGCCTGGCTCGCGATCGCGCTGGCCGTGCTGCTGGGGCTGCTCGTCGCGCGCGCGACCGACGTCGATGCGCGCCGCAAGTGCTGGCTGTACGGGCTGATCGTCGCCATGCTGGCGTGCAGCCTCGTCGTCTACCTGGGGCTGCAACCGATGATGGCGGCGATCCGCGAGGCGGCCGGATCGGCCGGCGTGCGGGCCTCGCCGCAGTGGGGGACGTTCGCGGCGCTGCACGGGGTGTCGCAGGTGTTGTACCTGGCCGAGAGCATCCT
>CBIHOW010000254.1:0-1985 GCA_966211695.1 uncultured Massilia sp. | reverse complement strand
AAGGTCTGGGACCAGCGCACCTACCGCGACTACGACGGCGAGCGCGAACTGGGCATCCGCAACATCAAGGTCGCGCTGCGCCGCCTGCGCCGCTTCGCGCGCCAGGGCGCGCCCGACGAGCTGGCGCTGGACGAGACGATCCGCTCCACCGCCAACAACGCCGGCTGGCTCGACATCAGGATGCAGCCGGAGCGGCGCAACCGCATCAAGGTGCTGATGCTGCTGGACGTGGGCGGCACGATGGACGACCACATCGAACGCACGGAAGAACTGTTCTCGGCGGCGAAGGCCGAGTTCAAGCACATGGAGTTCTACTATTTCCACAACTGCGTCTACGACCACCTGTGGAAGAACAACCGCCGCCGCCACGCCGAACGCTTCCCCACGTGGGACGTGCTGCGCACCTACCCGCCCGACACGCGCCTGATCTTCGTCGGCGACGCCACCATGAGCCCCTACGAGATCCTGGCGCCGGGCGGCTCCGTCGAATACGCCAACGAGGAAGCGGGCGCGGAATGGCTCGCGCGGTTCTGCCACGCGTTTCCGAAATTCGCGTGGCTGAATCCGGAGCCGGAACACCTGTGGCAGTACCGGCAGTCGATCGCCGTCATCCGGCAGATCATGGGCAACCGCATGTTCCCCGTGACGATCGACGGGCTCGAACGGGCGATGCGCCTGCTCAGCAAATAACGTCGTTGGTGCTGGCGTAACGCGTGGGCACGGGGTGCCCACCCTACGCAATCGTGCGGACATATCCTTCTTGTAGAATCGGCCCCGGGTCATAACATTTTGACAAAGGAGCAGGTATGCAGGAATTCCTGTCTGTCCTCACCAGCCTCGCCTGGCCTTTCGCGATCACGCTGGCCTGGCTGGTCGGCGAATTCGGGCAGCGCTGGACAGGCCTGCCGCGCATCAGCTTTTATGGCCTCGTCGGCTTCATCCTGGCCGCGCCCCAGCTGGGCGTGCTGCCCTTGCCGCCGTCGGGAGGCGGCACGACGCTGCTGCTGGCGGACGTCGGATTCGGACTGATCCTGTTCGAGCTGGGCTACCGCATCAACCTGCGCTGGCTGCGCACGAATCCGTGGATCGGCGTCACGGGCCTCGTCGAAGCGGGCCTCACCTTCGTCGGCGTGTACCTCGTCGCGAACGCGTTCGGCGCGGCGCTGATCGACCGGCTGATGCTCGCGTCGCTGTCGATGGCGACGTCGCCCGCGACCGTCGTCCGCGTGATCAACGAACAGAAAAGCTCGGGCCAGGTGACGGAACGGGCGCTGCACCTGTGCGCGCTGAACTGCGTGCTGGCCGTGTTCGCATTCAACGCCACCGTCGGCCTGTGGATCTTCCGCACGTTCGAGGACGTGGGCGACGCGCTGTGGAACAGCCTCGTCGTGCTGGGCGTGTCGGCCTTCACGGGCGCCGTGTTCGGGCTCGTCGTGCCGGGCGTCCTGCGTTTGCTGGGCAAGCTGGCGCAGGATGCCACCGTCGCCTTCGCGCTGGCCGTGATCCTGCTCGTCGCGATCACGTATGCATTGGGCCTGTCGCCCGTCGTCGCGGCGCTCGCGTTCGGGCTGACGGCGCGCCACCGCCGCGTCGCGTTCAGCCAGGCGCAGCGCAATTTCGGCGCGCTGGGCGAGCTGTTGACCGTCGTGCTGTTCGTGTTCGCGGCATCCACGCTCGACTGGCGCCGCGTGTGGGCCGGCGCGGCGCTTGCCGTCGCCCTCGTGCTCGTGCGCCTGCTCGCCAAGACGGCCGGCGTGACGGCGTTCGCGCATTTATCCGGCATTTCGTGGCGCAAGGGGGCGCTGACGGGCGTGGCGCTGACGCCGCTGTCCGTGTTCGTGATCCTGCTGATCGAGCATGCGCGCCATGCGGGCGTGCAGGTCGTCGAGGAATTGCGCGCCGTGGCCGCCGTCACGATGCTGCTCGAAGTATTCGGTCCCATCATCCTGCAGCGCGCCCTCGTGTGGGCGCGCGAAGCGCCGGAG
>CBIHOW010000253.1:0-1994 GCA_966211695.1 uncultured Massilia sp. | reverse complement strand
ACGGCTTCCTCGATCGTCGGATACATGGATTCCAGCACGACGGCATCGACGGGCGGACAGTCGCGGCACAGCACGAGCGACGCCGCCCCCAGCGACACGCCGATCACGCCGATGCGCTGCCCCGGCGCGCGGCGCCTGAGCTCCTCGAGCGCGGCCCGTACGCCATCCGCCTCGCGCAGGCCGAACGTGACGAAGGATGCCGTGCTGGCGCCCTGGCCCGGCAGGTCGATCAGCAGGACGGCATAGCCCAGGGTGTTGAGGAAACGGGCGCGGTCGGCCATGTCGCGGCGGTCGCCGTGGATCCCGTGCAGCAGCAGGATGGCCCCGCGGCCCCGCCCGGGCAGCCAGGAACCCGCGACGCGCTGGTCCGGCGCCGCGCGCAGCAGCACATCTTCGAAACCGGGACCGGCCAGCGCCACGGGGCGCGGCTCGACGGCGATCAGCCTCGAACCGATCGCCCACACGATGGCGGCGCCCACCAGCACGAGGATGGCAAGTGCGATCAGGCAAGCGGACAGCGGCAGGCGGAGCGGCATGTCAGCCATTAGACCGCAATGCCGCCGTCCGGTCCAGCCGGACGCATCAGTGGGCCGCCAGGTCGTCCAGGATGGGGCAGTCGGAGCGGGCGTCGCCGTGGCAGGAGTCGGCCAGGCTGGCCAGCGTGCGCTTCATCGCTTCCAGCTCCGCGATCTTGCGGTCCAGTTCGTTGATGTGTTCGAGCGCCAGGCGGCGCACGTCGGCGCTGGCCCGGTGCTTGTCGCGCCACAGCGCCAGCAGGTCCGCGATCTGGTCCAGCGAAAACCCGAGCGCGCGGCCGCGATGGATGAATTGCAGCATGCGGACGTCCTCATCGCCGTACAGCCGGTACCCTGCTTCCGTGCGCCGCGCCGGCGGCAGGAGGCCGATCGATTCGTAATGACGCACCATCTTCGCCGTCACGCCGGATGCCTTGGCTGCCTCGCCGATATTGAAATAGGTATCGTTCATGACGCCAGCATACACCTTCCCACGATGGGAAGCTCAAGGGCGGCTTGACTTGCCGCGCCAAGCGGTTAAGCTCGGCGAACCATGAAGAAGACTGTCCTTATCCTGTTCGCCATCGCCCTCGCGGGCCCCGTCGTCCTGAACGCGGCGCCGGCGCCGTGGTATCACTGGCGCAGCAAGAGCACCGGCACGATCGTCTGTTCGCAGACGCCGCTCGGCGAAGGCTGGGAACGCGCCGACGGGCCCTATCGTGACGCCCGTTGCGAAAAACCATTGCCTGCTAAATAATCCACCAGAGGAGTTGCAACACCAAGGTCGCCGTAGTTCCCTAACCGAGGAGAAATCGATGTTCAACAATCCCGAGCAATTCGCAAACGCCACCAAGACCCTGTTCGACCTGCAAATGCAGACGTTTAACGCCCTGGCCAGCAAGGCCGTGCAGGGCGTCGAGCAGGTGGTGGCGCTGAATCTGGCGACCGCCAAGCAATCGATGGAAAACACGCTGGAGGCGAGCCGCCAGTTCAGCCAGGCGCAGGATCCGAAGGCCGCCATCGACGCCCTGTCGGCGCGCGTGCAGCCGGGCGTGTCGGAAGCGACGGCCTATGGCGAACAGCTCAAGCAGATCATCGGCGACATCAAGAACGAGTTCGAGCAGGCCGCCGACACCCATCTCGCCGAAGCGAAGAACACCTTGTCCGCGCTGATCTACGACGTCACCCAGAACGTCAAGCCGGGCCAGGAAAACGCGGTGGAAATCATCAAGGCCGCCATCGAGAACGCGTTCAAGGGCTACGAGCAGGTGACGCAATCGACGCGCGAGGCCATGCGCCGCGTCGAGGAGGAGGTCGCGCGCGCGACCGAACGGCTGAAAGCCGCCCAGTCGCAAGCGCCGACGTCGCACTGAATCAGGACGGCCGCGGCCCCACGCCCAGTATCTCTTCGATGTGGGCGAACGCCGCGTCGTCCTTCACCACCGACCGCAGCCACACGTGCAGCGGTTGCTCGCCCCA
>CBIHOW010000252.1:0-2027 GCA_966211695.1 uncultured Massilia sp. | reverse complement strand
TACCTGGCCGTCGGCAGCCACGGCACCACGTACGGCGGCAACCCGCTGGCGACGTCGGTGGCGCTGGCCGTGATCGAGCAGATCAACCAGCCGGCCTTCCTGGCGCGCGTGCGCGAGGCAAGCACCAAGGTGTTCGCGAACCTGGAGAAGCTGGCCGCCGACTACCCGCAGCTGTTCACCAAGCCGCGCGGCAAGGGCCTGCTGCTCGGCCTGCCGATGGCCGACGGCTACAAGGGCAAGTCGAAGGACTACACGAAGGTCGCGGAAAAACTGGGCCTGATGCTGCTGATTGCCGGCCCGGACGTCGTCCGCCTGGCACCGGCGCTGGTCGTGTCCGACGAGCAGATCGCGGAAGCGGATCGCATCATGCGCCAGGCCGCCGACGCGTTCCTCGCCGGCTGATACGCCTGCACCACCCGGCCGGAAGGGGAGCCACCCCAGCCCGGCCGGCTCCGTGAGTTCGATGCCTTTGTCGGGAGAATCCATGTACGTAGTTCGTCCGGTAGAACCAGCGGATGTCGGCGCCCTCGAGACGCTGCTTGCCGCGTCCACGCCGGGAGTGCACACCCTGCCGCGCACGCGCGAGAAAATCGCCGCGTTCGTGGAGCGTTCGGTGGCGTCGTTCGCCGCCCACGTCGACATCCCCAGCGAAGAGTCCTACCTGTTCGTGCTCGAAGACGTCGACAGCCGCGAGCTGGTCGGCACCGCCGCGATCCACGCGTCGGCCGGCTCGAACGGCACTTATTTCGCGTTTCGTAACGATGTGATCCAGCAGGTCTCGCGCGACCTGAACATCAGCCACAGCGTGCACGCGCTGACCCTGTGCTCGGAGCTGACCGCGTATTCGCAGCTGTCCGGCTTTTATATTCGCCACCGCGACACGGCCGGCCGCGAAGCCGCGCTGCTGTCGCGCGCGAGGCTCCTTTATGCCGTGCTGGCGCCGCACCGCTTCGGCGACCGCTTCTTCGTGCCGCTGGCCGGCGTCACCGACGAACATGGCCAGTCGCCGTTCTGGGACGCGCTGGGCCGCAAGTTCTTCAAGATGGACTTCCTCGATGCGGAGCGCACGATCGGCGGCGCCCGCAACCGCACGCTGATCGTCGAGCTGATGCCGCACTACCCCGTGTACGTGCCGCTGCTGCCCGGTCCCGCGCAGGCCGTGATGGGCCAGATCCACCCGAGCGGAGAGCTCGCGTTCGACCTGCTGACGGAAGAGGGCTTCGAGGCCGACGAATACATCGACATCTTCGACGGCGGCCCGATCCTGCAGGCGCACAAGCATGCGCTGCGGTCGTTCTCCGGCTCGATGGTGAGAAAGGTCGCGAATGCCGAACTGCAGCCGCCCACGCGCGGCGGCAAGGCCGCGATGGTGAATTACGCGGTGGCCAGCAGCGAACGCAAGTTCCGCGCGATCGTGCTGCCGTGCGACCCGGCCGAAAGCTCGGAAGCCATCTGCCTGCCGCCCGCGGCACGCGAGGCGCTCGGCGTCGCGACGGGCGACAGCGTCATCTGCGTACGCATCTGATGCACAACCATGAGGAACCCATGCTCGTAATCCGCGCAATCACCCTGAACGACATCGATCCGCTGATCGAGATGGCGCGCCAGGTCGGCAGCGGCATGACCACGCTGAAGCCGGACCGCGCCATGCTGGGCGAGCGCGTCGAGACCGCGGTGGCATCGTTCGCGCAGACGATCCCGCCCGAAGAACGCGACTACATGTTCGTGATGGAAGACACGTCCAACGGCCGCCTGGCCGGCGTGTGCGCCATCAAGGCCGCCGTCGGCCTCACGGAGCCGTTTTATAACTACCGCATCGGCACGCTGGTGCACTCCAGCCGCGAACTGGGCGTGTTCACGCGCATGGACACGCTGTACCTGTCCAACGACCTGACCGGTTCCACGGAACTGTGCTCGCTGTTCCTGATGCCGGAATACCGCACGGGCTACAACGGCAAGTGGCTGTCCAAGAGCCGCTTCCTGTTCATGGCCCAGTTCCAGCACCTGTTCACGGAAAAGATCATCGC
>CBIHOW010000251.1:0-2078 GCA_966211695.1 uncultured Massilia sp. | reverse complement strand
GCGTCGTACAGGTCGCGCGTGGCGTGGCTCGTGTCGTGCGCCTGGATCTCGGCCGCCTGCTGGCTCGTCAGGTTGCGCACGCCCTGTTTCGGCTGCCAGTGGAATTTGACGAGGTGGGCGATGCCCTGGTCGTTCACGAGTTTATAGGTGTTGACGCCCGAGCCTTCCATCTCGCGGTAATTGGCCGGAATGCCCCAGGGGCTCTTGACCCACGTGACCATGTGCAGCGCTTCCGGGTGGCTGCAGATGAAATCGTAGAAGCGCCACGGCTCCTGCTGGTTCGTGACGGGGTCGGGTTTGAAGGCGTGGATCATGTCCGGGAACTTGATCGCGTCGCGGATGAAGAAGACCTTCAGGTTGTTGCCGACGAGGTCCCAGTTGCCCTCGACCGTCTTGAGCTTGACGGCGAAGCCGCGCGGATCGCGTGCCGTCTCCGGAGACTCCCTGGCGCCGATCACGGTGGAGAAGCGCACGAACACGGGCGTCTGCACGCCGGTTTCATTGAGCACGCGGGCGCGGGTGTACTTGCTGGCGGGCTCATTGCCGATCTTGCCGTAGGCCTCGAAATAACCGTGCGCGCCCGTGCCGCGCGCATGCACCACGCGCTCGGGGATCCGTTCGCGGTCGAAGTGGGTGATCTTTTCGATGAACTGGTAGTTCTCGAGGGTGGCCGGACCGCGTTCGCCGACGGAACGCATGGCCTGGTTGTCGCGGACGGGATGGCCCTGGCGCGTGGTCAGGGTGGGGCGCTGCTCGCTCATCGCTGATTCCTCCTGTTCGTGGGGAAGAACGATTATAGGAATTGCCGAAAATGCGCAGCGCCCGGCACATCGGGTTGTTTTACAGCGCCTGGAACACGCCCGCTGCGCGGTTCTTCGTGACGTTATCCCAGGTGAACACTTTGCCGTTCATCGCCACATAGACACCCGGCGGCAGCATCTGCGCGGCGGCGCAGGCGAAGCCGAAGTTGAACAGCGCGTCCGAGTTGGCGATCTCGTACGGGATCATGGCACCCGTGAACACGATTGTCTTGTCCGACATTGCCGCGCCCAGTACCTCGGCCGTTTCGCGCATCATGTCGGTGCCGTGCACGATCACGATCTGCGTCTCGCTGGCCGATTGGCAGGCAGCCAGGATGTTCTGGCGGTCGGTGTCCTGCATGTCCAGCGAGTCGAGCAGGGACACGACCTGCAGCTCGACGGGAATGGTCATGCGGGAGCGCGCGATGACCTCCGGCAAGTGGCTTTCAGCAAAGCCCAGAACGCCATTGAGTTCGTTGTAGTGTTTGTCGAAAGTGCCGCCGCTGGCGATGATTCGCAAAGTCATGATGATTTGAAAACGCTGTAAAAAAAGGTGGGTAATGATAGCCGCAAACCGTAGTGTATCCATATGTGTCTGCGCTAGAATCGTCCGGATCGGATGAGTATCCTGACTCCTTTTTGGGCCGAGCCCGTCTTCCCAATGAAACCCGTCGCACCTGGAACCGTCATCTTCCATCGCCATCGCGGCTATGGTGTCATCACCCACGTCAACCTGCTGACAGGCTGGATCTCCGCACGCTTCGGCAACGAATCGCGCACGCTCGACCTGAACCTGTCGACCGACGAGGTGCAGCATGCCGATGGCGAAGCGATCCTGTTCCGCCGCTCGCCGCCGGACCGCATGCCGCATGCGCGCCTGATGGCGATGGTGCGCGAGCTGCACAAGGCCGGCTACGAAAAGCTGTACCTGTATTCCTGGCCCAAGCCGTCCGGCCTGCACTGGCGCTGGCAATTGTTCACGGGTAAGCGCGACTGGATGCAGCGCCCGTGGCGCGAAGGCTGGTACGGCTCCGGCGCCGACTACAACAACAACCCCGTGATGGGATGGGGCGATGCGCCCGGCGCGACCACGGACGAGCTGATCCACGCACTCGCGAAATTCGACCCGGAAGGCCTCGCACGCGCACTCGGGCGCGACGAGGATCACACGGCGTGGTTCGCGAACGTGTGCGATGCGCTGCTGCCGGGCTACATGTATTCCTTCGACATGGCGCCGATGCAAAAGAACGCGAACGGCGGCCTCATCGAGATGCCGCC
>CBIHOW010000250.1:0-2084 GCA_966211695.1 uncultured Massilia sp. | reverse complement strand
ACGGCTCGCGCCCGCGCAGGCGCGCGACCGCCTCGGCCGCGTGCGCCAGCGGCACGAGCGGCGCGGCCGGCAATCGCACCCGCGGCGGCTCACGCCCCACGAGTTGCGCGATCTCGCCCAGCAGTTCGCGCAGCATCACGTTCTGCCCGCCGAGGATGTAGCGCTCGCCCACGCGTCCGCGCGTAAGGGCGAGCACATGTCCTCGCGCCACGTCCTCGACGTCCACGACGTTCAGCCCCGTCTCGACGAACGCCGGCATCCGCCCGCGGGCCGCCTCGACGATGATGCGCCCCGTCGGCGTCGGCCGCACGTCGCGCGCACCGACCGGGGTCGACGGGTTGACGATCACGGCCGGCAAGCCGTCCTGCGCGACCATGCGCTCGACGAGCCGCTCGGCCGCGACCTTGCTGCGCTTGTACGCGCCGATCGCCTCGTGTTCCGGCAGCGGTTCGTCTTCCGTGGCGGCCACGGTAGCCGGGCCCACCCGCAACGTGGCCACGCTGCTGGTGACGACCACGCGCTCGACTCCGGCGGCCAGCGCCGCCCGCATCACGGTTGCCGTACCCTCCAGGTTGTTGCGCATGATCTCCCCAGGATCGGGCGCCCACAACCGGTAATCCGCCGCGACATGCAGCAGGAAACGCACTCCGGCCAGCGCGCGCCCGACCGCCGCCGCGTCGCGCATGTCGCCCACGACCACTTCGGCATCGAACCCTGTGAGATTGCGGCGCGGGCTGCCCGCGCGTACCAGGGCACGGACGGCATACCCCTCGTCCAGCACCGCGCGCGCCACCGCGGCACCGACGAACCCGGCCGCGCCCGTGACCAGCACGAGGTCGCTCCCCGCCACCATCGTCTCCTTCCGGCATCCATCTGCAGCGCATTCTAATGAGATATGCAAGACGCATACGCATCTGGATCAAACGCGGCGTGCGAACTTGCGCGCGGACGAGGACTCCAATCTGCACCGAACGGAAAGCACCGCAGAGAGCCGTCATGCATGTGATCCTTGCCCAGCCGCGCGGGTTTTGCGCGGGCGTCGTCCGAGCCATCGAGATCGTCGAGCGCGCGCTCGAACGGCATGGTGCGCCCGTGTATGTGCGCCACGAAATTGTCCACAACAAGGCCGTCGTCGACGGCCTGCGCGCCAAGGGCGCCGTGTTCGTCGAAGACCTGCACGAAGTGCCGCCGCAGGCGGTGACGGTCTTCAGCGCGCACGGCGTGGCGCGCACGGTCGAGGCCGATGCCCGCGCGCGCGCCTTGCGCGTTCTGGACGCGACCTGTCCGCTCGTCGCCAAGGTCCACATCCAGGGACGCCAGTATGCGGCCGGCGGGCGGACGGTGATCCTGATCGGCCACCCTGGCCACCCGGAGGTCGAGGGGACGATGGGGCAGATCGACGGCCGCGTGCTGCTCGTGCGCGACGAGCGCGAGGCCGAAGCCCTCGACCTGCCGCCCGGCACGCCCGTCGCCTACGTGACGCAGACGACGCTCAGCGTGGACGACACGCGCGGCGTCATCGCGGCCCTGCGGCGGCGCTTCACGGACATCGTCGGGCCCGACGTACGCGACATCTGTTATGCCACGCAGAACCGCCAGCGCGCCGTGCGCGACCTGTGCCGCCAGGTCGACGTGCTGCTCGTCGTCGGCGCGCCGAACAGTTCGAATTCGAACCGGCTGCGCGAGATCGGCGCGGAGACCGGCACCCCGACCTGGCTGCTGGCCGACGGCAGCGAGCTCGACCCCGCCTGGGTCGCCGGCGCGGCGGTGGTCGGGATCACGGCCGGCGCATCCGCGCCCGAGGCCATGGTCGAGCACGTGATCGGTGCACTGCGCGCGCTCGGGCCCGTCGAGGTGTCCACGATGGACGGGATCGAGGAACACATCGAGTTCCGGCTGCCGCGCGCGCTCGCGGACGGGTCGCGAGCGGGTAGGGACTGATTGCGAGGACACCGGCATGGCCATCCCGTTGCTGCAAAAAATCCTCGTCGGCGCCTACGTGCTGCGCAAGCACCTGGCCGGGCAGCGACGCTATCCGCTCGCGCTGATGCTCGAGCCGCTGTTCCGCTGCAACCTGGCGTGCG
>CBIHOW010000249.1:0-2131 GCA_966211695.1 uncultured Massilia sp. | reverse complement strand
GAGGATTGAAAATCCTTGTGTCGGTGGTTCGATTCCGCCCCGGGCCACCAAGATTTACAGCAACGCCAACCCCCCGCGGTTGGCGTTTTGCATTCCACTATCCCTTTCGCACACTGCCATGACGACCTTGCCTCCCTGCCCCACCTGCGGTTCCACGCTGACCTACGAAGACGGCATGGGCAACTACGTCTGTCCGGAATGCGCGCATGAATGGCCCGTCAAGGCCGAAGCGGCCGCGGAAGAGACGGCCCGCGTGTGGCGCGACGCGGCCGGCAACGTGCTGCAGGACGGCGACTCCGTCACCGTCATCAAGGACCTGAAACTGAAGGGCGGCGGTGGCGTCGTCAAGCAGGGCACCAAGGTCAAGAACATCCGCCTCGTCGACGGCGACCACGACATCGACTGCAAGATCGACGGCTTCGGCGCGATGAGCCTGAAGTCGGAATTCGTCCGCAAGAGCTGATCGGGCGATATCCGATTCGGTATCGGCACCGGCAAAACCGTCATTGGACGGCCGCCGTGGATCGGCCTAGCATCATGCCATCGGACCGATCCACGAGAACAACAATGAAGAGACACCTCGCCGCCCTCCTCTTCGCGGCGTGCGCGCCCCTGCACGCCGCCGAACCCGCCGCATCGACCGCACTGCAGCCGGTCAGGCTCACCGTCGACGCCAACCAGGTGAAAGGCCCCATGACGCCGATCTGGGCCTGGTTCGGCTACGACGAGCCGAATTACACGACGGCGCCCAACGGCAAAAAACTGCTGAGCGACATCGCCGCGCTGAGTCCCGTCCCCGTGTACGTCCGCGCGCACAACCTCATGACGTCGGGCGACGGCAGCTATGCGCTCAAGTGGGGCTCGACGAACATGTACAGCGAGGACAAGGACGGCAAGCCGGTCTACGACTGGACCATCATCGACCGCATCTTCGACACCTACATCGAGCGCGGCATGAAACCGCTGGCGCAGATCGGCTTCATGCCCGAAGCGCTGTCGCAGCGCCCGCAGCCCTACCGCCACCACTGGAAGCCGGGCACGCCCTACAAGGAGATCATGACGGGCTGGGCCACACCGCCGAACGACTACGCCAAGTGGTCCGAGCTGGTCTACCAATGGGTGAAGCACAGCGTGGCGCGCTACGGGCAGAAGGAAGTCGAGAGCTGGTACTGGGAAGTGTGGAACGAGCCGGACGGCCTGTACCTGATCGCGCCGGACACCAAACGCGAGTACTTCAAGATGTACGACTACGCGGCCGACGCGGTGAAGCGCGCGCTGCCGACGGCGCGCATCGGCGGGCCGCACACGGCCGGCGCGGGCCGCTTCATGGACGACTTCCTGCAGCACTGCCTGCACGAGACCAACTACGCGACCGGCAAGACCGGCTCGCCGCTGGATTTCGTCGCGTTCCACGCCAAGGGCGCGCCGAAGGTCGTCAACGGCATCGTGCGCATGGGCATGGACGCGCATTTCCGCCACCTCGACGAAGGTTTCGCGCTCGTCGAAAAATACCCGGAACTGAAGAACGTCCCCGTCATCATCGGCGAATCCGACCCGGAAGGCTGCGCCGCCTGCGGCATGCAGACCAACCCGGAGAACGCCTACCGCAACGGCACGCTGTACGCCAGCTACACGGCCGCGTCGATCGCGCGCGAGTACGACCTGGCCGCGCGGCGCGGCGTGAACCTGATCGGCGCGGTGAACTGGTCGTTCGAGTTCGAAGACCAGCCCTGGTTCGCGGGCTTCCGCGACCTGGCGACCAATGGCGTCAACAAGCCGGTGCTGAACGTGTTCCGCATGCTCGGCAAGATGCGCGGCGAGCGCGTGGCGGTGACGGGCGACCGGGCCTACGACGCGGCCCGCATCCAGGCCGCCGGCGTGCGCGGCCCACGCACCGACATCGATGCGCTGGCGGCGAAGGATGCACACAGCGTGACGGTCCTGGTCTGGAATTACCACGACGACGACATCATCGATGCCGGTTCGCCCGTCGAGCTGCGCATCGCCGGCATTCCCGCCAGACAGGTGCAGATGCGGCACTACCGCATCGACCAGGAGCACGGCAATTCGTACGCGGCGTGGAAGCGCATGGGCTCGCCCGCGAATCCGACGCCGGCCCAGGTGGCCGAGC
>CBIHOW010000248.1:0-2140 GCA_966211695.1 uncultured Massilia sp. | reverse complement strand
CTTCTCCATCTTGAAGTCGGGGATGCCGTAGCGCAGCAGGCCGCCGACGCGGTCGTTCTTCTCGAACACCGTCACATCGTGGCCGGCGCGTGCCAGCTGCTGGGCAGCGGCCAGGCCCGCGGGGCCGGAACCGATGATCGCGACTTTCTTGCCGGTTTTATTGGCAGCCGGTTGCGGGACGATCCAGCCGTGCTCCCAGCCGGCGTCCGCGATCTTGCGCTCGATCGACTTGATGCCGACCGGCTCATTGTTGATGCCCAGCGTGCAGGCGGCTTCGCACGGTGCCGGGCAGATACGGCCCGTGAATTCCGGGAAGTTGTTCGTCGAGTGCAGGTTCTCGACGGCGTAACGGTAGTTGCCGTGGTAGACCAGGTCGTTCCAGTCGGGGATCTGGTTGTTGACGGGGCAGCCGGTGTTGCAGAAGGGGATGCCGCAATCCATGCAGCGCGCACCCTGGACCTTGGCTTGCGCGTCGGTCAGGGTGATCGTGAATTCTTTGTAGTTCTTGAGGCGGGCAGCGGGTTCCAGGTGGTCTTCTTCCTGGCGCTGAAATTCCATGAAGCCGGTGATCTTACCCATTTGTATTCCTATCGTGTTCTGTTCGGTCTAGAGAGATGCGGCGGGCGCGTGGGGACGCCCGCCGGGAGCATCAGGCAGCCAGTTCGATCTTGTCGTTGGCTTCTTCCATGCTGCTGTTGTGCATCTCTTCCAGCGCGCGCTTGTACTCGGTCGGGAAGACCTTGACGAACTTGCTGCGGCTGTTGGCCCAGTCGTCCAGCAGGTTGCGCGCACGGGTCGAACCGGTGTGCTTGAAGTGACGCTCGATCAGGCGCTTCAGGATCGCTTCGTCCGACTCGCGCTCGCCGTTGCGGGTCTGTGCGTGCCAGCTCGACTTGTCGCTCTGTTCCTTGGTCGACAGCACGCGCTCCAGTGCCACCATCGCGGTGTTGCACTTCTGCTCGAAGTCGCCCTTCGGATCGTAGACATACGCCACGCCGCCCGACATGCCCGCCGCGAAGTTGCGGCCGGTGTCGCCCAGCACGACGACGGTGCCGCCGGTCATGTATTCGCAACCGTGGTCGCCCACGCCTTCGACGACGGCCGTCGCACCCGAGTTACGCACCGCGAAACGCTCGCCGGCCACGCCGTTGAGGAATGCTTCGCCGGCGATCGCGCCGTACAGCACCGTGTTGCCGACGATGATGTTGTCGACGGCCCAGCCGCGGAACTCCGTGTTCGGACGCACGATGATGCGGCCGCCCGACAGGCCTTTACCGACGTAGTCATTGCCTTCGCCGACCAGGTCCAGCGTGATGCCGGCCGCCAGGAACGCACCGGCCGACTGGCCCGCCGTGCCCTGCAGCTGGATGTGGATCGTGTCGTCCGGCAGGCCGGCATGGCCGTAGCGCTTGGCGACTTCGCCCGACAGCATCGTGCCGACCGTGCGGTTGACGTTCTTCACCGGCGAGATGAACGAGACGCGCTCGCCCTTCTCCAGCGCGGCCTTGGCCTGGGCGATCAGCTTGTGGTCCAGGGCCTTGTCCAGGCCGTGGTCCTGGCCTTCCGTATGCAGCAGCTGGCGCTTGTCGTCGACCTTCGGCTGGTAGAAGATGTTGCTGAAGTCCAGGCCCTGTGCCTTCCAGTGACCGACGGCCTTCGACTTGTCCAGCAGGTCCGAACGGCCGATCAGTTCGTCGAACGTGCGGATGCCCAGCTGGGCCATGATCTGGCGCGCTTCCTCGGCGACGAAGAAGAAGTAGTTCACGACGTGTTCCGGCTTGCCCGAGAACTTGGCGCGCAGTTCCGGATCCTGGGTGGCCACGCCCACCGGGCAGGTGTTCAGGTGGCACTTACGCATCATGATGCAGCCTTCGACGACGAGCGGTGCCGTCGCGAAGCCGATTTCGTCCGCGCCCAGCAGGGCGGCGATGACGACGTCGCGGCCGGTACGCATCTGGCCGTCGGCCTGGACGCGGATACGGCTGCGCAGGCCGTTCAGCACGAGGGTCTGCTGGGTCTCGGCGAGGCCCAGTTCCCACGGCGTGCCGGCGTGCTTCACCGACGACAGCGGCGATGCGCCCGTACCGCCGTCATGGCCGGCGACGACGACGTGGTCGGCCTTCGCCTTCGACACGCCGGC
>CBIHOW010000247.1:0-2168 GCA_966211695.1 uncultured Massilia sp. | reverse complement strand
ACTTCCAGCGTCTTGTTGCGCTTGATGCGTCCGGCGCCGCCGCAGGCCGCGCACGGTTCCGGGATGATCTTGCCGCTGCCGTGGCACTTCGGGCAGGTCTGCTGGATCGAGAAGAAGCCCTGCTGCATGCGCACCTGGCCGTGGCCGTGGCAGGTCGAGCAGGTGACGGGCGACGTGCCCGGCTTGGCGCCGCTGCCGTGGCAGGTGTCGCACTTGTCCCAGCTCGGCACGCGGATCGTCGTGTCGAAACCGGCGGCTGCCTGCTCCAGCGTAATTTCCAGGTTATAGCGCAGGTCGGCGCCGCGGTACACCTGCGGGCCCGAGCTGCGGCCGCGACCGCCGCCGAAGATGTCGCCGAAGATGTCGCCGAACGCATCGCCGAAGCCGCCGGCACCGAAGCCGCCGCCCATGCCGCCGTTCGGATCGACGCCAGCGTGACCGTAGCGGTCATAAGCCTCGCGCTTTTCCGGATTGGTCAGCATCTCGTAGGCTTCCTTGACCTCCTTGAACTTCTCTTCCGCTTCCTTGTTGTCGGGATTGCGGTCCGGATGGTACTTCATCGCAAGCTTGCGATAGGCCTTCTTGATCTCGTCTTCCGAAGCAGTCTTCGCGACGCCGAGGATCTCGTAAAAATCACGCTTTGCCATTTGTCGGCACCTTGCTGTCTATCTACAAAAGAACTGTGGCGAACCAGGCTGACACCTGCGAACGCACAGCCCAAAAGGATACGAGTATACAGTGAGCATGTCGGGCTTGCGCGACTCGGCCGTAAAAACAACGGCCGGCGCGGTCCCGCAGATGTTGGACACACCACAAAAAAACGAGCCGGGCACCATGAGGTCGCTTCGGCTCGGGGTTGCGGCGACGGGGCGGGCCATGAATCAGCCCGCCCCGTCAGGACGTCCTTACTTGGCGTCCTTGACTTCCTTGAAGTCGGCGTCGACGACGTCGTCATCCTGCTTGGCCGACTCCGCACCCGGCTGCTGGCCGCCAGCCTGTGCGCCTGCGGCGCCCTGCTGGGCCTGCATGTCGGCGTACATCTTCTCGCCCAGCTTCTGGGCAGCCGTCGACAACGCAGCCACCTTGGCGTCGATCTCGGCCTTGTCGCCCGACTTGATCGAACCTTCCAGGTCGGTGATCGCGGCTTCGATCTTTTCCTTCTCGCCGGCGTCCAGCTTGTCGCCGTACTCGGTCAGGGACTTGCGGGTCGAGTGCACCAGCGCGTCGGCCTGGTTGCGCGACTCGGCCAGTTCCTTGACCTTCTTGTCTTCTTCCGCGTTCAGCTCGGCGTCCTTCACCATCTTCTGGATCTCGTCTTCCGACAGACCCGAGTTGGCCTTGATGGTGATCTTGTTCTCTTTACCGGTGGCCTTGTCCTTCGCGCCCACGTGCAGGATGCCGTTGGCGTCGATGTCGAAGGTCACTTCGATCTGCGGCGTGCCGCGCGGTGCCGGCGGGATGCCTTCCAGGTTGAACTCGCCCAGCGCCTTGTTGCCGGCGGCGATTTCGCGTTCGCCCTGGTAGACCTTGATGGTCACGGCCGGCTGGTTGTCGTCGGCGGTCGAGAACACCTGCGAGAACTTGGTCGGGATCGTGGTGTTCTTCTGGATCATCTTGGTCATCACGCCGCCCAGGGTTTCGATACCCAGCGACAGCGGGGTCACGTCCAGCAGCAGCAGGTCCTTGCGGTCGCCGGCCAGCACGGAGCCCTGGATGGCGGCGCCGACTGCGACGGCCTCGTCCGGGTTCACGTCCTTGCGCGGATCCTTGCCGAAGAACTCCTTCACTTTTTCCTGCACCTTCGGCATGCGGGTCATGCCGCCGACCAGGATGATGTCGTCGATGTCCGAGACCTTCACGCCCGCATCCTTGATGGCGATGCGGCACGGCTCGATGGTCTTGGCGATCAGTTCCTCGACCAGCGCTTCCAGCTTGGCGCGGGTGATCTTCAGGTTCAGGTGGACCGGCGCGCCGTTCGCCATGGCGATGTACGGCTCGTTGATCTCGGTCTGCTGCGACGACGACAGTTCGATCTTCGCGCGCTCGGCCGAAGCCTTGATGCGCTGCAGGGCGATCGGATCCTTCGACAGGTCGAGGCCGTTGATCTTCTTGAATTCGTCGATGATGTAGTCGATCACGCGCTGGTCGAAGTCTTCGCCGCCCAGGAA
>CBIHOW010000246.1:0-2198 GCA_966211695.1 uncultured Massilia sp. | reverse complement strand
TGTCGTCGATCGGCTTCCTGATCGATCCGGACGAGCCGATGGTGTGGCGCGGCCCCATGGTCACGCAGGCCCTGCAGCAACTGCTGGAACAGACCAACTGGAAGAACCTCGACTACCTCGTCGTCGACATGCCGCCGGGCACGGGCGACATCCAGCTGACCTTGTCGCAAAAGGTGCCCGTGACGGGCGCGGTGATCGTCACGACCCCGCAGGACATCGCCCTGCTGGACGCGCGCAAGGGCCTCAAGATGTTCGAGAAGGTCGGCATCCCGATCGTCGGCGTCGTGGAAAACATGAGCACCCACATCTGCTCGAACTGCGGCCACGTCGAGGCGATCTTCGGCGAAGGCGGCGGGCAGAAGATGTGCGAAGACTTCCACGTGGACTTCCTCGGCAAGCTGCCGCTGCAGCTGTCGATCCGCGAGCAGACGGATTCCGGTACGCCGACCGTCGTGGCGGAGCCGGATGGTCCCGTCGCCGCGATCTATAAGGAGATCGCGCGCAAGGTGGCGGTGAAGGTGGCGGAGCAGTCGAAGGATATGTCGGCGAAGTTTCCGACGATCGTCGTCAAGAACGACTAAATTACCTCCGTCGTCCCCGCGAAGGCGGGGACCCAAGTTCTGCCAGCGCTATCGATACGCGAGCAAAATTTGGCCCCCGCCTGCGCGGGGGCGACGTTTACAAGCCAACAAATGAATGCGTATTGAAGCAATCCGCACCCGCCTGCACACGCTGGGCGCCCAGCCCCTGCACGCAGACCGCATCCTGCGCGACTGGGTCCGCGTAATGGACCACGACCGCGGCCGCCGCCGCCCCGACGACTTCCTGCCGAAGCCCGTGCGCGAGGCGTTGCCGCAGCTGGATGCCGAGCTGGATGGACTCGCCCGCGTCATCAGCACCCACCCCGCCGACGACGGTTCCGCCCGGCTGCTGGTCGGCCTTGCCGATGGCCAGGCGGTGGAGTCCGTCCTGCTGCCGCGCGATGGCGTGTGCGTGTCGAGCCAGGTCGGGTGCGCCGTCGGCTGCCAGTTCTGCATGACGGGGCAAAGCGGCCTGATCCGTCAGGTGACGAGCGGCGAGATCGTCGCCCAGGTCGTGCTGGCGCGCCGCCGGCGGCCCGTCAAGAAGGTCGTGTTCATGGGCATGGGCGAGCCCGCACACAACCTCGACAACGTAATGGAAGCCATCGACCTGCTCGGCATCGAAGGCAATATCGCCCACAAGAACCTCGTGTTTTCGACGGTGGGCGACCCGCGTGTGTTCGAACGCCTGCCCACGGGGCGAGTCAAACCGGCGCTGGCGCTGTCGCTGCACACGACGAAGGCGGACCTGCGCGCACGCCTGCTGCCGCGCGCACCGCGCTTCACGGCGCGCGAACTGGTCGAGGAGGGCGAACGCTATGCGCGCCTGACCGGCTACCCGATCCAATACCAGTGGACCCTGCTGGACGGCGTCAACGACGGGCAGGATGAACTCGAGACGCTCGTGGACCTCTTGCGCGGCAAGTATGCCGTGCTGAACATGATCCCCTACAACACGAATCCTGGCTTGCCGTTCCGCCGGCCCGGCTGGGACAAGGCGCGGGCGATCGCGGCCTGGCTGTTCGAGCGGGGCGTATTGACCAAGCTGCGCGATTCGGCGGGGCAGGATGTCGATGGCGGCTGCGGCCAGTTGCGGGCGCGGGCCGCCGGCGATCAAGTGGTGACGCTACGGCGTGCCGCCGCCGCTGCCGTATAAGGCGAACGTCGCGACCGGCTCGACCGCCGCGCTCGACATGTACCAGTCATTGACCACGAGCTGCAGGCTGTCCACGCGCAGCGATCCCAGCGGCACATTGCGCAGCGCCGCCAGCGCGCAAGCCAGCCGTGCCGGTTCAACGGGTGGTGCGACGAAGCGCAGCACGGTCGAATGCGCCGTGACGAGCCGGTAGCGCTGGTCCAGCGTCCCATCGAGCCCGCGTGCGCGCAGCGCGTCGCGCAGGCGCGCGCGCAGCCGTTCCAGCGTGCCGTCGCGCGGAAAACCCGTGGCCAGCACGGCGCCGCGCGAGATCGTGATGCCTTCGAAGTCGACGTCGAAAGCGGGCAAGTCCGCCGCCGCCGCGCGCGCGGCCGCCGCGTAATCCGCGCGCCGGGCCAGGTGTGGTGCGTAATCTGCCGTCACCGTGAACAGCGACAGCACCGTCATGTGCAGATCGGAGA
>CBIHOW010000245.1:0-2207 GCA_966211695.1 uncultured Massilia sp. | reverse complement strand
CGAACGGCGGCCTCATCGAGATGCCGCCGGTGCCCATCGTGCCCGTGCGTGCGGGGTTGCCGGCGTATGCCGGGCCCGTGATCGAATGGCCGCCGGGCTGGGCAGGGCTATGGACGCGCCGGCATGAGATGCCGATGCCTAAACCCAATTTCACGGGCGAGCCCGAGTTGCGTTAAAGCGCCTCGGTATTCAGGATGTTGGTCGGATTGCCGTTCGCGAAGTTCACGACGTTCTCGAACGCGGCCCGGAAATACAATTCATAACTGTCGCGCTCCACGTAGCCGAGGTGCGGCGTCGCCAGCACGGTCGGAATCTTCAGGATCGCCGCGTCGCCCGCCAGCGGTTCGCTGGTGAATACATCCAGCGCCGCATACCCTGGCCGTCCCTTGCGCAGCGCCGCCTCGAGCGCGCCTTCCTCGACCAGTTCCGCCCGGCTCGTGTTCACGAACAGCGCGTCGCGCTTCATGCGCGCCAGGTCGTCCGCCTTGACGATGCCGCGCGTCGCGTCGTTCAGCCGCAGGTGCACACTGACCACGTCGGCCTCCTCGAAGAACGCTTCGCGCGTGGGCGCTGCCGTCAAACCGTCGGCCACTGCGGTGGCCCGGCTCTTGTCGCTGCCCCACACCATCACCTGCATGCCGAACGCCTGCGCATATCCTGCGATCAGGTGCCCGATCTTGCCGTAGCCCCAGATCCCCAGCGTACGACCTTTCAGCACGCGGCCCAGGCCGTTGAGTTCCGGATTGATGGAAGCCGTCTGCCACAGCCCATCCTTCAGGTTGTTGGCGTAAGGCACGATCTTGCGGCTGGCCGCCATGATCAATGCCCACGTCAATTCGGCCGGCGCGACGGGCGAGCCGACGCCTTCCGCGATCGCGATGCCGTGCTCGGTCGCGGCCGCCACGTCGACGTGCCCGGATACCTTGCCGGTCTGTGAAATCAGCTTCAGGTTGGGCAGCTTGGCCAGCAGCGCGCGCGGGAATGCGGTGCGTTCGCGGATCAGCACGAGGGCATCGAACGGTGCCAGGCGGATCGCCAGCTGGCCCAGGCCGCGGGTCGAATTATTGAACACTTTGACCTCATGGCCGTCCAACAGCCGGAAGCAATCGAGGGTGCGGACAGCATCTTGGTAATCGTCGAGAATCGCAATTTTCATGGATGTTAGCGGATGTTATCGGCAAGAAAGTAATGAAATAACAGAATATGAACGGTGGAAAATAGCCTACTACATTAGTCAACCAAAATTCCTACATTTTTGTTATTGAAGCATTTGAAACGCGTTTGTGCAGGTGTAGAATCGACCAGAAATAAGAGCCCGAGATGTCAGATTGACATCATTTGCGGCCAGCAGCACACGTTCCAACCAGCCCGCCGGCCTCCGCGCACACGCGACCCCGGGCTGGCGACATGACCGCCGTAGCACTGAGCCGTGAACCGCACGGATTCCCAGGTGCGGGCCCACGAGGCCATCCTTGACGACGATCCTGCCGGGACAAGATAAACGGGATTCCGACCGCCGCGCGCATTGCAGGCCGCCGCCTCTGCCGCATCCAGGGCCATCGGAATCGCCAGGGATTCTTAATTGGCATTGGAGGTATGTATGAACCAGCCCGTGATGGGCGGCGTCGCCGCACTGAACGTCCCAGCTTACATCAAGCACAATAAACTCATCAATTGGGTGGCCGAGATCGCGGCCCTCACGAAGCCCGACGCCATCTACTGGTGCGACGGCTCCGAAGAAGAGTACGACCGCCTGTGCGCACAGATGGTCGAAGCGGGCACGATGAAGCGCCTGAACCCGGAGAAGCGCCCGAACTCGTACCTGGCCTGCTCCGACCCGAGCGACGTGGCGCGTGTCGAAGACCGCACCTTCATCTGCTCGGCCACCAAGGAGCAGGCGGGCCCGACCAATAACTGGGTCGACCCGAACGAAATGCGCCAGACGCTGAACGGCCTGTTCGACGGCTGCATGGCCGGCCGCACGATGTACGTCGTGCCGTTCTCGATGGGCCCGCTGGGTTCGCCGATCGCGCATATCGGCGTGGAACTGTCGGACTCGCCGTATGTCGCCGTCAACATGCGCATCATGACCCGCATGGGCAAGGCGGTCTACGACGTGCTGGGCAGCGACGGCGACTTCGTGCCGTGCGTTCACACCGTCGGCATGCCGCTGCAGCCGGGCCAGCAGGACGTGCGCTGGCCGTGCA
>CBIHOW010000244.1:0-2231 GCA_966211695.1 uncultured Massilia sp. | reverse complement strand
CGCGCCCGAGGCCAGCGCCATGATCTGGTGGCCGAGGCAGATGCCGAACGTCGGGATGCCCGAGTCGATCACTTTCTTCGTCGCGGCGATCGCGTAGTCGCACGCGGCCGGGTCGCCCGGACCGTTGGCCAGGAAGATGCCGTCCGGGTTCAGCGCAAGCGCTTCTTCCGCGGTCGCCTGCGCCGGCAGCACGGTGATCTTGCAGCCGCGCTCGGCCAGCATGCGCAGGATGTTGCGCTTGACGCCATAGTCGAAGGCGACGACGTGGAATTGCGGGTTGTCCTGCTTGCCGTAGCCCTGGCCCAGCTTCCATTCCGTCTGGTCGAAGGTGTACGGTTCCTTGACGGAGACGACCTTCGCCAGGTCCATGCCGTTCAGGCCCGGGAACGAGCGCGCCAGTTCCAGCGCCTGCGCTTCCGACGGCTCGTTGCCCTGGGTGCCGGTCAGGATCGCGCCGTTCTGGGCGCCCTTCTCGCGCAGGATGCGGGTCAGCTTGCGGGTGTCGATGCCGGCGATGGCGACGACGTTTTCCTGCTTCAGGTAGTCCGACAGCGATTGGGTCGAGCGGAAGTTCGAGGCCAGCAGCGGCAGGTCGCGGATGATCAGGCCGGCGGCGTGGACTTTCGACGCTTCGACGTCTTCGGCATTGATGCCGTAGTTGCCGATGTGGGGGTACGTCAGCGTGACGATCTGACGCGAATAGCTGGGGTCGGTCAGGATTTCCTGGTACCCGGTGATGGCGGTATTGAAGACCACTTCACCGATGGTGTGACCGGCGGCGCCGATCGAATATCCTTTGAAAATGGTTCCGTCTGCCAGAGCGAGGATGGCTGGAACGGCTGGGCCAGAAAAAAATGGCGGCAAGGGCAACTCCCGATAAAGTCGCCGTAGGCTGCGCCACGTCAGACCGGCCTGAACAGGGGTGTGGGCATGCATCTCGCCCAGTGTTACAGGTCGCTAGATAGAGGTATGGGTGGGTAGTCGCTACGGCAGATAAGTGATGGCTAAACCTCTGAATTATAGCGCGATTTATATCGGCCGGCAATCGTCATTACTTCGGTTTTCGTCTAAATGCGCCGCCCCAAAACAATTCGGCGGGCGGGCGCGACCGTCGATCGCACCGCGCCCGCCGACTTGACGGATACGTAAATTACAAGCCCAGTGCGGCGATACCGGCCTTGGCGATCTGCGCGTCTTCCGCCGATTTCACGCCCGACACACCCACGGCGCCGACCACGTGGCCTTCGACGATGATGGGCACGCCGCCTTCCAGCATGCCGTCCAGTTCCGGCGCGCGGGCGAACGACACGCGGCCGTTGTTGATCATGTCTTCATAGATCTTCGACTCGCGGCGGCCCAGCGCGGCCGTCTTGGCCTTGGCCGGGGCGATATGGGCCGACACCGGGGCGGCGCCGTCCAGGCGCTGCAGCCACAGCGGGTGGCCGCCGTCGTCGCAGATGGCGATGACGACTTTCCAGCCGTTCGCAACCGCTTCCGCTTCGGCAGCGGCGGCGATCTTCTTGATGTCTTCGAGGGTAAGGACGGGCTTGGTTTGCATCTTGAGTCTTTCTTTCGTGTGGCGTTACAAAAAGGGTCTACTATCAGCGCGCAGCCGCCAGCGGGGCAGGCGTGCTCTGTTTGGCCTTCAGCCTGGCCTTGAGGTCGGCCATGACGCCGGCCGCGGCCTGCTCGCCGGCCAGCACGGCCAGGTTGCGGCCGTTGAAGTCGGCGCTGCCCATCGCGCCCAGCGCGGGCGTGATGACGACGTCGGCATCCTTCAGCTCGTGCTGGTTCAGGCGCTGGCCCATGATGGTGAACGTCTGCATCAGCACGTCCACGGAACTCGCGGTCGCCTGCGCCTCGGTCGCGCTGGAGATATTAACCGCGATGATGAATTCCGCGCCCATTTCCTTCGCGAAGCGGACAGGCACGGGAGCGACGAGGCCGCCGTCGACATAATTCCGGCCGGCGATCGTGACCGGCTGGAACACGCCTGGCACGGACGAGGACGCGCGCACGGCCATGCCGGTGTTACCGCGGCGGAACAGGATCGGCTGGCCGGTCTTGAGATCCGTGGCGACGGCGCCGAACGGAATCTTCAGTTTCTCGATCGGCTGGTTGTGCACGGCCTTGTTGACATAGGACTGCAGCGCCTCCCCTTTCAGCACGCCGGGGGCCTTGCTGAAGAACGGGATGGCCCAGTCGGAGATCGTCGTCTCGTCCATGTCGAG
>CBIHOW010000243.1:0-2252 GCA_966211695.1 uncultured Massilia sp. | reverse complement strand
ACGGCCAGTTCCTCGATCATGAACTGGAAGTCGTAGTCGCCCGAGATCGCGACGACGTCCTTCTTGGCGCCCGAGGCGACCACGCCCAGTGCGGCCGGCACGGTCCAGCCCAGCGGGCCCGCCTGGCCGCAGTTGATCCAGTTGCGCTCCTTGTACACGTGCAGGAACTGCGCGGCGGCGATCTGCGACAGGCCGATCGTGCTGACATAGGTCGTGTCCTTGCCGAAGGCGCGGTTCATTTCTTCGTACACGCGCTGCGGCTTGATCGGGTTGTTCTCGAAGTGCGTCTTGCGCAGCATCGTCCGCTTGCGTTCCTGGCACTGCGCCGCCCAGGCGCTGCGATCCGGCAGGCCGCCGATGGAATTCATGCCGCGGGCCACGTCGATCAGGAGGTCCAGCGCGGCGCCCGCGTCGGAGACGATGCCCAGGTCGGGGCCGAACACGCGGCCGATCTGGGTCGGTTCGATATCGATGTGGACGAAGGTGCGGCCCTTCTTGTAGACGTCGACGGAGCCCGTGTGGCGGTTCGCCCAGCGGTTGCCGATACCGATCACGAAGTCGGATTCCAGCATCGTCGCGTTGCCGTAGCGGTGCGACGTCTGCAGGCCGACCATGCCGGCCATCAGCGGGTGGTCGTCGGGGATCGCGCCCCAGCCCATCAGCGTGGGAATCACGGGCACGCCGACGATCTCGGCGAATTCCTGCAGCCTGGCGGCCGCGTCGGCATTGATCACGCCGCCGCCGCAGACGATCAGCGGACGCTCGGCGGCGTTCAGCATCGCCAGCGCCTTTTCGGCCTGGGCGCGGGTCGCGGCGGGTTTATACACCGGCAGCGGCTCGTAGGTGTCGATGTCGAATTCGATCTCGGCCACCTGCACGTCGAACGGCAGGTCGATCAGCACGGGGCCCGGACGGCCGGAGCGCATCAGGTGGAACGCCTGCTGGACGACGCGCGGCAGCAGGTCCGGCTCGCGCACGGTGACGGCCCACTTGGTGACCGGCTTGGCGATGGACTCGATGTCGACGGCCTGGAAGTCTTCCTTGTACAGGCGGGCACGCGGGGCCTGGCCCGTGATGCATAGAATAGGTATCGAATCGGCCCAGGCGGAGTACAGGCCCGTGATCATGTCGGTGCCGGCCGGACCCGACGTGCCGATGCACACGCCGATGTTGCCGGCCTTGGCGCGGGTATAGCCCTCGGCCATGTGCGAGGCGCCTTCCACGTGGCGGGCGAGCACGTGCTCGAAGCCGCCGTTCTTCTTCATCGCCGAGTAAAACGGGTTGATTGCGGCGCCGGGCACGCCGAACACCGTACTCACACCTTCCTTGCGCAGCACTTCCGCCGCCGCGTCGATTGCTCTCATTCGGGCCATGTTCTCCTCCGTTGCTATGGTTGGTCTTGGACTGATGACCCAGCATAGCCATAACCCACGGCAAGTTGAATTGCTGCTATTATCGGCTCTGTCGATACTTTAAGTATTGAATGGATAAGACAGCATGGACCGCTACACGGAAATACGCAGTTTCGTACTCATCACCGAAAAGGGCAGTTTCGCCGGCGCCGCGCTGGCGGAAGGCGTCACGCCCGTCGTCATGGGCCGGCGCCTGGACGCCCTCGAGAAGCGCCTCGGCGTGCGCCTGATGCACCGCTCGACGCGCGGCCTGACGCTCACCGCGCTGGGCGAACAATTCATCGAACCGTGCCGCCAGCTGCTGCGCGATTTCGACATCACGGAAAACAGCATCAGCGCGGGCCGCAGCACGGTGCGCGGCCACCTGGTGGTGTCGGCGCCGGCCGCGTTCGGCCGCAAGCACGTGGCGCCGCAGGCGCCGGCGTTCCGCGCCATCCACACGGAACTCAAGATGTCGTTCAACTTCACGGACAGCGTCGTCGACCTCGTGCGCGAAGGCTATGATATGTCCATTCGCATCGGCGAAGTGACGGACCCGAACTATGTGGCGATCCCGCTGTTCCCGAACCGGCGCGTCGTGTGCGGCACGCCCGACTATTTCGCGCGCAACGGCATGCCCCGCACACCGGAGGATCTCGCCCGCCACAACTGCCTCGCCTTCAACCTGCAGGGCGGCCAGCAGCGCGGCTGGACGTTCCAGCGCGACGGCAAGCTGTTCGCCGTGCGCGTGGACGGCGACCTCGCGTGCAACGACGGCGAATTGCTGTTCGACTGGGTGAAGCAGGGACTGGGCATCGGCTGGCGCTCCACGTGGGAGATCCAGGCCGAGCTGAAACGGGG
>CBIHOW010000242.1:0-2268 GCA_966211695.1 uncultured Massilia sp. | reverse complement strand
GCGACGCCGATCGCGAGGCCTTCCGGCAGGTTGTGCAGCGCGACGGCCCACACGAACAGCCAGGCGCGCTTGAGCGAGTGGGCGGTGCGGGGATCGTCGTGGGCCAGGATCCCGTCGGTGGAAATGCAGCGGTCGAGCACGAGCAGCAGCGCCGCGCCGGCCATGATGCCGGCGCCGACGGACACGCTCGCGCCCCAGTTCCCCGCGCCGCCGGTCTTCGCCGCGGCCAGCGCGGGAATCACGAGCGAGAACGCGGTCGCGCCCAGCATCACGCCGCCGCCGAAGCCGAGGAAGCAGTCGTAGGTGCGATTGGAAAAATTCTGCGACAACAGGATGGGCAGGGTGCCGAGCGCCGTCGCGGCCGCCGCCGTGGCCCCGCCGACCAGCGCGCCGCGCACGTGGGGGACGTCGTGCAGCAGGCCGGCGAGATAGCCGAAGCCGGTGAACAGCAGCGCGATGCAGCCCAGGATGCAGACGGCGCAGCCGGCCAGGCGGCGGGGGCGCAGCATCCCGGAGAGTGCGAGCGTTTTGGCGAGTGGGGAATCCATACGGCTCCGTGATCAGGTACACGCAAGACCGTCGTCCCCGCCTTCGCGGGAGCGACGGAGCAAGTGTTAGTGGAGCTTCGGCGCCCCCGGGCTCGGCTGCGCCCCCGGCTGCACGGTCATGCCGTCGGCCAGCGTCTGGTTGCCCATGCCCAGTTCCGCACCGGTCGGCGGATCGACGTTCGGGTCGGACATGGTGCGCTCGGCCATCTGCTTGAGGACGTCGACGTCCTTCGCCGGCAGCCGCACCTCGGCTTCGCCCGTGCCGCCGTCGACGGCCATCTGCTTCTCGCGGTCCGTGACGAAGTCCCAGTTCTCGCCCTGGTTCCAGGAGCCGCGCATCTCGCCCGGGCCCTGCGACATGTTGAAGTACGTGTTCGCGAAGCGCGGGTCGCCCGGCATCTTCCCGGACGGGAAGTTCGGCTGGATCGAGTACAGCGCCTTCTCGAACGACTTCTGGTGCGCGATCTCGCGCGTCATCAGGAAGCCCAGCGCTTCCTTCACGCCCGGGTCGTCGGTCAGCGCGATCAGGCGCTCGTAGACGATCTTGGCGCGCGCCTCGGCGGCGATGTTGGAGCGGAGGTCGGCCGTCGGTTCGCCGATCGTGTCGATGTAGGCCGCCGTCCACGGCACCCCGGCCGAGTTGACCAGCGGCGTGCCGGCACCGTACAGCACCTGCGTCACGTGGCTGTCGTTGCCCGCGCCCTGGATCTTCTTGTACAGCTCCGCCTCGCTGTCGACGGCCTCGGCCAGCTCGCCCTTGGCGCCCTTGTTGAGCATGGCGACGATGTGGCCGATCACCTCGAGGTGGCTCAGCTCTTCCGTCGCGATGTCGAACAGCATGTCCTTGCGGCCCGGATCATCTTCGCTGACGGCCTGCGTGAAGTAACGCATGGCCGCGGCCAGTTCGCCCTGCGGGCCGCCGAACTGTTCGAGCATCAGGTTGGCCAGCCCCGGATTCGGTTCACTGACACGCACGGTGTACTGCAGGCGCTTGTTATGTGCAAACATTCCGATTCCTCCAGTGTGTGATTGGATGGCCCGCGCGGAACGCGTCATGCGTTACCGCGCGGACAGACGGACGCGCCGAAGCGCGGCCGGTTGCAGGCAGTTTCGCAGCGTTGCGGCGCCGAGTAATCAGAAACGAAGCCGTGTCTGTGTAGGATTAGAGGCGATGTCCGGCAGAGTCGGACGAGATTCTGAACACATGGAAACGGTCGAGAGATTGCCAGTCTGGGCCGGACGCCCCATGCGTCATCGGCCGACAAGACAGTGCGGCGCCCTCCTACGCGGCAGCTCTAGCGTCGGCACTAACATGCACTTATCGCTACCCCACAGCCAACAGGAGACGATCATGTTTTCCCTGAAAAAACTGAGTCCATCCATCACCGACATGATCCGCTTCGATCACTCGCACGTGATGGTGACGTTCCACCAGTACACCCGCGACAAGCGTCCCAGCGTCAAGAAGGCGCTGGCGGAAACGATCTGCGACGCGCTGGAAATCCACGCGACGCTGGAAGAGGAAATCTTCTATCCCGTCATGCGCCCGCGCGCCCACGACCAGAAGGTCATGGACAAGAGCGAGCCGGAACATGACGAGATGCGCGCCGTCATCGCGGAACTGCGCCGCACCGACCCGAAATCGCCCCGCCACGACGAACTCGTGTTCGAACTGATGCGCGACGTGCAGCACCACGTGGCCGACGAGGAAACCGTGCTG
>CBIHOW010000241.1:0-2274 GCA_966211695.1 uncultured Massilia sp. | reverse complement strand
CGTTCGCCCTGCCGGAGGGTTACGCGATCCGCGATATCGCATTGCATGAATGACCTCAGCATGGCAGCATGGCGGGCCGCGCACGACGCGGCCCGTTTTCTGCCATTCTTACCAGGAATATTTCATGCGACTTACCCTTCGTCTTGCCGTCTGCGCCGTCCTGGCCGCATGCGCCGGCATCGCCACCGCCCAGGCGCCGGCCGAGCGTCCGGCCACGTCCTTCCCGTACACGCCGGGCCTGGACGCGAACTCCATGGACCGCAGCGCCGACCCCTGCGTCGATTTTTACCAGTACGCATGCGGCGGCTGGATCAGGAACAATCCGATCCCGGCCGACCAGGCGCGCTGGTCCGTGTACGGCAAGCTGGCGCTCGACAACCGCCGCTACCTGTGGGGCATCCTCGAAGACCTGGCGCAGCGCCAGGACGGCCGCAACGCGAACCAGCAAAAGATCGGCGATTACTTCGGCGCCTGCATGGACGAGAAGGCCATCGAAGCGCGCGGTGCCGCGCCGCTGCAGCCGTACTTCGACGAGATCGCGAAGGTGCAGTCGAACCGCGACCTGCCGCGCGTGCTGGCACGCCTGCAACTGGCGCTCGCGGATCCGGGCCTGTTCTTCGGCTTTTCGTCGAGCCAGGATTTCGCGGATTCCTCGCGCGTGATCGCATTCGCCGTGGCCGGCGGCCTGGGCCTGCCGGACCGCGACTCGTACCTCAAGACGGACGCCAAGTCGAAAGACATCCGCGCCAAGTACGTCGCGCACATCGCGAACACGTTCAAGCTGCTGGGCGATACGCCGGCGCAGGCGCAGCGCAACGCCGCGCGCGTGATGCAGATGGAGACGACGCTGGCGAAGGCGTCGCTGTCGGCCGTCGACAAGCGCGACCCCTATAAACTGTTCCACAAGGTCGATGCGAAAGGCTTGCAGGCGTTGACGCCGGGCTTCGACTGGCATGCCTACCTCGACGAGCTGGGCGAGGGCAGCCTGGACACGTTCAACGTCACCGAACCCGCGTTCTTCAAGGCGCTCGGCAAGTTGTGGGCGGCGAACGGCCTCGATGCCACGCGCACGTACCTGCGCTGGCACGTGGCGCGCAACCTGTCGCCGGTGCTGGCGTCGAACTTCGACAACGAGCACTTCGATTTCTTCAGCAAGACGCTGCGCGGCGTGCAGCAGCAGCAACCGCGCTGGAAGCGCTGCGTGGCCCTCGTCGACCACCAGCTGGGCGAGGCGCTGGGCCAGGAATTCGTCGGCCGCGCGTTCTCGCCCGAGCTGAAGGACAAGGCGCTGCACATGACGCGCCAGGTCGAAGACGCGATGAAGAAGGACATCGACGAACTCGACTGGATGAGCTCGGAGACGAAGCAGCAGGCGCACAAGAAACTGGCGGCCATCGTCAACAAGATCGGCTACCCGGACAAGTGGCGCGACTACAGCGCCTACGTCGTGAAGGCGGGCGATTTCGTCGGCAACGTCGAGCGGGGCAACCGGTTCGAGGCACGCCGCCAGCTGGACAAGATCGGCAAGCCGCTGGATCGTACGGAATGGGGCATGACGCCGCCGACGGTGAACGCGTACTTCGATCCGCAGATGAACGACATCAACTTCCCGGCCGGCGTGCTGCAGCCGCCGCTGTTCGATCCGAAGATGGACGACGCGCCGAACTACGGCAACACGGGCGGCACCATCGGCCACGAGCTGACCCACGCCTTCGACGACGAAGGCCGCCAGTTCGACGCCAACGGCAACCTGAAGGACTGGTGGACGAAAAAGGATGCCAAGGCGTTCGAGGAGCGGGCCCAGTGCATCGTCGACCAGTACGCGCAGTACACGGTCGTCGACGACATCAAGATCAACAGCAAGCTCACCCTGGGCGAGGACGTGGCCGACCTCGGCGGCCTGATCCTCGGCTGGATGGCGTGGCAGGCTGAGATGGCGTCGATGCCGCAGAAGGCACAACCGCAGCCGCTGCGCGACGGGCTCACGCCGGAGCAGCGCTTCTTCGTCGGCTACGCGCAATGGGCCTGCGAAAACGATAGGCCGGAAAACCTGCGCGTGAGCGCGATGACGGACCCGCACTCGCCGGGGCGTTATCGGGTCAACGGGTTGATGGTGAACATGCCCCAGTTCCAGCAGGCGTTCCAGTGCAAGGCGGGGCAGCCGATGGTGACGGAGAAGCGGTGCCGCGTGTGGTGATTTTCCGCCGTCGTTCCCGCGGAGGCGCACTGCTGTCCGGGATAATTCGTTGAGGATGAGTAGCAGCTGAGGTTGCA
>CBIHOW010000240.1:0-2274 GCA_966211695.1 uncultured Massilia sp. | reverse complement strand
GTGGCCGCACCGACCATCTGCTGCAAGTTCTCGATGCGTTCCTGGCCTTCTTTCTCGTTGGCGTAGTGCGCCAGCAAGGTACTGCGTTCGAGCACGACGCGCACCATTTCCGGCAGCGGCAGCTGCTGGGTCTCGAAGCGCGCGCTCTCGATCAGTTTCACGAAGTTGCCCAGCGCCGTGCCGGCCTTGCCCGTCATGTACGGCACGGCCGCGTACAGCGACACGCGGTACGTCTCCGCCGCCATTTGCAGCTGCTCGATTGAGCGGGCGCCGATGCCGCGGGTCGGAAAATTCACGACGCGCAGGAATGCGGAATCGTTGTGCGGATTGTCCATCAGCTGCAGGTAGGCGATGGCGTGCTTGACCTCGGCGCGCTGGAAGTAGCGCAAGCCGCCGTACACGGTGTACGGCAGGCCGGCCGCGAACAGCGCGTGTTCGATCACGCGGCTTTGCGCGTTGGAGCGGTACAGCACGGCGATCTCGCTTTTCGACACGCCCTCCGCCATCAGGCTCTTGGCTTCGTCGATGATCCACTGCGCCTCTTCCAGGTCGGACGACGCTTCGTAGATGCGCACCGGCTCGCCCTGCCCCGCGTCCGTGCGCAGGTTCTTGCCGAGGCGTTTCGCATTGTTCGAGATCAGGTGGTTGGCGCTGTCGAGGATGTTGCCGTGCGAGCGGTAGTTCTGCTCCAGCTTGATCAGGTTCTTCACTTCGAAGTCGCGCTCGAACGCCTGCATGTTGCCGACGTTGGCGCCGCGGAACGCATAGATGCTCTGGTCGTCGTCGCCGACGGCGAAGATGGCGCCGCCGCGCGGCTCGCCGTGGCCGGCCAGCAGCTTCAGCAGGTTGTATTGCAGGTCATTGGTGTCCTGGAACTCGTCGACGAGGATGTGGCGGAAGCGCATCTGGTAATGCTGGCGCAGCGGGTGGTTGCGCTGCAGCAGTTCGTACGCGCGCAGCAGCAGCTCGGCGAAATCGACGACGCCTTCGCGCTGGCATTGCTGGTCGTACAGGTCGTACAGCTCGGCCATGCGCTTCTGCACGTGATCGTACGCCTCGACCTCGCTCGCGCGCTGGCCCCGCTCCTTGGCGTTGTTGATGAAGTACATCAGGTCCTTGGCCGGGTACTTTTCGTCGTCCACGTTCAGCGCTTTCAGCATGCGCTTGATCATCGACAGCTGGTCTTGCGAGTCGAGGATCTGGAACGTCTGCGGCAGCGCGGCGTCGCGGTGGTGCGTGCGCAGCAGGCGGTTGCACAGGCCGTGGAACGTGCCGATCCACATGCCGCGCGTGTTCACCGGCAGCATTGCCGAGAGGCGCGTGAGCATCTCCTTCGCGGCCTTGTTCGTGAAGGTCACGGCCATGATGCCGGCCGGGGACACCTGCCCGGTCTGGATCAGCCAGGCGATGCGGGTCGTCAGCACCCGCGTCTTGCCGGACCCGGCGCCGGCGAGAATGAGGGCGCTCTGGGACGGCAGCGTAACGGCCGCCAGTTGTTCGGGGTTCAGATTGTCGAGGAGATTCATGCGGGCATTATAAAACGTCGGGACGCCCTCGGCATCGCCGCGGCGGGATTTTTACTGATGATATATACAGTATCACAACAGTCGCTCGTCCTTGCGCAAATGTTTCCGCAAGGCTCGCGGGCGCCGTGTTGCAGGCTTTTGACGTACTTTTGACGACAGATGCGGTCCAGCCCCTTGTGCGGGCGTGGGCCGGTTTTGTGTAACGCAAGCGAAGCTATGGCATAAGGAGGTAACAAATGCTGAACCGTGTAGTGACGGTCGCCGCGCTGGCCGTCGGCGGCATGATGCTGTCCAAAAAACTCAAAGGCAATAAATCGGGCATGGATTCGTCGATCATCGAAACCATCGAGGTCAACGTTCCCGTGCGTACCGCCTACAACCAGTGGACGCAGTTCGAAGACTTCCCGCAATTCATGGGCAGCGTCCACGAGATCCGCCAGCTGGACGACAAGCGCCTGCACTGGAAGGCCAACGTGGCCGGCGAGGAGAAGGAATGGGATGCCGAGATCACGGAACAGATCCCGGACAAGCGCATCGCCTGGCGCAGCACGAGCGGCGTGCCGAACGGTGGCGTGGTGACCTTCCACAAGATCTCGGAAGACGTTACCCGCATCACCCTGCAGATGGATTACCAGCCGGAAGGTCCGATCGAGAAGATCGGCGACGCCCTCGGCGCCGTCCGCCTGGAAGCCCGCGGCAACCTGCAGAAGTTCAAGGACATGCTCGAGAAGCGCGGCAAGGAAACCGG
>CBIHOW010000239.1:0-2293 GCA_966211695.1 uncultured Massilia sp. | reverse complement strand
GCCGCGCGCTGGTTCGCGCGCCGCGCGGCCATCCCGATCGAATACCTGGGCCGCGGCGCCGAGGACCTGGGCGCCGGCCGCGAAGTGCATTACCGGCCGCAGGGCATCGTCGAGATCGACGCCGTGGCGCAGCGCATGGCCGAAGCGAGCCGCCAGATCCTGACGGCCCAGGCCGAACTGGAACAGCGCGTGGCCGATGCCGTGGCGGCCAGCGAGCGCGCCCAGAGCGCCCTCGTGCGCGGCCAGAAGCTGGAAGCGCTCGGCCGCCTCACCGGCGGCATCGCGCACGAATTCAACAACCTGCTGCAGACGCTCACGACCGCGCTGCAACTCGCTTCCCTGACGGCGAACCAGCCGAAGGTGCTGAGCCTGATCGACACGTGCAAGCGCACCGTCAGCCGCGCCACCGCGCTGACGACCCGCCTGGGGTCGTTCGGCCGCGTGCAGGATGCGCGCCTGCTGACGGTCGACCCGGGCGAGCAGGTACGCGGTTCCGTCCAGCTGCTGCGCGGCGTGCTGCGCCAGGGCACGCGCATGGAAGTGCATTGCGCGGACGACCTGTGGCCCGTCACCGTCGACCCCGTGCAATTCGACCTGGCCCTGCTGAACCTGGCGATCAATGCGCGCGACGCCATGCCGGACGGCGGCCGCCTCGCCGTCGACGTGTGCAACTGCACCCTCGAACCGACGCTGGAACGCACGGGCGGCGACTATGTGCGCGTCAGCGTGACGGACACGGGCACCGGCATGCCGCCCGACGTGCTGGCGCGCGCGCTCGACCCGTTCTTCACGACGAAACCGCCGGGCCAGGGCTCCGGCCTCGGGCTGCCCCAGGCCTACGCGTTCGCCACCCAGTCGCGCGGCTGGCTGACCCTGGCGAGCACGGTGGGCGCCGGCACCACCATCGAGATCTACCTGCCGCGCTCGCTGCAACCGCTGTCGACCCTGGCGGCGCGCGGCGACGGCCAGGCGCCCGGGCGCGGCAGCGGGCGGGTGCTGTTCGTCGAAGACGATCCGCTCGTGCGCGAAGCGGTCGTGCGCGGCCTGGAAGATTGCGGCTTCGACGTGATGGTGGCGGCGGACGGCGACAAGGCGCTCGCCATGCTCGACGCCGGCCTCGATACCGACGTCGTGTTTTCCGACATCGTCATGCCCGGCAAGGTCAGCGGCATCGACCTGGCCGGCATCCTGCACGAGCGCCGCCCCGGCCTGCCGGTCGTCCTCGCCACCGGCTATACCGACCAGCGCGCCGTCATCCCGGGCGTGCAGGTCCTGGCCAAACCCTACGAGATCGACCAGCTGGTCGAACTGCTGGCCAACCTCTCCGGCGGCCGCTGAACCTTCACAACGTCAGCGTGACGTGCTCGCCGGCCACGGCGACCGTGCACGTCGTACCGCCCAGCTTGCGGCCCGCCGCCGTGCTGCAATCGGCGCTGACCCGCTTGCCCTGCCAGGTGCCGTCGAATTTGCCGTCGCCGTGCATCAGCGACACCTGCTCGTCGATGACCTTGTCGCCGTTGACGAAGATGCGGACGTCGGAGCTGTCGACCAGTTCGCCGTGAATATCCAGCTTGCCGTCGGGGCTCGTGTAGTGATTCCCGGTTACCGGCGCTAACGCGGCGCAGCCGGACATTGTGACGGCCAGCGCGGCCGCGATCATGAACTTCGTTGACATCTTTGTGTAATCTCCGCTTATCTTCGCGGTTCTCTTCAGGAAATATGGAAATCATAACCGTATTTACTGGAAAAATAATATTCAAAATTTGCAACAGCTATGTTTATTTTGCAATGTTACCCACCGCTTGGGGGGATATTGCAATTGCCACATAGAAACTTCTGGTTGCGTTCACCGTTTCCGCCGCGAATTCGATCCGGCCACCGGACTCGACGAATTGTTCGTGAAGGCGTAATGTCCGTTTCCGCACTGAACGATCCGGTGCGTGGTCGTAGTCTTTCGGTGAACACCCTTGCCGAGACCGACCATGACCACGCACATTCCGGATGAAGACCCAGCCCAGCCCAGGCCCGCCCCCTTGTCGCTCGCGGCATGGAAACACTTCGTCAACGTCGCCAAGCCCTATTGGCTGGGCAATGAAAAACGCAAGGCGTGGACCCTGCTGCTGCTGTTGATCGTGCTGATGATGGTCGATACCAAGCTCGCGGTCATGCTGAACAACCAGACCGGAGAATTGACCTCGTCGCTTGCCGCCAAGGACGCCGGCCGCTTCTGGACATCGGTGCGCGCCTGCCTGTTCATCCTCGCGTTCGCCGTGCCGACCTACGCCTTTTATTA
>CBIHOW010000238.1:0-2297 GCA_966211695.1 uncultured Massilia sp. | reverse complement strand
GGGTTCGGCGTGCGGCCGGCCTGGTATTCGCGCAGGAATTCCGCGAACACGCGGTCCTTGTATTCGGCGGCGAAGTTGACCGCCTCGATGTCCACGCCGACGACGTCGGCCACGCTGGCCGCGTCGATCCAGTCCTGGCGCGTGGAACAGTATTCGGAATCGTCGTCGTCTTCCCAGTTCTTCATGAACAGGCCGACGACTTCATAGCCTTGTTCCTTCAACATCCAGGCCGCGACCGAGGAGTCGACGCCGCCCGACATCCCGATCACGACTTTCTTTTTGCTCATTTCAGGTTACGTCCGGTTTGAGGGTGAGTCCATTTTCGAAGACCGAGTGGTCCGTGTACAGCAGGTCCAGCGGGGTGCGCTTGCCCGCCAGGTAATCGTCCACGCAGCGCAGCACGATGGGGCTGCGGTGGCGCTCCTGGCACGCGGCCAGTTCGTCGCGCGTGAGCCACAGCGTGCGCAGGATGCCGTGGTCCAGTGCCTGGTCGTATTGCTTGCCGGCCTTGCCGCAGAACGTGAAGCGCAGATACGTCACATCGTGTCCGCGCGACTTGGAGTGGTAGCGCGACAGGTACATGCCGACGAGGGCTTCCGGGATGAATTCGTGCGCCGTCTCTTCCATCGCCTCGCGGATCACCGCCTGTTCGAGCGATTCGTGCGGGTCGAGGTGGCCGGCGGGCTGGTTCAGCCGGATGCCGTCGCTGGTTTCTTCTTCGATCAACAGAAAGCGGCCATCGCGCTCGATGATCGCGGCGACGGTGACTGACGGTCTGAAGGTATGGGTCATGCGCGTCCTTGTAGTGAGCCGACATTCTACCTTGATGGAACGTGCGTTGCTCGGGCGCACGCTGCGGTGCAACAGTTCCGGACAGGTCTGAATATTGATACGAAACAAAAAGCTTGAGACTTTATCTAGGTTCTCAGGCCCTTGGCCACGAAAATTGCCGATCTGTTGACGAAAAACCACTCATCTGTATTGATCGGGGGCATTACATGCTAGATTGTAGACAGTTTATCAATTATACGGAGGCATCATGAGAATTGGTGTGCCGGCCGAAACGAGGCCGGGCGAGACACGTGTCGCAGCAACTCCCGAAACCGTCAAGAAGCTGGCCGCCCAGCACGAAGTGATCGTGCAATCGGGCGCCGGCGTCCACGCTGCCGCGATCGATGACGCCTATGTCGCCGCCGGCGCCCGCATCGGCACGGCGGAAGAAGCCCTCGGGGCCGACCTCGTCCTGAAAGTGCGCAGCCCGGATGCGCAGGAGCGCGCGCTGATGAAACCGGGCGCCGCCCTCGTCGGCATGCTGAATCCGTTCGATACCGACAACCTGGCCGCGCTGGCCCAGCAGCGCCTCACCGCGTTCGCGCTCGAAGCGGCCCCGCGCATCACGCGTGCCCAGTCGATGGACGTGCTGTCGTCGCAGGCCAACATCGCGGGCTACAAAGCGGTGATCATGGCCGCCAACGCCTACCAGCGCTTCATGCCGATGCTGATGACGGCGGCGGGCACCGTGAAAGCGGCGCGCGTGCTGATCATGGGCGTCGGCGTGGCCGGCCTGCAAGCCATCGCCACCGCCAAGCGCCTGGGCGCCGTCATCGAAGCGTCCGACGTGCGTCCGCCCGTGAAGGAGCAGGTGGAATCGCTGGGCGCCAAGTTCATCGACGTCCCGTTCCTCACGGACGAGGAACGCGAGATCGCCAAGGGCGTGGGCGGCTATGCGCGCCCGATGCCGGCCGACTGGATGCGGCGCCAGGCGGAACTCGTGCACGAGCGCGCGAAGCTCGCGGACATCGTCATCACGACCGCACTGATCCCCGGCCGCAAGGCCCCGGTGCTCATCGCGGAAGAGACGGTGCGCGCGATGAAACCGGGCTCCGTGATCGTCGACATGGCCATCGAGCAGGGCGGCAACTGCCCGCTGACGGAGCTCGGCAAGACCGTCGTCAAGCATGGCGTGACGATCATCGGCGAGCCGAACCTGCCGGCGCTCGTGGCGGCCGACGCGTCCGCCCTGTATGCCCGCAACGTGCTGGACTTTTTGAAACTCGTGATCGACAAGGACGGCAAGCTCGTCATCGACCGCGAGGACGAGATCGTGCGCGCGGTGCTCGTCGCCATCGACGGCGACGTGCTGCGCAAAGCGGCGTAAATCAAGGAGACGTCATGGAAATCAGCCATACCATCATCAACCTGATCATCTTCGTGCTGGCGATCTACGTCGGCTACCACGTCGTGTGGACCGTCACGCCCGCGCTGCACACGCCGCTGATGGCGGTGACGAACGCCGT
>CBIHOW010000237.1:0-2298 GCA_966211695.1 uncultured Massilia sp. | reverse complement strand
TCCCACGAGTACGCGTCGTCGCCGAGGAATTCGCGCACGCGCGCGGCCACGTGCGGCAGCACCGGCGACAGCATGATCGTCAGCTGGCGGAACAGGATCAGCGCCGTCGTGCACACGTCGTGCAGCTCGGCGGTCTTCGTCTCGTCCTTGGCCAGGATCCACGGCTTGTTCTCGTCGACGTAGCGGTTGGCGACGTCGGCCACTTCCATGATCTCGCGCAGCGCCTTGCCGAATTCGCGCGCCTCGAAGTTCGCCGCGATCGACGCCTGGCGCTCACCGTTCTCGCCGTTCAATGCACGCGAAATCCACTGTTTCGCATCGTCCGACAGGGTCGATGCCAGCTTGCCGTCGAAGCGCTTGGCGATGAAGCCGGCGCAGCGGCTGGCGATGTTCACGTACTTGCCGATCAGGTCGCTGTTCACGCGCGCGACGAAGTCCTCGCCCGTGAAGTCCAGGTCTTCGACCCGGGCGTTCAGCTTGAAGGCGAGGTAGTAGCGCAGCCATTCCGGATTCATGCCCAGCTGCAGGTAGCGCAGCGGCGAGATGCCCGTGCCGCGCGATTTCGACATCTTTTCGTTGTTCACGGTCAGGTGGCCGTGGACATTGACCTTCAGCTTGTCGATGATCGGGTGGCCCGAGAAATTCAGCATCGCCGGCCAGAACAGCAGGTGGAACGACACGATGTCCTTGCCGATGAAGTGCACTTGCTCGGCGGACGGATCGTTCAGGAACGCTTCGTAATCGATGCCCTGTTTTTCGAAGTAATTCTTCAGGCTGGCCAGATAGCCGACCGGCGCGTCCAGCCACACGTAGAAGAATTTACCCGGCGCATCCGGGATCGGGATGCCGAAGTAGGGCGCGTCGCGCGAAATGTCCCAGTCGGCCAGCTTCTCGCCGTTTTCACCGAGCCACTCGGAGACCTTGTTGACCATTTCCGGCTGCAGGCGGCCCGGCGTGTTCAGCCACTCCTTCAGGAATTGGAAGCAGCGCGGGTCGGACAGCTTGAAGAAGTACTGCTCGGACGGCTTCAGGATCGGCGTCGAACCCGTGAACACGGAGTACGGATTGATCAGCTCGGTCGGCTGGTAGGCGGCGCCGCACACTTCGCAGTTGTCGCCGTACTGGTCCTTCGCGTGGCAGACCGGGCACTCGCCCTTGATGTTACGGTCGGCCAGGAACATGCCCTTGGCCGTGTCGTAGAAGCGGTCGACGGTCTTCGTGTAGATCAGGCCGTTGTCGCGCAGGCGGCGGTAGATGCCCTGCGACAGGTCGACGTTTTCCGGCGAGTCGGTCGAATACCAGTTGTCGAACGCGATGTGGAAGCCGTCCAGGTATTGCGCGCGGCCGGCTGCGATCTTCGCGACGAATTCCTGCGGCGTCACGCCTTCCTTCTCGGCGGCGATCATGATCGGCGTGCCGTGCGTATCGTCGGCGCCGACGAAGTGCACGACGCGCTGCGCACCGGCGTCGCGCTGCATTCGCTGGAAGCGGACCCAGATGTCGGCCTGGATGTATTCCATCATGTGGCCGATGTGAAAGGCAGCGTTGGCGTAGGGCAGGGCGGTGGTGACGAACAGCTTGCGTGTCATGGTCGGAGGTCGAGGTTGTCGAGGAAAACAGGCATTTTACCAGCGGATGACCCCGAGCGCGCAGGGGGTAATCCCGCATTTGCCGGCCTGACAACAGGGGACCCCCTGTTTTGCGCTAAACTTGCGCATCACATCCGGAGAACCCAATGAGCATCACTGTAGATGACGTCAAGGCCGCGCTGGCCACTGTCGTCGACCCCAACACCCATAAAGATTTCGTCACCTCCAAGGCAGTCAAGAACATCCAGGTCGACGGCGGCAACGTCGCCCTCGACATCGAGCTCGGCTATCCGGCGAAGAGCCAGGTCGCGGGCATCCGCGCGTCCGTCGTCGACGCGCTGCGCAAGCTTCCCGGCGTGGACAACGCCAGCGTCAACGTGACGAGCAAGATCCTGTCGCACGCCGTGCAGCGCGGCCTGAAGGTGATGCCGAACGTGAAGAACATCATCGCCGTCGCGTCCGGCAAGGGCGGCGTCGGCAAGTCGACGACGGCCGTCAACCTCGCGCTGGCGCTGGCCGCCGAGGGCGCATCGGTGGGCCTGCTGGACGCCGACATCTACGGCCCGTCGCAGCCGATGATGCTGGGCGTAAACGGCCGCCCGCAGAGCCTGGACGGCAAGACGATGGAGCCGCTGGAAAACCACGGCGTGCAGGTGTCGTCGATCGGCTTCCTGATCGATCCGGACGAGCCGATGGTGTGGCGCGGCCC
>CBIHOW010000236.1:0-2319 GCA_966211695.1 uncultured Massilia sp. | reverse complement strand
ATCCACGGATTGTGCGGCAGGTCGACCAGGTGGTAATCCGGCTTGATCGACGACGTGCCCTTGACCCAGATGACGGCCGAGCGGACCTCGGTGACGTCCTGGTAGTTCTCCTGCAGGTGCTCGCGCACGCGCATCAGGGTGACGCCCGAATCGGCCAGGTCGTCGACCAGCAGGATGCGGCCGGCCAGCGGGCCCTTGGTCATCGTCATGTACTTGGCGATGTCCAGGTCGCCCTGCTTCGTGCCCGCTTCTTCGCGGTACGAGCTGGTCGACAGGATCGCCAGCGGCACGTCGAAGATGCGCGAGATCGCGTCGCCCGGGCGCACGCCGCCGCGCGCGAGGCACAGCACCATGTCGAACTTCCAGTTCGATTCGTACACCTTGAGCGCCAGGCGCTCGATCAGGCGGTTGTATTCATCCCAGGAGACCCACAGGTCCTTGTCGGTCGATGGAGGCGTCGTCATTTGGATTATCCCTAGTTTCTGCTTGTGGCTGACGGCACCGCCGCGCGGGTGGCACGGCGGGACCAGTGTTTCATATCAGGCGGCGAACGGGTGGCGCAGCACGATGGTTTCTTCGCGGTCCGGACCGGTCGACACCATGTCCACCGGGATGCCGACCAGTTCTTCGATGCGCTTGATGTAGGCGCGCGCGTTGGCCGGCAGCTCTTCCATCGACTTGGCGCCGACGGTGCTGTCCTTCCAGCCCGGCATCTCTTCGTACACCGGCACGCAGGCCGCCGCTTCTTCCGCGCCGACCGGGAAGATGTCCACGTCGCGGCCGTCGATCTTGTAGCCGGTGCACAGCTTCAGCGATTCCAGGCCGTCCAGCACGTCCAGCTTCGTCAGGCACATGCCGGTCACGCCGTTGATCTGCACGGAGCGGCGCAGCAGCGCGGCATCGAACCAGCCGCAGCGGCGGGCGCGGCCCGTCACGGTGCCGAATTCATGGCCGATGCGCGACAGGTGTTCGCCCACGCCGGCGTCCGTCGGCAGCTCCGACGGGAACGGGCCCGAACCCACGCGGGTCGTGTAGGCCTTGGTGATGCCCATGACGTAGTGCAGCATGCCCGGACCGACGCCCGAACCGGCGGCGGCGTTGCCGGCCACGCAGTTCGACGAGGTGACGAACGGGTACGTGCCGTGGTCGACGTCCAGCAGCGAGCCTTGCGCGCCTTCGAACAGCAGGTGGCCGCCGGCCTTGTGCGTCGCGTACAGCGCGGACGACACGTCGCCGACCATCGGACGCAGGCGCGGCACGAGGGCCATCGCGTCGTCGTACACCTTCTGGAAGTCCAGCGCCTGGCCGCCCAGGAAGCCGGTCAGCACGAAATTGTGGTATTCCAGGTTCTCGCGCAGCTTCTCGGCAAAGCGGGTTTCGTTCAGCAGGTCGGCGATGCGGATCGCGCGGCGCGCGACCTTGTCTTCGTAGGCCGGGCCGATGCCCTTGCCCGTCGTGCCGATCTTGTTGGCGCCGCGCTTCGCTTCGCGGGCGACGTCGATGGCGACGTGGTAAGGCAGGATGACCGGGCAGGCTTCCGAGATCTTCAGGCGCGACGCGACTTCCACGCCGGCCGCTTCCAGCTTGTCGATCTCGCGCATCACGTCCGGTACGGAGACGACGACGCCGTTGCCGATGTAGCAGGCCACGCCTTCGCGCATGATGCCCGACGGGATCAGTTGCAGCGCGGTCTTCTGGCCCTTGATCACCAGCGTGTGGCCGGCGTTGTGGCCGCCCTGGAAACGCACCACGCCGGCGGCATGGTCGGTCAGCCAGTCGACGATCTTACCCTTGCCTTCATCGCCCCACTGGGTGCCGATGACAACGACGTTCTTAGCAGTATTTGACATCATTAACCTAAGTTTTTGAGAATCCAATTTCCTTGTTCGAGGACGAGCACGCGGTCGCACTCGAACTCGTCCTGTACATTGTCGTGACCCGGCATGGACTGGATCACCACTTCGCCCGCTTTGCGCAGTTCAGCGATTTTTTCGCGCAGCTCGGGCGCGTTGCCCCACGGGGCACGAATGGAGTGCTTGCGCTCGGCCGTCGGCAGCAGACGGGCCAGTTCGCGCAGGTCGAGCGAGAAGCCCGTTGCCGGACGCGCGCGGCCGAAGGCTTCGCCCACGTGGTCGTAGCGGCCGCCGCGCGCGACGGCGTTCGGCAGGCCCGGCACGTACAGCGCGAACATGGCGCCGCTTTCGTACTGGTAGCCGCGCAGGTCGGCGAGGTCGATGGCGATCTGGGCGCGGCCCAGCGCGGATCCGGCCAGCGCGGCGAGTTCCGCCAGCGCGCGGGCGATGCCCGGCAGCGGCGGCA
>CBIHOW010000235.1:0-2346 GCA_966211695.1 uncultured Massilia sp. | reverse complement strand
GCTGGCGTCGTGTTTATCCGCCAGCTGCGGCAGGCGCACGTCGCGGGCGCGCCAGCCGCGGTGCGTCAGGGTGCCGGTGAACGGGGCCTTGCCGACGACGTTGCCGGTCAGGCGCACGCTGGCCGCATCGAAGCCTTCCGGCAGCGTGATGCGCGTGCCTTCCAGTTCGCCGCGCACGGGCTCGATGGTGAAGTGCTCGCGCAGCACGCGCGCGCAGCCTTCGTGCACGAGGCGGGCGGCGGCGCCGATGTCGGCATCCGCGTAGACCGTGATGTTTTCGTTGGCGAAGTCGATCAGGCGGGCTTCGCGTTGCAGGAGACCCAGCAGCTGCAGGGCGGCGTCCGGCGTGGCGATGCGCAGCGGGGCCGGTGCAGGTGCCGGTGCCGGTGCCGGTTTCGGTTCAGGCGCGGGCGCAGGAGCTGGGGCGGCGATCGGGCCGACCTGGTCGTCGCGCACGCGCGCGGCGAACTCGGCGTCGCCCAGGGTCTTGAAGAAGGCGCCGAAGGCAAGGGACAGCCGGCTCCAGAAGGATGGCAGGTTGGTCGGTTGGCTCATGTTCTTGTGGTGTCTGGTGCGTGGTTCGGAAAGGGCGCATGATACCAGTTAGACAGCATTTGGTTCCGGATCGCCTGCCGCCGCACCTGCCAGCAATGCACGTGCATACACCTCGAAATCGTCCAGCCCGCGCTTGATGATGGTCACCAGCGCGGGCAGCGGCGCGGCCTGGTAATCCCATTCGGCGCGGCAGAATTCGCCCGTGCGCTTGAGGTCCTCGGCCAGTGCCGGCTCGATCCAGCCGTTGTCGGCCAGCAGGGTGATGACCTCGCGCTCGTCGTGCGCCGGGCCCAGGCCGCGGGCGGCCAGCACGTGGTCGCCCATCTCGACGGCCGCCTCCCAGGCGCGGATCACGTTCAGGGTGGCCGCGTCCTGGCGCGTGATGTCGCCGACGAAGGTGGTCGGGTCCTTCTCGTATTCGTCGCGGGCACGCTTGCAGCAGCGCTCGATGGTGCCCGTCTTGCTGACCAGCAGGTCGTTGTCCATGTTTCCCTCGCTGCGGGACGTGGAAGGTCCCGCTCCAGGAGATACGTTACAACAAGAACAACATCGCCGCCGCACAAGTGGGCGCGAGCGCACCCAGCAGCAGGCCCACGGCCCCGATCGATTCGTCGTTGAAGCCGCGCCGCAGCAGGGCCACGCCGGCCGGGTTCGGCGCGTTGGCGATGACGGTCAGGCCGCCGCCCGCGACCGCGCCGGCCACGAGCATGTATTGCGCGCGCTCGGACAGCCCGGCGATCAGCGAACCGAGGTAGGTCAGCGCGGCATTGTCCGTGATGGCGGTCAGGCCCAGCGCGCCGAAGAACAGGGCGGTCGGCTCCAGCTTCGCGACGATGGGCTGCAGCCACCATTGCTGCATCCCGCCCAGCACGACGAGGCCGGCGAGGAAGAAGCCGACCAGCAGGCCTTCCTTCAGGATCAGCGGGTCCTGGTAGCGCGGGTAGGCCTGGGTGATGCCGAGGAACAGCAGAAAAATGCCGGTGAAGAGCACGGGATGGTGGGCCAGCAGCACGATCGCCGCCAGGATGCCCAGGTGGGTGATCGTCACGAGGACCGGCATGCGCACGGGCGCCTCGCCCTCGATCGACACGTCGAACGGGCGCAGGTGGGGGCGCAGCAGATACGTCACGACGCTGGCGTTGACCAGCACGGCGATGGCCGCGCGCCAGCCGAAGCGCGTCAGCATGTGGACGCTGTCCCAGCCCCACGCGCCGGCCACCATCAGCACGGGCGGCGCGGCGTACGACGTCAGGGTGCCGCCGATCGACACGTTGACGAACAGGACGCCCAGCGCCCCGTATTTCAGCCATTCCGGCATCCCGGGACGGAACACGGACGGGGCCAGCATCAGCGCGGCGATCGTCATCGCGGCCGGTTCCGTGACCAGGGAGCCGACCAGCGGCACGAGCGCGAGGCCGAGCCACGTCTGCGCCACTTCCGCGGGCAGCGGCAGCAGCCGCGCGAGCAGGCGCACGAGGGCGCGCCCCGCCTCCAGCACGGGCCGCGACGCGGCCACCACCATCACGACGAACACGAACAGCGGCTCCGTGTAATGGCGCGACTCGGCGTAGTCGATGGCGGCGGCGCTGCCGTCGACGAAGGCCAGCGCCAGCATCAGCACGAAGGCCCAGAAGCCGAAGACGACTTCCACTTCGCCCAGCAGGTGGAACAGGCCGGCGTGGCGCGGATGGCGGTGCGCCAGGCCTTCGAACAGGCGCGTGGCGAACGTGTGCAGCAGGGCGAGCACGAACAGGATCAGGGCGATCTTGTGCATGGTCGTGGTCATCGATG
>CBIHOW010000234.1:0-2378 GCA_966211695.1 uncultured Massilia sp. | reverse complement strand
CAGCGCATGGCCTTCCACCTGCTGCAGCACGACCGCGAAGGCGCCGCCATGCTGTCGCGCGCGCTGTACCAGGCCGTCGACGCGGTGCATCACTGCGCCATGTGTAATACGTTCTCGGAAACGGAAGTGTGCGACCTGTGCGCCGACGGGCAGCGCGACCGTGCCCTCCTGTGCGTCGTCGAGACGCCGGCCGACCAGATGATGATCGAGCAGACCCTGACGTACAAGGGGCTGTACTTCGTGCTGATGGGCCGGCTGTCGCCGCTGGACGGCATCGGCCCCAAGGACCTGCACCTTGAAAAACTGATCAGTCGCGCCGGCGACGGCGAGGTCAAGGAAGTCGTGCTCGCCACCAATTTCACCAACGAGGGCGAAGCGACCGCCCACTACATCAGCGAAATGCTGAAGGCGCGCGGACTCAAGGTCAGCCGCCTTGCGCGCGGCGTTCCCGTCGGGGGCGAGCTGGAGTACGTGGACGCGGGCACCATCGCGCGCGCCATGCTCGACAGGCGCAGTGCATAATGGGCCTCCCCAAAACGGGGAGCCCTTTCACCGTCGCGCAACAGTGACGGCATCGTAGCTGCGCCGGACGGCGTGCGCGACCAGGACCGGCTCCCGGCAGCAGGCGGTGTTCGCTTGACAGTGCGCAAACCCGGCGCACCGTCTACGCTGCTATCGTGGGGATACTTTGACCGGACCCCAAGCATGCATCTCGTCGACATCACGATGTTTTACGCGGCCGAAGGAGGCGGCGTCAGCACCTATCTGAATGCCAAGGCCCATTGGCTGGCACGGCGCAGCCGCGTCCGGCATACGATCATGAGCTCCAATGTGGAGACCTGCGGCGACGCGGTCCCCGCGCTCGTCAAGATCCCGTCCGCCGGCTTGCCGGGCTTCCACGGCTTCCGCATGCCGCTGTCCGTCGAAGGCCCCGCGCGCCTGCTGGAATCCGTCCGGCCCGACGTCGTCGAGGCGGGCGATGCCGGCCACTGCGCCTGGGCCGCGCTGCGCATGCGCAAGCGCTACGACATCCCGGCCGTCGCCTTTTACCACTCCGACCTGCCGCGGCTCGTGCAGCCGCGCTTCGGCCGCTGGATCGCGCGCGGCACCTGCCGCTATCTCGCCAACCTGTACCGCCAGTTCGACCTCGTGCTGGCACCCAGCCGGATCATGGTCCAGCAGCTGGACGCAATCGGCGTGCATGGGGCCGTGCACCAGCCGCTCGGCATCGACAGCAGCGTGTTCCGCCCGCAGCGCCGCGACGAAACCCTGCGCGACCATCTGGGCCTCGCGCCCGACGCGCGCCTGCTCGTCTATGCCGGCCGCTTCACGCCGGAAAAGAAGCTGCACGTGCTCATCGAAGCCGTGCGCAAGCTGGGCGACCCGTACCACCTGATCCTCGTGGGCGGTGGCGGCGTGCTGCCGTATTGCGACCGCGTGACGCACATCCCGTTCCGGCGCGACCAGCGCCAGCTGGCCCGCCTGCTGGCCAGCTGCGACGTGCTCGTGCACCCGGGCGATTGCGAAACGTTCGGCCTGATCGTGCTGGAAGCGATGGCGTGCGGCCTGCCCGTCGTCGCCACGACCAAGGGCGGCGTCGCCGAGCTGGTCGACACGGAGACGGGCATCCTGGCCGAGCCGAACGACGTCGACAGCCTGGCCGGCGCGATCGAAGCCATCTTCCAGCGCGACCTCGCGCGCATGGGCAAGGCGGCGCGGCGCAAGACCGTCGAGCGCTACGACTGGAACGAGATCCTGCCGCAGGTGATCGGCCGATACGAAGGCTTGCTGAGCGGGTATCCACATGCGGTGCATGACATGGCGACCATATTGATCAACGAGCGGGAGCGCATCCGTGTCACAGACTGACTGGTCTCCTGACGAGCACATGCTGTGTGTCTCGATCCACGACGTGGCCCCGGCCACATGGAGCGATTGCCTGCGCCTCGTGGAAGCCGTGCGCGCCGTGGCGGATATCCCGCTGACGTGGCTCGTCGTACCGCATTACCACTTCCGCCCCGAGCAGTCGCCCGCGATGGAAGCCTGCCTGAACGTAGCGCTGGAACGCGGCGACGAGCTGGCATTGCACGGCTACAGCCATCTCGACACGGAGGCGGGCAGCGGCGGCCTGCGCGCGCGCTTCCTGCGCAACGTCTACACGCGGCGCGAGGGCGAGTTCGCGGCCCTGACGGAGGCGGAAGCGCGGCGGCGCCTGGAGCTGGGCCTCGACTGGTTCGCGGCGCGCGGCTGGACGCCGACGGGTTTCATACCGCCGGCCTGGCTGCTGGGCGAGGGCGCCTGGCGGGCCCTGCGTGACGCGCCGTTCGCGTACACGACCACGTTCAGCCATTTCCATTGCCTGCCGGGGGCGCGCGAGC
>CBIHOW010000233.1:0-2414 GCA_966211695.1 uncultured Massilia sp. | reverse complement strand
CCGGGCGACGATTTCTTTGCCTGGGCCAACAAGGACTGGCTTGCCAAAACGACCATCCCCGAGGACCGCAGCCGCTGGGGCGCGATGGACAACCTGGCGGAGGACACCAACCGGCGCATCGTCAAGCTGATCGAAGGCGTGGGTGACGACAGGAAGGCCGGTCCGGAAGCCCGCAAGGTGGCCGATTTCTACAATGCCTACATGGACGAGTCCGCGATCGAGGCGCGCGGCGCCGCACCGTTGAAGCCGCTGCTGGCGCAGATCGGCACCATCAAGGACAAGGCCGGCCTCGTGCGCGCGCTGGGGGCGTCCGTGCGCGCCGACGTCGACCCGCTGAACAATACGCATTTTGCGACCGAAAACATCTTCGGCCTGTGGATCTCGCCCGGCCTGCACGACCCGGCGCACAACTGGCCCTATTTGCTGCAGGGCGGCCTGGGCATGCCGGACCGCGCTTATTATCTGGACAACAACGAGCGCATGGCCGGCCTGCGCAGTCAGTATCAGAAGCACATTGCCGCGATGCTGAAGCTCGCAGGCTACGCGGCCACGGATGCGGACGCAGACGCCCGCGCCGCCAAGGTATTCGCGCTGGAAGTCGACATCGCCAACACCCACGGCACCCGCGCCGACTCGGCCGACGTGCTGAAGGCCGACAACACGTGGACCCGCAAGGATTTCGCCGCCAACTCGCCGGGCCTCGACTGGGACGCATTCTTCAAGGCCGCGCGCCTGGGCGAGCAGGACAAGTTCATCGTCTGGCACCCGTCCGCGGTAAAAGGCGAGGCGGCCCTGGTCGACAAGATCGACCTGGCCACGTGGAAGGATTACCTGGCCTTCCACACCATCAACCGCATGGCGAACGTGCTGCCGAAGGCGTTCGTCGACCAGCGCTTCGCGTTCTACGGCAAGGCGCTGTCCGGCACGCCGCAGCAATCGATGCGCTGGAAACGGGCGCTGGGCGCCACGAACGAGGCGCTGGACGAGGCGGTCGGCAAGCTGTACGTCGCGAAATACTTCCCGGCCGAGAACAAGGCGCAGCTGCAAAAGATGGTCGCGAACATCGTGGCGGCGTTCGGCAAGCGCGTCGACAAGCTCGACTGGATGGCGCCCGCCACCCGCGCCCAGGCCAAGGAGAAACTCAAGACCTTGTACGTGGGCGTGGGCTATCCGGACAGGTGGAAATCGTATGCCGGCCTGAAGGTCGATCCGAAGGATGCGTTCGGCAATGCGCTGCGCGCCGAGGCCTTCCACACGGACCAGGAACTGGCGAAGCTGCATGCGAAGCCGGACCGCACGGACTGGTCGATGCCGCCGCAGCTCGTCAACGCCGTCAACCTGCCGCTGCAGAACGCGCTGAACTTCCCGGCCGCCATCCTGCAGCCGCCGTTCTTCGATCCGAAGGCGCCGGACGCCGTCAACTACGGCGCGATCGGCGCCATCATCGGCCACGAGATCAGCCACAGCTTCGACGACCAGGGCTCGCAATTCGACGCCCAGGGCCGCCTGCGCGACTGGTGGACGAAGGAAGACATGGAGCATTTCAAGGCCGCGTCGCACAAACTCGTCGAGCAGTACAACGCGTATAAACCGTACCCGGACCTCGCCGTCAACGGCCAGCTGACCCTGTCCGAAAACCTGGCCGACCTCGCCGGCCTGGAAGCGTCGTATGACGCCTACCGCGCCGCTGCGGGCAAGAACGCGTCGGCGGAGAGCGACCGCCAGTTCTTCACCGGCTACGCGCAGAGCTGGCGCACGAAGGCACGCGAGGCGGCCGAGCGGCGCGGCATCCTGACGGACGGCCATGCTCCGCCGCAATACCGCACGGCCACCGTGCGCAACCTGGACGCCTGGTACAAGGCATTCGACGTGCAGCCGGGCCAGGCGCTGTACCTGCCGCCGGAAGAGCGCGTGCGCGTCTGGTAAGCGGATTTTATGTCTAACGGGTAAGCTGCGCCGGTCGGAAAGAGGCCCGGACTAGAATGGTTCGGGCCTCTTTCATCGTGGTTATTGCTTATGAAACAGCACTACCTGCACGTCGACCGGCGCATCATCCATCACTTTGCACACATGATCGAAGACGACGACTACGAAGACATCACGCAGCGCACGCTGCACCATTACGACGACAATGCGCGCCGGTTCTTTGCCGGCACGATCGACCACGACGTCAGCCAGAACATCGGGGCGCTGCTGAGCGCGATCGAGGCGCCGGCGCCGTACACCATCCTCGATTTCGGCTGCGGCCCGGGCCGCGATTTGAAAACGTTCACGGCGCTGGGCCACCATGCCATCGGCCTGGACGGCAGCGAGAAATTCGTCGAGATGGCCCGCGCGTACAGCGGTTGCGAAGTGTGGCACCAGAACTTCATCGACCTGCACCTGCCGGACGCGACGTTCGACGGCATCTTCGC
>CBIHOW010000232.1:0-2422 GCA_966211695.1 uncultured Massilia sp. | reverse complement strand
GCCGTCTCGAAGTGCAGGCAGGGCACGTGTTCCAGCGCGCCCCAGTAGCGGCCGTACAGCGTGGTCTTGTCGTGCACGACGAGGGATGCCGCGATCGGATGTCCGTCGCGTTCCGCGATCACGAGCAGCAGGTTGTCCGGCATCGTCTTGCCGATGCGGCGGAAGAAATCCAGGTTCAGGTAGGGCTTCGAAAAGTGTTCGGCATACGTGTTGCGGTAGCAGCGCGTGAAAAAGCGCCATTGCTCGTCCGTGATGTCCGGACCGCGCACGCGGCGCAGGGAGACGCCCGCCTCGCGCACCTTTCTCCGCTCGGCGCGGATGTTCTTGCGCTTCTTCTGCTCGAGCGTGGCGAGGAAGTCGTCGAAGGTCGCATAGCCCGCATTCATCCAGTGGAACTGCACGCCGCTGCGCAGCAGGAAGCCGGCGTCGGCCAGTTGCCTGGCCTGTTCGTCCGGCGGGAACAGCACGTGCGTGGACGAGACGTCCGTCGCCTTCTGCGTTTTCACGAGCACGTCGACGAGGGCCGCCCGCGCCCGCGCATCGCGCGCGAGCAGGCGCGGGCCGCTCACGGGCGTGAACGGGATCGCGGACAGCAGCTTCGGGTAATAGTCGAGCCCATGCTCCTGGTAGGCATTGGCCCAGGCCCAGTCGAACACGTATTCGCCGTACGAATGGCCTTTCACGTACAGGGGCAGGGCGGCGGCCAGCTGCTCATCCTTGTCGTACAGCGCGATGTATTGCGGCTGCCAGCCCGTCTCCGGCGTCGCGCTGCCGGATTCGTGCAGGGCATGCAGGAAGGCAAAAGACAGGAAGGGGTTGGCGGGGGCGCCCAGCCCGTCCTGCAGAGCCACGAGGGCATCCCAGTCCGCCTGCCCGATCTCGGCCAGAGAAGAAACGATATGCGTGCGATAATTCAAGATGACTTCCGTGAGCTGTTGAGACCTATGGATAAGCGATTCTTCAACCTGTATTCCCATGATTTCGCACGCGTCGCCGTCGCCAGCCCGCGTTGCAAGGTCGCCGACCCGGCGTTCAATGCGCAGGAAACGATCCGCCTGGCGCGTGAAGCCGCCGACAAGGGCGCCGTGCTGGCCGCGTTCCCCGAGCTGGGCCTGTCGGCCTACACGTGCGACGACCTGTTCCACCAGCGCGCGCTGCTCGACGCCGTGCTGGCCGCGCTGGCCGAGGTGGTCGCCGCATCAAGCACGCTGCCGCTGGCCCTCGTCGTCGGCGCGCCGCTGCGCGTCAACCACGTGCTGTTCAACTGCGCCGTGGTGGTCGCGGGCGGCCGCATCCTGGGTGTGGTCCCGAAAAGCTACCTGCCCAATTATGGCGAATTTTATGAAAGTCGGCAGTTCAGCGCGGCGGACAACGCGGCCGTCGACCGGATCACCTTGCTGGGCCAGGACGTTGCGTTCGGCCCGGAACAGATCTTCGAACTGCAGGATGAGATCAAGCGCCAGCCGCTGTTCCGCTTCCACGTCGAGATCTGCGAAGACGTGTGGGTGCCGATTCCGCCGTCCTCGTACGCCGCGCTGGCCGGCGCGACGGTGCTGGTGAACCTGTCGGCGTCGAACGTCGTCGTCGGCAAGAGCGGCTACCGGCACCAGCTCGTGTCGCAGCAGTCCGCGCGCTGCCTGGCGGCTTACCTGTACACGTCGGCGGGCCGCGGCGAATCGACGACGGACATGGCGTGGGACGGCCAGTCGCTGATCTACGAAAAGGGCGACAAGCTGGCCGAGTCCGAGCGCTTCCTGGCCGACTCGCACATCATCTTCGGCGACGTCGACCTGGAGCGCCTGTCGGTCGACCGCATGCACACGACGACGTTCGCGCAATCCGTGCGGCGCCACGCGCACGAGGTCGAAAAATTTCGCGTGCAGACCTTCGCAGTGCCGCTGCCGCTCGAGAAAGACCTGCCGTTGGCGCGTCTCGTCGAGCGCTTCCCGTACGTGCCGGCCGACGGCCGCCGCCGCGACGAACGCTGCACGGAGGTCTACAACATCCAGGTGCAGGCGCTCGTGCAGCGGCTGCAGTCGTCCGGGCACCAGAAGGTCGTCATCGGCATTTCCGGCGGCCTGGATTCCACGCATGCGCTGCTCGTCTGCGCCAAGGCGATGGACAAGCTGGGCCTCCCCCGCACGAACATCCTCGCGTACACGATGCCGGGCTTCGCGACGAGCGAACGGACCTTGCGCCAGGCGCGCGAACTGATGCGCGTCGTGGGCTGCACGGCGCACGAGATCGACATCCGCCCCAGCTGCATCCAGATGCTGAAGGACCTCGGCCACCCGTATGCGGAAGGCGCCGAGCAGTACGACGTCACGTTCGAGAACGTGCAGGCGGGCGAGCGCACCAGTCACCTGTTCCGCCTCGCGAACCATCATCATGCGATCGTGATCGGCACGGGCGACCTGTCCGA
>CBIHOW010000231.1:0-2427 GCA_966211695.1 uncultured Massilia sp. | reverse complement strand
GGACATCACCCTTTCACGGTGAGTACCGGGGTTCGAATCCCCGTGGGGACGCCAGTCAAAGACCGGAGCAGACCACCCGCGCATGCGGAAAGGTGCTCCGGTTTTTCTTTGGGTCCGCGACCATGCACAACGATCAACGCTCCACGACACTCGCCATTTTCTGCAAGGTGGTCGACAACTTCGGCGACATCGGCATCTGCTGGCGCCTCGCGCGGCAGTTCCATGGCGAGCATGGCATCGCGGTGACCTTGTGGGTCGACGACCTCGCCAGCTTCCGCCGCATCTGGCCGCAGGTCGACGTCGATGCCTTCGAGCAGATCGTGGATGGCGTGCGCGTCGTGCACTGGCGCGACCAGGACGGCGTCTTCCAGCCGCGTGACGTGGCCGACATCGTCATCGAATTCTTCGGCGTCGACATCCCGCCGGGCTATATTGCCGCGATGGCGCAGTGCGAGCCGCGTCCCGTGTGGATCAATTACGAAGGCCTCAGCGCCGAGGAGTGGGTCGAGGGTTGCCACTCGCTGCCGTCGATGCATCCGCGCCTGAAACTGACCAAGCATTTCTTTTTCCCTGGCTTCACCAGCAAGACGGGCGGCCTGCTGCGCGAACGGGGCCTGCTTGACGCGCGCGACCGCTTCCAGGCCGACCCCACGGCCCGCGCCGATTTCCTCGCGCGGCTGGGCGTGACGAAGGACGAGATGGCCGCGTTGACGGCCAGCCTGTTCTGCTACCCGCACGCGCCGGTGGCGGAGATGTTCGCCGCGTGGCGCGACGGCGACCGGCCCGTGACGTGCCTCGTCCCGCAGGGTGTCGCGCGCGAGCAGGTGGCGGCGTTCGTCGGTGCCGACGCGGTGGCGACGCACGGCAACCTGACGGTCCGCGTGATCCCGTTCCTGTCGCAAGACGATTACGACCGCCTGCTGTGGACGTGCGACGTGAACTTCGTCCGCGGCGAGGACTCCTGGGTGCGGGCGCAATGGGCGGGGCGACCATTCATTTGGCACATTTATCCGCAAGATGAAAACTTGCATCATGTTAAACTCCGCGCGTTCCTGCAAAAGTACGCGGAGAACCTGGACAGCCTGATCGATTTTTCCCTGCGCTGGAATGGCGTAGAAGATGATAAGCCGGCCCATTGGCCGGGCCTGTGGACATCGCTGCAAGCCAGTTTGCCAACGATTAGCGCGCGCAGTACCGAATGGCAGGCGCGGATGTTGGCGAATGGCGACTTGGTGAGCAACCTGCTGGATTTCGCCCGGTCGCTGCGGTAGGCGACGGGCGAGGAACATGGTATCATGCTTGATTACTGCAACTCATTTTTAGGTTAAAACCCTCCTATGAAACCCGCAAAAGAAATCCGTGTCGGCAACATCATCATGGTTGATGCCAAGCCTTTCATCGTGCTGCGCTCCGACGTCAATGGCTCGAGCCGCACGGGCTTCACGTACAAGTGGAAGATGAAGAATCTTCTCACCAACGCACCGCTGGAAAACGTGTTCCGCGGCGACGACAAGTTCGACGTCGTCGTCCTGGACAAGAAGCCGGTGACCTACTCGTACTTCGCCGACCCGCTGTACGTCTTCATGGATGAAGAGTACAACCAGTACGAAATCGAAGAAGAAAACCTGGGCGACGCCATCAACTACCTGAAAGACGGTATGGAATGCGAAGCCGTGTTCTACGACGGCAAGGCCATCTCGGTCGAACTGCCGATCACCATCGCGCGCCAGGTCATCTACACGGAACCGGCCGTCAAGGGCAACACGTCGGGCAACGTCCTGAAGGAAGCCAAGATCGAGAACGCCATCGAGTCCAAGCAGTTCACCATCCAGGTGCCGCTGTTCGTCAACCAGGACGACATCATCGAGATCGACACCCGTACCGCCGAGTACAAGAAAGTCGTCCGCAACTAAGCCGACGCGCTCTGACGAAAAAACGCTGTCCATCGGGCAGCGTTTTTTTTCGTCCCTGCCGGCCATCGACATGCGACACGCGTGCATGTCACATCTGCAAGATTGCTGTTATGCTGAAGCATTCTCGAGGAGGATGCATGGATCGCAGGGATTTCGTTCGACTGGGACTGGCGGCGAGCGCCGCGGCCGGCATGACCGCGCCGGCCGCGGGCAAGGCGCTTGATGCCGTCCTGGACGCCGGCGTGCGCGAGCAGCAGGCGCTCATGGAAACGGGCAAGCTCACGTCGAAGACGCTGGTGCAGCGCTACCTGGCGCGCATCGCCGCCGTCGACAAGGCCGGCCCGCGCCTGAATGCCGTCATCGAATTGAATCCCGACGCCGTCAGGATCGCCACCGACCTCGACCGCGAACGCCGGGCGGGCAAGGTGCGCGGTCCGCTGCATGGCATTCCCGTCCTGCTGAAGGACAATATCGCGACGGGCGACAAGATGAGCACGAGCGCCGGCTCGCTCGC
>CBIHOW010000230.1:0-2449 GCA_966211695.1 uncultured Massilia sp. | reverse complement strand
TGCGCACCGGCACCGTGATCCAGTACGCGACGTCCGCGCTCGCGCTGCTGCCGTTTGCCGTGCTGCTGGAAGGCTTCGGTCCGCGCATGGAGAACATCCAGTGGACGCCGCAATTCCTGGGGGCGCTGCTGTGGGCGGTGCTGGCGCTGTCGATCGGCGCCATCTTCCTGCTGTTCCGCCTCATCAGCCGTAACGACGCGACCCGCGTGACGAGCTTGCTGTACCTGACGCCGCCCACGACGGCCCTGATGGCCTGGCTGATGTTCGGCGAGAAGCTCGGTATCCTCGGCCTGGCCGGGATGGTCGTCGCGGTGCTGGGCGTCGCGTTTGTCGTCAAAAAATAAAAGGAGACTGCATTGATCACGAGCGAACAACAACGCGCGGTGGACGCCGCCATCACGTCGCGGCGTTCGATCCGCGCGTATCTGGAGACGCCGGTCGCGCGCGAGGATGTCGAAGCGATCCTGGAAGTGGCGGCGCGGGCACCGTCCGGCACGAACACGCAGCCGTGGAAGGTGCACGTGCTGACGGGGGCCGCGAAGGCACGCCTCTCCGACCGCATCCTGGCGGCCTATATGGACCCGGCGCAGAACCGCGAGCACGTCGAGGAATACGCGTACTACCCGCGCGAGTGGGTGTCGCCGTTCGTCGACCGGCGCCGCAAGGTCGGCTGGGATCTGTATGCGCTGCTGGGCCTCACGCGCGACAACAAGGCCGGCATGGCGGCCCAGCACGGCCGCAACTACCGCTTCTTCGACGCGCCCGTCGGCATGATCTTCACCATCGACCGCATCATGGAGCAGGGTTCCTGGCTCGACTACGGCATGTTCCTGCAGAACATCATGGTCGCCGCGCGCGGCCGCGGCCTCGACACCTGTCCGCAGGCCGCGTTCACGCAATTCCACCGCATCATTTCCGACGAGCTCGGTCTGCCCGAAAACGAGATGGTCGTGTGCGGCATGGCGCTCGGGTTTGCCGACCCCGACAAGGTCGAAAACACGCTCGTCACGGACCGCGAGCCGGTGTCGGCATTTGCCCGTTTCCTGGACTAGCACGCTATACTTGCCTTCGCAAGCTATTGAAAAACCAAGAGATTTCTACAACGCATCGCGTTTTGCGTTGTAGAAAAAAATGGGCGTAGATGGTACAGTCGTCGGGTGCGCACTTGCGCTCCCTACGTCATCCGCTACACTGCATTCAGTGCTCTTCAGTTCGCGTTCAAGGATTTTCAGATGCTCAAGCTCGCGTTGGCAGCCGCCATTTCCATGATGTTCGTGCTCGAACCCGCCGCAGCCGCGACCAAGCACAAGGGACACGCGGCCGCGACCAAGCGCGTCAAGGCCAAGCGCACCAACCTGGCCAAGGTCATCGCGGACGACAACCGCCAGCGCATGGTACGCCGGATCGAGATGGTGCATGGCAAGCGCCGCGTCGTGGTCCAGCGCGTCCGCCGCGCCGCGCCCGCCGTCGCCATGCTCAGCGCGGGCGACATCGCCGGCCTGAGCCGCACGCATGATCCGCTCGACCTGCGCTCGAACGTCGCCTATGTGATGGACCAGACGAGCTCGGAAGTGCTGTTCGAAAAGAATGCCGCCGTCGCGCTGCCGATCGCCTCCATCACCAAGCTGATGACGGGCCTGCTGGTCGTCCAGGCCCAGCAGGACCTGGACGAGGTGTTGACGATCACCGAGGCCGACGTCGACCGTCACAAATTCACCAGCTCGCGCCTGCCCGTCGGCGCCCGCATGACCCGCGGCAACCTGCTGCATATCGCACTGATGAGCTCGGAGAACCGCGCCGCCGCCGCGCTGGGCCGCAACTATCCGGGCGGGATCACGGCCTTCGTCGAAGCGATGAATGCGAAGGCGCGCGAACTCGGCATGAACGATACGCATTACGTGGATTCGAGCGGCCTGTCGAGCCAGAACGTGTCGAGCGCGCGCGACCTGGCCAAGCTCGTCAAGGTGGCGCACCAGGAACCGCTGCTGCGCCAGTACACGACGGATCCGAACTACGTCGTTCAGGCGAGCGGCCGGGCGCTGCAGTACCACAACACCAACTACCTCGTCGCCTCGCCCGACTGGAACATCGGCCTGCAGAAGACGGGGTTCATCAACGAAGCGGGGCGCTGCCTCGTGATGCAGGCCATGATCCAGGGCCGCAACGTGATCATGGTGTTCCTCGATTCGAAGGGCAAGCAGTCGCGCACGGCGGATGCGGGCCGCATGCGGCGCTGGCTCGAAGCGCTCAAGCCGGCCAATATTCCGGCCACGGCCGCCGCAGGCGTGCCCGTGACCGTGTCGGCGGCCGTGCCGGCGGCCGTGTCGTCCGCGGCGACGGCGCCGGTCGTGCAGTAAAGCTCAGCTCGGGCCACCGGCCCGGTGGCCCAGGGTCGCGGAAATCTGCGCCGCCGTGTTCACCAGGTCTTCCAGCCATTCGTCCTGCAGGC
>CBIHOW010000229.1:0-2454 GCA_966211695.1 uncultured Massilia sp. | reverse complement strand
TAATTCACAAGGAACAGATCATGGCGCTGCACCCCGTAGTAGAACAGGTCACCAACCGGATCATCAAGCGTAGCCGGCCCTCGCGCCAGGCGTATCTCGCGCATCTCGACGCCGCGCGCGTCAAGGGCGTGCAGCGCAGCGTGCTGGCGTGCACGAACCTGGCACACGGGTTTGCCGCCTTCCCGGCCAACGACAAGCTCAAGCTGCGCGAGTACAAGCAGCCGTCGGTCGCGATCGTTTCCTCGTACAACGACATGCTGTCGGCGCACCAGCCATACGAGCACTACCCCAAGGTCATCAAGGACGCCGTGCGCGAAGTCGGCGCCGTGGCGCAGTTCGCCGGCGGCGTGCCCGCCATGTGCGACGGCGTCACGCAGGGCCAGCCGGGCATGGAATTGTCGCTGTTCTCGCGCGACACCATCGCCATGTCGACCGCCATCGCGCTGTCGCACAACATGTTCGACGCCAGCCTGTACCTCGGCATCTGCGACAAGATCGTGCCGGGCCTGCTGATCGGCGCGCTGCACTTCGGCCACATCCCGGGCATCTTCGTGCCGGGCGGTCCGATGGCGACCGGCATCTCGAACAAGGAAAAGGCCGCCGTGCGCCAGCGCTACGCGAAGGGCGAGGCCACGCGCGAAGAACTGCTGGAAGGCGAGGCCAAGGCCTACCACAGCGCCGGTACGTGTACCTTCTACGGTACCGCTAACAGCAACCAGATGCTGATGGAAATGATGGGCCTGCACCTGCCGGGCGCCGCCTTCGTCCATCCGGACACCCCGCTGCGCGAGGCGCTGACCCGCGCCGCGGCCCAGCAGGCCGTCAAGATCTCGCAGCAGGGCGGCGAATACATGCCGATCGGCCACATCGTCGACGAGAAAGCCATCGTCAACGCCATCGCCGCGCTGCACGCGACGGGCGGTTCCACGAACCACACGCTGCACCTCATCGCCATCGCACGCGCGGCCGGCATCGTGATCGACTGGAACGACTTCGACGAGCTGTCGAAAGTCGTGCCGCTGCTGACGCGCGTGTACCCGAACGGCGACGCCGACGTGAACTACTTCCAGGCCGCCGGCGGCCCGACCTTCGTCATCCGCGAACTGCTGGACGCCGGCCTCGTGCACGACGACGTCAACACCATCCTCGGCCGCGGCCTGCGCAACCACTGCAAGGAACCGTTCCTGGACGGCGACAAGGTCGTCTGGCGCTACCTGCCGGAACAGAGCGGCGACGAATCCGTGCTGCGCAAGCATACGAACCCGTTCAGCGACAACGGCGGCCTGATCCTCGTGCAGGGCAACCTGGGCCGCGCCGTGATGAAGATCTCGGCCGTCAAGAAAGAGCACCACATCGTCGAGGCGCCGGCGCTGACGTTCGACTCGCAGGAAGATTTCATGCACGCCTACAAGGCCGGCAAGCTGAACCGCGACTTCGTCGCCGTGATCCGCTTCCAGGGCCCGCGCGCCAACGGCATGCCTGAACTGCACGCGCTGACGCCGGCGCTGGCCAACCTGCAGGACAGCGGCTACCACGTCGCGATGGTGACCGACGGCCGCATGTCGGGCGCATCCGGTAAAGTGCCGGCCGCGATCCACGTGTCGCCGGAAATCCTGGCCGGCGGTCCGCTGGGCCTCGTGCGCGACGGCGACATCATCCGTGTCGACGCGACGCAGGGCACGCTGGAAGCGCTGGTGCCGGCAGACGTATGGGCGTCGCGCAAGATGGCGACCGCGGACCTGAGCTCCAGCCACATCGGCATGGGCCGCGAGCTGTTCGACGTGTTCCGCAAATCCGTCAGCGCGGCCGAGGAGGGCGCCGCCCACTTCCCGCTGCCGTCGCCGATCGACACGACCGTTCCCCTGCACGAAGGCACCGACAGCGGCGAGATCATGCCCGGTTCCGACGAAGACTTCCTGTTCCGTAAATCGAAATAAGCCAAGTGAGCACAACGATGAGTAACGAAATGACCCTGCTGGACATCATGAAATCCGCCGTCGTGATCCCCGTGATCGCGATCGACGACCCGGACCATGCCGTGCCCCTCGCCAAGGCCCTGGTCGCCGGCGGCATCCGCGTGCTCGAAGTCACGCTGCGGACGAAGCACGGCCTGGACGCGATCCGCGCGATGTCGGAAGTGGAAGGCGCGATCGTCGGCGTCGGCACGCTGACGCAGCCGGAAGAATTCGCCGCGTCGCGCGATGCGGGCGCCGTGTTCGGCGTGTCGCCGGGCCTGACGCCTTCGCTGATCGAAGCCGCGAAGAAGAGCGGCCTGCCGCTGCTGCCGGGCTGCATGACCCCGTCCGAAGTGATGGTCGCGCGCGAAGCCGGCTTCAAGCAGCTGAAACTGTTCCCGGCCGTGCCGGCGGGCGGTGTCGGCATGCTGAAGGGCATCGGCGGCCCGCTGCCGGACGTGACGTTCTGCCCGACGGGCGGCATCTCGATCGAGACGGC
>CBIHOW010000228.1:0-2462 GCA_966211695.1 uncultured Massilia sp. | reverse complement strand
CTTCTTCCTAAAAATCAAGGATGCGTTCCCCGGTAAGACGCGATGAACCTTTTTTATTGCCCCGTAAAGTACCGTCGCCCCCGCGAAGGCGGGGGGCCAAGTTTGCTGGCAGGCCTGCAGAGCTTGGGTTCCCGCCTGCGCGGGAACGACGGTTTTCGGGTTAACTCATTGATTTTATTAGTTATCCATTTTTTCTTTAACTATGTCCCCATTTAATTTGTGTCGCAAAAACTGAAGATTTAATACGACTCCGACCCTAATTATTGTTATTGATGTTTACCGAAGTCTGCTCTATCCTCGGCCTTCAATATCTTCAAAATGCTGCGGAGCCCCCATGATTGCCCAAGGTTTGTACGATCCCGCCAATGAACACGACGCCTGCGGCGTCGGTTTCGTCGCCCATATCAAGGGCAACAAGAGCCACTCCATCATCGAACAGGGTCTGCTGATCCTGAAGAACCTGGACCACCGGGGCGCCGTCGGTGCCGATGCCCTGATGGGCGACGGCGCGGGCATCCTGATCCAGATCCCCGACCAGTTCTACCGCGACGAAATGGCCAAGCAGGGCGTCGAACTGCCGCCGCCGGGCGAATATGGCGTCGGCATGATCTTCCTGCCGAAAGAGCACGCCTCGCGCATCGCCTGCGAACAGGAAATCGAGCGCGCCGTGCGCGCCGAAGGCCAGGTCGTGCTGGGCTGGCGCAACGTGCCGGTGGACGAGTCGATGCCGATGTCGCCGACCGTCCGCGCCAAGGAGCCGGTCATCCGCCAGATCTTCATCGGCCGCGGCCCGGACGTCATGGTCACGGACGCGCTCGAGCGCAAGCTGTACGTCATCCGCAAATCGTCGGGCCATGCGATCCAGGCCCTGAAACTCATCCACGGCAAGGAATTCTTCGTGCCGTCGATGTCGGCCCGTACCGTGGTCTACAAAGGCCTGCTGCTGGCGGACCAGGTCGGCGTGTACTACAAGGACCTGCAGGATCCGCGCTGCGTCTCGGCCCTGGCCATGGTGCACCAGCGCTTCTCGACGAACACGTTCCCGGAGTGGCCGCTGGCCCACCCGTACCGCCTGCTGGCGCACAACGGCGAGATCAACACCGTCAAGGGCAACTTCAACTGGACCCGCGCCCGCGAAGGCGTCATGAAGTCGGCCGTGCTGGGCGACGACCTGCAGAAACTGTTCCCGCTGATCTATGAAGGCCAGTCGGACACCGCCTGCTTCGACAACGCGCTGGAACTGCTGGTCATGGCCGGCTACCCGATCGCCCAGGCGATGATGATGATGATCCCGGAAGCCTGGGAAAACCACGCGACGATGGACGAGAACCGCCGCGCGTTCTACGAATACCACGCCGCGATGATGGAACCGTGGGACGGCCCGGCCGCCATGGCCTTCACCGACGGCCGCCACATCGGCGGTACGCTGGACCGCAACGGCCTGCGTCCGGCCCGCTACATCGTCACGGACGACGACCTGGTCGTCATGGCGTCGGAATCGGGCACGCTGCCGATCCCCGAATCGCGCATCGTCAAGAAATGGCGTCTGCAGCCGGGCAAGATGTTCCTCATCGACCTGGAAGCCGGCCGCATCATCGACGACAAGGAACTGAAGGACACCTACTCGAACGCCAAGCCCTATAAAGCATGGATCAAGTCGGTGCGCATCAAGCTCAACGAAATCAAGCTGTCGGAAAGCCAGCTGTCGCAGAACCGTGCCAAGGACGCGCAGGGCGAAAAAGCCGCCATCTCGCTGCTGGACCGCCAGCAGGCATTCGGCTACACCCAGGAAGACCTGAAGTTCCTGATGGCCCCGATGGCCGTGCTGGGCGAAGAAGCCACCGGCTCGATGGGTAACGACTCGCCGCTGGCCGTCATGTCGAACAAGCTGAAGCCGCTGTATTCGTACTTCAAGCAGCTGTTCGCCCAGGTGACGAACCCGCCGATCGACCCGATCCGCGAAGCGATGGTGATGTCGCTCGTGTCGTTCATCGGTCCGAAGCCGAACCTGCTGGACACGAACAACGTCAACCCGCCGATGCGCCTCGAAGTGTCGCAGCCGGTGATCGGCTTCGACGACATGGCCCGCCTGCGCAACATCAGCCTGCACACCGGCGGCAAGTTCAAGTCGTATGAACTGAACATCTGCTACCCGGTCTCGTGGGGCAAGGAAGGCATCGAAGCGTCGCTGGCCTCGCTGTGCGCGGAAGCCGTGGACGCCGTCAAGTCGGGCCACAACATCCTGATCGTCTCGGACCGCAACGTGAACGCCGACCAGGTCGCGATCCCGGCGCTGCTGGCGACGTCCGCGATCCACCAGCACCTCGTCCAGCGCGGCCTGCGCGCGTCGACGGGTCTCGTCGTGGAAACCGGTTCGTGCCGCGAGACGCACCACTTCGCGCTGCTGGCCGGCTACGGCGCGGAAGCCGTGCACCCGTACCTGGCGCTGGAAACGCTGGTCG
>CBIHOW010000227.1:0-2482 GCA_966211695.1 uncultured Massilia sp. | reverse complement strand
AGCAGGTCCAGATCACCACCGACAAGGGCGAGAACGTCGCCCACACCAGCTGCGTCAACGCGGCGGGCGCGGAAGTGCTGGGGCTGCAGCGCGTCGAATTCGTCGGCCCGCAGGTCGGCGACGAGCTGGCGCAGAACGGCCTGAACGCACTGATCATGGTGGTCGTCGGCGTGATGATCTACCTGGCCGTGCGCTTCGAATGGAAGTTCGCGGTCGCCGCGATCGTCGCCAACCTGCACGACGTCGTCATCATCCTGGGCTTCTTCGCCTTCTTCCAGTGGGAATTCTCGCTGACCGTGCTGGCTGCCGTGCTGGCCGTGCTGGGTTACTCCGTGAACGAATCGGTCGTGATCTTCGACCGGATCCGCGAGACCTTCCGCAAGGAGCGCAAGCTGTCCGTGACCCAGGTCATCGACCACGCGATCACGAGCACCATCTCGCGTACGATCATCACCCACGGTTGTACCGAGATGATGGTCCTGTCGATGCTGTTCTTCGGCGGCCAGACGCTGCACTACTTCGCGGTCGCGCTGACCATCGGTATCCTGTTCGGTATCTACTCGTCCGTGTTCGTGGCGGCCGCCATCGCCATGTGGCTGGGCGTCAAGCGCGAAGACCTGATCAAGCCGATCAAGGCCAAGGACGAAACGGACGGCGCGGTCGTGTAATTACGCGTAAGCTCTCCATCAAAGCAAAAGCCGCCCGGCCTGGCCGTGGCGGCTTTTGTTTTTTTGCTTTGTGTGAAACAGCGCACAGAGCGCCGTTCCAGGGCTCGCTTAAGATGGACTCGTCTCTTTCAGGACATCCCTAGTTTTGGACTTCACCCGCTCCCGCAAGGAGCGGGTTTTTTTTTATCTGGCCGGCGGCGGCAGCGGGATGCCTTCCGCGCGCGCCAGCCGTTCCAGCGCCGCCTCGAGGATCATGCGGGCCTGGCCGGCGGACTGGTGCAGATCGAGGTGGACTTGCGCATCCGCGCTGTTGCGCGACGCGCACTGGGCGCTGTAGCGCTCGAAGCTGCCGACCATCAGCAGCAGCTCCGCCATGTGGCGCGGGCATTCGCAGGCCAGCGCGCTGCTCGCGCCCGTGATGCCGGCCAGCGTCTCTTCGTCGAAGCGCGGGCCAGCAGGCGGGGCGTCGGCGGTGCGGGCCGGCAGATGCTGTCCTTCCAGCGCCTGCCGGCACAACGGTACCAGTTCACCCATCTCGGATGGCACGCGTGCCACCAGCCAGCCCTGAGCCCTTAGCGCGCGGATGGTCGCGCTCGGGCTGAAGCGGTACAGCACGACGACGGCCGCCGCATGCAGCGCGTCGCTGGCCGCCTGGATCATCGGGATCGCGTGTTCGTCGAGTTCGGACAATTCCACCAGCAGCACTTCGGTGCGCAGGTCCGGCCCGAGGCAGTCGGCCGGTTCGAAGCGCGAGCAGCTGGCCTGCACGTTCAGCAGCAGGGTGTCGTGCGGGCTCGCAGTGATCCGGCGCGCGAGGCCCAGGCCGACGACGACGACGTCGATGGGCCGCACAAGCACGCCGTCGCGCGGCGCGCTTCCGCCGCCCAGCGTGCGCAAATCATCCGTGGACAAATGGGCCAGCTGGCCGATGGGATGGCCGCGGTCGACCAGCTGTTTCAGCAGGCCCAGGCGTTGCACCTGGTCCGCCGTGTACAGGCGCTGGCCGCTGGCCGAGCGGCGCGTGCCCGAGAGATCGTAGCGCCGTTCCCACACGCGCAGCGTTTCCACCGACAGGCCGGCCAGGCGCGCCGCGACGCCGCTGCGGTAGGTCAAGTCATTGGCATTGTCCTGGGATTGCTTGAGTATCGTGTCCATGCGAACCGGGATTGAACTGGAAAACTCGGATTATACCGGTTCAATCAATCGAGCTGGTTCGGTCCATTTGCGATCTGGCACAAATTAGTCAAAATATTTAACAAATGTGTGTTAACGCACAGAGTGCCCGAGCGAGGGGAACTAAGATGGACTCGTCTCTTTCAGGACATCCCTAGTTTTGGACTTTGCCCGCTCCCTGGAGCGGGCATTTTTTTTGCCCGTTCTGCCAATAAAAAACGTCGTCCGTGCTTGCGCAGGGACGACGCCGGTGCAGCAGACCCGTTGCCGGGTCCGGGGAGGGGAGATCAGAAGCCGTACTTCAGGCCCACGGTGTAGACGTCGGCCTTGGCGCCGAACGCCTTGTCCTTGCCGTAGCGCTCGTACTCGGCGTTCAGGGCGAGGTTCTGGTTCAGCTTGTACTCGACGCCGACGCCGCCGTACAGGCCCGTGTCGTAGCTGTTGACCTGGCCCAGGGTGCTGCTGCTGTACTTGCGCTCGTTGTACGAGACGCCCAGCTTGCCGTAGCCGGTGAAGCGGTCGCCCAGCGGCATGCTGTACTTGCCGGCGACATAGGTGCCGGAGCCTTTCACGTTGCCGAGGGACGTGTCCTGCTTGTCGAAGTTCGTGTAGCCGGCTTCGACGCCCCAGTTCTGGTCGAA
>CBIHOW010000226.1:0-2544 GCA_966211695.1 uncultured Massilia sp. | reverse complement strand
GCACGCGCTGGATCGGGTTGACGGCCATCATTTCCATCGCGGTCAGTTGCTCGCCCGCCTTCATGAGGCCGATTTCCGCCGTGAGCGACGTGCCCGCGCGGCCCGCGAACAGCAGCGCCGTCACGACCGGGCCGAGCTCGCGCAGCAGCGACAGCGCCACGAGCTGGCCGAGCTTTTCCTCTGCGCCGAACTGGCTCAGCGTGTAATACCCCTGCAGGCCCAGCACCATGCCGACGAACAGGCCGGACACGGTGATGATCAGCAGGGAATAGTTGCCGATGAAGTGGACCTGTTCCGAGATCAGGGCCGGACGGCGCAGCGCGCCCGGCGCCTTGCCCAGCAGGCCGCCGAACGAACGCGTGACGAAGCCGACGCGCGCAAAGGTGTCGAGGACGAAGCCCCCGATGAGTGCAAGTGGGTTGGTCATCGCTTGCCTCCCAGGCCCAGGTCCTCGGCCAGCGATTTGCCGGGATAGTGGAACGGCACGGGGCCGTCCGGCTCGGCGTTCACGAATTGTTTGACGTACGGGTCGGTCGAGCGGCGCATCTCGTCCGGCGTGCCCGCGGCGACGATCCGGCCCGCGGACAGGAAATACACGTAATCGGCGATCATGAAGGTTTCGTTCACGTCGTGCGAGACGAGGATGGACGTCGAGCCGAGCGCGTCGTTCAGGTTGCGGATCAGGTTGGCGGTCACGCCCATCGAGATCGGGTCGAGGCCGGCGAACGGTTCGTCATACATGATCAGCGCCGGGTCGAGCGCGACGGCACGCGCCAGCGCCACGCGGCGTGCCATGCCGCCCGAGATCTCGTTCGGCTTCAGGCCCGCCGCATTGCGCAGGCCGACGGCGTTCAGGCGCATCAGCACCAGGTCGCGGATCAGTTCTTCCGGCAGTTCCGTGTGCTCGCGCAGCGGAAAGGCCACGTTCTCGAACACGGTCAGGTCGGTGAACAGCGCGCCGAACTGGAACAGCATGCCCATCTTGCGCCGCAGCCTGTACAGGCCTTCGGTATCGAGCCGGTTCACCACCTCGCCGTTCACGGCGACGGTGCCGCGCTGCGGCTTGATCTGGCCACCGATCAGGCGCAGGACCGTCGTCTTGCCCGAGCCGGAGCCGCCCATCACGGCAATCAGCTTGCCGCGCGGGAAGTCCATGCTCAGGTTCTGCAGGATCGGGCGATCGCCATACGAAAAATGCAGATCGCGAATTTCGACGAGGTTGGACACAGTGGATATTGGAATTTGGAGAATCCCGTATTGTAGTGCAGAAACGGCAAGGCCTGCAGGACACGGCCCAATTCCGGGCATGTTATCGACGTGATATTACAACATTACTAAACGAAGAGTCAGATATTTTTGAACATAAGTGCTTGTTTTTACTAACTTATGCATACAACACATTGTTTCACATCAGTAAACAATCTTTACAAATGCCCTAAGGAAACCCCCTTTTGTGGGGGCCTCCTGAATATTCACTACACCCCATCAAACGTCATGTCCCGCATGTCGGGAAGGTGTCGATACAGGCCTTCCGGATCCCGTGTATTTAACAATCGCGCGCCGAATCTTCGCCCGCGACGGCAGTCTAATGGCCATGAAAAAGGCCCTGGTCCACATCGACAGCGGCGCGGCGACGATGGAAGGCATGCTCGAGCTGCCGCAGGCCGCCTCCGGCGTCGTGCTGTTCGCGCACGGCAGCGGCAGCAGCCGGCTGAGTCCGCGCAACAACCACGTGGCGCACGTGCTGCGCGACGCCGGCATCGGCACCTTGCTGCTGGACCTGCTCACGCCGCAGGAAGATCGCCAATACCATAACCGTTTCGACATTTCCTTGCTGACGGGCCGGCTGCGCGCGGCGGCCGCGTGGCTGGGCACGGAGGACGCGACAGCCTCGTTGCCGCTCGGCCTGTTCGGCGCCAGCACGGGCGCCGCCGCCGCGCTGCAGCTGGCGGCCGACCCGGCCGTGCCCGTCGCGGCCGTCGTGTCGCGCGGCGGGCGGCCGGACCTCGCCGGCAGCGACGCCTTGCGCGCCGTCGAGGCGCCGACGCTCCTCATCGTGGGCGGTGCCGACGAACCCGTCATCACGCTGAACCGGCAAGCCTATGCCGAGCTGGGCTGCGTGAAACGGCTGGTGATCGTGCCTGGCGCAACGCATTTGTTCGAAGAGCCGGGCACGCTGGAAGAGGTGGCGCGGCTGGCGGCCGAATGGTTCACCACTTACTTCGTCCATGAGCCCTGATCTGCGCCTCGTGTTCGGCGGCGACGTCATGCTGGGCCGCCACGTGCGCGACGTCATGCTGCGCGACGGCATCCACGCGCCATTGGAAGCAGTCTCGCCGCTGCTGCGCGCGGCCGACGTGGCCATCGTCAACCTGGAGTGCGCACTCACTGACAGTACCGGGCGCTGGCACGGCGTGCCCAAGGCGTATTACTTCGCGGCGCCCTCCACGGCCGGCCAGGCGCTGGCCAATGCCGGCATCCGCATGGTGAGCCTCGCGAACAACCACAGCCTCGACTACGACGTGCAAGGGCTGGCCGACACGC
>CBIHOW010000225.1:0-2560 GCA_966211695.1 uncultured Massilia sp. | reverse complement strand
CGGCTGCTTCAGCGAAAACACGAAGGTCGCCGTCTCGCTCGGCGTGGAACCGTTCCTGGCGCGGGTCGCCGAGATCTCGCTCAGCAGGTCGCGCACCTCGTCCCACGAACGGTGGTCGATGTTGTCCAGCTCGCCGCCGCGCGTGGCCTGGGCGAACGCGGCGAGGAATTGCTGGCAGTGCTTGCGCAACTGGTCCTTCGAGACGACGCTGGCACGGACCGTCAGCGCTTCCAGTTGCTCGATCCATGCCGCGCCGACGTCGGCCTGGTGATCCTGGATGAGCTGGCTGATACGGTTCGCGTAGTCCTGGGTGGTCATCTGTTGCCTTTTTGGAGTGAAAGGTTGTGCCGTTCGGACCAGTTTACGGCCCCGGCAATTCTGTCAAATGACCAACTATAACATGCATTTCCGCGGTGACACGGCACGATTGGACCGGCTCCCGCCACCCGATTCAACAGGACAAAATAACCGTTTGCAATTATGATAGTCATCATTCACGTCGACCTCGCCATCCGGCATGCATCAAGCGGCGTCGCCCCTACCGAATAATCGGGCCCAGTTAAAGATGCGAATGAATATTGCATGTCTTATAACTAACACATCCGTTCTGAAAGTCGTCCGTACCGCATTCATGCAAGCCGGCGCCGAGTGCACGCACTTCACGTCCGAGGTCGCCCTGTTTCGCGCCTTGCTGAGGCAAAAATTCGACCTGATCTTCATCGACCTCGACGTCGAACCGACGCCGGACGACGCCATCGTCTCCTGGCTGAACTGCCGTTCCGGTAACGATACGCCGGTCCTCGCCATGTCGCCCGTCCGCGACGCGCACATGACGGCGCTGGTGCTCAATGCCGGCGCCGACGACCTGCTGGTCCGGCCGTTCGAACCGGTCGAATTGCTGGCGCGCGCGCATGCGCTGGTGCGTCGCAGTAATCCGCGCAGCACACGCCGGCGCATCGAACTGGCCGGCTTTTCGCTCGACCGCGAAAGCAGCAAATTCGCCTACCTCGGCACGCCGATCATGTTGACGTCGCGCGAATTCGGCCTCGCGTGGATGTTCTTTTCTTCGCCCGGCGTGTATATCTCGCGCGAGACGATCGGCACGTCGATCTGGAGTTCCGACAGCGAGGTGGCCGGCCGCACGATCGAGCAGCACGTGTACAAATTGCGCAAGAAGCTGCAGCTGGGGGTCGAACGGGGGGTCAGCATCCGCACCGCGTACGGCCAGGGCTACCGGCTGGAACTGCTGGGGCAGCACGCCGCCGCCGGCGCGGTCGCCGACGCCGTCGAGCCCGGACAGGACATGCCGGAATAGCGGAAGACTTTCGTTTCCCTGGCCCCGCTTTCGCCGGGCCCGCCCGCAGCGGGTGCGCCGGTGAGACAAACTCACAGGATGAAACTGACCCTACCCGGCATTCCCGAACCGACCGGCGGCAACTCGCCGCCACAGCATCCACGCAGCGCATCTCCGCCGCCGGCAAAGCGGCAACGGCTGGTGCCGGGGGAGCTGCAGGTGCTCAAACGCGCCGGACCATCCAGTCCGGGGACCAATCGCCCGCGTGCACAACTGCCTCCTGCCGCGCTCAGCCCTTCGTTCGAGGCAAAGTTTGGCCTGGAAATCGAGATTCCGAGCGTCGACGCGTCGACGGACGCCGGCGGCGTCGCCCTTCAGCGCGGCATCATCCTGCTGGAGCGGCCTCATTGGACACTGGAGTGCGACGACAACGGCGGCGGCAAGTACGATCTGGAGTTCGTAACGGATCCTCTCGCGGGCGAAGACGACGTGCGCGCGGCGATCAAAGAGATCACCACGCTGGCTGGGGCGATACGCGCCCGGGCGCTCGCCGGCGACATGACCGTCCGGTTGAAAGACGTCGTGAACGATGCCAAGGTCGACACTGTCCTGCGATTGAATGATCCGCACATGCCTGCACGCCTGCAGGCCACTTATGGCGTCGGGCTGGATCATCTCGGGATGCTCATCGACGAGCTGCTGCCGGCGAAACAGGCCGAGGGCATCCACAGGAACACGGGAAGGGTCGCCGATTTTTATGCGGCGCGCACTGGCGCGGCCCTGCCGCCCAAGGCGCGCGCCTTCGTCCAGCTCATCAACATGTACCTCGCGCGCGCGCAAGCGCGGCTCCCTACGGACGGCACGGTACATATCTTCTTTCGCGCGATGACGCGCAGCGACTTTTGCGCCGCGTTCTCCAAGCTCCTGTCGCCTGAGGAACAGTCGTCCGTGCGTGCCCTCCTCGTGGCGCCGGAAGACTTGCCCGACGGCGTGCCGATGATGATGGAAGCGCTTCACATGAGCGATCCGGAGCAGCGCGTGTTCGCAAGGCCTTATAACCGGAAAGACGAACACCCCGACCACCGGCAAGCCGGTCCGACCATCAAGGATTGGCTGGCGTCCATCGTCGAAGGGAGGCGGGAAGGCCCGCTGCACAAGGATTTGCTGTCGCCGCCGGCCGGGTATCCGCTGCACAGCGGGGACCTGTCCGTCGACTACGGGATGGGCGCGATGGGCGTCGACGAGCGCAACGGCCTGATGCTGTTC
>CBIHOW010000224.1:0-2570 GCA_966211695.1 uncultured Massilia sp. | reverse complement strand
GGCATCATGCCCTTCATCCCGCGCATCATCTTCATCAGGCCGCCGCCCTTGAGCTTCTTCATCATCGTGTTCATCTGCTCGTACTGGGTCAGCATGCGGTTCACTTCCTGCACCTGCACGCCGGCGCCGGCCGCGATGCGGCGCTTGCGGTTGGCCTTGATCAGTTCCGGCTTCGCGCGTTCGGCCGGCGTCATCGAATCGATGATGCCGCACATGCGGCGCACCTGCTTCTCGGCCTGGTCCATGTTGGCGCCGCTCGCGGCCTGCTGGAACTGGGCCGGCAGCTTGTCGAGCAGGCCGGCCATGCCGCCCATCTTCTTCATCTGCGCGAGCTGGGCGCGGAAGTCGTTCATGTCGAACTTGCCGCCCGACTTGATCTTGTTGGCCATGTCGGCCGCGGCCTGCATGTCCACGCCCTTGCGCGCTTCCTCGACCAGCGCAAGGATGTCGCCCATGCCCAGCACGCGGTTGGCCATGCGGGCCGGATCGAAGGCTTCCAGGCCGTCCAGCTTTTCCGACACGCCGGCGAACTTGATCGGCTTGCCCGTCACGTGGCGCACGGACAGCGCCGCGCCGCCGCGCGAATCGCCGTCGAGCTTCGTCAGGATCACGCCGGTCAGCGGCAACGCGTCGTTGAAGGCTTTCGCCGTGTTGATCGCGTCCTGGCCGACCATGGCGTCGACGACGAACAGCGTCTCGATCGGATTCGCGGCCGCGTGCACGGCGGCGATTTCCTGCATCATCGCCTCGTCGATGGCCAGGCGGCCGGCCGTGTCGATGATGACGACGTCGTGATAGTGCTTCTTCGCCCAGTCGATCGCGTTCTTCGCGATGTCGACCGGCTTGTCGCTGGCGGTGGACGGGAAGAAGTCGGCGCCGACCTGCTTCGTCACCGATTCCAGCTGCGCGATCGCGGCGGGGCGGTAGACGTCGGCGGAGACGGTCAGGACCTTTTTCTTCTTTTGTTCCTTCAGATACTTGGCCAGTTTGCCGGTGGTGGTCGTCTTGCCGACACCCTGCAGGCCGGCCATCAGGATCACGGCCGGCGGCTGCTGCGCGAACGACAGCTGCGACGCTTCCGGACCGAGGTCGGCGCCCATCAGCGCGGCCAGTTCCTTCTGCACGACGCCGACGAGGGCCTGGCCCGGCGACAGCGAGCCGATGACTTCCTCGCCCAGCGCCTTTTCTTTCACTTTGGCGATGAATTCGCGCACGGCCGGCAGCGCGACGTCGGCCTCGAGCAGGGCCAGGCGCACTTCGCGCAGCATCTCGGCGGTGTTCGCCTCGGTGAGGCGGGCCTCGCCGCGCATCGTCTTGACGACCTTGGCAAGGCGTTGTGTCAGGTTATCCAGCATCGTTCTACCTTCTGTACTGATATATATAAGTGGCGACGGCGCGCAATCCGCCATTTTACCTTATGTCGGGGCGCGTTTTCCCCCGTCAAGACCCCAATTCAGCCATTCGCAACGCGTCCAGTCAACCTATCGGTTTGATTCTTGGTAAAAGCTGCCGGGACGGTTTGACAATGTATTGCTTCGAGTTTATTTTCCCGAGGGCGTCACGCAGTTCATTCCAATAAAGTTTCACCCCCAATCGGAGAGACAGGCAATGAAAGCACCCGTATTCGGCAAGACCCTCGCCATCGCCGCGCTGCTGGCCGCGAGCGGCGCCCAGGCGCAGGACGTCGTCCGCCTCGGCAACCTCAAGTTCGCGCACTACGGCGCAGTGTCATACATCAAGGAAATCGCGCCCAAGTGCGGGATCAAGGTCGAGGAACGCATCTTCGCGAAAGGCCTGGATGTGATGCAGGCCATCATCGCAGGTGAGCTCGACGTCGGCACGACGGCGTCCGAGGCCGCGATCTCGGGCCGCGCCGGCGGCGCGCCGATCTACGTCGTGGCCGGCTTCGCGAAGGGCGGCGCCCGGCTCGTCGCGCGGGCCGACGCGAACGTCAGGAGCGTGAAGGACCTGAAGGGCAAGAAGGTGGGCGTGACGCGCGGCGGCATCCAGGAAGTGCTCCTGATGGCCGAGCTGCAGAAGGCCGGCCTGACCGCCGACCCGGCGCCCGGCAAGGACGTGCAGATCGTCTACCTGGCGTACGCCGACCTCAACCAGGCGCTGCTGGGCAAGAACATCGACGCCATGATGCAGTCCGAACCCCAGTCGTCGCAGGCGATCAACAAGGGCTTCGGCGTCGAGGTCCTGAAACCGTACGACACCCCGATCGGCGAACCGGTGCGGACGATGGTCATGACGGAAAAGTTCTACACGACGAAGCGCCCCGTGGCCGAGAAATTCATGCGCTGCTTCGTCATGGCCACGAGCGCCTTCATCCGCGACCGCGCGCTGGCCGAGAAATACGTGCGCGAAGTCGTGTTCAAGGGCCAGATCACGAAGGACGACTTCGACGACGCGATCAGCAATTCGCCTTACACCTACGACATCACGCCGGAACACATCCAGACCACGACCGACATCATGGTCAAGACGGGTGTCGGCCGGATGGCCAAGCCGCCGGTGGCGAAGGACTGGGTCAAGACCGATTTGCTGGACGAGGCCAAGAAAAGCCT
>CBIHOW010000223.1:0-2607 GCA_966211695.1 uncultured Massilia sp. | reverse complement strand
CGGGTGCTGCGCGAAATAATTCTGGTGGTAGTCCTCGGCCTTGTACCACTGCTCGGCCGGCAGCACCTGCGTGACGATCGGCGCATCCCACACGGCGGCCATCTCGGCCATCACCTTGCGCGCCGTCGCTTCCTGTTCCGGCGACGTGAAGAAGATCACCGAGCGGTATTGCGTGCCGACGTCGTTGCCCTGGCGATTCAGGGTCGTCGGGTCGTGGATGGTGAAAAAGATTTCCAGGATGTCGCGATAGCTGATCACGTTCGGATCGAATTCCAGGCGCACCACTTCCGCGTGGCCCGTCGTGCCCGCGCACACCTGCTCATAGGTCGGGGCGGGGGTCGTGCCGCCCATATAGCCCGATTCCACGCGGAGAATACCGCGCGCTTCCAGATAGACCGCTTCCAGGCACCAGAAACACCCGCCGCCCAGGATGGCCACTTCGGTTGCTGATTGCTGGCTCATGCTGACTCCTCGTGGGATAAATAGTTGTCCATGGTTTCACTGTAACCGAAAGCGCGCGCTCGTGCAGACTCGGCGCCCCTCCGGAGGAAAACCGACCATTGATGGCATAATGCGCGCATGAACACCAGCTCACCTCGCGCCACCACGCGCGGTTTCGATTCCGCCCATTTTCGCCAGGCACTGTCTCAATTCGCGACAGGCGTCACCGTCATCACGACCCGCCTGGGCGACGGCAAATTCCGCGGCCTGACCGCATCGTCCTTCAATTCCGTGTCGCTGGAGCCGCCGCTGGTGCTGTGGAGCCTGTCGAACGTCGCCAACAGCCTGCCCATCTTCACCGGCAATTCGCACTACGTCATCAACGTGCTGTCCGCCGGGCAGGAAGAGCTGGCGCGCCGGTTCTCGCGGCGCGGCCAGGATCCGTTCGAAGGCGTCGACTACGAATTGTCGCGCACCGGCCAGCCGATCCTGAAAGGCGTGTCCGCCTGGTTCGAATGCCACAACCGCAGCCGCTATCCGGAAGGCGACCACGTGATCTTCGTGGGCGAAGTGGAAGACTGCGCCGTGCATCCCCAGTCCGCCCTGCTGTTCCATGGGGGGCGTTTCGGCAGTACCTGATCCTTGTTTGAAAAATGAAAATGCCTGTCGCAGTTTGAAAAGATGCGGCAAGACAGGGTTTCTATAATGGCTCGATCCGGGCGGCCATCCATTCGCCCGCCACATTCTTACAAAGATTGAGACAGGAGCCCCATGAGCCGTTCCGATACGCCCCGCAAAGCCCAGTTCCATTGGGATGATCCGTTGCTGCTGAACGAGCAGTTGCTCGACGAAGAGCGCATGGTGCGCGATGCCGCCGCGGCCTATTGCCAGGACAAGCTGCTGCCGCGCGTCCTCGAAGCCTTCCGCCACGAAACCACCGACGCGTCCATCTTCCGCGAAATGGGCGAGCTGGGCCTGCTCGGCCCGACCATCCCCGAGCAATACGGCGGCCCCGGCCTGAACTACGTCAGCTACGGCCTGATCGCGCGCGAAGTCGAGCGCGTCGATTCCGGCTACCGCTCGATGATGAGCGTGCAGTCGTCGCTCGTGATGGTGCCCATCCACGAGTTCGGCAATGAAGAGACGAAGCAGAAATACCTGCCGAAACTGGCCACCGGCGAATGGATCGGCTGCTTCGGCCTGACCGAACCGAACCACGGCTCCGACCCGGGATCGATGATCACGCGCGCACGCAAGGTCGACGGCGGCTATTCGCTGACCGGTTCCAAGATGTGGATCACGAACTCGCCGATCGCCGACGTGTTCGTCGTCTGGGCCAAGGATGACGAAGGCAAGATCCGCGGCTTCGTGCTGGAAAAGGGCTGGAAAGGCCTGTCGGCACCGGCCATCCACGGCAAGGTGGGCCTGCGCGCGTCGATCACGGGCGAGATCGTGATGGACGAGGTGTTCTGCCCCGAAGAGAATGCGTTCCCGGAAGTGCGCGGCCTGAAAGGTCCGTTCACGTGCCTGAACTCGGCCCGCTACGGCATCGCCTGGGGCGCGCTGGGCGCCGCCGAAGACTGCTGGCACCGTTCCCGCCAGTACGTGCTGGACCGCAAGCAGTTCGGCAAGCCGCTGGCCGCCAACCAGCTCATCCAGAAGAAGCTGGCCGACATGCAGACGGAAATCACGCTGGGCCTGCAGGGCGTCCTGCGCCTGGGCCGCATGAAGGACGAGGGCACGGCCGCCGTCGAGATCACGTCGATCATGAAGCGCAATTCCTGCGGCAAGGCACTCGACATCGCACGCATGGCGCGCGACATGATGGGCGGTAACGGCATCAGCGACGAATTCGGCGTGGCGCGCCACCTCGTCAACCTGGAAGTCGTCAACACGTACGAAGGTACGCACGACATCCACGCACTGATCCTGGGTCGCGCGCAGACCGGCATCGCGGCGTTCTGATCGCGCCCCTCGCACGAAAAAAAACCCGCCGACAACGGCGGGTTTTTTATTGCGTGCAGCGCGATCAGAACTTGTAGCCCAGGGTCAGTACGGTCGACTTCGGATCCAGCTTCATGTGCTGGTTCTGTCCCGTCGAGAAGTGCACATCGGTCCGCAGGCGGGTCTTCACGAGCGCGGCGTTGAGGAACCATTTCTCGTTGA
>CBIHOW010000222.1:0-2618 GCA_966211695.1 uncultured Massilia sp. | reverse complement strand
GAACTGGGGCAGCGCTTCCTCAACGACCTGCAGGAGATGTTCCTGGCCGAGTGAAAAAGTGAGCATTTTGGAGAGGGCGCTGTCTGTTAAGGTAGCGCCTTCGACAACTCGCTCACATCATGACGCATCCGACACTGGCCTTCGTGCCCCTCGTCGTGGGGCTGTGCGCCACCCTTGCCACCGCCACGAACAGGCGCCTGCAATGCGGTTTGTTCTGCATGGTTGCCCTCGTGTTTGCCGCGGCCCTCGCAGGCAAGTTCGGATGACGATGCCGACCATGCAACGCTATCTTGCGGCCAGCACCTACATCGACTTCGACACGCCGGACGTCCTCGCCACCGCCCGCCGGCTGGCCGAAGGCGCCTCTTCCGAAGCGGACGTGGTGCGCGCCTGCTTCGAATTCGTGCGCGACCGGATCCGCCACAGCGTGGATTTCCGATCGAACCCCGTCACGTGCAAGGCCTCCGACGTGCTGCGCCACGGCACGGGCTATTGCTATGCGAAGAGCCATTTGCTCGCCGCGCTGCTGCGCGCGAACGGCATCCCGGCGGGGCTGTGCTACCAGCGCCTGTCCGTCGGCGACAGCGGGGCGCCGTACTGCCTGCACGGGCTGAACGCCGTGTACCTGAAGGACGATGGCTGGTACCGCATCGATGCGCGCGGCAACAAGCCCGGCGTCGACGCGCGCTTCGCGCCGCCCGTGGAGCACCTGGCGTTCGCGACCCGCACGCGCGAGGAACGCATGCTGCCGGAGATCTGGGCCGAGCCGCTGCCCGTCGTGGTCGAGACGCTGGAATGCTACGATACGTGGGACCAGGTGCTGGCGAACCTGCCGGACGTCGAGCTCCTGGATTGACCGTCACATCTTCCATCGAAAGGACAGGCATGTTCAGTCACATCATGATCGGTACCAACGACATCGAGCGTTCGCGGCGCTTCTACGACGCCGTGCTGGGTGTCCTCGGGGTGGGCGAGCCGTTCGCCAACACGAACCTGACGGGCCAGCAGCGGCTGTTCTATCGCCACGACGGCGGCTCGTTCTGCATCACCGAACCGATCGACGGGGCCGAGGCTACGTGCGCGAACGGCGCCACGATCGGCTTCAAATGCGCGTCGCCCGAACAGGTCCATGCCTTCCACGACATGGCGGTCGCGCAGGGCGGCACGTCGATCGAGGCCCCGCCGGGCCTGCGCCAGAGCAGCCTGGGGCCCCTGTATCTCGCCTATGTGCGCGATCCCGACGGGCACAAGCTGTGTGCCTTGTACCGTCCCAAATAGCGCCCGGAATGATGGAGGGAAACGTGTCGGGTTTCCCCCAGGCCGTGTGCTAAAGTCTGCCTTGCATGAGTTTCAATGAAAGGCAAGCTGGCCGATGCCACCCGCACCACCGCGCATCCTGGTCGTGGATGACGAAGACGCCATCCTGTACGTGTTCGAGCGCTACCTGAGCGTGGCCGGTTATCGCGTGTCCGTCGCCGATAACGGGCGCGACGCCGTGCGCATCGGCGAGGCCGGCCCGATCGACCTGCTCATCACGGACTTCCGCATGCCGGGCATGAACGGCATCGAAGTGATCCACGCCCTGCGCGACCTCCAGCCGGGACTCCCGGCGCTCGTCATCTCGGGCAATCCCATCGAGGCCGGCACGATGCCGCCGGGCGTGCGCTTCCTGTCCAAGCCCGTGTCGATGTCCGACCTGCTCGACCTCATTCCGACGCTGATCCACCAGGCGGCATAGCAACCCTGCGTCTTCGTATCGGCTGAACAGACCGGAACGGCGGTACTCCGGGGCGGGGCACTCCCCCACAATACGTGCCATGAAGCACTTCGACCAACTGTTCCGCCGCCTCGTCGCCGAGGGGCTCGGCACCGCATTGCTGCTGGCCGTCGTCGTCGGGTCCGCCGTCATGGGCGACCGGCTGGCGGGCGGCAATGCGGCCATCGCGCTGCTCGTCAATTCGATCGCATCCGGCTGCGGCCTCGTCGTGCTGATCCTGACGTTCGGCGCCGTCTCGGGCGCGCACCTGAATCCCGTCGTCACCCTGTCCGAAGCGTGGCAGCGCAACCTGCCGGGCGCGCTCGTGCTGCCTTACGTCGCGGCGCAGGTGGCCGGCGCGTTTGCCGGCGTGGCGATCGCGCACCTGATGTTCGGCGAACCCGTGTTCGCGGCCGCGACGCAGGCGCGCACGGGTGCGGCGCTGTGGTGGAGCGAAGGCGTCGCCACGTTCGGCCTGCTGGCCACGATCATCGGCTGCGCGCGCACGCGGCCGAACGTCACGCCGTATGCGGCGGCCCTGTGCATCGTCGCGGGCTACTGGTTCACGGCGTCGTCGTCGTTCGCCAATCCCGCCCTCACGCTGGCGCGCGCGGCGACCGGTACGTGCGCCGGCATCCGGCTCGCGGACGTGCCGGGCTATGTGCTGGCCCAGCTGGCCGGCGCCGCGGCGGCAACGGTCCTTCTCGGGTGGCTGTATCCGCGCGCGCCGGTGGGCGCCACGGTGGCGGGCGGGCCGGGTGTTACCCGCGCTGTCCCGCAGCGAGCGCCGTGAGGGTGCGCGCGAGACCGCTCACCACGCGCGCCATGCCGGCAAAGACGACCTGCTCGGGCGGTTCGTCCG
>CBIHOW010000221.1:0-2625 GCA_966211695.1 uncultured Massilia sp. | reverse complement strand
GACCGCGTCGGCGGCCTGCTGCGCTACGGCATCCCCGACTTCAAGATGGAGAAGGACCTGATCGACCGCCGCGTCGAACAGATGAAGGCCGAAGGCGTCACGTTCCGCACCTCGACCCTGATCGGCAAGGATTTCCCGACCACCGTCAGCAACATGGCGCGCGAGACCATCTTCCCGGAAGACCTGGTGAAGGATTTCGACGCCGTCGTGATGGCCGGCGGCGCCGAGGCACCGCGTGACCTGCCGGTCCCGGGCCGCGACCTGAAGGGCGTGCACTTCGCGATGGACTTCCTGCCGCAGCAGAACCGCGTGAATGCCGGCGACAAGGTGAAAGACCAGATCAAGGCCACGGGCAAGCACGTGATCGTGATCGGCGGCGGCGACACCGGCTCCGACTGCGTGGGCACGTCGAACCGCCACGGCGCCGCCTCGGTGACCCAGTTCGAACTGATGCCGATGCCGCCGGAGCAGGAAAACAAGCCGCTCGTGTGGCCGTACTGGCCGACCAAGCTGCGCACCTCGTCGTCGCACGAAGAAGGCTGCGAGCGCGACTTCGCCGTCGCCACCAAGCGCTTCGAAGGCAAGGGCGGCAAGATCGAAAAAGTCATCGCCTGCCGCGTCGAGTGGAAAGACGGCAAGATGACGGAAGTGGCCGGCTCGGAATTCGAACTGAAGGCCGACCTCGTGCTGCTGGCGATGGGCTTCGTCTCGCCGGTGCAGCAGGTGCTGGACGCGTTCGGCGTGCAGAAGGACCCGCGCGGCAACGCCCGCGCCACGACGGATGGCGAGACCTACTACCAGACGTCGGTGCCGAAGGTCTTTGCCGCTGGCGATATGCGCCGCGGCCAGTCCCTGGTCGTGTGGGCGATCCGCGAAGGCCGCCAGTGCGCGCGTGCCGTCGACGAATTCCTGATGGGGTCGTCGGTGCTGCCGCGCTGATCGAACGTCGTTTCAGGTAAAAAGCCCGGGTGTGTAGCCCGGGCTTTTTTTTTTCAGGTTCGGCGGCGGCGCGCGACCCCGAGCAGGGCCATGCCGCCCGCCAGCAGCGCGAAGCTGCCGGGCTCCGGCACCGGTGCGAAGGTCGAAAACGTGTCCGAGATCGGAGTGTCCGCAGTGGTGAGATCGTACAACGCGAACCGCGCGTAGCTGGTCGCCTGCGTATCCAGGAACATGAACAGGCTGCTGGCGCCGGGCCCGAGCGCACTGCCGCCCGAACTACCGAACAGGAAATTGATGTCCGGTGTGGCGAAGCGGAGCGCGGCGTCCGGTCCCACGTCGCCGAGGCCGTCGACCCGGAAGTCGGCGTCATACACGGGCACATAAAAATTACCGATGCGGAAGCTCGTGATGGCGCCGGCCGAGTTCGGGTCATTGAACACACGCCAGTAAAAGTCGAGGGTGCCGTCGACGCTGGAGCGCACTACGCGCGATTGCACGCTGCCCGAGACGATGCCGCCGAAAGCGGCAAAGCTGAAGGCCACCGTATCGTCTTCGAGGACGGTGCCCTCCAGCTGCGGATTGGCGGCGACCGTGGTGCCGCTCAACGGGGTAGTGCCGACGGGCAGGACGACGGCCTGGGCGCTGCTGCCGAGGAGCAGCGCGATGGCCGCGACAAGGGTGAGACGTTTCATGGAATTCTCCGGTAAAGGGGATGGGAACAGCATCGCTTTACTTCGGAACACTGATTCGTTGCAATAAACGCAACTGAGCCATTATAGGATCTGTAAATACAGTGGCAAGAGAAAATTTGTAAAAGATCAAACGAAACCAAGAAGCATGATGCACGACCGTTTCCTGTCCGCGCTGGCGAAGGACCGCGGAGAGCTCGATTGGACGGCGGTGGCGCTGAACGTGTCGGAAGAGGCAGGACTGCGCTGATCACTCGTGCGGCGTGGCGGCGTCCGGCTCGATGACGAGCAGGTCGCCGTCCAGCCGCGCCGTCGTGCCGAGGTCGCGGCACAGCGCCTGCATGCGCGTATGGATCCAGGTGCGTTGCGTGTGGTCGGCCGGCAGCGCACGGCCGTGGCGGATGAACACGGGGCGCAGCACGATGCGGCGCAGGGCGTCATCGCCCAGGTGTACCTCGAACAGCAGTTGATGGTCGTTGCGCAGGTCCGCGTCGACGGCGTAATCGTCGACGAGGTCGCCGGTGGCATACAGGATCGGCCAGCCCCGGTACAGTTCGATGCCGTGGAAGATGTGGGCGCTGTGCCCGTAGACGATCTTCCAGCCGACGTCGATCGCGGCGTGGGCGAGGCGGCGCAGGTGCGGCGCGGGTGCCGTCACCATGTTCGGGCCCCAGTGCAGCGACAGGACCGGCCAGCGCACGCCGGCCGCGCGCAGGGGCGCGAGCGCGCGTGCAAAGGCGTCGGTGGCGGCCGTCTCGTCGTGCAGGCCGAGCCAGGCGATGCCGGGGTGATCATCCGTCGCGGCGAAATCGGCCTGGTGGTCGCAGAATGCGGCCATCCCGACCAGCACGTCGCCGCAAGTCACGACGGCCGGCGACAGCGCCCATGCGAGGTCCGGACCGGCGCCCGTGTGGGCGATGCCGTGCGCGTCCAGGATGCGCAGCGTGTCGGCCAGCCCTTGCACGTCGTAGTCGAGGCTGTGGTTGTTCGCGAGGCT
>CBIHOW010000220.1:0-2652 GCA_966211695.1 uncultured Massilia sp. | reverse complement strand
AGCTGTTCGATGCGGTCCTGCAGGATCTCCAGCGCCTGGAAGCGCGACTGCAGGTCGAGGCTCTTGCCTTGCACGCGGATGGCCTGGTCCAGGTCGGCCTGGACGTTGGCGACGAGCTGGCGGTTGTTCATGTACGACCAGCTCCAGCCTCCGAGCGCGAGGCCGACGATGGCCGTCGCGGCGAAGAACGCGGCATAGCGCAGGCGCGTCTTGGCCGGGCTGGCGTACTGCGCGACGAGGTCCTTGTCGGCGAAGATCACCTTGCGGAACAGGTTCAAAAGGAAGTAACCCTGCTGCTGGTGCTGGTCTTCGTGCGCCGGCGGCGCGAGGCGCAGGTCGAAGCGCTGGGCGACGCGGGCCGACGACGTCGACACCGTCTCGCCTTCCTGCAGCGCGCTCGTGAAGTAGAAGCCGCGGAACACGGGCTTGAACTGGAACGGGTTGTCCTCGAACAGCGTGGCGACGAACGCGCGCAGCGCGGGCTTGATCGACGCGAATTCGAGCGGGAACGTGAATACGCCGGACGGCATGCTCTCGCGCCGCTGCAGGGCCATGTTCGCGAGGCTCAGTTCCTTGAGGCCGTCGTACAGTTCGTCGAAGCGGGCGTCGAACTGGTCGAGCAGGCGTTCGCTCGTCACGTTCTGGTCGTAGGGGAGCGTCGCGCCCCACACCTTTTCGCGCTCGGCGCGCTCGCTGTCCTGGAAGAATTCGTTGAAGCCGTCGATCAGGTCGGCCTTCGTGAACACGACGTAGACGGGGGCGTGCACCTCCAGGCGCTCCGTCAGTTCCTGCACGCGCTGGCGCAGGTTCTTGGCCAGGTTGATCGCGAACTCGGGACGGTTGCGGGTCAGTTCCGCGATGCTGACGGCGATGATCACGCCATTGATCGGGGCCTTGCGGCGGTGTTTCTTGAGCAGGTCGAGGAAGCCGAACCACTCGGCGCGGTCCTGGTCGACGACGGAGTAGCGCCCGGCCGTGTCGAGCAGGATGCCCTCGGTCGTGAAGAACCAGTCGCAGTTGCGCGTGCCGCCCACGCCCTGCACGACCTTGCTGTCGGCGAAGGGGAACTGCAGGCCGGAGCTGGCGATCGCCGTGCTCTTGCCGGCCGCCGGGTTCCCGATGATCATGTACCACGGCAGCTCGTACAGCGCGGCGCTGCCGGACAACTGGCCCAGCTTGGAGCCTTTGATCGTCGCGATGGCCTCCAGCAGGCGTTTGCGGATCACTTCCGTTTCCTGGCGCTGCGTGGCGTCGGGCACAGGTTGATTGGCCTGCTGCTCGAGCATGTCGCCGATCTGCTTCGACTTGCGGGCGTGGCGCCAGCGGCGGAACAGCCAGATGGCGGCGCCGACGGCGAGCGCGATGCCGAGCACGATCCACGGCAGCGTGGCGGGCCATTGCAGCAGCCGCGCGGCCAGGAACAGCAGCGCGGCGAAGGCCACCCAGCCGATGACGGTCAGGCTGGCGCGGGCGGTCAGGAAATCCCAGATTTTTTGCATGATTACGAGAGTGTGATTAATGCTTCATGACCCCGGGCAGGCGTAGTTCCGTGTGCCCGAAGTCCATCATTTTCCAGCGTCCGCCCCACGTGAGGCCGACGGATTCGGCCACCTGGCCGTACAACTGGTAGCCGCGCATCGCCCACGGATCCTTTTCCGAGATCACGAGCTTGCCGTCGCGGACGAACGCGCAATCGGCGGCGAGGCCGTACTGGTGCCAGCTCTGCCACGAGCGCGCATTCGTGACGCCCGGTCCCAGCGCGGCCAGCGCATCCTGGCGCGCGGGGCTGCGATAGCCTTCCAGGATCGCCATCTCGTAGCCGTGGCGCTCCTTCATGATCCGGAAGACGGTCAGCAGGCGCTGCGTGTAGTCGGCGTTCAGCATGGCCCAGTCGCGGCTGGCCGAGGCGAGCAGCGGACGTTCCTGCGCCACTTCGGCCGTCGCGAACACGAGCGGCGGCAGCGGGGGCGGCGGCACGAGCTGCTCGCCCTGCAGCAGGTCGGCCACCTGCGTGTTCACGGGGCGCTCCAGCGACTCGTAGCCGTTCAACATCGGGCGTTCCGCCAGCAGCAGGGCGGCCAGCGGCGGCAGGCAGACGAGCGCCGCGCCGCACGTGCAGGCGATCCAGTGGCGCCGCACGAAGCCGGCCAGGGTGCCGGCCGCCGCGCGGCCGTTCGCACGCAGCGCATCCGCGTCGCGCAGGCGCTGCTGCGCCAGCAGCCCGGCGCGCCGGCCGAGCCGCACACCGGCCCCCGCCAGCGCGTTCAGGACGAACTCGCGGCCGGCCGGGAACAGCACCATCCAGCTGATCGCGCACGCCAACACGAAATACACCGTTACTGCCAACACCCACACCGCACTCTCCGGAAGTCATTCACAATGTTGTCGAAGAAATATTTCCCGAAAGTATAAATCCGGTAAGCGACAACCCCGCGCACGATTGAAAAAACGCAAAAACTCACCAAATGTGTTAATCGCGCACGATTAAAAGCAAAATAGAGGCACAATTGTCTTGATTCTTGTAAAGTAATGCAAACTTTTTTAAGGAGCTGATTTGCAACATCAAGGCGATCGCCCGGTCCGTGGCGGCCGGCCCAGCCTGCTCTCGCCCGAAGAGCAGCCGGTTCAGGAGCGACAGGGCATCCTCAGTTC
>CBIHOW010000219.1:0-2662 GCA_966211695.1 uncultured Massilia sp. | reverse complement strand
CAGGGCACGATGAACAACTTCACGTTCGGGAATGCGCGCTACCAGTACTACGAGACGATCTCCGGCGGCTCCGGCGCGGGTCCGGGCTTCGACGGCACGGACGTCGTGCAGACGAACATGACGAACTCGCGGCTGACGGACCCGGAGATCCTGGAATTCCGCTTCCCCGTGCGGCTGGAGAGCTATGCGATCCGCGCCGGCTCCGGCGGGGCGGGGCGCTGGCACGGTGGCAACGGCGGCGTGCGGCGCATCCGCTTCCTCGAACCGATGACGGCGGCGATCCTGTCCAACAACCGCGTGCATGCGCCGTTCGGCATGGCGGGCGGCGCGCCGGGCGCACGCGGGCGCAATCGCGTCGAGCGGCTGGACGGGCGCGTCGAGGAGCTGGGGCATATCGGCAAGGCGGAGATGGGTGCCGGCGACGTGTTCGTCATCGAGACGCCGGGCGGGGGCGCGTACGGCGCGGCCTGACGAGGTATGCGTTTTTCGCACACTCCCATATGAAATCCACATTGTTCATTGCGCAAGCAGCGGGCCATACTTCGAGGATGACCACGCAACGAACCCTCCTGCTTTCCCTGGCGCTGGCCGCAGCGCTCCCCGCATACGCCGACGTCCAGACCATCGCGCTGGACGGTCGCGCGCCCGGCACCCGCTTCGACGGCATCGGCGTGGTGGACGGCGGCGGCGCGACGTCGGTGCTGCTGAAGGATTATCCGGAGCCGCAGCGCAGCCGGATCCTGGACCTGATGTACAAGCCGAAGTTCGGCGCATCGGTCAGCGCGCTCATCGTCGAGATCCCCGGCGACGGCAATTCCACGCAGGGCTCCATGCCCAGCCATCGTCACACGCGCACGGACGTCGACTACGGCCGCGGCTATACCTGGTGGGTGCTGCGGGAGGCGAAGCGGCGCAATCCCGCGCTGACCCTGGACGCCGCCGCGTGGAGCGCGCCGGGGTGGATCGATGGCGGCCGCGAGTTCTTTTCGCCCGACGGCGCGGACTACTACGTCAGCTGGCTGAAAGGCCTGCGCGACGTGTACGGTCTCGAACTCGACGCGATCGGCAGCCGCAACGAGAAAGGCGTCAGCTACGATTTCGCGAAGACGCTGCGCGCTCGGCTCGATGCCGGCGGTTTCGCCAAGGTGAAACTGCACAGCTTCGACAACTGGCCCGACGATACCAAATTCGATTTCGTGAAGGACTTGCCGAAGGACGCGGCCCTGCGCCAGTCGATCGACATCATCAGTGCCCACGTGAACGCGCCGGAATCGACCGTGCCCGCGTGGGTGCGCGAGACGGCGGCCAGCCTGGGCAAGCCGATCTGGAATACCGAGCAGCACGTCTACGTGGCCGGATTCGACGGCGCGCTGGGGATCGTCCAGGCGTTCAACCGCAACTGGATCGACAGCGGCGTGACGAAGATCGTCAACTGGTACGGCATCGCGGGCCTGTACACGCTGGAGCCGTATTCGGGCGTGAAGGAGGCGGCCATCCGGGCGAACTGGCCGTGGAGCGGCCACTACGAAATCAATCCACAGCTGTGGGCCTATGCGCACTACGGCCAGTTCACGGCGGCCGGGTGGACCTATCTGCCGCAGGGCAGCGGTTCCCTGAAGGCGGGCGGCAGCTATGTCGCGTTGAAGTCGCCCGGCCAGGACTACAGCGTGATCATCGAGACCCGGCGTGCGACCGCGCCGCAGACGGTGCGCGTGGCGGTCGGCGCCGGCCTGTCCACGAACGACGTGGCCGTGTGGCGCAGCGATGCGAAGGCACAGTTTGTCCACGTCGCGGACTTGCATCCGGAGGGCGGCGCGGTGGCGCTCACGGTCGATCCGGACGCCATCTATTCGCTGACGACGACGCGCGGCCAGCAGAAGGGCGGATTCGACGGCGTGCCGGCGCAACAGGCCTTTCCGTTCCCGTACCGCGAGACGTTCGCGCACTACCGCGATCCACGCGCCTGGGGTTACCTGCCGCGCTACTTCGCCGACATCGAGGGCGCGTTCGAACTGGCGCCGTGCCCCGGCGATCGGCGTACCTGCCTGCGCCAGAGCGCGCCGGTCAAGCCCCATTCGTGGGCGCCGGACTGGAAGCCGTACACGATCCTGGGCGACGACGGCTGGACCGACTACGAGGTGAGCGCGGACGTACGGGTGGGCCGTGGCGAAGCGGCGGCCGTGATGGGGCGGATCAACGACGTCGGCAGCGGCTATGGCGCGATCCCGAAAGGCTATTACCTGGAACTGGACGGCGCGGGCGAGGCTCGCCTCGTCGTCGTGCGCGGCAAGGTCGATAAAAAGGCGCTCGTCGGCGACGCCGAGCAGCAGGCGCTGATCAAGGCCGCGAACGATGCGGCGGAGGGTGGCGAGAAGGTGCTGGCCACTGCGTCCCTCGACCAGGCGGCGGATCGGTGGCACACGCTGAAGCTGCAGTTCAGCGGGACGCGGATCCGCGGCTACGTCGACGGCAAGCCGGTCGTGGAGGCGACCGACGCCTTGTACGGCAAGGGCATGGCCGGCCTGCTGGCGGGCTCCACGCAGTCGGGCCTCAGCATGCCGTACTACCGGGACGTCGTCGTGAACCGCGTGGATGGCGCGCTGCCGCCGCCGACGAAGCCGTTGCCGGGACAGGCGCCGATGTACGTCCGCAAGCGCTGAGC
>CBIHOW010000218.1:0-2673 GCA_966211695.1 uncultured Massilia sp. | reverse complement strand
TCGCGTTCGGCGGGCCGGACCTGCGCACCCTGTTCGTCACCAGCGCCAGCAAGGGCCGGTCGAATGACGAGCTGGCGAAGTATCCGCACAGCGGCAAGGTGCTGGCGTTCACCGTCGACGTTCCCGGCATCGAGCAGGCGGAATACCGCGGTTGATTCTCTGCGGTTGATGTTCGCGTGGGCACGGGGTGCCCACCCTACCGTCTTCGCGCGGGTACGGGTGCCGCCCACGCGATTGATGTTCTCGTGGACACCGGGTGTCCCACCCGCCGTAGGGTGGGCTCCCCGAGCCCACCTTTTCACACGCGCCCACACCGCCACGGATGTGGCACCATTACCTTCAACCACACCTGATTGCGTAGTAAATTTTCTTGCGCTATCCAGAATCGTGTAGTAAATTTACAGCATTTCACTCCTCGACAGACACCATGGCACTTTCCGATTTCGATCTCGTTTTCTTCGGCGGCAGCGGCGACCTCGCGATGCGCAAGCTGTTGCCGGCGATGTATGCCCGTGACGTGTGCAACGACCTGCCCGCGACGGCGCGCATCATCTGCGTCGGCCGCGACGAGATGTCGCAGGAAGCGTTCATCGAGATGGTGGAAACCCACGCGAAACCGCACGTGAAGGAAAACGTCGACGCCGCCGCCTGGCAGACGTTCCTCGATCGCATCACCTACGTCGGCGTGGACGCCGGCAACGTCGCGACCTATGCGGCGCTGGCGGAAGCATTGCGCAAGGATCCGTCGCTCACGCGCGTGTACTACCTCGCCACGCCGCCGCAGCTGTTCGCCACGATCTGCGAGAACCTGGCCGCCGTCGGCCTCGCCACGGCGAATTCGCGCGTCGTGCTGGAAAAGCCGCTAGGCCGCGACCTCGCGTCGGCCAAGCAGATCAACAAGGACGTCGGCAAGGTCTTCGCCGAATCGCAGATCTACCGGATCGACCACTACCTCGGCAAGGAAACCGTGCAGAACCTGCTGGCCCTGCGCTTCGGTAACATCCTGTTCGAGCCGCTGTGGCGCCGCGAGTGGATCTCCGACGTGCAGATCACCATCGCGGAAAAGATCGGCGTGGGCAACCGCCTGGGCTATTACGACAACTCGGGCGCGCTGCGCGACATGCTGCAGAACCACCTGCTGCAACTGCTGTGTATCGTCGCGATGGAGCCGCCGACGTCGATCGCGCCGGACGCCGTGCGCGACGCCAAGCTGCAGGTGCTGCGCTCGCTGAAGCGGTTCACGCCGACGACGCTGTCGCAGAACATCGTGCGCGGCCAGTACCGCGGCGGCTACGTGGACGGCCAGGCGGTGCCGGGCTACCGCGACGAGCCGGGCGCGCCCAAGCAGTCGAAGACGGAAACCTTCGTCGCGATGAAGGCCGAGATCGACACGTGGCGCTGGGCCGGCGTGCCGTTCTACCTGCGCACCGGCAAGCGCATGGCCGACCGCCTCGCGGAGATCGTCGTGCGCTTCAAGCCGATCCCGCACTCGATCTTCAACCAGCCGACGTCGAGCTTCCAGCCGAACAGCCTCGTGATCCGCCTGCAGCCGGACGAAGGCCTGTCGATGAACCTGATGGCCAAGACGCCGGGCGATTCCATGCGCCTGAAGCAGGCCGAGCTCGAACTCGATTTCCGCGAACAGTTCAAGTCCCCGCGCATGGAAGCGTACGAGCGCCTGCTGCTGGACGTCCTGCGCGGCCAGCTGACCCTGTTCATGCGCGGCGACGAGCTGGAAGCCGCGTGGGAATGGGTCGAGCCGATCCTGGAATACTGGGAGCAGGACGACACGACGCCGGTCCCGTACACGTCCGGCACGTGGGGCCCCGCTGCCGCTTCCGCGCTGATCGGCCGCGACGGCCTGCAGTGGCGCGAAGAGGCGCTGCCGGAAGACTGAGGAACATACCGTGCTGCTCGATTCGATCCGTACCCAGCTCGACTCGCTGTCCAAGTCCGAGCGCAAGGTGGCGCTCGCCGTGCTGGCCGCGCCCAGCGCCACCGTGAGCCAGAACATCACGGCGCTGGCGCGCAGCGCGCAGGTGTCCGAGCCGACCGTCGTGCGCTTCTGCCGCACGCTCGGCTACGACGGCTGGCACGAGTTCAAGCTGAAGCTCGCGCAAGGCCTCGCGCTGGCGCTGCCCGGCGCCAGCGAGCAGCCGGCGCAGGACGACCTGGCCGCGGACCTCGTCAACAAGATCTGCAGCCGCTCGATCAACACCCTGCTCGACCTGCGCAACAACCTGAAGCCGGAACTGATCCAGAAGGCGCTCGACATCCTGTCGCGCGCCAACAAGATCGAGTTCTACGGCCAGGGCACGTCGGGCTTCGTCGCGGCCGACGCGCAGCACAAATTCTTCCGCTCGGGCGTGCCGACCGTCGCGTACACCGACCCCGCGATCCACGCCATCGCGGCCGCGCTGCTGCGCGAGGGCGACGCGCTCGTCGCGATCTCCCAGCGCGGCAACAACCCCTCGCTCACGCGCTCCGCCAAGCTGGCGCGCCGCGGCGGCGCCGAGGTGATCGTGCTGGCGCCGTCCGGCACGCCGCTCGCGGACATGGCGAGTTTGCTGATCCCCATCGACCTCGTGTTCGCGATCGACCCGTACACGCCGATTTCGGCGCGCCTCGCGTACCTCGTCGTCATCGACGTGCTCGCGGTCGGCCTCGCGCTGC
>CBIHOW010000217.1:0-2699 GCA_966211695.1 uncultured Massilia sp. | reverse complement strand
TTCACGTGCAGCGCGAACAGCAGGTGTTCGCCGTAGCGCCGTCCCGATCCCAGGTACAGCACCTTGAGGTACAGCGCGAACAGCGGCATCATCAGGAACACGGCATACGGCACGTAGCTGCCGAAGGCCGTCCGCATCACCTTGTCCCGCTCCGCCGGCGACATCCTGGCGAACCGGTCCGCCTGCTCGCCCCAGTGCTCGTTGACGCTGCCGATGCTCTTGCGCAGGTCGACCGTGCCCTCGGCGATTTCACCCGGCGCGTCTTCGCGCATCAGCCCGCCCTGCCTGTCCGCCGTGGCATGTGCGGCGGCCGGCGCGTGCCCCTGCCCGGCCGGTGCCGGGACCTGGTCGTGGCCGCCGTATTTCGCGATCGCGAAGAAGATCAGGCTGAACGTCAGGTACAGGCGCAGCGGCTGGATGTAGCGCACGCGGCGGCCATTGATGTACTCCAAAGTCAGCTGCCCCGGCCGGAACAAAAGCAGCAGCAGCGACTTCCAAAGCTTGCCTTCCAGCGCGACGTAATGGCCGATGAACTCGTGCAGGAATTCGCGCGTGCTGGGTGGATGCAGCACGGTTTCCTGGCCACATTCGTGGCAAAAATTACCGGAAACGACGGCCCCGCAGTTCGGGCAATCGCTGGCGGTGTGGTGAGAATGGTTTGTCATATGAACCAATATGTTAAACAGTTCATTGCAAAAAAGCATCTTCCAATTGCGCGACCGCGTTCGATTCGAAGGATTAGGATTTAATCAATTGAATCGAAGGAGGTTGCTATGGTGCAGGAAGAAAAAGACCGCGTCGTGAATACCGACCGGAAGATCGAGGAGCAGAGCTACAAGCGCGAACCGCACGAGCGCGACGAGTCGCCGGACGGCCAGGGCGTCAGGCCACGCGGCATCATCAAGCAGGCGGCGGAAGACCTCGAGCAAGGCCTCGTCGACACCGACGCGCGCGCGACCCCAGGCGTCAGCGAAGCCGTGAGCCCGGCACCGGACGCCACCGGCCAGGCCAACCCGCAGCCCGACCGCCACCGCGACATGCGCGACCACGATTCGACCATTCCGGATGGAGGACAGAACCGATGACACCACGTGCCAGGCTTGCGTTCCTGATTCTTCCTCTGCTGGGCGCCGGCGCCGCCCACGCCCAGCAATACCCCGTCGGCTGGGGGCCGAATCCGACCCTGCCGGCACCCGAAAAATCGCTGATCCCGACCATCAACATCGCCAAGGCGGAGGCGTGGCCGCAAGGCACGCGCCCCACGCCGGCCGCCGGCCTGGCCGTCACCGCGTATGCGACCGGCCTCGACCATCCGCGCTGGCTGTACGTGCTGCCGAACGGCGACGTGCTCGTCGCCGAGAGCAACAAGCCCGGCAACGCGCCCAAGGAAAAAGGCATCCGCGCCAAGGTGCAGGGGCTGGCGCAGAAGAAGGCGGGCGCCGGCGTCGAGTCGCCCGACAAGATCATCCTGCTGCGCGGCTTCAAGCCGGACGGCACGGCCGACACGAAGACCACGTTCATGCAGGGTCTCACGGCGCCGTTCGGCATGACGCTCGTCGGCAACGACCTGTACGTCGCCAATGCCGATGCGCTGTGGAAATTCCCGTACAAGACGGGCGAGACGAGCATCACGGCCAAGGGCACCAAGGTGCTCGACCTGCCCGCGGGGATCAACCACCACTGGACGAAGAACGTCGTCGCCTCGCCCGACGGCAAGAAGCTGTACATCACGGTCGGCTCGAACAGCAACGTGGCCGAGAACGGCATGGAGATCGAAAAGGGCCGCGCCGCCATCTGGGAATACGACCTCGCCAGCGGCAAGTCGCGCATCTACGCGAGCGGCCTGCGCAATCCGAACGGGATGGACTTCCAGCCGCAGACGAAGGCCTTGTGGACCGCCGTCAACGAACGCGACGAACTGGGCAACGACCTCGTGCCGGACTACATGACGGCCGTGAAGGAAGGCGCGTTCTACGGCTGGCCGTACAGCTATTACGGCCAGCACGTCGACACGCGCGTGAAACCGCAGAACCCCGAGCTCGTCGCGAAAGCGATCCCGCCGGATTACGCGCTGGGCGCGCACACGGCGTCGCTGGGGCTGGCCTTCTACAATGCCGATCTGCTGCCGCAGTTCAAGAACGGCGCGCTGATCGGCCAGCACGGCTCGTGGAACCGCAAGCCTCACTCCGGCTACAAGCTCGTGTTCGTGCCATTCACCAACGGCAAGCCGAGCGGTCCGCCGCAGGACGTCCTGACGGGCTTCCTCGGCAAGGACGAGCATGCGTACGGGCGCCCGGTCGGGGTCGCGATCGACCGGACCGGCGCCATTCTGCTGGCGGATGACGTCGGCAACACCGTCTGGCGGATCACACCGGCCGCCACCAACCAGGGAGCCACTAAATGATCAAACGTAAGGGAAGCGCCGTCTGGAGCGGCGGACTGAAAGATGGCAAGGGCACCGTATCCACGCAGAGCGGTGTCCTGAACCAGGCACAATACGGCTTCAACACCCGCTTCGAAAATGGCGCGGGCACGAATCCGGAAGAACTGCTGGCGGCCGCGCACGCCGGCTGCTTCACGATGGCCTTGTCGGCCCAGCTGGGCGAGGCCGGCATGACGGCGCAGAAGCTGGAAACGACGGCCACCGTGTCGCTGGACAAGGCCGACGGCGGCTTCGCGATCCCGGCCGTGCACCTGGA
>CBIHOW010000216.1:0-2711 GCA_966211695.1 uncultured Massilia sp. | reverse complement strand
AACGCGTCGCGCAGCGCGGCCGCGAGACGGTCGCGCATGGCGGAGAGCATCGCGTGGGTGCGGAACGTCGTGCCCTCTTCCAGTGCGGCCAGCACGGCGCCGAGGGCGGCGATGCCGGCCATGTTTTCCGTGCCGGAGCGCTGGCCGCCTTCCTGGCCGCCGCCGATCATCAGCGGCGTGTACGGCGCGCCGTCGCGCACGTACAGCATGCCGATGCCTTTCGGCGCATGCAGTTTATGGCCGGAGAACGGCGCGTAGTCGATGCGCGTGTTCGCCAGGTCGAGCGGCAGCTTGCCCAGCGCCTGCACGCAGTCGACCATCCAGTAGGCTTTCGAACCGCTCGCGCGCAGCACGCGCGCGATGCCGTCCAGGTCGGAAATCACGCCCGTCTCGTTGTTGGCCGCCATCGTGCACACCAGCGCGGCGCGCGGCGCCAGCTCGCGCAGGACGTCCAGGCGGTGGCGCCCGGTGGCGTCGACGGGCAGCGCCTGCACGGTCAGGCCAGTGCCGAGCAGGCGGTTCCAGTGCGCGAGGCTTTCCGGCACGGCCTTGTGTTCGGTGGCGCCGTAGAGCAGCAGGTCGCCGCAGGCTTCTCCCGCCGCGCGGCGTTCGCGCACGGCGACGAGCGCCGACAGCACGGCGGTCTGGATGCTTTCCGTGGCGCCGCTCGTGAACAGCACGCGTCCCGGCCCGGCGCCGAGCACGCGGCGGGCGCGCGCACGGGTCGTGTCGAGGATGCGTTTGGCGCGCAGGCCGGTGGCGTGGCTGCTGCTCGGATTGCCGAACGAGACCTCCATCGCCTCGACCGCGGCGGCGATTGCGGACGGCAGGACCGGCGAAGTGGCGTTTGCGTCGAGGTAGAGGTCGTGGGCCATAAAATAATTGCTAAAAGTCCAAAAATAAATGCGCCATCAGCGCGATTGTTGAGTAATATGTTACGGTTTGGTGCCGAAAATGACGTACTAAAGAATCTTTGATTTTTCCTAGGCTGAAGAACGAACATTCTAGAGATCGCGAGATGGACAAGATGAATTCACTCGACAAATACGACTGCGCGATTCTGGCGGCCCTGCAGGCGGACGCCACGCTGTCGATTTCCGGCCTGAGCGAAAAGGTCGGGCTGTCCAGCACCCCCTGCTGGAAACGCGTCAAACGCCTGGAGGAAGAGGGATACATCGAGAGCCGGGTCAGTATCGTCAACCGGAACAAGGTCGGCCTGCCCGTGACCGTGTTCGTCAGCGTGCGCACCAACGAGCACGACGAAAAATGGCTGGAGCGCTTCGCCTCCGCCGTCATCGCGCTGCCGGAAGTCCTGGAATTCCACCGCATGAGCGGCGACGTCGACTACCTGCTCAAGGTCGTCACGACCGACATCGACGGCTACGACCGCTTCTACAAAAAACTGATCAAGACCGCGCAGCTGTCCGGCGTCTCCTCCGCGTTCTCGATGGAGCAGATCAAGTGCACCACCGCGCTGCCGCTGGAACTGATCTCGCACGGGCTGCCGGCCTGACTGTTTGCTCATCGCGCCGATCATGCGATGATGGCGGCCGTTGATTAACAACGGAGACAACGGAATGGCATCAACATTGAAAACCGTGGCGCTGGCGGCGATCCTGCTCGCGACCGGGACCTCCGCGCTCGCCCAGGACCAGGTCGTGCGCATCGGCGTGAGCGGCCCGCTGTCGGGTTCCAACGCCTTCGCCGGCAAGGACGACGAGAACGGCGTGCGCCTCGCGGTCGAGGAACTCAACGCGCAAAAGCTCAAGGTGGGCGGCAAGACGCTGAAGTTCGAACTGCTGTCCGAGGACGACCAGGGCGACCCGAAAGCCGGCGTGAGCGTCGCGCAGAAGTTCGCCGACGCCGGCGTCAAGTTCGTGCTCGGCCCGTACAACTCGGGCGTGGCGATCCCCGCTTCGCGCGTGTACAACGATGCCGGCATCCTGATGTCGACCGTGGGCACGAGCCCCAAGATCACGCAGGCGCGCTACCCGAACGTGTTCCGCATCGTCGCCAGCGACTCCCAGGTCGGCGCGTCGATGGCGTCGTACGCCGCCAAGGAATTGAAAATCAAGACGGTCGGCGTGATCGACGACCGCACGGCCTTCGGCCAGGGCATCGCCGACGAATTCGCGAAACAGGCGCGCGCCTCGGGCGTGACTGTCGTCGGCCGCGAATTCACCAACGACAAGGCCAGCGACTTTGCCGCCATCCTCACCGCGTTCCGCGCGAAGAAGGTGGACGCCATCTTCTTCGGCGGCTACGCGCCGCAGGGCGCCCCGATGGCGCGCCAGATGAAGCAGCTGGGCATGGCGAACGTGCGCCTGCTGGGCGGCGACACGCTGTGCAGCCCGGAGATGGCCAAGCTGGGCGGCGACGCCGTCGGCGAGAACGTGATGTGCGCGCAGGCCGGCGCCACGCTCGACAAGCAGGCGAACGGCCCCGCGTTCAAGGCACGCTACAAACAACGCTACCAGCGCGACCCGGACGTGTACGCGCCCGCGTTCTACGACCAGACGATGTTCATCGCGAAGGCCATGCAGGCCGCGAACACGACGGACGCCGCGGCCGTCGGCAAGCAGCTGCACACGATGAGCTACCAGGGCGTGGCCGGCACCTACGGCTACGATGCGAGCGGCAACCTGAAAAAGACGGCCGTCACGGTCTACACCTTCAAGGGCGGGCAGCTGGCGCCGCTGGCCAATTATTAA
>CBIHOW010000215.1:0-2749 GCA_966211695.1 uncultured Massilia sp. | reverse complement strand
CGGGTGATCTCGTCGAACATCGTGCGGATGTACTGCGCACGGATCGGCACTTCGATGCCCAGCAGCTTCTCGATGGCCAGCACGTAGCCGTGCTCGTTGCACATCATCGAGACGTAGTCGAGGCGGTCCATGTACGGCACGGACTGCAGGTAGGTGCGGGTCTCGGCCAGTTTCTCGGTGCCGCGGTGCAGCAGGCCGATGTGGGGGTCGGCACGCTGGATGACCTCGCCGTCCAGTTCCAGCACGAGACGCAGCACGCCGTGCGCTGCCGGGTGCTGCGGACCAAAGTTCAGGGTGTAATTCTTAAGCTCAGCCATTATTTCATCCCGTAGGTTTCTTCGCGGATCACGCGCGGAATGTTCTCGCGCGGCTCGATCGTCACGGGTTGGTAGATCACGCGTTTCTGCTCGGGGTCGTAACGCATCTCGACATAGCCCGAGATCGGGAAGTCCTTGCGGAACGGGTGGCCGATGAAGCCGTAGTCGGTGAGGATGCGGCGCAGGTCGCCGTGGCCCTCGAACAGGATGCCGAACAGGTCGAACGCTTCACGCTCGAACCAGTTGGCGTTGCGCCAGATGCTCGTGACGGAGTCGACCAGCGGCATGTCGTCGTCCGGGCAGAACACGCGGACGCGCACGCGCCAGTTGTGCTCGATCGACAGCAGGTGCGACACGACCGCGAAACGCAAACCGTCCCACGTGCCTTCGCCGTAGGACGAGTAGTCGACGCCGCACAGGTCGACGAGTTCCTGGAAACGCAGCGCGGGATCGTCGCGCAGCTTCTGCATGGAGGCCAGGTAGTCACTGGCCTTCACCACTACCGTTACTTCGCCCAGCGCCACGGTAATGGCAGCGCCCTCGCCCAGAGCATTCTTCAGGGCGAGTTCGAGGGCTTCGATTTTTGTCGTCATGGTTGAAACCGGCTTGGATTATCGCGCGATGGTATTGGTGCGCTGGATCTTATTCTGGAGCTGGATGATGCCGTACAGCAGGGCCTCGGCGGTCGGCGGGCAGCCCGGGACGTAGACGTCGACCGGGACGATGCGATCGCAGCCGCGCACGACGGAATACGAGTAGTGGTAATAGCCGCCGCCGTTGGCGCACGAACCCATCGAGATGACCCAGCGCGGCTCGGCCATCTGGTCGTACACCTTGCGCAGTGCCGGGGCCATCTTGTTGCACAGGGTACCGGCCACGATCATCACGTCGGACTGGCGCGGCGACGGGCGGAACACAACGCCGAAACGGTCGAGGTCATAGCGCGCGGCACCCGCGTGCATCATCTCGACCGCACAGCATGCCAGGCCGAACGTCATGGGCCACATCGACCCGGTACGCGCCCAGTTGATCAGTTTGTCGGCTGTGGTAGTGACAAAACCTTCGTTTAAAACGCCTTCAATAGCCATGGCTTATTCCCAATCAAGGGCACCTTTCTTCCAGATGTACCAGAACCCGACGATGAATTCGACGATGAACACCATCATCGTGAGGAATCCAGGCAGGCCCAGGTCGCGCATCGAAACGCCCCAGGGGAAGAAGAATGCCGTTTCCAGATCAAACAAAATAAACAGGATCGCGACCAGGTAGTACCGGACGTCGAACTTCATGCGCGCGTCTTCGAAGGCTTCGAAGCCGCATTCATACGGGGAGAGCTTGGCGGGATCGGGGCGGTGGGGACCAACGACGCGGCCCAGCACCTGCGATGCGACGCCGACGACGGTGCCGATCACGATGAAGAGTAAGACGGGGAAGTAATTCTCGAGGTTCACGATGAAGCCTTAGTTGAACGATCGGTTGAAAAAACACTGCAGGGGCTGCAGTACCGCATCGCGCAATCCTGGCTTTTTGCCTACAACCAGGATCGTACGACTGGAGACTCTCAATCACCTGTTCCGCGTTGCCGATCCCGACCTCGAGGCTCGCCGCACGTTCGTACGACCGGGCTTCTCGGGCCAGAAGCGCCGCCGCAGGGGACGGTTCTTCAAAGCCTCCGACAGATCCTCGTAAAAAAGCCAGCTAGTGCTTGCGAGCGGAAGCTCATGCGCCCTAGCTGGCTTCTTGTATCTTGGTGCCGACGGCGAGACTCGAACTCGCACAGCTTTCGCCACTACCCCCTCAAGATAGCGTGTCTACCAATTTCACCACGTCGGCTGGAGACCAGTATTCTACCCTGTCTTAGCAGCATTTTTCAATGCTCAAATTGCGCTAACCCAAGAAAAAATACTCTTTTTCTCAACTTTTTAAAACCCGTGTTTACGACGAACCGAGTTGAGAGTCCGGTCGCCGGCGCTGGCGGACCGAAGCCCGCAGAATGTTACACCACCCTGCTCGCGCTTGCAGGAAGTGGCCGCGCCGCAAAATTACTTGGCGGGCGCGGGCGCCGGAGCGGCCGGTGCTGCTGCCGGCGCAGGCGCCGGCACGTCTTGCGTGGCCGACGGCGCGGGCGTCGCAGCCGGAGCCGGTGCGGTGACCGGGACGGCATCGCCTGCGCCGGCGGGAACCTTGGCCGCCGGGACGGTCACGTGCTCCATCACGCCGCCGCCGACACTTGCGTGCGGACGGTTGGTGCCGAAGTACGCCAGGCCCAGGGTCGACGCGAAGAAGATCGCGGCGGCGAGGGCCGTCGATTTCGACAGGAAGTTCGACGAACCGCTGGCGCCGAACAGGCTGCCGGACGCGCCGGAACCGAAGGCGGCGCCCATGTCGGCACCCTTGCCGTGCTGGACGAGCACGAGACCGATGATGGCCAG
>CBIHOW010000214.1:0-2791 GCA_966211695.1 uncultured Massilia sp. | reverse complement strand
TCCAGGTCGCGGATCTCGCCGACCATGATGATGTCCGGGTCCTGGCGCAGGAAGGCTTTCAGCGCGACGGGGAACGTGAGGCCCGCCTTGTCGTTGACGTTCACCTGGTTCACGCCGGGCAGGTTGATCTCGGCCGGGTCTTCCGCCGTGGAGATATTGATCCCCGGCTTGTTCAACAGGTTCAGGCAGCTGTACAGCGACACGGTCTTGCCGGAGCCCGTCGGGCCCGTTACGAGCACCATGCCGTACGGGCGCGTGATGGCGTCGATCAGCAGGGCTTTCTGGTCGGGGTCGTAACCGAGCGAGTCGATGCCCATCTGGGCCTGCGTCGCGTCGAGGATACGCATGACCGTCTTTTCGCCGAACAGGGTCGGCAGCGTGCTGACGCGGAAGTCGATCGTCTTCGTGGGCGACAGCACGAGGCGCATGCGGCCGTCCTGCGGGACGCGCTTTTCCGAGATGTCGAGCTTGGCCAGCACCTTGATGCGCGAGACGAGCTTGTCGCGGATCGACAGCGGCGGCGCCAGGTGGTCGCGCAGCACGCCGTCCACGCGCAGGCGGATGCGGTACTGCTTTTCGTAGGGCTCGAAGTGGATGTCCGACGCGCCCAGGTTGATCGCATCCATCAGCACCTTGTTCAGGAAGCGCACGATCGGCGCGTCCTCGACTTCCGCGGCGGCCGCTTCCGCCGCCTGCGCCGGCGGTTCGTCCTCGGCGAATTCGATGTCGCCTTCTTCGCCGGCCAGTTCGCTCAAGTCCTGTTCGGCGCTCTTGGCGATGGTCGCCAGCAGCGCCAGCAGGGCGTCGTGCGCGACGATCACCGGTTCGACCGTCGATTCGCTCTGGAACTTGATCTGGTCGAGTGCCTGCGTATTCGTCGGGTCGGACACCGCCACCGACAGTTTGTTGCCCCTGCGTGCCAGCGCGACGACGCGCTGGGCCTGCATCAGCTTCGGATCGATCGCGTTGACGGGCAGGGCGTCGTGGCTGAACGTGCCGAGGTCGAGCAACGGATAGCCGAACGTCTCGGCGCAGAAGACTGCCAGCGACTTGGCATCGATGGAGCTGCTGCCGAGCAAGGTGTCGATGAAACCGGCCTTGTCGGCGGACGCCTTCTTTTGCAAGGTGTCCGCTTGAGGCAAGGTCAGCCGTCCGGCCTGCACCAGGGCACGCGCCAGCCCGGGCAACGCCGTGCCGGGGGTGGTGTTGGGAAGGACTGCTGCCATATGGTTAGGGTCGGAAGGACGACAGGAAGCCGGGCAGGATGGACAGCCCCGGCGGATCGTCTCGATGATGCCCGTAGGCATCAAATCGGTCAAGACTTTGTCGTAGGGAAAGATGCGTGCATACCACGTGGATGAAATGGCATGTAACCGGCCCGCAATGTCGAGTGAACAACATCGTTAATCCTCGTGCAAGAACAAGGGCTTACCGCCGGTTCGTGGCCGGCGGCGCTCGGCCGGCGAAGCCCGATCAGGCTGCCAGCCAGCGTTTGACCGCGACCGGCCGCAACAGTTTCACGACCTTGATGGCCTGGTTCTGCACCTGCACGACTTCGATCACACAGTGGCCGATCTTGAGGGCGATGGGGAATTCCGGAATCTCCTGCAGCTGTTCCAGCAGCAGGCCGTTGACGGTCTTCGGGCCGTCGAGAGGCAGGTCGAGACCCAGCTTTTTATTGATGTCGCGCAGAGGCGTCGTGCCTTCCAGCAGGACTTCGCCCTGGGCATTCCACGCCATCGCATCGCTGCGGGCGGCGCCCGGCGTCGAGGTCGTGAAGTCGCCGATCATTTCCTCGATGATGTCCTCCAGGGTGACGAGACCCTGGACCTCGCCGTATTCGTCGACGATGATCCCCAGGCGCTCCTTGTTTTCCTGGAAATACTGAAGCTGCGTGAAGACGCCCGTGTCCTGCGGAATGAAATATGGTTCCGTCAACAGTTCGCGGAAGTGCTCGATCGTGAGGTCGTCTTCCTCGTTCAGCAGCGCGACGGCCTTGCGCACGTGCAGGATGCCGACGATGCGGTTGATCTCGCCCTCGTACACGGGCAGCTTGTTGTGGTAGCAGGTGGTCAGCTCGGCCTTGATGGCGTCGACCGGCAGCGCGAGGTTCAGCGCTTCGATCTGGCTGCGCGGCGTCATGATGTCTTCGACGGAGATCTTTTCCAGGTCGAACAGGTTCAGCAGGATGCTCTTGTGCTTTTGCGGGATGTAGCTGCCCGCTTCCAGCACGACGGAGCGCAATTCTTCCGGCGACAGTCTCTGCTGGGCATCCGCATGGCCCACGCCCACGCCGCGGATGCGCAGCACGCGCAGCAGGCCGTTGACGAACAGGTTCACGAACCAGATCGCGGGCTTCGCGACCTTCATCAACGCACGCAGCACATAACTGGAACCGAGCGAGATGCGCTCCGGGTAGGTGGCGCCGATGATCTTGGGAGAGATCTCGGCGAACACGATCAGCAGGAACGCGACGACGGCCGTGGCGATCGTGATCACGCTTTCCTCGTGCCCGAAGAACAGGATGGCGATCGCGGTGACGAGTGCGGTCGCCATCGCATTGATCAGCGTGTTGGCGATGAGGACCAGCGACAGCAGTTTATCCGTCCGGTCCAGCAGCCACAGCGTGGTGATGGCGGCGCGGTTGCCCCGTTTGGCGAGATGGCGCAGCCGGTATTTATTGGCCGCCATCAGGGCGGTTTCCGCCATCGCGAAGAAGGCCGAGCAGAGGATCAGGAGGGCGAGTGCGAGAATGAGCACCCAAAGTGGTACGGTTTCCAAGGATCACCGT
>CBIHOW010000213.1:0-2804 GCA_966211695.1 uncultured Massilia sp. | reverse complement strand
TGCACTGCACCGGCACCAAGGAAGGCTGCGCCGAAGGCGACTGCGGTGCCTGCACCGTCGTCGTCGGATCGCTGGAGAACGGCGAACTGCAGATGCGGGCCGTGAATTCCTGCATCCAGTTCACGCCCACGCTGGACGGCAAGGCGCTGTTCACCGTCGAAGACTTGGCGCAGAAGGATGGCAACCTGCACCCCGTGCAGCAGGCCCTCGTCGAATGCCACGGCTCGCAATGCGGCTTCTGCACGCCGGGTTTTGCGATGTCGCTGTGGGGCATGTACCTGAAGCAGGAAGGCCGCGAGCCGACCCGCTGCGAGATCGACGACGCCCTGTCCGGCAACCTGTGCCGCTGCACGGGCTACCGTCCCATCATCGATGCCGCCAAGCGCATGGTCACCCTGCCGCGCGTCGATTTCGACCGCGCCGCCGTGACGGCGCAGCTGCAAGCGCTGCAGCGCGACGCCGGCGCCACTTACGAATACGACGGCCAGACCTTCCACGCTCCGCGCACGCTGGACGAACTGGTCGCCGTGCGCGCCGCGCATCCGAAGGCGACGATCCTCGCCGGCTCGACCGACGTCGGCCTGTGGGTCACGAAGCAGATGCGCGAACTCACGGACGTCATCTACCTGGGCCACGTGGCCGAACTGAAGACCGTGCGCGAACAGGACGGCTTTATCGAGATCGGCGCCGGCGTCTCCCTCGAAGACGCCTACGCCGCCATCTGCAGGCACTACGAAGCGGAACTGGGCGAACTGTGGCAGCGCTTCGCATCGCTCCCGATCCGCAACGCGGGCACGCTGGGCGGCAACGTGGCGAACGGTTCGCCGATCGGCGACTCGATGCCGTGGCTGATCGCCATCGGCAGCGAACTGGTGCTGCGCGGCCCGGATGGCGAGCGCACCATGCCGCTCGAGAATTTTTATCTCGGCTACCAGGTCAAGGACTGGCGCGACGGCGAATTCGTGCAGGCCGTGCGCGTGCCGCTGCCGCGCAAGAACGTCGCGTTCCGCACGTATAAACTGGCCAAGCGCTTCGACCAGGATATCTCGGCCGTGTGCGCCGCCTTCGCCTTCACGCTGGAAGACGGCATCGTCCGCGACGCCCGTATCGCCTACGGCGGCATGGCCGCGACGCCGAAGCGCGCCGCGCAGGCGGAAGCTGCCCTGAACGGCCGCGCGTGGGACGAAGCGGCCGTGCGCGACGCGATGGACGCGCTGGCGAAAGATTACGCACCGCTGTCCGACATGCGCGCCTCGAGCGCCTACCGCATGAAGACGGCGCAGAACCTGCTGCGCCGCTACTGGCTCGAGACCCGCAAGGACAACCCGCTGCCGCCGGTCGCGGTCAATGCATTCGCGAACACGATCACGGCCTGAGGAGAACACCATGAACGACGCAGGATCCCCCGCACTGACCAAGGCCGAGTGGAAGCAGGTCGGCCTCGGCAAGACCCATGAATCGGCCCGGCTGCACGTGCTGGGCCAGGCCGACTACACCGACGACATCGCCGAAGTGCGCGGCACTTTGCACGCGGCGCTGGGCCTGTCGGGCAAGGCGCACGCCCGCATCCTCGACATCGATTTTACGGACGTGCTGGCCAGCCGCGGCGTGCGCGCCGTGTTCACGGCGAAGGACATCCCCGGCACCAACGATTGCGGCCCGATCATCCACGACGACCCCATCCTCGCGGACGGCCTCGTGCAATACATCGGCCAGCCGATGTTCATCGTCGTCGCCGACAGCCACGATCTCGCCCGCCGCGCCGCGAAGAAGGCGAAGGTCAGCTACGAAGAACTGCCCGCAATCCTGACCCCGCAGGCCGCGCGCGCCGCCGGTTCGTACGTGCTGCCGCCGATGCGCCTGACGCGCGGCGATGCCGAGACCGCGTTCGAACGCGCCCCGCTGCGCGTGAAGGGCGAGCTGTACGTCGGCGGCCAGGAGCAGTTTTATCTCGAAGGGCAGATTTCGTACGCGATCCCGCAGGAAAACGACGGCATGCTCGTACTGTGCTCCACGCAGCACCCGAGCGAGATGCAGCACGTCGTGGCGCATGCGCTGGGCCTGCACTCGCACAACGTGGTGGTGGAGTGCCGCCGCATGGGCGGTGGCTTCGGCGGCAAGGAGTCGCAGTCGGCGCTGTGGGCGGCCGCGGCATCCATCGCGGCGAAACGCCTGGGCCGCGCGGTGAAGCTGCGCGCGGACCGCGACGACGACATGATGGTGACGGGTAAACGCCACTGCTTCCATTACCTGTACGAAGTGGGCTACGACGACTCGGGCCGCATCCTCGCGGCGAAGGTCGACATGGTGAGCCGCGCCGGCTACTCGGCCGACCTGTCCGGCCCTGTCGCGACCCGCGCCATCTGCCACTTCGACAACACGTATTACCTGTCCGACTGCGACATCCGCGCGGCGGCAGGCAAGACGAACACGCAGTCGAATACGGCATTCCGCGGCTTCGGCGGTCCGCAGGGCGCCATCGCGATCGAGTACATCATCGACGAGATCGCGCGCAACCTCGGCAAGGATTCGCTGGACATCCGCAAGCTGAATTTCTACGACAAGATCGACCGCAACGTCACGCCGTACGGCCAGCCCGTCGTCGACAACGTGATCCACGAACTGGTGGGCGAGCTGGAACAGACGAGCGAATACCGCGCACGCCGCCAGGCGATCAACGAATACAACGCCACGAGCCCCGTGCTGAAGAAGGGCCTCGCGCTGACGCCCGTAAAATTCGGCATCGCGTTCAACGTGACGCACCTGAACCAGGCCGGCGCCCTCGTGCACGTGTACGTGGACGG
>CBIHOW010000212.1:0-2823 GCA_966211695.1 uncultured Massilia sp. | reverse complement strand
AATCAGGCGTACGGGTGACCGTACCGTGGGTTCGAATCCCACCCTCTCCGCCAAGCTTAAAAACAAAAGGCTCCCATCGGGAGCCTTTTGTTTTTGGCGGAGAGAGCAGGGCGCCTGCGCGCCCTGCGGGGTGGGATTCGAAGGGCTGGGCTTGCAAGCCCAGCCCGCCCGAATCGCCCATCTGCCGTCCGCAACGCGGACGGCCCCGCGCGCCGAGGGCGCGCGCTGCAAAGCCCGCTCGGCTAACACTGCCGTCAATAATCCTTCAAAAATCCGCATTTTTTTAAGAATTCCCCATCAGGCGCTATCTGCCAAGCACAAGATCTTTCTACCCTGCAGGTTTATCATAAATACCTGGAGGAGATCCATGAAAGCCTTGTCCACGCTGTCCGCCGCACTGCTCGCGGCGTTGCTCGCCGGTTGCGGAGGCGGCGGCGGCGGTTCCGCATCGACGCCAACCACGCCGGTTGTCGTGACGCCAACACCCGCGCCAACGCCTGCACCGACGCCCACGCCCGCGCCCACACCCGCGCCGTCCGCAAGCCTGTACCCGAGCTACAACACGAACCCCACCCCGGCCGACATGACGGGCATGTCGCACGACGCCAAACAAATCGCCGCATCGATCCGCATCGGTTTCAACATCGGCAACACGATGGAAGCAATCGGCGGCGAAACGGCCTGGGGCAATCCCCTGATCACGAACGAGCTGATCCAGACCGTCAAGAAAGCCGGTTTCAATGCGATCCGCCTGCCCGTGTCGTGGGACCAGTACGCGGACCAGAAGACGGGCCAGATCAGCGCCACCTGGCTCGCCCGCGTGAAGCAGGTCGTTCAGTATTGCGTCGACAACGATATGTACGTCCTCGTCAACATCCACTGGGATGGCGGCTGGCTGGAAAAGAACATCACGCCCGCCAAGAAGGACGCCGTGAACGCCAAGCAGAAAGCGTACTGGGAACAGATCGCGACGACCCTGCGCGACTTCGACGAGCACGTGATGTTCGCCAGCGCCAACGAACCGGCCACGGGCAACGAGCAGAATACCGACGTGACGACGCTGAAGGCGGCGGTCGACGTCCTGAAGAGCTATCACCAGACCTTCGTCGACGCCGTGCGCTCCACCGGCGGCAGGAACGCCTACCGCGCGCTGGTCGTGCAGGCCCCGGAGACCAACATCGACCTCCTGGTGAAATACATGCCGACGCTGCCGACCGACAAGGTGGCTGGCCGGATGATGGCCGAGGTCCACTTCTACGCGCCGTTCAATTTCGTGCTGATGGAAAAGGACGAAAGCTGGGGCAAACAGGCCTATTACTGGGGCGCGGGCAACCACTCGACGACGGATACCGACCGCAATCCGACGTGGGGCGAGGAAGACTACGTCGACGCGCAGTTCGCCAGCCTGAAGACGGCCTTCATCGACAAGGGCATCCCGGTCCTGCTCGGCGAATTCGCCGCCCAGCGGCGCAATAACCTGACAGGTGACGCGCTGGCGCTGCACCTCAAGTCGCGCAACTACTACCATACGTACGTCGTCAAGAAGGCCCGCGCCAACGGCGTGCAGCCGTTCTTCTGGGACATCGGGGCACCGGACGACCAGTCGGGCAGCATCTTCGACCGCCGGACGTACCAGGTGCGCGGCCAGGCGACGCTGGATGCGTTGATGGCGGGCCTCGCTCCCTGATTGCGCTAGACTGGCGGTCATGAAAACCGCCATCTTCAGTACCCGTCCGTACGACAAATCGATGCTGTCGGACGCCAACCGGGAAGCCGGCCACGACCTGCGCTTCCTGGAAGACCGCCTGACGCCGCAGACGGCAGCCCTGGCGACAGGCTGCGACGCCGTCTGCGTCTTCGTCAACGACACGGTCGACGCCGAGGTCCTCGAGCTGCTCGCGCGGCAGGGCACGCGGCTGGTGGCGACGCGCTCCACCGGCTACAACCACATCGACGTCGCCGTGGCGGCACGGCTCGGCATCGCGGTCGTGCGCGTCACGGACTATTCGCCGCACTCGGTGGCGGAATTCGCGGTCGGCCTGCTGCTGGCCGTGAACCGCAAGATCGCCCGCGCGAGCGCCCGCACGCGCGACGGCAACTTCGATCTGCATGGCCTGATGGGCTTCGACCTGCACGGCAAGACCGTGGGCGTGATCGGCACGGGCAAGATCGGCACGATCTTCGCGCGCATCATGGCCGGCTTCGGCTGCACGGTGGTCGGCCACGACCGCTACCCGTCGCCCGCGTTCGAGGCGCTGGGCGGGCGCTACGTCGGCATCGACGCGCTGCTGGACTGCAGCGACGTCGTCTCGCTGCACTGCCCGCTGACGGAAGACACGCGCCACATCGTGAACGCGGCGTCGCTGGCGCGGGCGAAGCGTGGCAGCATCCTCGTGAACACGAGCCGCGGCGGCCTGGTCGACACCGAGGCCGCGATTGCCGCGCTGAAGACGGGGCAGCTGGGCGGGCTCGCTATCGACGTGTACGAGCAGGAGGCCAGCCTGTTCTTCCAGGATTTGTCGTCGACGATCATCACGGACGACGTCATCCAGCGGCTGGTGTCGTTTCCGAACGTGATCGTGACGGGGCACCAGGCGTTCTTTACCGTCGAGGCCATCGGGCAGATCATGCGGACGACGATCGAGAGTTTGACGGCGTTCGAGCAGGGGAGGGAATTGGTGAACCGCGTTGCGGCAAGCTGACGGCGCTTGCGATTCTCTTACCCACCGTCTATAATGCGGCCTCACGCGAACGACCGCATGAAGACAGTTACCAGGAGAGGTGGCAGAGTGGTCGAATGTACCTGACTCGAAATCAGGCGTA
>CBIHOW010000211.1:0-2924 GCA_966211695.1 uncultured Massilia sp. | reverse complement strand
CGTCACGGTCTACACCTTCAAGGGCGGGCAGCTGGCGCCGCTGGCCAATTATTAATTCCGCGTAGGGTGGGCACGCCGTGCCCACGCGTGACGTTTGCGGCATGTTGGCGTCACGCGTGGGCGGAGGGCCGCCCACCCTACGTTCGTCATCACATCGAACATCCATGAAACAGACTCTCAAGCTGGGCACCCTCGCCGCCGCCTGCCTCATCGCCTGCGCGCCGGCCCTCGCCGCCGACACCGCGGCCAAGCCCACCGCCGGCGCCACGAACGCCGGCGCCGAATCGAAACAACTGAATCGACTGGCCGACGAATACTGGGATGCGCAGGCGCGCTTCGACCCCGTCTCCGCCGGCGAAAGCGGCGACAACCGCTTCCCCGACCAGATCGGCATGTCGATCGCGCCGCAGAACCGCGCGCACCAGTTCGCGCTGTACAAGGGCTACCTGAAACGCCTGCACGCGATCCGCCGCGACGGCCTCGCCCAGCGCGACCAGACGAGCTACGACATCCTCGACTACGAGCTGAAGACCGCGCTGCGCTTCGAGCCGTTCCCCGAGCACCTGCTGCCGCTGAACCAGATGGACGCCCTGCCCGTCACGCTCGCGAACTACAGCAGCGGCCAGCAGGCGCAATCGCTCGCCACCGTGAAGGATTACCAGGCCTACCTGAGCCGCCTGAACCAGCTGGGACCCTGGATCGACCAGGCCATCGCCAACATGCGCGAAGGGATGAAGCGCGGCGTCGTGCAGCCGAAGGCGATCATGGAAGCCGCCCTGCCCCAGTTCAAGCAGCTGGTGGCGGACAAGGCCGAAGACAGCATCTACTACACGCCCGTGAAGAACTTCCCGGCCGCGTTTTCGGATGCCGACAAGAAGAAACTGACGGCCGCGTATCGCAGCGCCATAGCCGGCAAGCTGAATCCCGCACTGAAACGCCTGGCCGACTTCATCGAACACGACTACCTGCCGGCCTGCCGCACGAGCACGGGCTGGAGCGCGCTGCCGCAGGGGATGGACTGGTACCTCGCGCGCGTCGCGAGCCAGACGACGACCGACCTGCAGCCGGAGCAGATCCACCAGATCGGCCTGAAGGAAGTGGCGCGCATCCAGGGCGAGTTCGCGCGCATCGGTCCGAAGATGGGCTACGACGGTCCGCCGGCCGGCCTGCCGGTGTGGGTGTCGGAACAGGCGAAGTACAAGCCGTTCAAGACCGAAGGCGAGATCATCGACGTCTACCGCAACCTGAACACGCAGTTGCAGGCCAGGCTGCCGGCGCTGTTCTCGCTGCGCCCGAAGACGCCGCTCGACCTGCGCCTGGAACCGGAACTGTCGCGCGCGACGGCGTCCGACCACTACACGCCGCCGGCCGTGGACGGCTCGCGTCCGGGCGTGTTCTGGTCCGTCGTGAACGACCCGAAGCAGTACGGCACCACGGGCATGGTCACGCTGTTCCTGCATGAGGGCCAGCCGGGCCACCACTTCCACATCGCGCTGATGCAGGAGCTGGGCCTGCCGAACTTCCGCAAGTTCGGCGGCAACAACGCGTTTACCGAAGGCTGGGCGCTGTACGCCGAGACGCTGGGCAAGGAGATGGGCCTGTTCGACAAGCCCGAGGATTACTTCGGCCACCTGAACGACGAAATGCTGCGCGCCGTGCGCCTCGTCGTCGACACCGGCATGCACGCGAAGGGCTGGACGCGCGAACAGTCGATCCAGTACATGCGCGAGACGCTGGGCTACACGGAAGCGGACGCGCGCAATGCGACCGAACGCTACATGGCATGGCCGGCGCAGGCGCTGGGCTACAAGATCGGCGCGCTGAAGATCCAGGAATTGCGCGCCCGCGCGGAAAAGGCACTGGGGCCGAAATTCAGCCTGCCGAAGTTCCACGAGATCGTGCTGGGCGAAGGCACGCTGCCGCTGGCGCTGCTGGAGAAGAAGGTGGATCGCTGGATCGCCGAGAGCAAGTAATCAATCGAACGTGACGGTGACGGCCAACCCGCCCAACCGTTCCGAGCGCCGCACCGCGACCCGTGCGCCATGCACGGCCGCGATGCGGCGCACGATCGACCATCCGAGCCCGCTGCCGGCCGCACCGCTGCCGGCCACGCGATAAAAGCGTTCGCCCAGCCGCGCGAGGTCGGTGTCCGCCAGGCCCGCCCCGCCATCCTCGACGTCGAGCACGACGCCATCCTCTTCCCGCCGCAGGCGCACATCGATGGCCGCCCCCGACGGCGCATAGCGCACGGCATTGTCGACGAGGTTGCGGACCAGGACCGCCAGCAGCAGCGCATTCCCGCGCACGCCGTACGTTCCCGGTGCATCCAGTTCGAGCCGCTGTCCCTTGGCCAGCGCGGCCGGCGCCAGCTCGGCCATCACGGCACGCGTGAGGCCCGCCAGTTCGACGTCGGCCATGTCGGGCGCCTGCGCGGACTCGACGCGGGCCAGGGTCAGCAACTGGTCGATCAGGCGCGCCGCGCGGTCGCAACCGGCGAGCAGCCCGTCCAGCGCATGCGCGCGGGCCGCGTCGTCCGTCGCCGCCCGCGCCACCTGCGCCTGCATGCGGATGGCCGCGACCGGCGTGCGCAACTCGTGCGCCGCGTCCGCCGTGAAGCGCCGCTCATTCGCCAGCAGGTCGGCGATGCGCCCGAGCAGGTCGTTGAGCGACGCCGCGAGCGGCAGCATTTCCGCGCTCATGCCATCGAGCGCGACGGGATCCAGCGCGTCCGGACGGCGCGCCGCCAGCGTGCGCCCCAGCCTGCGCAGCGGCGCGAGGCCGCGCCGCACGGTCCACCACGTCGCGATCCCCAGCACGGGCAGCGCGAGCGCCAGCGGCCACGACACGCCGCGCAGCACCGCCCCCAGGATCTCGCCGCGCGCATCGAGCCGTTCGCCGACGTACACCTGGCGCCGGCGCGCGGG
>CBIHOW010000210.1:0-2993 GCA_966211695.1 uncultured Massilia sp. | reverse complement strand
TTGCAGACATGACGGACCCCTCGACGCGGCAGTACCGGTTTTCCCTCGTGATGATCACCACGCTGTTTTTCATGTGGGGGTTCGTCCACAATCTCGACCCGATCCTGATCCCGCACCTGCGGCGGTCGTTCAGCCTGACCGTGCTGCAGTCGGCGCTGGTGGATTCGGCCGTGTTCATCGCCTACTTCGTGATGGCGCTGCCGGCGGGCCTCCTGATCCGCAGGAGCGGCTACAAGGCGGCGATCATCGGCGGCCTGCTGCTGTTCGCCACCGGCTCGCTGATGTTCATCCCGGCCGCGAACACGCAGCAGTACGTCGTGTTCCTGGCCGCGCTGTTCACCATCGCGTGCGGCCTGACGATCCTGGAGACGGCCGCCAATCCGTACGTGACCCTGCTGGGCCGGCCGGACCGCGCGGCCCAGCGCATCAACCTGGCCCAGTCGTTCAACGGCCTGGCCGCCACGCTGGCGCCGATCATCGGCGCGCGCCTGATCCTCGTGCACGGCGCCGACGACGCGCAGCTCGCCGCGATGCCGGAAGCGGCGCGCCAGGCGGCACTGGCGGCGGAAGCGGCCAGCGTGAAAGGACCGTACATGATGCTGGGTCTCGTCATCCTCGCGATCGCCGTCGTGTTCTGGTTCCTGAAGCTGCCGGAAGTCGGCGGCAGGTCGGACAATGCGCCAGCCAAGAGCTCGCTCGGCGAGGCTCTCGCCGTGCCGTCGATCCGCCGCGGCGCGATCGCGCAGTTTTTCTACGTGGGCGCGCAGGTGTGCGTGTTCAGCTTCTTCATCCTGTACGCCACCCGCTCGGCGGGCGTGTCGCCGGTGACGGCGGCGGACTACCTCGGGTGGGGCTGCGGCATGGCGTTCATGGTCGGCCGCTTCGTCGGCACGGGCCTGATGCGCGTCGTGGCGCCGGCCCGGCTGCTGTGGATGTACGCGCTGGCCTGCATGGCGCTGGCGGCCGTGGCGATGGTGGCGCAGGGCGTCGCCAGCCTCGCGGCCGTGATCGGCATCGCGTTCTTCATGTCGATCATGTTCCCCACTATTTTCTCGCTGGGCCTGCAGGGCGCCGGCCACCACGCCGACATGGGCAGCGGCCTGATCATCATGGCCATCGTGGGCGGCGCGCTGCTGCCGCTGCTGTTCGGCTACGTCAGCGACGTGACGCACAACGTGCAGTACGGCTACGTCGTGCCGCTGCTGTGCTTCGTCGTCATCGCCTGGTTCGCGCGCGCCTCGCTGTTGCAGGACAGCCGGGAATCGAGCGCCGCCACGCCTTCTTCAATGGGAGTCACGAAACGTGTTTGAATTGAACGACAAGACCGCCGTCATCACGGGCGGCGGCAGCGGCATCGGCAAGGCGATCGCCCAGCTGTTCGCGCGCCAGGGGGCGCATGTCCACGTGGTCGACCTGAACGACGCCGCCTGCCTGCAGGTGGTGCGCGAGATCCGGGAAGAGGCCGGCCGGGTTTCTTCGCACGCCTGCGACGTGTCGCGCCAGGCCGACGTGGAGGCGCTGATGGCGGCCATCGGCCCGTTCGACATCCTCGTCAACAACGCCGGCATTGCCCACATCGGCAAGGCCGACACGACGAGCGAAGACGACTTCGACCGCGTCATGAACGTCAACGTCAAGGGCGTCTACAACTGCCTGCACGCCGCGATCCCGCAGCTGCGCGCGAACGGCGGCGGCGTCATCCTCAACATGGCGTCCGTGGCGGCCTGGGTGGGTATCAAGGAGCGCTTCGCGTATTCCACCGCGAAGGGCGCCGTGATGGCGATGACCCTGTCGGTCGCCAAGGATTACCTGCAGGACGGCATCCGCTGCAACTCGATCTCGCCGGGCCGCGTGCACACGCCGTTCGTGGACGGTTTCCTCGCGCGGAATTATCCCGGCCGCGAAGCGGAGATGTTCGAACAGTTGTCGAAGACGCAGCCCATCGGCCGCATGGCGCGGCCGGACGAAGTGGCGGCGCTCGCGCTATACTTGTGCAGCAACGAGGCCGCCTTCATCACGGGAACCGATTATCCGATCGACGGCGGCTTCATCACCCTGAACACGTAAAGCCGCTCGATGATCATCTCTTCCGCCACCGACTATCGCGAGGCGGCGCGCCGCCGGTTGCCGCCGTTCCTGTTCCATTATCTCGACGGTGGCTCCGGCACCGAGTCGACGCTGCGCGCCAACGTGGACGACCTGCAGGCCGTCAGCCTGCGCCAGCGCGTGCTGAAAGGGTCCGAAACGCTGGACCTGTCGACCGAATGGTTCGGCGTGAAGCGCGGCCTGCCGCTGGCGCTGGCCCCGATCGGCCTCGCGGGCATGTATGCGCGCCGCGGCGAGGTGCAGGCAGCCAGGGTGGCGGCGGAACGCAATATCCCGTTCATCCAGTCGACCGTGTCCGTGTGCCCGCTCGCCGAGGTGGCGGCGCAATCGTCGCAACCGCTGTGGTGCCAGCTGTACGTACTGAAGGACCGCGGCTTCATGCGCGATTACCTGCGCCGTGCGCGCGAGCTGAACATCGACACGCTCGTGTTCACCGTCGACATGCCGGTGCCGGGCGCGCGTTACCGCGACGCCCATTCCGGCATGAGCGGCCGCCACGGGCCGCTGCGCCGCGTGCTGCAGGCGATGCTGCATCCGCGCTGGGCCTTCGACGTGGGCCTGTTCGGCCGGCCGCACGACCTGGGCAACATCTCGGCCTACCGCGGCCACGCGACGGGCCTCACGGACTACATCGGCTGGCTCGCCGCCAATTTCGATCCGGGCATCAGCTGGAGCGACCTGCAATGGATCCGCGACGAATGGCAGGGTCCGATGGTCATCAAGGGCATCCTCGACGCCGACGACGCGCGCGACGCGAAGGCGTTCGGCGCGGACGGCATCGTCGTCTCCAACCACGGCGGGCGCCAGCTGGACGGCGCGCTGTCCACGGCGAAGGCGCTGCCGTCCATCGCGGCGGCGGTGAAGGGCGACCTGACGATCTTCGCCGA
>CBIHOW010000209.1:0-3026 GCA_966211695.1 uncultured Massilia sp. | reverse complement strand
CTGACGCGCGCCGTCTCGGACGCCGTCGGCATCCCCGTGATCGCCTCGGGCGGCGTGGGCGGCCTGAAGGATCTCGCCGACGGCGTGCTGGAAGGGCATGCCGACGCCGTGCTGGCCGCGAGCATCTTCCACTACGGGCAGCACACGGTCGGCGAAGCGAAGCGCTTCATGGCGGACCGCGGCATCCCGATGCGCCTCGACTGATTGATGGAACCGACGACCATGGTGACCCCGACCACCCCCCCGACGATCCCGGCCCAACCCTGGCTCAAGAAAGTCCAATGGGACGAGCACGGCCTCGTGCCGGTGATCGCCCAGGAAGCCGCCACCGGCGACATCCTGATGTTCGCCTGGATGAACCGCGAAGCCCTGGCCAAGACCGTGGAGCTTGGCGAGGCCGTGTACTGGAGCCGTTCGCGCAAGAAGCTGTGGCACAAGGGCGAAGAGTCCGGCCACGTGCAGAAAGTGCTGGAGATCCGCCTCGACTGCGACGAAGACGTCGTGCTGCTGAAGGTCGAGCAGGCCGGAGGCATCGCCTGCCACACCGGCCGCCATTCCTGCTTCTTCCAGAAGTTCGAGGACGGCGACTGGAACAGCGTCGAGCCCGTGCTGCAGGACCCGGACACCATCTACACCAACCCAAAGAAGAAATAATGAGCACGCAACTGGAACGCCTGGCGGCCGTCATCGAATCCCGCAAGCCGGCCAACGGCGGCGACCCCGCGGCCTCGTACGTCGCGAAACTGTTCGCCAAGGGCGACGACGCCATCCTGAAAAAGATCGGCGAGGAAGCCGTCGAGACCGTGATGGCCGCGAAGGACGTGCGCGCCGGCGCGGACGCGTCGAAGCTGCTGTACGAGACCGCCGACCTGTGGTTCCATTCGATCGTCCTGCTGGCGCAGTTCGGCCTCACGCCGCAGCAGGTGCTGGACGAACTGGCCCGGCGCGAAGGCATTTCCGGCATCGAGGAAAAGGCGTCGCGCCCGAAAGACTGAGCCCGGCTGTCACGCCGGCGTCATCCCGTATCGATAGAATGTGAGAGAACATGGATAACTGCATTTTCTGCAAGATCGTCGCCAAACAGATCCCCGCCAGCGTGGTGTACGAGGACGACGAACTGCTCGCGTTCAAGGACATCAACCCGGCCGCGCCCGTCCACCTGCTGGTGGTCCCGAAGCAGCACGTCGCCAGCCTGTCCGACTGCACCGACGCGCACGCGCCATTGCTGGGCAAGATGCTGGCGCTGGCCCCGAAGCTGGCGGCCGAGCATGGCATCGCGGTCAAGACCGGCCCGAACGGCCAGCGCAGCGGCGGCTACAAGACGCTGTTCAACGTCGGTCCGGACGGCGGGCAGGAGGTCTATCACCTGCACCTGCACGTCTACGGCGGTCCGCGTCCGTGGCGTGGCTTGGGAACGTAATTCCCCAAAAGAAAGAGGGCATTCTTGCCCTAAACCGCTTATACTGGCGTAGCTTTAGCTTACGCTGATCGGGCTGCCGCCCGGCAAGGAGAAAACAATGGGTTCGTTAAGTATCTGGCACTGGCTGATCGTGCTGGTCGTGGTGGTGGTGGTGTTCGGTACGGGCAAGCTGCGCAATGCGGGCTCGGACCTGGGCAAGGCCGTCAAGGGTTTCAAGGATGGCATGAAGGGCGAGGAAGAGGGCAAGACGCCGGCCAACCAGACGGCGCAACAGGTGGCCGACAAGTCGACCATCGACGTCGACGCGCGCGAAAAAACGCGCCACTAAGCGCGTCACTAAGCGCGCCACTAAGCCCGCCATTAAACCCATGCCTGACCCCGCATGATCGATCTCGGTCTTACCAAACTCGCCATCATCGGCGCGGTGGCGCTGGTCGTGATTGGCCCCGAGAAATTGCCTAAGGTGGCGCGCATGGCCGGCACCCTGTACGGCCGCGCCCAGCGTTACCTGCACGACGTCAAGTCCGAAGTCTCGCGCGAGATCGAGATGGAAGAATTGCGCAACCTGCACAAGGATATCCAGGACAGCGCGCAAAGCTTCAAGTCCGAGGTCGAAACGTTCAAGTCCGAGGTCGAGAACACCGTCTCGACCCACATGGATGAGGTCGAGTCCGCCTGGCGCGGCGACACGGCCGTGATGCCGACGACGGCCTCGACGGACGACATCGAGCGCAAGGCGCGCGACTTCCGCCGCAAGAAGCTGGCGAAGACGTCGAGCGTGCCGGCCTGGTACAAGAACCGCCAGGGCACGCGCCAGCACGTGCTGTCCGGCGCCGCGCGCGTGCGCAAGTTCCGTCCCGGCGCCACTTCCAACACCAAATTTTTCTGATGACGGCCGCCGTTGGGCGCCGCTCTAGCGCCAGATGACTGAAGAAACCGCGGGCGAAGAAACCTTCATCTCCCACCTGGTCGAGCTGCGCGACCGCCTGATCAAGGCGACGTACGGCATCGTCCTCGCGTGCATCGTGCTGATGCTGTGGCCGGGCCCGGCACGCATCTACGATTTCCTCGCCGCCCCGATGCTGGCCGCGCTGCCGGCCGGCTCCAAGATGATCGCCACCGGCGTCGTCGCACCGTTCCTCGTGCCGATGAAGGTCACGCTGCTGATCGCCTTCATCCTCGCGCTGCCCTGGGTGTTTTATCAAGTCTGGGCGTTCGTCGCGCCCGGGCTGTACGCGCACGAAAAGCGGCTCGTGCTGCCGCTCGTGATCTCGTCGTCGGTCCTGTTCATCGCCGGCGTCGCGTTCTGCTATTTCTTCGTGTTCGGCCGCGTGTTCCACTTCATCGGCAATTTCTCGCCGAATTCCATCGCCGTGATGCCGGACATCGAAAATTATCTCGATTTCGTGATGTCCATGTGTCTCGCGTTCGGCGCCACGTTCGAGGTGCCGGTCGTCGTCGTGATCCTCGTCCGCATGGGCATCGTCAGCGTCGAGAAGCTGCGCTCGATCCGTCCGTACGCCATCGTCGGCGCGTTCGTCATCGCCGCCATCGTGACGCCGCCGGACGCCGTCAGCCAGCTGGCGCTGGCCATTCCGATGTGCCT
>CBIHOW010000208.1:0-3039 GCA_966211695.1 uncultured Massilia sp. | reverse complement strand
GGGATTCCGTTCGGCGTCATCCGGACGATTTCCGACAACGCCAATGAACACGCGGCCACGGATTTCATGCGTTTCGTGAAATCCGTGGCCGCGTGTTATGCTTTTCACATCGTCAGGCAGTTCTGCCTGGGCTGGCAGAAAACGGGAAGCGATCAGGCCAGCAAGGTATCCGCCGGCACGTAGTCGTAGCCGAGATCCTTCGCGACGGCCGCGTACGTGACTTTGCCTTCGCAGACGTTCAGGCCGTTCTTGAGGTGGACGTCGTCGCGCATAGCCTGCCGCCAGCCCTTGGTCGCCAACGCCACGGCGTGGCCGATCGTCGCGTTGTTCAGCGCGAACGTCGACGTGCGTGCCACCGCACCCGGCATGTTCGCCACGCAGTAGTGAACAACGCCGTCCACGAGGAATGTCGGATCCGCGTGCGTCGTCGGGTGCGACGTCTCGAAGCAGCCGCCCTGGTCGATCGCCACGTCGACGACGACCGATCCCTTTTTCATCCTTGACACCATGTCGCGCGTGACGAGCTTCGGCGCCGCGGCACCGGGCACGAGCACGCCGCCAATGACGAGGTCGGCCGACAACACCGCTTCCTCGATCGCGTGGGCGTTCGAATACAGCGTCGAGATCCGGTTGCCGTAGACGAGGTCGAGCTGGCGCAGGCGGTCGACGTTCTTGTCGAGCACAGTGACGCGCGCGCCGATGCCGACCGCCATCTGCAACGCGTTCGTGCCGACGACGCCGGCGCCGATGATGACGATGTGGCCCGCCGCCACACCCGGGACGCCGCCCAGCAGGATGCCGGCGCCGCCCTTCGATTTTTCCAGGTGGCTGGCGCCGGCCTGGATCGCCATCCGCCCCGCCACCTCGCTCATCGGCGCCAGCAGCGGCAGGCCGCCGCTGGGGCCGGTGATGGTTTCATAGGCGATGCACACGGCGCCGGATTTCACGAGGGCCGCCGTCTGTTCCGGATCCGGCGCCAGGTGCAGATACGTGTACAGGATCTGTCCCGGACGCAGCATCGCGCATTCCTGCGGCTGCGGTTCCTTCACTTTCACGACCATCTCCGCCTGCGCGAAGATCTCTTGCGCCGACGGGACGATCGTGGCGCCGGCGGCCGTGTACTGCTCGTCCGTCAGCCCGATGCCGGCACCGGCGCCGGTCTGCACGATGACCTTGTGGCCGCGCGCGGCCAGTTCGTGCACGCTGGGGGGCGTCAGGCCCACCCGGAATTCGTTGTTTTTGATTTCTTTTGGTACGCCTATCAACATGTCTGCCTCCAGGTTAATTACTTACAAAAACAAAACGCCGCGGCGCAGGTTGAAAACCTACTACCGCGGCGTCGAAGCCATCTGGACCCGGATTACAGACCGAGCGTCATCAGGCTTGCGTTACCTCCAGCCGCGGTCGTGTTGACGCACAAGGCGCGTTCCGCCACCAGGCGCCACAACGCCACCGGTTCGCCCGCACGGGTATCGACGATGCCGACGATCGCGCCCGGACGGGCCGCCAGCTTCGCCTGCAGATCGCCGCCGAGACTCCGTTCGACGAGCGCCATCGGGAACTCGCTGCCGTCCAGTTCCTGCGCGGTGATGAAACGCACGCGTTCCTTGACGGCGATCGGCAATGCCGGGAGCGCTTCCGCCAGCACGAGCGCGCGGTTGCCCGTCGCGAACGCGGCCGCCAGCTGGTTCAGCAGGCTCGCGGTGCCGTTCGGTGCGCACAGGACGGTGCCGCGCGGGACGAAATCGAGCTGGTTGCGCTCGCCCGTCGGGCCCGGCAAATCGATGCGCACGCCGTCCAACGTCGTTTCCATGTAGCCGTTCGCCAGGTTCGCGATGTCGCCGTGGCCGTTCGCGCATGCCCAGGCGAGCAGGCCGTCCAGCGCGTTATTGCCGCGCCGTGCATGTTTCAGAAGCGGCGCCGCGTCCTTTTGCAGGCGCTTCAGGTACAGCGGGCCGCCGGCCTTGGGACCGGTGCCGGATTTGCCTTCTCCCCCGAACGGCTGCACGCCGACGACGGCGCCCACGATGTTGCGGTTCACGTAGATGTTGCCGACGTGGGCGCGCGTCGTGATGAATTCGATCGTTTCGTCGATACGCGAATGCACGCCCAGGGTCAGGCCGTAGCCGGTGGCGTTGATCGTGTCGACGACCTTGTCCAGCTCGGAACGGCGCCAGCGCACGATGTGCAGCACAGGACCGAAGACTTCGCGCTTCAGTTCGCTCATCGAGCCGATCTCGAGCACGGTCGGCGGCACGAACGTGCCCTGTGCCAGCAACGCGTCCGGCAAGATCAGCGAGAAATGCTGCTTCGCCGTCGCTTTCATCCGCTCGATGTGGCCGAGCAGGTTCTGCTGCGCTTCCTTGTCGATGACGGGACCGATGTCGGTGGACAGGCGGTCCGGCACGCCCACGCGCAGCTCCTGCATGGCGCCCTTGAGCATCTTGATCGTTTTATCCGCGATATCGTCCTGCAGGAACAGCACGCGCAGCGCGGAGCAGCGCTGGCCGGCGCTGTCGAATGCGGAACTGAGCACATCCTGCACGACCTGTTCCGGCAGTGCGGACGAATCGACGATCAGCGCGTTCTGGCCGCCCGTCTCGGCGATCAGCGGAATGTCGGCGCCTTCTTGTGCGGCACGGCTCGCCAGCGTGCGGTTGATCAATTGCGCGACTTCCGTCGAGCCTGTGAAGATGACGGCTTTTACGCGCGCATCGGACGTCAGCGCGGCGCCGACGGTCTCGCCGCGACCCGGCAGCAGTTGCAGCGCGCCTGTCGGTACGCCGGCTTCGTGGAACAATTGCACGGCACGGTGGGCGATCAGCGGCGTCTGCTCGGCCGGTTTTGCCAGCACGACGTTGCCGGCAGCCAGTGCGGCCGCGACCTGGCCCGTGAAAATGGCGAGCGGGAAGTTCCAGGGGCTGATGCACGTCACCGGTCCCAGTGCGCGGGCTTGCGGTGCATTGCGGATCTCGGCGGCGTAATAGCGCAGGAAATCGACGGCTTCGCGCACTTCCGCGATCGCGTTCGGCAGCGATT
>CBIHOW010000207.1:0-3046 GCA_966211695.1 uncultured Massilia sp. | reverse complement strand
CCGGACGAGCCGTTGATCAGCAGGTTCGGGATCTTCGTCGGGAGGACGGTCGGCTCTTTTTCCTTGCCGTCATAGTTCGGCTGGAAGTCGACGGTGTCCTTGTCGATATCGGCCAGCAGCTCGTTCGAGATCTTGTCCAGGCGGCACTCGGTGTAACGCATCGCCGCGGCGGAGTCGCCGTCGATCGAGCCGAAGTTGCCCTGCCCGTCCACGAGCGTGTAGCGCAGCGAGAAGTCCTGGGCCATGCGGACCAGGGTGTCGTAGATCGACGCGTCGCCGTGCGGGTGGTACTTACCCATCGTGTCGCCGACCACGCGCGCGCACTTCAGGTACGGACGGTTCCACACGTTGTTCATCTCGTGCATCGCGTAGAGCACGCGGCGGTGCACGGGCTTCAAGCCGTCGCGCACGTCCGGCAGAGCACGGCCCACGATCACGCTCATGGCGTAATCGAGGTAGCTCTTGCGCATCTCTTCTTCCAGGGAAATTGGAACTGTTTCTTTTGCGAATTGATCCATTGTGCGGGTCGGCGCCTTCAGGCTGATAAGTGATATTCCAAGCCCATGATTTTACCACGGCAGCCCTATCCATAACGTATTTCAACGGCAGGCCAAGGCGATGACAAACTGGCACAATTAACCCTTTGACACATGCCTGTCATAAACCTTCGTCAAGCTTGCGTGCGACTCCCGACACCTTGTTGCGCAGAAACAACGCGACAAATAGCATGCACTGCAATTGGTCGACGGTCGGTCGTGCGGATGTGGCGTATGTGGCAAAATGGCCGAGACGTTAATTGCTTGTTTCACAATGCGGAACTGACGTGCTGTCTCGAGTGTTAATATTATGCTCACGTCTTATTGCCTTAGGGCAGTTTCGCCGCTAGAAGATTTTACCGAAAGGAAGAAAAAATATGAATAAATTGGCAACCCTCGTATTCGCAGCTACGGCCGCGATGGCGGGCAGCGCATCCGCGCAAAGCGCGCCTCCGTATGCGCCGCTGACCACCGATATCAAGGCGCCGACGCCGTACAGCGCTTACGTGCAGGATGCCCGTGGTGTCATCGCCCGCAATCCTTTCGGCCTGTGCTGGCGCACCGGCTACTGGACCCCGGCCGACGCGGTCCCGGGCTGCGACGCACCGCTGTGCGTGGAACCCGAGCGCCTGGAAAACGGCAAGTGCGTCGCTCCGCCGCCGCCGCCGGCTGCTCCGGCACCTGCCCCGGCTCCTGCACCGGCACCGGCACCTGCTCCGGTTCCGACCTCGGAAAAAGTGAGCTACTCGGCTGACGCCTTCTTCGACTTCGACAAGGCCGTCCTGAAGCCGGCCGGCAAAGCATCGCTGGACGACCTGGTCGGCAAGCTGAAAGACATCAACCTGGAAGTCATCATCGCCGTCGGCCACACCGACTCGGTCGGCACCGATGAGTACAACCAGAAGCTGTCCGTCCGCCGCGCCGAAGCCGTCAAGGCTTATCTGCAGAGCAAGGGCGTCGAATCGAACCGCGTCTACACCGAAGGCAAAGGCGAGAAGCAGCCGGTCGCCGACAACAAGACCGCCGCCGGCCGTGCGAAGAACCGCCGCGTGGAAATCGAAGTCGTCGGTACCCGCAGCAACAAGCAGTAATCCGGCTTAACGCCTGAACAACCCCGCTGCGGCGGGGTTTTTTTATGTCCCGGTTTTTTTCACGATCCCATCCGTACCGGCTACCCATTTCCGCTATCATTCCGTCCTATGACTACGACGACCAACGCCGATCCCTTAGAGATCCAGAAGTTCAGTGAGCTGGCCCACCGCTGGTGGGACCCGACGTCCGAATTCCGTCCGCTGCACGACATCAACCCGTTGCGCCTGGAATGGATCAACGCGCGCGTGCCGCTGGCTGGTAAAAACGTCATCGACATCGGCTGCGGCGGTGGGATCCTGTCGGAATCCATGGCGCGCAAGGGCGCCATGGTCACGGGCATCGACCTGTCGAAGAAGGCGCTGAAGGTCGCCGATCTGCACAGCCTGGAATCGGGCGTGGAAGTGCGTTATAAACTGATCGCCGCCGAGGACATGGCCGCGGAAGAGCCGGGCCAGTTCGACGTCGTCACCTGCATGGAGATGCTCGAGCACGTCCCGGACCCGGCGGCCATCGTGCGCGCGGCCGCGACGCTCGTCAAACCGGGCGGCCGCGTGTTCTTTTCCACGTTGAACCGCAACGTCAAATCGTATCTGTTCGCCGTCGTCGGCGCGGAATACGTGCTGCGCATGCTGCCGCGCGGCACCCACGACTACGCCAAATTCATCACGCCGGCCGAGTTGTCGAACTTCGTGCGCGACGCCGGCCTCATCGTCGACGGGCTGAAAGGCTTGACCTACAACCCGCTGACCAAGATCTACTCGCTGAACCAGGACACCGACGTCAACTACATGATGGCCTGCAGCAAACCGTTCTAAGTATCGACACATGAGCTTTTCTTCTACCCTGTCCGCGCCGCGCGCCGTCCTGTTCGACCTCGACGGCACCCTGGCCGACACCGCGCCCGACCTCGCGGCGGCCGTCAACTGGATGCGCACCGAGCGCGGCCTGGAACCGACGCCGTACGCCATCCTCCGCCCGACCGCGTCGGCCGGCGCCCGCGGCATGATCGGCGCCGCCTTCGGCCTGGCGCCGGGGGACGAGGGGTACGAAGAACTGCGTCTCGAATGGTTCGAACGTTACCAGTCCAACATGGCCGTGCACAGCACGCTGTTCGACGGCATCCCCGACCTGCTCGACGGCCTGGCGGCGGCCGGCATGGCCTGGGGCGTCGTCACCAACAAGCCGGCGCGCTTCACGGACCCGCTCGTCCCGCTGATCGGCCTGGCGCACGCCGGCTGCGTGATCTCGGGCGACACGACGCCGCACGCGAAACCCCACCCTGCCCCGCTGCTGGAAGCGGCGCGCCGCCTGGACCTCGACCCGACCCACTGCTGGTACGTGGGCGACGACCTGCGCGACATCGAAGCGGGCCGCGCGGCCGGCATGGTCACCGTGGCCTGCAACTGGGGCTATTGCGG
>CBIHOW010000206.1:0-3168 GCA_966211695.1 uncultured Massilia sp. | reverse complement strand
TGGCCATCCTGCTGAAGGACTCGCGCACGCCCCTGCAGGAGATCAGCAGCGCCGTGAACCTGTCGACGACGTCGTGCTGGAACCGCATCAAGCGGATGACGGACGGCGGCCTGCTGGAGGCCTACACGGTCAAGGTCGACCTGGCGAGCCTCGGCTACCACGACACCGTGATCGTCCAGGTGACGCTGGACAGCCACAGCGAGGAGACGCTGTACAAATTCGGCCAGGCCCTCGAATCGATCCCGGAAGTGCTGGAAGCCGCGCTGATCTCGGGCGACTACGATTACTTCATCCGCATCGCCGTGAAGGACACGCGCGACTACGAGCGGCTGCTGCGCGAGCGTATTTACAACATCCCGGGCATCCGCCACAGCAAGTCCAGCTTCGTGCTGCGCACGCTGAAAAAGGTCGATACGCCCCTCACCTGACGGCCCGGCGCCACACTTCCTGGCAGCTTTTCCGGTTAACCGATATTACGTCTTATGTCTTATAGAAGACTTGAGATACAATAGCGGCTGTACAGGGCCAGCAACCGCTGTCCTGCTTTTCAAAACGACTGAAAGAGCTTCCCATGTTAGCCGCATACCGCACCCATGTCGCCGAACGCGCCGCCCTCGGCGTGCCCCCGCTGCCCCTGTCCGCAGCCCAGACCACGGACCTGGTCGAACTCCTCAAGAATCCGCCGGCGGGCGAGGAAGACTTCCTGGTCGACCTGATCACGAACCGCGTCCCGGCGGGCGTGGACGATGCGGCCAAGGTCAAGGCCGCGTTCCTGAACAAGATCGCCCGCGGCGAAGACGCCAGCCCGCTGATCTCGCGCGAACTGGCGACCCGCCTGCTGGGCACGATGCTCGGCGGCTTCAACATCAAGCCGATGATCGACCTGCTGGACGACGCCGCCGTCGGCAAGGTCGCGGCCGAAGGCCTGAAAAAGACCCTGCTGATGTTCGACTACTTCCACGACGTCAAGGAACTGGCCGACAAGGGCAGCGCCAACGCCAAGGAAGTGATCCAGTCGTGGGCCGATGCCGAATGGTTCACGTCGCGCCCGGCCGTCCCGGAAAGCATGACGCTGACCGTGTTCAAGGTGTCCGGCGAGACCAACACCGACGACCTGTCGCCCGCGCCGGACGCCACCACCCGCCCGGACATCCCGCTGCACGCGCTGGCCATGCTGAAGAACCCGCGTCCGGGCATCGAGCCGCAGGAACCGGGCAAGATCGGCCCGATCGCGCAAATCGAAGCGCTGAAGGCCAAGGGCCACCTGGTCGCCTACGTCGGCGACGTGGTCGGCACCGGCTCCTCGCGTAAATCCGCCACCAACTCGGTGCTGTGGTTCACGGGCGAAGACATCCCGTTCATCCCGAACAAGCGCTTCGGCGGCGTGTGCCTCGGCACCAAGATCGCCCCGATCTTCTACAACACGATGGAAGACGCCGGCGCCCTGCCGATCGAAGTCGACGTGTCGAACATGGAGATGGGCGACGTCATCGAACTGCGTCCGTACGACGGCAAGGCGCTCAAGAACGGCGAAACGATCGCCGAGTTCAAGGTCAAGTCCGACGTGCTGTTCGACGAAGTGCGCGCCGGCGGCCGCATCCCGCTGATCATCGGCCGCGGCCTGACCGCCAAGGCCCGTGAAGCGCTGGGTCTCGCGCCGTCCACGCTGTTCCGCCTGCCGCAGAACCCGGTCGATTCCGGCCGCGGCTTCTCGCTGGCCCAGAAGATGGTCGGCCGCGCCTGCGGCCTGCCGGAAGGCCAGGGCATCCGCCCGGGCACGTATTGCGAACCGAAGATGACCACCGTCGGCTCCCAGGACACCACCGGCCCGATGACCCGCGACGAGCTGAAGGACCTGGCCTGCCTGGGCTTCTCGGCCGACCTCGTGATGCAGTCGTTCTGCCACACGGCCGCGTATCCGAAGCTGGTCGACGTCAAGATGCACAAGGAACTGCCGACGTTCATCGAGAACCGCGGCGGCGTTGCGCTGCGTCCGGGCGACGGCGTGATCCACTCGTGGCTGAACCGCCTGCTGCTGCCGGACACCGTCGGCACCGGCGGCGACTCGCACACCCGCTTCCCGATCGGCATCTCGTTCCCGGCCGGCTCGGGCCTGGTCGCCTTCGCCGCCGCCACCGGCGTGATGCCGCTGGACATGCCGGAATCGGTGCTGGTCCGCTTCAAGGGCGAGATGAAGCCGGGCGTCACACTGCGTGACCTCGTCAACGCGATCCCGCTGTACGCGATCCAGCAAGGCCTGCTGACCGTCGACAAGAAGGGCAAGAAGAACATCTTCTCCGGCCGCATCCTGGAAATCGAAGGCCTGCCGAACCTGAAGGTCGAACAGGCGTTCGAACTGTCCGACGCCTCGGCCGAGCGCTCGGCGGCCGGCTGCACGGTCCACCTGGACAAGGCGCCGATCATCGAGTACATGAACTCGAACATCACGCTGATGAAGTGGATGATCGCGAACGGCTACCTGGACCGCCGCACGCTGGAACGCCGCATCAAGGCCATGGAAGCCTGGCTCGCGAAGCCGGAACTGCTGGCACCGGACGCGGATGCCGAGTACGCCGCCGTCATCGAGATCGACCTGGCCGACATCCATGAACCGATCGTCGCCTGCCCGAACGATCCGGACGACGTCAAGACGCTGTCCGACGTCGCCGGCGACAAGATCGACGACGTGTTCGTCGGCTCGTGCATGACCAACATCGGCCACTTCCGCGCCGCCTCGAAGCTCCTGGAAGGCAAGACCGACATCCCGGTCCGCCTGTGGGTCGCCCCGCCGACCAAGATGGACCAGCAGGTGCTGACGGCCGAAGGCCACTACGGCACGCTGGGCCGCACGGGCGCGCGCATGGAAATGCCGGGCTGCTCGCTGTGCATGGGTAACCAGGCGCAGATCCGCAAGGGTGCGACCGTGATGTCGACGTCGACGCGTAACTTCCCGAACCGCCTCGGCATCGACACCCGCGTGTACCTGGGTTCGGCCGAACTGGCCGCGGTCTGCTCCACGCTGGGCAAGATCCCGACCCGCGAGGAGTACATGGCGCACATCGGCGTGATCAACCAGAACGCCGACCAGATCTACCGCTACATGAACTTCGACCAGATCAGCGAGTTCCGCGAAGTGGCCGATACCGTCGCCGTCTGAGACTGACGCGT
>CBIHOW010000205.1:0-3187 GCA_966211695.1 uncultured Massilia sp. | reverse complement strand
CCGTGAAGAAACCGAAACCGACCTGTTCGGCGAGCAGGCCGTGCTGTGCGGCGGTGCCGTCGAGCTGATCAAGGCCGGCTTCGAGACGCTGGTGGAAGCCGGCTACGCGCCGGAAATGGCTTACTTCGAGTGCCTGCACGAGCTGAAGCTGATCGTCGACCTGATCTACGAAGGCGGCATCGCCAACATGAACTACTCGATCTCGAACAACGCGGAATACGGCGAATACGTCACCGGCCCGCGCGTCGTGACCGAAGACACCAAGAACGCGATGCGCGCCGTCCTGAAGGACATCCAGACCGGCGAATACGCCAAGTCCTTCATCCTGGAAAACAAGGCCGGCGCCCCGACCCTGATCTCGCGTCGTCGCCTGAACGCCGAGCACCAGATCGAGCAGGTCGGCGCACAGCTGCGCGCGATGATGCCGTGGATCGCCAAGAACAAGCTGGTCGACCAGTCGAAGAACTGATCGTTTAGTCAGCTGTAGTACCGTCGCCCCTGCGCAGGCGGAATAGTGCCCCCGGCACTATTCCCCCAAGTTCAGCGTTTCGACGACGCTGAATTGGGCCCCGCCTCCGCGGGGGCGACGTTTTTGCACTGCTTTGCAATCAATTGCAACTTTCCATTACATAAACTCGACTTTCGCGCCAAACCGGTTATCGTTCTCCTGCCGCGGCTCCAGCCGCGCATGCAATCAAGGAGAACAACAATGTCCATCAAAAAACTCGTCCTGTTGTCCGCGCTGAGTGCCGCGCTGTCCGCACAAGCCCAGAGTGCACCGGCCACGAGCGGCACCCTGGTCATCGTGCCCGCGTTCGGCGAAGTGAAGCATGCCAACGACGAGGCGACCGTCACGTTCGCCGTCGAAGAGCAGGACAAGGACCGCGCGGCGGCCACCGCCCGCGTCAACCAGAAGATGAAGCAGGGCACCGACATCGTGCGCCGCGAGGACCCGCAGGCGGAACTGAAAACGGTCGGCTATTACACCTATCCCGTCTATCCGGAAGTGCCGGACGGCCCGCGTCCGCTGGCGAACCCCGCCGCGCGCCGCATCCCGATCGGCTGGCGTGTCGGGCAATATCTTGAAGTGAAGACGCGCAACCTGCAGGCGCTGCCGAAGACGGCCGCCGCCGCGCAGAAGGTCGTCAACCTGAACGGCATCGATTACCACCTGAGCCCGGAACTGAGCAAGCGCCTGGACGACGAGCGCATCGCCGCCACCTACCGCAACCTGAACGAGCGCATCGCCTCCATCGCGCGCGCGATGGGGCGCAACGTGAACGATGCCGTCATCGACACGGTCGACTTCGAAGGCAGCGGCAATTACGCGGGCGGCCAGGCCGAGGCGGCGGCGCCGCAGATGATGCGCATGTCGGCCAAGCGCGCCGACATGGCCGAGATGCCGGAGCCGAGCTTCGAGCCGGGCGAAACCACGCTCCAGATGCGCCTGGTCGGCAAGGTGAAATTCCGCTGACGGTAGCCGTTCGCTAACACGGGGGTGCGGACCTTATAATGGCGGGGTCCGCGCCTGCCCGGTGCATTGTTGAGAAAAAGAAACCTATGCCGACACTACCCCGACGCCGCAAACCCGGCGCCATCAAGGCGCCTCGCTTCGCCCGCTTCAGCCGCGTCCGCAAGTCGGACGCCGCCGCGTCCCGCCCGCGCCGGGGCATCTACCTGCTGCCGAACGCCTTCACGACGGCCGCGCTGTTCGGCGGCTTCTACGCGATCGTGATGGCGATGAACCAGCGCTTCGACCACGCGTGCTGGGCCGTGTTCATCGCGATGGTGCTGGACAGCCTGGACGGCCGCGTCGCGCGCCTGACGAACACGCAATCGGAGTTCGGGGCGCAGTATGACAGCCTGTCCGACATGGTCTCGTTCGGCGCCGCGCCGGCACTCGTCATCTATGAATGGTCGCTGCGCGGCCTGGGCAAGCTGGGGTGGATCGCCGCCTTCGTCTACTGCGCCGGCGCCGCGCTGCGCCTGGCCCGCTTCAACACCAACATCGAAGTCGTCGACAAGCGCTTCTTCCAGGGCTTGCCGAGCCCGGCCGCGGCTGCGCTCGTCGTCGGTTTCGTGATGATGATGACGGACCCGGACATCAACGTCAGCGCGCGCAAGGTCGACTGGATCTCGTGGGGCATCGCGCTGTTCGCCGGTCTGACGATGGTGACCAACGTGCCGTTCTACAGCTTCAAGGACGTCAATTTCCGCAAGTCGGTGCCGTTCATCGTCGTGTTCCTGATCGCGCTCGCGCTGGCGCTGCTGGCGATCGATCCGCCCAAGGTGCTGTGGCCGCTGTTCGTCGTGTACGGCCTGTCGGGCTATGCGGTGTACCTGTACCGGCTTGCGAAGGGCAAGCCGGTCAGCATCATCCAGACGGAGGAAGAGACGCTCGATCCGAGCGAGCGCCGCTGATTCCCGCCGCTCCCGCGCAGGCGGGAGCCCAATTTCTCCGGGTAAGACCGCAAAACTTGGGTCTCCGCCTGCGCGGGGACGACGTATATGGCAAAACTTGGGTCCCCGCCTGCGCGGGGACGACGTATATGGCAAAACTTGGGTCCCCGCCTGCGCGGGGACGACGTATATGTTGTCGCTGCCTCAGCCTGCCTTGGCGGCCGACTTGCCCTGCTGACCCACGTTCACGTCCGCCTGCATGCTGCCGCGGAACGTATCGTCATGCGCGCCGTTGCCTGCGCTTTGCAGGTTGCCGCGATGGACGCTGCCGTTGGCGCGGCCGTCCTGGAACGGGTCGCGGAAGTTCTTCAGCGTGTCCTGCTGCGTGCGCAGGCTGTTCTGCGTTTCTTCGGAGGCGACGCGGGCCACCTCGTCGGCCAGCGTGCGTGCGGTGCGCGACGTTTCCTGCACGTGCTGCTCGGCCACGCGGGCCAGGTCGACCTGCGAGTCGGCCACGACGCGCGACAGGTGCTGCTGGTAGGCGCGCAGTTTTTCCGCGGCCGGCTGGGCGCGCGACGCGGCGGCCGAGATGGCGTCGGTCGGGTGGCTCGTCGTCAGCAGCTGCTGGCCGGCGATATTGCTTTCTTCCAGCAGCGTCTGGCTCAGCTGGATGTTGGCGTCGATGAGGTTCTGCAGCGAACGCGACATCGATTTCGACATGTCGTTGAGGAAGGCGACCTGGGCGTCCAGGTGCGAGCGAACGGCGGGCGTGACGGATTGCGAGAAC
>CBIHOW010000204.1:0-3188 GCA_966211695.1 uncultured Massilia sp. | reverse complement strand
ACCTGGGATCGGGACGGCGCTACGGCGAACACCTGCTGTTCGCGCTGCACGTGAACGCCTTCGCATTCCTGGCCCTGACCCTGCTGATGCTGGTGCCGGATATCGTCGGCATCGTGTCCTTCGTGCTGTGGCTGTGGCTCCTGCTCTACACGCCCATCGCGATGCGGCGCGTGTACGGCGGCTCGCGCCTGGTGACGGGCGTGCGCTGGCTTGTACTGATGGCGCTGCACGTGACCGGGGTAGGGCTGGCGATCGGCGCCGCGTTCGCGTTCGGCATCCTCCATTGAGGCGGGCTCGACTGGTCCGCTTGCCGGAAGTCCGTCCGCCCAACTATACTGTGCGTTTGTACAGTATTTGCTGAGTTGCGATAGTGCAGAAGCCGGGCGAATCGGTTAATCTTCTGTCTCCCAAACACCTGCTGCCGAGAGTCGTATGTCCGTGACGCCTGAACCGCAACAAACCATCGCGCTCGTCGTACGGCACAACACGGCCGGGATCGACGAGCCCGTGCAGGCAATCGTCGACTTCCTGCAGGGCGCCGGCTACCGCGTCGTGTTCGAGCATGAAACGGCGGGGCACGTGAAGGTCGCCGGCGTGGATGCCATGACCATCGACGAGATCGGCGCGCACTGCGGCACCGCCATCGTCGTCGGCGGCGACGGCACGATGCTCGGCATCGCCCGCCAGCTGGCGCGCTACCGCGTGCCGCTCATCGGCATCAACCAGGGCCGCCTGGGCTTCATGACCGACATCCCCATCGACCGCATGCTGCCCGCGCTGGGCGACATCCTCAGCGGCAAGGCCAAGGCCGAGGAGCGCACCCTGCTGGAAGCGCGCGTCGTACGCGACGGCGTCGAAATCCACTGCTCCGTGGCCGTCAACGACGTCGTCGTCGCGCGCGGCACGGGCGCCGGCATGGCCGAGCTGAAGGTCACGGTGGACGGCACGTTCATGTACAACCAGCGCTCGGACGGCCTGATCGTCTCGACGCCCACGGGGTCCACGGCGTACGCGCTGTCGGCCGGCGGCCCGCTGCTGCATCCCACGCTGGCCGGCATCGTGCTGGTGCCGATCGCGCCGCATGCGCTGTCCAACCGCCCGATCGTCGTGCCGAACACGAGCGACATCGTCGTCGAGATCATCAACGGCCGCGACATCAGCGTGAACTTCGACATGCAGACGTTCACGAGCCTGCAGCACGGCGACCAGATCATGATCTCGCGCTCGCCCAACACCATCACCTTCCTGCATCCGGAAGGGTGGAGCTACTACCACACCCTGCGCGAGAAGCTGCACTGGAACGAATATCCGTCCGGTGACGGCAAGCTCAAGTAAATCAGCATCCATCAGGAGATGAGTTTCTTCATGTTGCGCACATTGACCATCCGCGACTTCGTCATCGTCGACACGATCGAGCTCGAGTTCTCGAACGGCTTTACGGTGTTCACCGGCGAGACCGGCGCCGGCAAGTCGATCCTGATCGACGCGCTCCAGCTCGCGCTCGGCGGCCGCGGTGAGGCAAGCATGGTGCGCGAAGGCGCGGCCAAGGCCGACATCAGCGCCGACTTCGCGCTGACGCCGGCCGCGAGCATCTGGCTGGAACAGAACGAGTTCGAGACCGACGAGGGCGGCGCGCTGCTGCGCCGCGTGATCGACAACGCCGGCCGCTCCAAGTCCTACATCAACGGCATCGCGGCGACCGCCAGCCAGCTGCGCGAACTGGGCGAGCTGCTCGTCGACATCCACGGCCAGCACGCGCACCAGTCGCTGTTGAAACTCGACGCGCAGCGCGCGCTGCTCGACAACCAGGTCGCCGTGCGCGATCCGGGCGCGAGCGCGCAGGTGCAGGAAGTCGCGCATGCATATAAAGCGTGGAAGGCGCTGGCGCGCCAGCGCGAGGAATTCGAGACGAACGCGAAGAACGTCTTGCTGGAACGCGAGCGCCTCGAATGGCAGGTCGGCGAGCTCGATAAACTCGCGGTGAAGCCGGGCGAGTGGGCCGAGATCACGAATGAACACAGCCGCCTGTCGCATGCCGCGAGCCTGATCGAAGGCGCGCAGGAAGCGCTGAAGGCGCTGTCGGAATCGGAGCAGCCGATCCTGTCGCAGCTGTCGTCGCTGAACCAGAAGCTGTCCAAGCTGGCCGGTGTCGACGCGGGCCTGCAGGCCGTGCTCGACTGCATGGAGCCGGCGCGCATCCAGTTGCAGGAAGCCGTGTACGCGCTGAACACGTATGTCGACAAGGTCGAGCTCGATCCGGACCGCCTCGCGCAAGTCGACGCGCGCATGGACGCCATCCACAGCACGGCCCGCAAGTTCCGCGTGACGCCGGAAGAACTGCCGGAAGAACACGCGACCTTGAAGGCCAAGCTGCAGCAGCTGGCCGACGCCAGCGACGTCGACGGCCTGCGCAAGCAGGAAGAGAAGGCGAAGGCGGTCTACATGGCGGCGGCGCAAAAGCTGTCCGCGACGCGCGCGCAGGCGGCGCAGCGCCTGTCGTCGCAGGTGTCGGAAGCGATGCAGGAATTGTCGATGAGCGGCGGCCGCTTCGTCGTCGCGCTGAACCCGTGCGAGCCGGCCGTGTACGGCGTCGAGCAGGTCGAATTCCTCGTGGCCGGTCACGCCGGCGTGGCGCCGCGGCCGCTGGCCAAGGTGGCGTCGGGCGGCGAACTGGCGCGCATCTCGCTGGCGATCTCCGTCATCACGGCGAATGCGACGACGGTGCCCACGCTGATCTTCGACGAGGTCGATACGGGCATCGGCGGCGGCGTGGCGGAAGTCGTCGGCCGTCTGTTGAAACGCCTGGGCCAGAGCCGGCAAGTGCTGTGCGTCACGCACCTGCCGCAGGTGGCGAGCCAGGCGAACCAGCACTTCCAGGTGGCCAAGGGCACGACGGATGGCGGCAAGACCGTGTCGCGCATCGACGTGCTCGACAACAAGGCCCGCGTGGAAGAGGTGGCGCGCATGTTGGGCGGCATCGAGATCACCGAAACGACGCGCAAGCACGCGCGCGAACTGCTGGCGTCCTGAACCAAGGCCATTCATGCCCTTCAATAAAGAGCCTGCGCACCAGCACGGCACCATCGCGAAGAGTGCCATCGTCCTCGTCAACCTCGGCACGCCCGACGCGCCCACGCGGCCCGCGGTGCGCCGCTACCTGAAGCAGTTCCTGTCCGACCCGCGCGTCG
>CBIHOW010000203.1:0-3226 GCA_966211695.1 uncultured Massilia sp. | reverse complement strand
TGCCGCTTGCGCTCGGCCGCGGCCGCGATTTCCTGTTCGCGGATCAGGCGCGTCAGGCGGTCGACGAGGCCGCTCATGCGCTGCTCATCCTGCTCCAGGCGGCTCGCCTGCTTGCGCTGGTCCGTCAGCTTGCTCGACAGGTTCGCCAGCAAGGTCGCCCGTTTCGCCTTTTCCTTTTCGAGCAGTGCCTTTTGCGACTTCTGCTCTTGTGCAATTTCTTCCAGCTCGTCCTGGGCGTTCTGCGTCTCGGCGTGGTTCGCCTCGACGGCCGCCAGGTTCGCGCGCAGGGCATTCAGCAGTTTCGCTTGTGCCTGCGAGACATAGGCCATCATCTGCAGGTCGCGGTTGATCCGGTTCGGGTTATCGCCCGACAGCAGCAGCTTGATGCGGTCCTCGTTGCCGGCAACATAGTGTTCGCGCAACAGCTTGGCCAGCTGGCGCTTCTGGGTCGCGATGGTGTCGCCCAGTCTCGCCTCTTCGGTCGCGAGATCCTTCAGCTTGGCATTGGTGGCGGCCTGCTCGTCCGCCAGTTCGCGCAGCGAGCGGTTGGCGTCGGAAATCTTTTCTTCCGACTCGGCCAGCTCGTCGGCCGCGTCTTCCTTTTCGCTCTCGGTGCGGCTGATGTCCTTCTTGAGCGCATTGAGCTTTTGCTGGATACCGGCGCGCGCCGCCTCGGCGGCGGCTTTCTCCTTGCTGCGCGTGGTCTGGCGCGGCGCCGCCTGCACGCTGCCGAAGGCGAACGCGCAGGCCAGCAGGCCGCATACCAGCTTGCCGCGGGCGGACGGGCCCGCGGACGTCGACTTCACGAAGGAAAAACGCAAGACTTACTTCGCCTTCCCTTGGTTGGCCACGGCGGCCATCGCTGCCGCGATCGCGTCCTGGTCGCCCAGGTAGTAATGACGGATCGGCTTCAGGTCCGCGTCCAGTTCATACACGAGCGGGGTGCCGTTCGGGATGTTCAGGCCGACGATGTCCGCGTCGCTGATGTTGTCCAGCATCTTGATCAGCGCGCGCAGGCTGTTACCGTGGGCCGAGATCAGGATCTGCTTGCCGGCGCGGATGGCCGGGGCGATTTCCTCGTCCCAGGCCGGCATTACGCGGGCGACCGTGTCCTTCAGGCATTCGGTCAGCGGGATCTGGGCCTTGTCGAGGCCGGCGTAGCGCGGGTCGTTGAAGGACGTGCGCGGATCGTTGGCTTCCAGTGCCGGCGGCGGCGTGTCGTAGCTGCGGCGCCATACGAGCACCTGCTCGTCGCCGAACTTGGCGGCGGTCTCGCCCTTGTCCAGGCCCTGCAGGGCGCCGTAGTGACGCTCGTTCAGGCGCCAGTCGTTCTTGACCGGCAGCCACATCATGTCCATTTCGTCCATGGCCAGCCACAGGGTGCGGATCGCACGTTTCAGGACCGACGTGTAGGCCAGGTCGAAGGTGAAGCCGGCTTCCTTCAGCAGGCGGCCGGCCAGCCTGGCCTCCTTGATGCCCTTTTCGGTCAGGTCGACATCGGTCCAGCCGGTGAAACGGTTCTCGAGGTTCCAGGTGGACTCGCCGTGGCGCATGAATACGATTTTGTACATAGGTGCTTTATAGAAAAAAGTGAGCAAGAAATACCGATCCGACTTCTATTTTATAATGCGATGATTCAGTTCAACCAACGGAACCTTCGTGAAATTCATCATCGACCATTTCATCACTGTTGCGATCGCTGTCCTGTCGGGGGGCGCCCTGCTGTGGTTATCGCTGGCGCCGCGTGGCCGCCAGGCCTCGCCGCTGCAGGCCACCCAGATGATCAACCGGGGTAAATCCACCGCCGTGATCGACGTGCGCAGCGCCGACGCGTTTGCCGCAGGGCACCTGCGCGACGCAAAACACGTTCCGCTGGCAGACTTGGGCAATCGCACCGGCGAGCTGGACAAGTCGAAAATCAAGACCGTCATTATCGTCGACCAGGACGGCAAACATGCCGATAAAGCGGCGCGCCTGTTGAAAGCGGCAGGGTTCGAAGATATCTATGGCCTGGAAGGCGGCATCGCGGCCTGGACGGCTGCCGGCCTGCCCCTGATCAAATAATTTGAAAGGAATTGCCATGACAGCCCATGTTGTCCTCTATCACACCGCAAGCTGCCCCTATTGCGTGCGCGCCGAGCGCCTGCTGGAAGCCAAGGGCGTGACCGACATCGAACGCATCCGCGTCGACCTTGACCCGGAACAGCGCGCCATCATGATGCAGCGCACGGGCCGCCGCACGGTGCCGCAGATCTACGTGGGCGACACCCACGTGGGGGGCTTCGACGACCTGTATGCGCTCGACCAGGCGGGCCGCCTGGACCCACTGCTGAAGGGCGAAGCAGCCTGATCGGTGCTGGCTGGTCAGGGCCTCCGGCAAACTATTGAAACCGAATTGGTTTTGATACAATTGCCGGCGCCTTGACAAGTCAAGCACCTCGAATGGCAGGATGTTGCCATTCTTTTTAAAAATTACACGAAAGCGTTCCATGGCTGACGAAAACCTGCAACCCGTATTCCAAATCCAGCGTATCTACCTGAAAGATCTGTCGCTGGAACAACCGAATTCCCCGGCGATCTTCCTGGAGCAGGAAGCCCCGACCATCGAGGTCTCGCTGGACGTCGGCGCCGAAGGCATTGCCGATGGCATCTACGAATCGACCGTCACCATCACCGTGACCGCCAAGGTCAAGGACAAAGTGGCCTTCCTGGTCGAAGGCAAGCAGGCAGGTATCTTCGAAGCCCGTAACATCCCGGCCGAGCAGATGGATCCGCTGCTGGGCATCGGTTGCCCGAACATCATCTACCCTTACCTGCGTAGCAACATCGCCGACGTGATCACCCGTGCCGGTTTCCCGCCGGTCCACCTGGCCGAGATCAACTTCGAAGTGTTCTACCAGCAGCGCCGCCAGGCGCTGGCCGAGCAGGCTGCCGCAGCAGGCACGCCGGCCGCCAACCAGTAATCACCCGGGCGTCCCGCTTCGCCCGTCCCGGGCGGGGCCGGACGCCTTGTTTCTTTGACGCGCTGCCGATGTCCGGCAGGCACGTCTTCAAAGGCCCACATGCGCCCCATCCGCTTCCGCCACCGACTCATTGCAGGCAGCTTGCTGCTGCTGGCATCGTGCGCGGCCGCCGCGTTCGATTTCAAGACGGTCGGCGCGCATGCCGTGATCCTGTACGAGGCCCCGTCCACCCGCAGCGGCAAGCTGTACGTCGCGCCCAGCGG
>CBIHOW010000202.1:0-3267 GCA_966211695.1 uncultured Massilia sp. | reverse complement strand
ACCTTGTCGCGCTCGGCCGGGGGCAGGGCGTCGAACTTGTCGAGCTTGATGACGTCGACCAGCTTGCGGTACGGGAGCCATTCGCGTTCGGCGGCATGGACTTGTACCGCGAGCAGCAGGGACACGAAGGCAAACGGGATGCGCAGCGACGTTCTCATATTTTCCCAGTTGAAATAAAAATATCAGTGTAGGGGAATTCCCGACGAGCGTCTAATGTTGCCGCGCCTGGCCCGGTCTACGGTAAAATCGCGGTATGTCCTATCAAGTCCTCGCCCGCAAATACCGTCCCCGGAACTTCGAAACGCTGGTTGGCCAGGAGCACGTCGTGCGTGCGCTGACCCATGCCTTGCGTACCGGACGGCTGCACCACGCCTATCTGTTCACCGGCACGCGCGGGGTGGGCAAGACCACGCTGTCGCGCATCCTGGCCAAGTCGCTGAATTGCGTCGGGCCGGACGGCAACGGGTCGATCACGGCCGAGCCGTGCGGCCAGTGCGAACCGTGCCGCGCGATCGATGCCGGCCGCTTCGTCGACTACGTCGAGATGGACGCCGCATCGAACCGCGGCGTCGACGAGATGGCCCAGCTGCTGGAACAGGCGGTCTACGCGCCGAGCAATGCGCGCTTCAAGGTCTATATGATCGACGAGGTGCACATGCTCACGAACCACGCCTTCAACGCCATGCTGAAGACGCTGGAAGAGCCGCCCGAGCACGTGAAATTCATCCTCGCGACGACGGACCCGCAAAAGATTCCCGTGACCGTGCTGTCGCGCTGCCTGCAGTTCAACCTGAAGCAGATGCCGCCCGGCCATATCGTGGGCCATCTGGAAAACATCCTCGGCCAGGAAGGCGTCACGTTCGAGCAGCCCGCACTGCGCCTGCTCGCGCAGGGCGCGCATGGTTCGATGCGCGACGCGTTGTCGCTGACCGACCAGGCCATCGCCTATGCGGCGGGGGCCGTCACGCTCGACGCCGTGCAGGGCATGCTGGGCGCGCTCGACCAGTCTTATCTGATCCGCCTGCTCGATGCGCTCGCGAACCAGGATGGCGCCGACCTGATGGCCGTCGCCGACGAGATGGCCAGCCGCAGCCTGTCGTACAACGGCGCGCTGCAGGACCTCGGCACGTTGCTGCACCGGATCGCGCTGGCGCAGACCGTGCCGGCCGCGCTGCCGGACGACCTGCCGGAACTGGCCGACATCCAGCGTCTCGCGACGCAATTCGATCCGCAGGAAGTGCAGCTGTATTACCAGATCGCCGTGATCGGCCGCAACGAGATCGGCCTCGCGCCGGACGAGTACGCGGGCTTCACGATGACCTTGCTCCGCATGCTGGCGTTCCGTCCCGGACAGGGCGGGGCCGAGCAGGTCGCGTCGCCTGGGCCGGCCGCGCTGGCGCGCACGATGCCGCAGGCGGCGCCGGCGCGTCCCGCAGCAGCGGCGGCCTCGGCTGCGCCGGCCGCCGCGGCGCGTCCGGCCGGTCCAAGCGCTTCCGCGGCGCCTGCACCTGCACCGTCCTCCGCGCCGTCGGCACAAGGCGCCGGCCGCGCCATGACGTCGGCCCGTGCGGCCCTGGATGCCGCGCTGGAAGCGGCGCGCGCCGGTGCCCGCATGGGCGGCGCGCCGCGGCGTCCGGCACCGGCCGCGGAACCGGCGCCGGCTCCCGCGTCCGCTCCTGCTGCACCGACTGCAGCGCCGGTGGCGCCCGCCCCGAGCGTCCCCGCGCGCGCGGCCGCGCCGGCACCGTGGGACCAGGGCGCGCCGAACGGCGCCGCCGCTGCCGCCGCGCGGACGCAGTCCCAGTCCGCCGCCCAGCAGCAACCGGCGATGATGCGCCAGGGCGCGCAGGGACAGGCTGACGAGCAGGCCGTCGCCGACGACGAGCCGCCGGCCTGGGTCACCGAGTTTTCCGACGACAGTGCCGTGGCGATGGAGGGACCGGCCGTGGCCGCGTCGCTTGTCCAGGCGCCTCCCGCGCCGGCCCGCGTCGCGGCACCTTCCGCGCCGCCGTACGCCTACGTCATCACGCCCGTGCCGGCCATCGACTGGGACGGCAACTGGCCCGCACTGGCCGCATCGCTGCCGCTGCGCGGCGTGGCCCAGCAGCTGGCCTTCCAGACCGAGCTGATCGAGTGCGTGGCGGATGGCGCCGCCGCGACGTTCCGCCTGCGCGTCCCCGTCGACACGCTGCGCGCCAGCGGCAACAGCGAAAAGCTGTGCGCGGTGCTGCAGGAACGCTTCCCGGCCGTGCGCGTGAACGTCGAGACCGAGATCGCGCCGACCTGGTACACGGCCAGTGCCGAAGCCAAGGCGCGGCGCGAGCGCCTGCAGCGCGAAGCGGAGGCCGCCGTCGATGCCGACCCGTTCGTGCAGGACATGGTGCGCACGTTCGACGCGTTCGTCGTGCCCGGTTCCGTGCGGCCGATCGCGTCCTGAGCCGCTCCCGCGCCGGCGTCCGTATAAACTGTATAAACGATTTACCCATCCGACTTTTTTGGAGAACACATCATGATGAAAAACCAGCTCGCAGGCCTGATGAAGCAGGCGCAGGCCATGCAGGACAACATGAAGAAGGCGCAGGAGCAGCTGGCTCAGATCGAAGTCGAAGGGCAGTCGGGCGCCGGCCTCGTGAAGGTCGTCATGACGTGCAAGAACGACGTCAAGCGCGTGTCGATCGACCCGTCGCTGCTGGGCGACGACCGCGACATGCTGGAAGACCTGGTCGCCGCCGCGTTCAACGACGCCGTGCGCAAGGCCGAAGCCACCGCCCAGGAAAAGATGAGCGGCCTGACCGCCGGCCTGCCGCTGCCGCCGGGCTTCAAGATGCCGTTCTGATGTACATCGTATCGCTCACCTACACGGCGCCGCTCGAGCAGATCGATGCCTACCTGCCGGCGCACCGCGCCTGGCTGGCAGAGCACACTGCGCGCGGACTGTTGCTGATGGCGGGACGCAAGGAGCCGCGCGACGGCGGCATCCTCATCGCCCACGCGGCCGACCGCGCCGAGCTCGACGCCGCGCTGCGCGACGATCCGTTCGCCCAGGCCGGCCTTGCGGCCTACGCCGTCACCGAGTTCGTTCCCACCATGACCGCCGAGGCGCTGTCCGCCTGGCGCGCACAGTAAGCACCGGCGGAGATCCCATGTCCAAATCGCTCGACTTCCTCACCGAGGCACTGCGCCGCCTGCCGGGCGTCGGGCCGAAGTCGGCGCAGCGCATGGCCTTCCACCTGCTGCAGCACGACCGCGAAGGCGCCGCCATGCTGT
>CBIHOW010000201.1:0-3303 GCA_966211695.1 uncultured Massilia sp. | reverse complement strand
AAACGGGCGGCCACATGATCACCCCGCTGCCGGGCGCGACGCCGATGGTGCCGGGCTCCTGCACGCTGCCGCTGCCGGGCATCATGGCCGCCATCGTCGACGAAGCGGGCCACGACGTGGCGAACGGGCAGGGCGGCATCCTCGTGGTGAAGCGTCCGTGGCCGTCGATGATCCGCACCATCTGGAACAACCCGGACCGCTTCCGCAGCGCCTATTACCCGGAAGAGCTGGGCGGCAAGTACTACCTGGCCGGCGACGGCGCCATCCGCAACAAGGACACGGGCTACTTCACCATCACGGGCCGCATCGACGACGTGCTGAACGTCTCGGGCCACCGCATGGGCACGATGGAGATCGAGTCCGCGCTCGTGGCGCACCCGATCGTGGCGGAAGCCGCGGTCGTCGGCAAGCCGGACGAGACGACGGGCGAGGCCATCTGCGCATTCGTCGTGCTGAAACAGGCGCGTCCGACCGGCGAGGAAGCGAAGAAGCTGGCCGCCGAGCTGCGCAACTGGGTCGGCAAGGAGATCGGTCCGATCGCCAAGCCGAAGGAGATCCGCTTCGGCGACAACCTGCCGAAGACGCGCTCCGGCAAGATCATGCGCCGCCTGCTGCGCGTGCTGGCCAAGGGCGAGACCATCACCCAGGATATCTCGACGCTGGAAAACCCGGCCATCCTGGAACAGCTGAAAGAATCTGCCTGACCATTCGGGCGCGTGATCGGTTACACTGATCACAGCAGAGTTGACGCCGCGCCGGGAGACCGGGCGGCGTTTTTTTATTCTTCCTTCGGCTGCTTGAACAACGCTTCCAATTCCGACCGCTTGCTCTCCACGGCCGCGCGCCCGCGCTTGCCTGCAAACTCCTCCTCGATATTGTCCCGATAAAAGCTCCAGGCCGCGCCCGAGGTCGAGAAGCGCCGCCACACCTCGCTGCCGACGCCCGAGTAATCGATCGCGCTGCCGTCGTCGAATTCCACGCGCAGGATGCGTTCGCGCGCGTCGTAGCCGATCGCGCGCAGCTTGCCCGCGTTGATGCGTTTCATGTCCATGGTGTTGTGTTCTCCGCAAACGATGCATGGATTATTGGGACATTCGCCTGATTCGGCAAGCCAAGCCGTCTTGCGCGGCCGTGCATGCCTTGTTGCGCTCCCCGCTTGTACGTACTCTGGTTCAGCCGTACGACAATCATTAACAAGGAGACGCACCGATGAAACGTTTCGCCCGCTGGCTCGCCGCACTCTTGTTCGCCCTGTCGTTCCTGCCGCTGTCCGCTTCCGCCACCGGCTATACCCAGACCCGATATCCGATCGTGCTCGTGCACGGCCTGCTGGGCTGGGACAGCATCGGCCCCTACGATTACTGGTTCGGCATCACGGACGCCCTGCGCCGCGACGGCGCCCAGGTCTACGTCGCCCAGGTGAGTGCCGCCAACAGCACGGAAGTGCGCGGCGAACAGCTGCTCACCTACGTCAAGCAGGTGCTGGCCGCGACGGGCGCCCAGAAAGTCAACCTGATCGGCCACAGCCACGGCGGCCCGACCATCCGCTACGTCGCATCGGTGGCGCCGAACCTCGTCGCGTCCGTGACGAGCGTCGGCGGCGTCAACAAGGGGTCAAAGGTGGCGGACGTCATCCGCGGCACGGTGGCGCCGGGGACCTTTTCGGAAGCCGTGCTGGGTTCCATCGTCGACGGCCTGGCCGGCACCATCGCCTTCCTGTCCGGCGACAGCAGCGCACAGGTGTCGACGGCGGCGCTGGATTCGCTGACCACTGCCGGCGCCGCCAAATTCAACGCCGCGCATCCGGAAGGCGTGCCGACGACCGCATGCGGCGAGGGCGCCTACCAGGCCCGAGGCGTGTACTACTTTTCCTGGAGCGGCGCGCAGCCGTTCACGAACCTGCTCGACCCGATCGACGCGCCGCTCAGCCTCGTCTCGCTGGCGTTCCGCGGCGAGAAGAACGATGGCCTCGTCGGCAGCTGCTCCAGCCACCTGGGCCGCGTGATCCGCGACGACTATGCGATGAACCACCTGGACGAAGTGAACCAGGTCGCGGGCCTCGTCAACCTGTTCGAGACCAATCCCGTCACGCTGTACCGCCAGCACGCCAACCGCCTGCGCGAGATGGGACTGTGAACCGCAGTCCGACCATCGTCCTTGCGCTCGGCGCGGCCGGCACGTTGTGGCTGGCCGTGCTGGCCGGGCGGCCGGCGCCGGCGGCGCAGGCCGTCACAGTCGTCCCTCGAGCGAAGGCGTTCGCGCCGTCGCTGCAGGGCACACGGCCGGACGGCGCCGTTCACGTGGCGCCGGACGACAGCATCGTCGCGGACGCCCAGCTGATCGAGCTGTTCGATTACTACCTGAGCACCGTGGGCGAGAAATCGCCCGCCGAGGTACGGGCGGAAATCGAGCGTGAACTGGACCGCACCTTGCGTCCGCCTTCCGCCGCCGCGGCGAAACGCGTGCTGGCGCGCTACATCGCGTACCGGCAGGCGCTGGCGGGTTTGCAGGCCGACCGCAGGCTGACCGGCCAGGATGCCGCGGCACTGAAGCGCCGGCTGAACGCATTGCGCGGTCTGCGCGCGCAGTATTTCAGCCAGCGCGAGATCGCCGCGATCTTCGGCCGCGAGGACGCCGCCAATGCGGATGCGCTGGCACGCCTGGAGATTCGCGAGGACCGCACCTTGGGCGCGCAGCAGAAGCAGGCGCGCCTGGCGGCGCTGGATGAGGCCCTGCCGGCCGACGTGCGCGCGGCGCGCGAGGCGCCATTAAAGATCGTGCGCGTGCAGGAGGAGGCGGAGCGGTTGCGGGCCGGAGGTGCGGGTGAGGAGGATGTCTTCCGGCTGCGTGCGGAGGCATTCGGCGTGGATGCGGCGCAGCGGCTGGCGGATTTGGATCGGGAGGAGGCGGCGTGGAGGCGGCGGATCGATGCGTATCTGGCGGAACGTCGCGGCCTGCGCGACGAGGCGCAGATAGCGGCACTGCGCAGGCGCCTGTTCAGCGAGGAAGAGCAGAGACGCGTGCCGGCGTATGAAAACCGGTAGGGTGGGCACCGTGTATAGCACAGAGACATAGGTAACACATGTCTAGAGACATGGGTGACACCGCCGAGTCACATTCCAGCTGCTCGTGAGATTGATCTGGGCTTGGGCTGCGGCAGGGAGCATCGCAACTTGGCATTAACATGATGGCGTGGCGCTCTTGTACTGCCGGGAATCCTTGCTATAATAGGCGGCTTCGCGAACAAGCGCGTTCGTGAACCCATCAGGAGAGATGGATGAGTGGTTTAAGTCGCACGCCTGG
>CBIHOW010000200.1:0-3373 GCA_966211695.1 uncultured Massilia sp. | reverse complement strand
ATCGGCGTGTCGATCCTGCTGCAGACGTTCGCCATGATGATCTGGGGCCGCAGCCCGCTGCCGTTCCCGCAGCTGCTGTCGTCCGACCCGATCATTGTCGGCGGCGCCGTGATCTCGCACACGCAGGTGCTGCTGCTCGTGCTGGCCGCCGCCGCGATGGTCGGGCTCGTGTTCCTCGTCGAGAAGACCCGGATGGGCCGCGCGATGCGCGCCGTCGCCGAGAATCCCCGTGTGGCCGGCCTGATGGGCGTGGACTCCAACCGCGTCATCGTCGCCACGTTCGCGATCGGTGCCGCGCTGGCCGCCGTCGCCGGCGTGATGTGGGGCGCGAACTATGCGTCGATCCAGTTCGCGATGGGCACCGTGCCGGGCATGAAGGCGTTCTCGGCCGCCGTGCTGGGTGGTATCGGCAATATCTACGGCGCCATGATCGGCGGGATCGTCCTCGGCATCATCGAGAGCCTGGGCGCCGGCTACATCGGCGACCTGACCGGCGGCTTCCTCGGCAGCCACTACCAGGACATCTTCGCGTTCATCGTGCTGATCCTCGTGCTGACCGTGCGGCCGTCCGGCATCATGGGCGAGCGCGTGGCCGACCGCGCGTAAGGAGTAATCCATGGCTCTCCTGACTTTCGACACCGTCCACAAACCGCGCCAATCGTACGCCAGCATGGCCGTGCTGCTGGCCGTGATGCTTGTTTTCCCGTTCGTGGCTGCCCAGTTCGGCAACTCGTGGGTGCGCATCCTCGACATGGCGCTGCTGTACATCATGCTGGCGCTGGGCCTGAACATCGTCGTCGGCTTCGCCGGCCTGCTGGACCTGGGCTATATCGCGTTCTTCGCCGTCGGCGCGTACCTGACGGGCCTGCTCGCGTCGCCGCAGTTCGCCGCGCTGCTGGAATCCGTCGTGAACTACCACCCCGAGCTGCAGGACGCCATCGTACGCACCTTCGGCGAGGACGTGCGCACCAACGGCATCCACCTGTCCGTCTGGTTCATCGTGCCGCTGGCGGCGCTCGCGGCCGCGCTGTTCGGCGCGCTGCTGGGTGCGCCCACGCTGAAACTGCGCGGCGACTACCTCGCCATCGTCACGCTGGGCTTCGGCGAGATCATCCGGATCTTCATGAACAACCTGAACGATCCGATCAATTTCACCAACGGCCCGCAAGGCATCAACCTGATCGATCCGATCCGGATCTTCGGCGTGTCGCTGGCCGGCGAGGCGGGCTCGCGCGCGACGGTGTACATCGGCGGCTTCGGCATCCCGTCCGTCAACGCCTACTACTTCCTGTTCCTGCTGCTGTGCATCGTGACGATCTTCATGACGAGCCGCCTGCAGCATTCGCGCCTGGGCCGTGCCTGGGTCGCGATCCGCGAAGACGAGATCGCCGCGAAGGCGATGGGCATCAACACCCGCAACGTCAAATTGCTCGCGTTCTCGATGGGCGCGTCGTTCGGCGGCGTGGCGGGCGCGATGTTCGCCGCGTTCCAGGGTTTTGTTTCTCCGGAATCGTTCTCGCTGACGGAATCCATCGCCGTGCTGGCGATGGTGGTGCTGGGCGGCATCGGCCACATCCCCGGCGTCGTGATGGGCGGCGTGCTGCTGGCCGCGTTGCCGGAAGTGCTGCGCCACGTCGTCGAACCGGCGCAGCAGGCGCTGTTCGGCAAGGTCGTCATCGAGGCCGAGGTGCTGCGCCAGCTGCTGTACGGCCTGGCCATGGTCTTGATCATGCTGAACCGTCCGGCGGGCCTGTGGCCGTCGCCCGTGAAGGAAGACCGTCCCGCCGCCGCACTCGCGAAAGAAGAGAAAGAAGAGAGCGAAGCATGAGCGACATCCTGCTGAACATCTCCGGCGTCAACAAGCGCTTCGGCGGCCTGCAAGCCCTGACGGACGTCGGCATCAAGATCATGAAAGGCCAGATCTATGGCCTGATCGGCCCGAACGGCGCCGGCAAGACGACGTTCTTCAACGTGATCACGGGCCTCTATCAACCGGACACGGGCACGTTCGAGCTGGACGGCAAGCCTTACTCGCCGTCCGCGCCGCATGCCGTCGCCAAGGCCGGCATCGCGCGCACGTTCCAGAACATCCGCCTGTTCGGTGAAATGTCCGCGCTGGAAAACGTGATGGTCGGACGCCACGTGCGCACGCACCAGGGCGTGTTCGGCGCCATCTTCCGCCACGGCGCCGCGCGCCGCGAAGAGGCCGCGATCCGCGCCCGCGCGCAGGAGCTGCTGGACTTCGTCGGCATCGGGCAGTTCGCCCAGCGCACGGCGCGCTTCCTGTCGTATGGCGACCAGCGCCGCCTGGAGATCGCGCGCGCATTGGCGACGGAGCCGAAGCTGCTTGCGCTGGACGAGCCCGCGGCCGGCATGAATGCGACGGAGAAGGTCGCGCTGCGCGAGCTGCTGGTCAAGATCAAGAACGCAGGCATCACGATCCTGCTGATCGAACACGACGTGAAACTCATGATGGGGCTGTGCGACCGCATTTCGGTGCTGGAGTACGGCAAGCTGATCGCGGAAGGGCTGCCGGCCGAGATCCAGAAGAACCAGGCCGTCATCGAGGCCTATCTCGGAGGTGCTCACTGATGGCCGACAACGTTCTGAAAATTGCCGGCCTGAAGGTGGCGTACGGCGGCATCAAGGCCGTCAAGGGCATCGACCTGGAAGTCAACCGCGGCGAACTCGTCACCTTGATCGGCGCCAACGGCGCGGGCAAGACGACCACGCTGAAAGCGATCACGGGCACGCTCCCGCCGTGCAAGGTCGAAGGCACGATCAGCTATCTTGGCCAGGCGCTGAACGCCAATAAGTCGTTCAAGCTCGTCGAGCAGAAGCTCGCGATGGTGCCGGAAGGCCGCGGCGTGTTCACGCGCATGACCATCCACGAAAACCTGTTGATGGGCGCCTACACGCGCAACGACAAGGCGGGGATCGACGCCGACATCGACAAGTGGTACACGGTGTTCCCGCGCCTGAAGGAGCGATCCGGCCAGCTGGCCGGGACGCTGTCCGGCGGCGAGCAGCAGATGCTGGCGATGGCACGCGCGCTGATGTGCCATCCGACTCTGCTGCTGCTGGACGAACCGTCGATGGGCCTCGCGCCGATCATGGTCGAGAAGATCTTCGAGGTGATCCGTGACGTGTCGAAGCAGGGCATCACGATCCTGCTCGTGGAGCAGAACGCGAAGCTGGCGCTGCAGGCGGCACACCGCGCCTACGTGATGGAGTCCGGCGCGATCACGATGACGGGGAATGCGCAGGACATGCTGAATGATCCGCGGGTGCAGGCGGCTTATTTGGGGGAATAAATTTACCGTCGTTCCCGCGAAGGCGCACTGCTGTCCGGGATAATTCGTTGAGGATGAGT
>CBIHOW010000199.1:0-3470 GCA_966211695.1 uncultured Massilia sp. | reverse complement strand
GACTCCGGCGGCTTCCAGGTGTTTTCGCTGGGCGCGATGCGCAAGATCACGGAAGAGGGCGTGAAGTTCGCGTCGCCGATCGACGGCTCGCGCCTGTTCCTGTCGCCGGAAATCTCGATGCAGATCCAGCGCTCGCTGAACTCGGACATCGTCATGCAGTTCGACGAGTGCACGCCGTACGAGATCGACGGCCGCCCGGCCACGAGCGAGGAAGCGGCCAAGTCGATGCGCATGTCGCTGCGCTGGGCCCAGCGCTCGATGAACGAATTTAACAAAGGCGAGAACCCGAACGCGCTGTTCGGCATCGTCCAGGGCGGCATGTACGAGCGCCTGCGCGACGAATCGCTCGCCGGCCTGGAAGAGATCGGCTTTCCGGGCCTGGCCATCGGCGGCCTGTCGGTGGGCGAGCCGAAGGAAGACATGATGCGCGTGCTGCAGCACGTCGGCCCGCGCCTGCCGGAAAACAAGCCGCACTACCTGATGGGCGTCGGCACGCCGGAAGACCTCGTCGAGGGCGTGGCGAACGGCGTCGACATGTTCGACTGCGTGATGCCGACCCGGAATGCGCGCAACGGCTGGCTGTTCACCCGCTTCGGCGACCTCAAGATCAAGAACGCCCGCTACAAGGACGACCAGTCGCCGCTGGACGAGACGTGCTCGTGCTACTGCTGCAAGAACTTCTCGCGCGCCTACCTGCACCACCTGCACCGCTCCAAGGAAATCCTGGGCGCGCGCCTCAACACCATCCACAACCTGCATTACTACCTGAACCTCATGCAGGAGATCCGCGACGCCATCGATGCGGATCGGTTCCACGCGTTCCGCCTGAAGTTCAACGCCGACCGCGCCCGCGGCGTGTAAAGCATTAAATTTCCGATAACGTCTTGCATTCCGGCATGCCAGTTCCCACATCGGGGGAATTGGCTGTTGCCACTTTGCCGGTGCTAGAATACAGCGCTTGTTTTTTCATATTTAATACAATCGGAGTCCTTGTGTTCATTTCCAACGCGTACGCGCAAACCGCCGGTGCAGCCGATCCGGGTCTGATGGGTAACCTCACCACGTTCGCCCCGCTGATCCTGATGTTCGTGGTCATGTACTTCCTCATGATCCGTCCGCAGCAGAAGCGCCAGAAAGAACTGAAAACCATGATGGACGCGCTGGCCAAGGGCGACGAAGTCATCACCGTCGGCGGCATGCTGGGCCGCGTCACCAAGGTCACCGACACGTACGTGACCGTCGAAGTGGCGGCCGGCACCGAAGTGGTCGTGCAGAAGAACGCCGTGACCGCGCTGCTGCCGAAGGGCACGCTGAAGTCCCTGTAATCCGGCCGCGCGGCCCGCGCCGCGCTTCCCGCCCGATCCTGAACGCTGGAACATCATGAATCGTTACCCCCTCTGGAAGTACATACTGATCCTCGTGACAGTGCTCGTTGGCCTGCTGTACACGGCGCCCAACTATTTCGTCGACTCGCCGGCCCTGCAGGTGACGACCTCCAAGGCGACCGTCAAGGTCAACAGCGACACGGCCACCCGGGTTGCCGAAGCGCTCAAGCGCGACGGTATTCCCGTCGAGGCCGTGGCGCTGGAAGGTTCGGGCGACAGCAGCGCCGTGCGTGCGCGCTTCGCCACTCCCGATATCCAGTTCAAGGCCAAGACCGCGCTGGAGCGCGACCTGAACCGTGACCCGACCGACCCCGACTACATCGTCACCGTCAACCTGGTCAAGAACACGCCGGCCTGGATGCAGGCCATCAATGCCAAGCCGCTGAACCTGGGCCTCGACCTGCGCGGCGGCGTGCACTTCCTGCTGCAGGTGGATGCGAAGTCCGTGCAGGAGACGCGCATCAAGGGCGTCCTGGCCAGCGTCCGCAGCGAGCTGCGCGACAAGAACATCCGCCACGCGGGCATCGACCGCGTCGGCAACAACGTCGAGATCAAGTTCCGCGACGAAGCCACCCGTACGCAGGCGCGCAATGCGCTGGCCCAGAACGCCGACCTGGCGTTCTCGGAAGCCGCCGACGGCACCGACCTGAAGCTGATCGTCACCCTGAAGCCGGAAGCGCTGCAGCGCGTGGTGGAAGAGGGCGTCAAGCAGAACATCAGCGCGCTGAGCAAGCGTATCAACGAGCTGGGCGTGAGCGAGCCCGTGATCCAGCAACAGGGCCGCGACCGCATCGTCGTCCAGCTGCCGGGCGTGCAGGACGTCGCCCACGCGAAGGACATCATCGGCCGCACCGCCACGCTGGAATTCCGCGTGACCGACGATACCGTCACGCCGGGCACCGAGCTGTCCGCCGCGATCCCGCTGAATTCGGAATTGTTCACCGAAGGCGCCGGTGCGCCGGTCGTCGTGTCGAAGGACGTCCTCGTGAGCGGCGACTCGGTCGTCAACGCCGTCGCCGGCTTCGACCAGAACCAGCGTCCGATCGTGAACATCGAGCTGAACGCCGAAGGCGGCCGCAAGATGCGCGCCATGACGCGCGAGCGCGTCGGCAAGCGCATGGCCACCTTGCTGAAGGAAAAAGGCAAGTACAACGTGCTGCAGGTCGCGACCGTCCAGAGCGAGCTGGGCAAGAACTTCCAGACGACCGGCATGCCCAGCCCGCAGGCCGCCGTCGAGCTGGCGCTGCTGCTGCGCTCCGGCGCGCTGTCGGCGCCGATGGAATTCGTCGAGGAACGCGTCGTCGGCCCGCAGCTGGGTGCCGAGAACATCGCCAAGGGCCTGCACTCCACGCTGTGGGGCTTCGTGGCCATCGCGATCTTCATGATCATCTACTACCAGCTGTTCGGCTTCTTCAGCGTCGTGGCGCTGGCCTGCAACCTGCTGTTCCTGCTCGCGCTGCTGTCGATGCTGGGCGCGACGGTGACCCTGCCGGGTATCGCGGCAATCGCGCTGGCGCTGGGTATGGCGATCGACGCCAACGTGCTGATCAACGAACGCATCCGCGAAGAGCTGCGGGCGGGCAACACGCCGCAGGCGGCGATCGCGGCCGGCTTCAGCCATGCGTGGGCGACCATTCTCGACTCGAACGTGACGACCCTCATCGTCGGCCTGGCGCTGCTGGTGTTCGGTTCGGGCGCCGTGCGCGGCTTCGCCGTCGTGCACTGCATGGGCATCCTGACGTCGATGTTCTCGGCCGTGTTCGTGTCGCGCGGCGTCGTGAACCTGTGGTACGGCCGCAAGAAGAAGCTCGGCAAGATCGCCATCGGCACCGTGTGGAACGCGGATGCCGCCGCGGCCAAGGCGGCCGTCAAGAAAGGATAACCGGGGTAGAACATGGAATTTTTCAAGATTAAACGGGACATCCCGTTCATGCGCCACGCGTTGATCTTCAACGTGATCTCGGCGCTGACCTTCGTCGCCGCGGTGTTCTTCCTGGTGACCAAGGGCCTGCATTTCTCGGTCGAGTTCACGGGCGGTACCGTGATGGAACTGCGCTACCCGCACGCGGCCGACCAGGAAAAGAT
>CBIHOW010000198.1:0-3475 GCA_966211695.1 uncultured Massilia sp. | reverse complement strand
CCACGTAGCCGAAGCCGATGATCTTGTTGATGCCCGATGCCAGGAACAGGACGCCTGCCAGGGCGCGGCCGGCGGCATAAAGTTTAGTGGTTTCCATGATGTTCTCCTTGAATATCGTTGCGTTTGACTTCGTAGATTCGGTTGCGTTCAGACCGGCAGGTCGAACAACAGCACTTCCGCGTCCCTGGCGTCCGACAACGCCACGACGGCTTCTTCGCTGATCTGGACGGCATCGCCTGCTTCCAGCGCGCAGCCGTTCACGGCCAGGCTGCCCCGCGCCACCTGGACATACGCCTGGCGGCCCGGCAGCAGCGCATGGTCGACGCGCTCGTCACCGTCGAGGATCGTCGCGAAGATGGCGGCGTCCTGGCGCAGCGACACGGAGCCGTCGCGGCCGTCGTTCGACGCGATCAGGCGCAGCCTGCCGCGTTTGCTGTCCGTGTCGAAGTGCTTCTCTTCGTAGCCCGGCTCACCGCCGGCCTCGGCCGGGATCACCCAGATCTGCAGGAAGTGCACGGGCTCCGTCGCCGAGTGGTTGTACTCGCTGTGGGTGACGCCCGTGCCGGCGCTCATGCGCTGCACGTCGCCGTAGCGCAGGACGGAACCGTTGCCCATGCTGTCCTTGTGCTCCAGCGCGCCGTCCAGCACGTAGGAGATGATCTCCATGTTCTTGTGGCTATGCGGGTCGAAGCCGCGGCCCGGGGCCACGCGGTCTTCGTTGATCACCCGCAGCGGGCCGACGTTCATGTGGGCCGGGTCGTAGTAATGGCCGAACGAGAAGGTGTGCTGCGAACGCAGCCAACCGAAACTGGCGACACCGCGGTCCGCGCTTTTACGTACTTTCAGCATGATGTTCTCCTTGTGATTGTTAAGTCGGGTGTTCGAACCGTTCGAACACGCTGCGCTTTCTTGTTGGCTCGCCGCCGTCGGAAGCGCGTTTCCATGGAAAGCATTATGGTCGGTGCCAAGCAAGAAGAAAAACGAGTTGTTTTATGGTCTATGATCGATTTTTTCGATAGCTTTCCGCCACACGGGGAAGCTACACTGTGTCATAAGGGACAAACCGGGAGACACAAATGCAAGCCAGCTACGTCCACGGAGCGCACTCGCTCCCCCTCATCGGCGATACGATCGGCGCCCACCTGGACCGCATCGCCGAGCGCTATCCCGAACGCGACGCGCTCGTCATACCGCATCAATGCGTGCGCTGGAGCTGGCGCCAGCTGCGCGAACGGGCCGACCGGCTCGCGGCCGGCCTGCTGGGCCTGGGCCTGAACCCCGGCGACCGCATCGGCATCTGGTCGCAGAACCGCGCGGAATGGGTGCTCACGCAGTTCGCCACCGCCAAGGCCGGCCTCGTCATGGTCAACATCAACCCGGCCTACCGCCGCGCCGAGCTGGAATACGCGCTGGCCAAGGTCGGCTGCCGCGCTTTGATCCTCGCGCCCGGGTTCAAATCGAGCGACTACCTCGGCATGCTGCGCGACCTCGTGCCGGAGCTGGACGGCGCCGCTCCGGGCGAATTGCGCAGTGCGAAATTGCCGGAGCTCCGGCACGTGATCCGCCTGGGCGGGGAGTCTACGCCCGGCATGCTGGACTTCGACACGGTGGCCCAGTGCGCGGGCCCGGCCGACATGGCGCGCCTGCACGCCGTGACCCGCACATTGCAGTTCGACGACCCGGTCAACATCCAGTTCACGTCCGGCACGACGGGCGCGCCGAAGGGCGCCACGCTCACGCACCACAATATCCTGAACAACGGCTTCTTCATCGGCGAGGCGATGCGCCTGACGGAACGCGACCGCCTGTGCATTCCCGTCCCGCTGTACCACTGCTTCGGCATGGTGCTGGGGAACCTCGCGTGCATGACGCATGGCGCCGCGATGGTCTATCCCGGCGAAGGCTTCGACGCGGGCGCGGTGCTGGCCACCGTGCAGGCCGAACGCTGCACGGCGCTGCACGGCGTGCCGACGATGTTCATCGCGATGCTGGACCATCCGGAATTCGCATCGTTCGACCTGGGCAGCCTGCGCACGGGGATCATGGCCGGCTCGCCCTGCCCGATGGAAGTCATGCAGCGCGTGATCCGCCAGATGCACATGGACGAGATCACGATCGCCTACGGCATGACGGAAACGTCGCCCGTCAGCTTCCAGACGTCCGTCGACGATCCGCTCGCGTGCCGCGTGGGCACGGTCGGGCGGATCCACCCGCACCTGGAAGTCAAGATCGTCGACACGGACGGCCGCGTGGTCCCGCGCGGGGACACGGGCGAGCTGCTCACGCGCGGCTATTCGGTGATGCTCGGCTACTGGGGCGACGACGCGCGCACGCGCGAAGCGGTCGATCCGGCCGGCTGGATGCACACGGGCGACCTCGCCACGCTGGACGCGGACGGCTATTGCCGCATCGTGGGCCGCGCCAAGGACATGGTGATCCGCGGCGGCGAGAACATCTACCCGCGCGAGGTCGAGGAATTTTTATACCGCCACCCCAAGGTACTGGACGTGCAGTGCGTGGGCGTGCCCGACCCGAAGTACGGCGAGGAGCTGTGCGCGTGCATCGTGCTGCGGCCGGGCGAACATGCGGATGCGGACGAGATCCGCGCGTTTTGCCAGGGGCAGATCGCGCACTACAAGATCCCGCGCTACGTGCGCTTCGTCGACGGGTTTCCCATGACGGTGACGGGGAAGATCCAGAAGTTCATGCTGCGCAAGCAGGTGGCCGATGATCTAGGACTGGAAGCATGAACGTCGTTCCCGCGCAGGCGGGAACCCAATTCGTACGCACAGCGGTAACGCACGCAAAATTGGCCCCCCGCCTCCGCGGGGGCGACGATTTTTACTACTCCTCAGGAATTCACTCATGAAGTGCCTCGTCGTGATTGCCCACCCCGTCCATGACAGCTTGTGCCGCGCGCTGGCGCAGCACGCCATTTCCACCTTGACCGCGCACGGCCACGACGTGGTCGTCGAGGACCTGTACGGCGCCGGCTTCGCGCCCGCCCTGACGGCGCCGGAACGCGCGAGCTACTACGGCCCGGCGTTCGACGCGAAGGCCACCCAGGCGCACATCGCGCGCCTGCAGTCCGCCGAAGCCCTGGTGCTCGTATTCCCGACGTGGTGGTTCGGTTTTCCGGCCATGTTGAAAGGCTGGTTCGACCGCGTGTGGGCGCCGGGCGTCGCCTACGACCACGCCGGCGACCTGGGTCCGATCAGGCCGCGCCTGGACAAGCTGCGGCACGCCGTGGCGATCACGTCGCTGGGCTCCCCATGGTGGGTGGACCGGTTCATCCTGCGCCAGCCGGTCAAACGCGTGCTCAAGACGGCGCTGCTGGGAACGTGCGCGCCGCAGTGCAGGTTCGGGATGCTGTCGCTGTACCGGGCCGAGTCGCTCGCGCCAAGCCAGGTGCAGGCGTTCCGCGCCCGTATCGGAAGGACGTTGTCGAAGTGGGCGCGCGCCTGATACGATGCGC
>CBIHOW010000197.1:0-3490 GCA_966211695.1 uncultured Massilia sp. | reverse complement strand
GCGGAAATCTGCGCCGCCGTGTTCACCAGGTCTTCCAGCCATTCGTCCTGCAGGCGGTCCGCCGGCGCCGAGATCGACAGGCCCGCGACCAGCTTGCCGCTGTCGTCGTGGATGCCGGCCGCCATGCAGCGCACGCCCAGTTCCAGTTCCTCGTTGTCGCGCGCATAGCCGCGGGCGCGCACGAGCGACAGTTCGCGCTCCAGGCGCGTCAGGTCCGTGATCGAATTCTTGTTGTGGCCCGCGAGACCCGTGCGCGTGGCATAGGCGCGGATTGCCTTCGGCTCGTCGATCGACAGGAACAGCTTGCCGGTCGACGTCAGGTGCAGCGGGCCGCGGCCGCCGATCGCGCGCACGACCTGCATGCCGGAACGCTCGGAGAAGGCGCGGTCGATGTAGACGATCTCGTCGCCCTGGCGCACCGACAGGTTGACCGTCTGCTTGGTCTTGTTGTGCAGCGCCCGCATCAGGTCGACGGCCGCTTCGCGCACGGACAGCCGGCTCTTGACCACGTTGCCCAGTTCGAGCAGGCGCATGCCGAGGCGGTAGGTGCCCGGTTCCACGCGGTCGACGAAACGCGTCACGACCATGTCGTTCAGGATGCGGTGCGCCGTCGACGGGTGCAGGCCCGAGATCTTCGATAGCTCTTTCAGGCTGACGGGGTCGGGATAACTGGCCAGCACGTCGAGCAGGGCCACCATGCGCTCGATCACCTGGATGGAAGTCTTTGCCGGTTCAGGGTTTTCCATTTTCATGATGTGGTTGGTGCAGTGCGGTATATTTCTCTACTTTATACCATAATGTGAAAATATTAGGTAATGATGTTGCGTGGGAACCGAGCGGTGTGGGCATAATGGCGTTTCTGTACAGATTGTCGAACATACATGGATCAACCGAGCAGCGAGTTCAAGAGTAAGGGTGGCCTCGGCCGTATCGCGGGCGCGTTCCGCTATTCGATGCAGGGCTTCCAGACCGCCTGGAAGCACGAGCACGCATTCCGGCAGGAGGTCATGGTCGCGGTGCCGCTCACCGTCGTCGCGCTGCTGCTGAAGATCTCGGCGTTCCAGAAGCTGGCGCTGATCGCCGTGCTGGGCCTCGTGCTGCTCGTCGAGTTGATCAATGCGGCCATCGAGGCCGTCGTCGACCGCGTGTCGCTGGAGCGCCATCCGCTGTCCAAGGCCGCCAAGGACCTGGGCAGCGCGGCGGTGGCGCTGGCGATCACGATGGCGGGCGCGACCTGGGCCGTCGTCCTGTACAACCGCTTTTTCTGACGTACCCCCTCTCACACTAAGGAGAACAAGATGACTTTACGCCTGGGCGACACGGCTCCGGATTTCGAACAGGATTCCACCATCGGCCGCATCCGCTTCCACGAGTGGGCGGGCGATTCGTGGGTGGTGCTGTTCTCGCACCCGGCCGACTTCACGCCGGTGTGCACCACCGAGCTGGGCCTGACCGCGAAACTGAAGCCGGAATTCGACAAGCGCAACGTCAAGGCGATCGCGCTGTCCGTCGACCCGGCCGAGCAGCACAAGGCATGGATCAAGGATATCGAGGAAACCCAGCAGACCGTCGTCGGCTTCCCGATCATCGCCGATGCCGACAAATCGGTCTCGCAACTGTACGACATGATCCACCCGAACCAGTCGGCCACCGCGACCGTGCGCTCGCTGTTCGTGATCGATCCGGCCAAGAAAGTGCGCCTGATCATCACCTACCCGATGAGCACGGGCCGCAACTTCGACGAGGTGCTGCGCGTGATCGACGCCCTGCAACTGACCGACGGCTACACCGTGGCGACGCCGGGCAACTGGAAAGATGGCGATGACGTGATCATCCCGCTGACCATTCAGGATCCGGAACAGCTCCAGCAGAAATATCCGAAGGGTTTCAAGGCGTCGAAACCATATCTGCGCCTGACGCCGCAGCCGAACAAGTAAGCCGGCACATCACAGTCCGTATAAGCAAATAAGGAACGTGTTGTTTGTTTTGCGGCTGAGGACCATTACCCTTGGAGCCATTCTGGGGGTAAAGCATGTCCATTCAATACATTTTGTCGGGATTCGCCGTTGGCTTGCTGGTCGGCATGACCGGGGTCGGCGGCGGTTCGCTGATGACGCCGCTGTTGACGCTGCTGTTCGGCGTCACGCCATCCGTCGCTGTCGGCACCGACCTCGCCTTCGCCTCGATCACCAAGACCGCCGGCACCGTCACCCACCGTTCGCGCGGCACCGTGCACTGGGATATCGTCGGCCGCCTGTGCCTCGGCGCACTGCCGGCCGCGCTCGTCGCCACCCTGGCCCTGCAGTACTTCGGCCCGCTCAATGCCGCGATCGGCAAGGTGATCCGCTATTCGATCGCCGTGTCCGTGTTGCTGACCGTCGTCGCCATCCTGTTCCGCGGCAAGATGCTCGCCTGGGTCAACGCCAAGCCGTCGCGCCAGCTGCAGGGCCGCAGCCTCGTCGTCGCCACGGTCGTGTCCGGCGCGGTGCTGGGCACGCTCGTGACGATCTCGTCGATCGGCGCGGGCGCCATTGGCGCGACCCTGCTCGTCATGCTGTACCCGCGCCTGACGCCGGCCGAGGTGGCCGGCACCGACATCGCCTATGCCGTGCCGCTGACCGCGATCGCCGCGTTCGGCCACTGGTGGCTGGGCTCGATCAACTGGGCACTGTTGTCGGCGCTGCTGATCGGCTCGCTGCCCGGGATTACTTTGGGTTCCTGGGCCGCCCGGGCCGTACCCGAGAAAGTACTACGGGGATTGCTGGCGATGACACTGGCGGGAGTGGCGGTCAAGCTGCTCCACTAAGTTGAACTGAGGAAAAGGCGCCGCAAGGCGCCTTTCCTGCTTTTTGGATCTTGCTAATGCGGGAATCGTCTATGCAAATGAGGAATGCTTCGTTTGTAATATGTCTTTCCAGTGAGATTATTTCGTTCCGTTAGAAGAAATTGTAATAAGGCGTACAATGACCACTTTACTATCGCGAAACAGCGCCAACCGGGTGATCCCCGGCTTCGGGCTCTCGCTCGGGTTCACGATTTTCTATCTCGCGCTGCTGGTGCTGATCCCGCTGTCGGCCATCTTCCTGAAGACGTTCACGATGAGCTGGGATGCGTTCGTGAGCGCCGTCACGTCCGACCGCGTGATGGCGTCGTACCGCCTGAGCTTCGGCGCCGCGCTGATCGGCGCCGCCATCAACGTCGTGTTCGGCGGCATCGTCGCGTGGGTGCTCGTCCGTTACCAGTTCCCCGGCAAGCGCTTCGTCGACGCCCTGGTCGACCTGCCGTTCGCGCTGCCGACCGCGGTCGCCGGCATCACCCTGACGTCGCTGTATTCGTCCAACGGCTGGATCGGCAAGCACCTGGAACCGCCCGGCATCAAGGTCGCGTTCACGCCGCTGGGCGTCGTCATCGCGCTGACCTTCATCGGCCTGCCGTTCGTCGTGCGCACGGTGCAGCCGGTGCTGGAAGACGCGGAGCGCGAACTGGAAGA
>CBIHOW010000196.1:0-3490 GCA_966211695.1 uncultured Massilia sp. | reverse complement strand
ACGGTCGTCGTGCCGGCCAGCACCTCGAAGGCTTGCGCCTGCAGCGCGTCGCCCACGAGCAGCGCCGTCGCTTCGTCGTACGCGACGTGCACCGTCGGCTTGCCGCGGCGCAGGTCGTCGTCGTCCATGCACGGCATGTCGTCGTGCACGAGGGAATATACGTGGATCATCTCGACGGCGCTGGCGGCGCGCGCGAGCGCATCCGCGTCCGCGCCGAACAGGGCGCCGCTCGCGTGCACGAGCAGCGGGCGCACGCGCTTGCCGCCGCCCAGCGCCGTGTAGCGCATCGCTTCGTGCAGCTTCGCCGGCACCTGGCTTGCGGACGGCAGGAAGCGCTCGAGGGACGATTCCGCGTCGGCCTGCACGGCCTTCATCCACGCCTGGAAATCCTGCGGTGCACTCATACGTCGTCCTCGCCGTCGGCGCTGAACGGTTTGAGCATCTCGCCTTCCAGGACATTCACCTGGGATTCGACTTTTTCCAGCTGGGCCGCGCAATAGCGCACGAGCTCGGAACCACGTGCATACGCGGCGACCGAGGCTTCCAGGGGCAATTGCCCACTTTCCATTTGCGTCACGAGTTGGGCCAGTTCGGCCATTGCCTGCTCGAAGGACTCCGGAGGTACGGGCGCCGCTGCGCTCATCGCGGCGGCCGGTGGTGCGGCGCTCTCCGCGTTTGTTTTATTTGGCATAATGAGTTTGATCGATTCGGGGCCGGGCGACACCATGCGCAACCCGTGCGCGGCATGCCAGTCTAATCGCTTATTCTAACCAATCCTGTTTCGACATGAACGGTGCGCCTGTCGCCGCCAACTTGCAAGCAAGGATACATTTTATCGCAAAGCGCCTCGGGATTCATGAAAACGATGCCGTTTAGGCAATTTTTGAACACCCACGTACCACAACCACGAGCCGGTCCGGGACTGGAGGGCCATTTACAGGCTATAATCTCCGGTTCTGTCTCCGAAATACCGTATTCCGCTCTTTAAAGGAGCGAGAACTCCGAATAAGCGGCAGCATTGTTGGTCGGGATGCGACGTCCTCGCACGCGCCCGCTCGGCCACTTGCTGCGCTCGATGGAAATCTCGATGCTCCCCTAAAAATACTGGTTCTCGGATTCTTTCTCTTCTTTGGCTGAAATCTGTGTAAAGGGGGGTTGGGATGTCCGATCTGGCTACCCACGCCAAGCTGGCGCGTTCGCTCGCTCAGCTTCCGGTAAATGTCTACTTCGACGACGCGCTGTTGCAGCGTGAATTGCAGCAATTGTTTCTCAAGGGGCCCCGCTACGTCGGGCACGAGTTGATGGTTCCCGAGAAGGGCGATTTCGCGACCCTGAAATCGGAGAACGAGGGTCGCATGCTGGTGCGTAACGCACAGGGCATCGAACTGATGTCGAACGTCTGCCGCCACCGCCAGGCGCTGATGTTCAATGGCCGCGGGAACGCCAAGAACATCGTCTGCCCGTTGCACCGCTGGACCTACGACCTCAAGGGCGAACTGATCGGCGCACCGCATTTCGCGGACACGCCCTGCCTGAACCTGTCCAGGACGCCGCTGCAGAACTGGAACGGCCTGCTGTTCGAGCAGAACGGCTACGACGTGATGGACAAGCTGGGCGCCCTGTCGGTAACGAAGGACCTTGATTTCAGCGGCTACATGCTGGACCACGTGGAAGTGCACGACTGCGACTACAACTGGAAGACCTTCATCGAAGTCTACCTGGAGGATTACCACGTCGAACCGTTCCACCCTGGCCTGGGCAACTTCGTCAGCTGCGACGACCTGCGCTGGGAATTCGGTCCGGACTACAGCGTCCAGACCGTGGGCGTGCATCGCGGCCTGCAGAAGTCCGGCTCGCCGGCCTATAAAAAATGGCAGGAACAGGTCCTGAAGTTCAATAACGGCCAGGCACCGAAATACGGCGCGATCTGGTTGACCCTGTATCCGAACATCATGGTCGAGTGGTATCCGAACGTGCTGGTCGTGTCGACCCTGTGGCCGCTGGGTCCGCAGAAGACGCGCAACGTCGTCGAGTTCTACTATCCGGAAGAATTCGTCCTGTTCGAGCGCGGGTTCGTGGAAGCGGAACGCGCCGCCTACATGGAGACGTGCGTCGAGGACGACGAGATCGCCCTGCGCATGGACGCCGGCCGCAAGGCGCTGATGGAGCGCGGCGTGACCGAGGCGGGGCCGTACCAGTCGCCGATGGAAGACGGCATGCAGCACTTCCACGAGTGGTACCGCAGCAAGATCGACAATATTCCTCCGGGGATGTGATGGTTCGTCACTGATGGCCCCACTCTGGATGTTGTTCGCCAGCTTCCTGTTCGCCGCCATGGGCGCGGCAGTGAAGCTGGCTTCCTCGCTCTACTCGACCTCGGAAATCGTGATGTACCGGGGTTTCATCGGCGCCCTGCTGCTGCTCCCGATGATCCGCCTGCAGGGCGGCTCGTTCAAGACACCCTTCCCGAAAGAACACCTGTGGCGCAGCGTCGTCGGCGTCGTCTCGCTGTGGATGTGGTTCTACGCGATCGGCAAGCTGCCGCTCGCCACCGCCGTCACCCTCAACTACATGGCGCCGATCTGGCTCGCCGCCTACATGTTCGTCACCGGCTGGTGGCGCGGCAAGGGCTTGCCCGAGTGGCCGCTGGCCCTCGCCATCGCCATGAGCTTCGTCGGCGTGACGCTCGTGCTGCGGCCGGCCGTCGAGACCCATGAATGGGTCGGCGGCCTCGTCGCCATCGGCTCGTCCGTGATCGCGGCGATGGCCTACATGCAGGTGCGCCGCCTGGGCCAGATGGGCGAGCCGGAATACCGCGTCGTGTTCTATTTTTCCGTCACGATGGGCCTTGCCGGCCTCGTCGGCTCGCTGCTCGGCAACGGCGCGGATACGTTCCGCCCGCAATCGTGGCACGGTATCGGCCTCATGCTGGCGATCGCCGCCAGCGGCCTGGGCGCCCAGATCGCGATGACGCGCGCCTACCGCATCGGCAAGGTGCTCGTCGTCGCCAACCTGCAGTACACGGGCATCGTCTTTTCCAGCCTGTGGGGCATGGTGCTGTGGGGCGACGTGTTCGACTGGCACGTCTGGCTGGGCATGGGCGTGATCCTCGTCTCGGGAATCGCCGCGACGTTCTACAATACGACGCGCACGGCGCGCGGCGCCGTCGTCAAGGAAACCGATCCCATCGCCAGCGAATAAAAGGAACGCCATGTCCAACTACACGACCCTGATCGAACCCGCCGCACTGGCCGCACACGTGAACGACCCGAAATGGGTGATCGTCGACTGCCGCCACGACCTCATGAACCTCGCCGCCGGCCGCGACGCCTATGCGGCCGGCCACATCCCGGGCGCCGTCTTCGCCGACATGGAGACGGAACTGTCGGGCGCCAAGCGCGACGCCGCCGGCAACTTCCGCGGCCGCCACCCGCTGCCGGAGAAGGACGCGTTCATCGAGCTGCTGCGCGGCTGGGGCGTGGACGACGAC
>CBIHOW010000195.1:0-3496 GCA_966211695.1 uncultured Massilia sp. | reverse complement strand
TACTCGACGGCGATGCCGGAGGCGCCGGCATTATTTGCCATAAGCAAGTCATGCGTCGTGTCGCCGATCATAACGGTACGCCGCATGTCCTGGCCGAGTTCCCTTGTCAATTCTTGCAACATTGCCGGGTGCGGTTTGGAAAATGTCTCGTCGGCGCAACGGGTCGCATCGAACACGGACAGCAGGCCCGCCGCGTTCAGGGCGCGGTTCAGGCCGACCCGGCTTTTGCCGGTCGCCACCGCAAGGAAGTAACCCTCCTGGGAAAGCTCGTCCAGCATCGCCCGCACGCCCTGGAACAGGACCAGTTCGTGGTCCTTCGTCAGGAAGTGGTAGCGATAGCGTTCGACCATGCGCGGATACAGGGCCGGATCGATGTTCGGCATGACGGCCTGCATGGCTTCGCCCAACCCGAGGCCGATCACGTGCGACGCCGCGGCGTCGCTCGGGACAGCCAGGCCCAGGTCCTTGGCTGCAGACTGTATACATTTGACGATGGTGGCGGTGCTGTCCATCAGCGTGCCGTCCCAGTCGAAGACAATCAGATCGAATTGCTTTCTTGCCATGTCTCCCGGCGCTCGTGGCGCCGGCTCCTCATTCCGCGTTATCGGTTGGTCGTGCGTGTTTTGACTTCCTGCGCTGGCCCCAAGCTTACCAAGAAACGCTCGCATTCCGCCGGCAACGGCGCCTTCAGGGTCAGCGGCTTGCCCGTGTCAGGGTGCTGGAACGTGATCTGGTAGGCGTGCAGGAACATGCGGCGCAAGGCGCCACGCGCGTCGGTTGCCTTCTGAAGCTGCTTGTTGAGTGCAAAATCGCCGTATTTCTCGTCGCCGAGGATCGGGAAGCCACTCGAAGCCAGGTGCACGCGGATCTGGTGCGTGCGCCCCGTCTTGAGCTCCGCTTCCAGCAGCGCGTACTCCGGCCACTTGCGCAGCAGGTTGAAGACGGTATGCGCTTCCTGGCCGCCGGCCTGCACGACGACGCGGCGCTCGCCGTCCGGCGTCGTGTATTTATGCAGCGGCAACTTCACATGCTGGCGCGGGTTGCGCCAGTCGCCGGCGACCATCGTCAGGTAGCGCTTGTCGGTTTTGCCGTCACGCATCTGCTCGTGCAGGCTCGTCAACGCGGAGCGTTTCTTCGCAAGCAACAACAAGCCCGACGTTTCGCGGTCCAGGCGGTGCACCAGTTCCAGGAACTTGGCGTCCGGCCGGGCCGCGCGCAATTGTTCGATGACGCCATACGACACGCCCGAGCCGCCATGCACGGCCACGCCGGCCGGCTTGTCGATCACGAGCAGGTGGTTGTCTTCATGCACGATGGCAAATTCGGCCCCGGGCACGGGGGCGCTGCCCGCAGCCTTTTCAGCGATGCGGACGGGCGGGATACGGACGATGTCGCCCGTCGCCAGGCGGTACAGCTGATCGATGCGACCTTTGTTCACGCGCACTTCGCCGGAGCGAAGAATGCGGTAAATATGGCTTTTTGGGACACCCTTGCAGACGCGCAGCAGGTAATTATCGATGCGCTGGCCTGCTTCTTCCTCGGTGATTGTGACAAACTGAGCAGTGGCAGGGGGGCGGCTATCTGTCTGTGATGAAGGGGGAACAACATCGTTTTGCAAGGTCATTCGCTCTGTCTTCCCAGAAATTCTCTCTAAGTCCTTCATTTTGAATATATAATCGACAGGCGGCGGTCAAACCTCTGCAGGTGTAAGAATTAAAACGATATTTTACACAGGGGCGTCTCCATCGGCCCCGCCAAAATGCAAATTCGATGGAAAAAAACGGAATCCCCAAACCGTCGCAAGCGGCAGCAGTGTCGCGGCATCGCAGCGACAATGCGAAAGCGCAGCGGCGGATTTCAAGGATTTCTAGAACGTGTACGCACATTCCTGTGCGAACCTGGGTTGCACCGCAGTTGCAATCGGGTAGCCGCACAGGATGCAGGATTGGATTGTTTGGAATTGTAAGGATAAGTACCGGCAAGCCGGCCGCAGGGTCGGCTCGCCGGGTGATGGCGTCGATAACGCTTGCCGTTTCGCCCGACCCGAAGTAAGGAGCCGCTAGACCGTCGTGAGCCGTAGCAGTGTTGCTGGAGACAGTCATCCGGGAAGATCACGCAGGTGCGCAATCCGCACCGCGGTCTTCACACCCCGGAGCGCCCGTTTCGGCAGCATCGTTATGCTCCCCGGCATGCGCGCCGACTGAAGATCTGGCTGTGTCGCACCGCTTGCCTGCCCCTGTGCCGCCCCGATCGGGCCGCCCGGGCTGGCGAGGACGTTCGTGCGCGGGCAATGTCGTTCGACGCCACTGCGCCCTGTGGCCGGCCTGCCGTGCCACACCCCGGGCATACCACCGCCAACACTCCCTTCCCCGCGTACATCCCTGTACTTTCGCCGCTCTTGCGTAAAGACGGCATGAAACGGCCCACGGGTCGCGGAGTTTATAAAAATGAAACGTATGTTGTTTAACGCTACGCAGCAAGAGGAGCTGCGCGTAGCGATCGTCGATGGCCAGAAACTGATCGACATCGATATCGAGACCGCCGGTCGCGAACAGCGAAAGTCGAATATCTACAAAGGCGTCATCACCCGCATCGAACCCTCCCTTGAAGCCTGCTTCGTCAGCTACGGCGAAGAGCGCCACGGTTTCCTCCCCTTCAAAGAAGTTGCCCGCTCCTATTTCCGCGACGGCGTCGACGTCCGCAATTGCACGATCAAGGAAGCCCTGCGCGAAGGCCAGGAAATCATGGTCCAGGTCGAAAAGGAAGAACGCGGCAACAAGGGCGCCGCCCTGACCTCGTTCATTTCGCTGGCCGGCCGCTACCTGGTCCTGATGCCGAACAATCCGCGTGGCGGCGGCGTGTCGCGCCGTGTCGAAGGCGAAGAGCGCCAGGAACTGCGCGAGACGATGGACAAGCTGGACCTGCCGCAGGGCATGTCGGTCATCGCCCGCACCGCCGGCATCGGCCGCACGGTCGAAGAACTCCAGTGGGACTTGAATTACCTGATGCAGTTGTGGCGCGCGATCGAAGGTGCCGGCAAGTCGGCTCCCGGTCCGTTCCTAATCTATCAAGAGTCGTCGCTCGTCATCCGCGCCATCCGCGACTATTTCCAGCCTGATATCGGCGAAGTCCTGATCGACACCGACGAGATCTTCGACCAGGCCCAGCAGTTCATGAGCCACGTGATGCCCGACATGGCGCATCGCGTGAAGCGCTACACGGACGACGTGCCGCTGTTCTCCCGCTTCCAGATCGAACACCAGATCGAAACCGCGTACGCGCGCACCGTGCCGCTGCCGTCCGGCGGCGCGATCGTGATCGACCACACCGAAGCCCTCGTCTCCATCGACGTCAACTCGGCGCGCGCCACCCGCGGCTCGGACATCGAGACCACCGCATTCAACACGAACCTGGAAGCGGCCGACGAAGTGGCCCGCCAGCTGCGCCTGCGCGACCTGGGCGGCCTGATCGTCATCGACTTCATCGACATGGAAGT
>CBIHOW010000194.1:0-3501 GCA_966211695.1 uncultured Massilia sp. | reverse complement strand
TGCAGGTCGCGGTCGGCGACGATGGCCTTGGCCAGCTTCTGCAGGTCGAACTTGCCCAGTTCCTCGTCCAGCAGCTCGGCTTCGATGCCCTTGGCGACGTATTGCGGGAAATAGGTGATGTATTCGGCGGCGGCGCCGGCCTGCGGCACGTCCTTGCCGAAGATCTCCTTGCGGATCGAGTGCAGCAGGATGCGCGCGGTGACCTGGCTGTAGGCCGGGTCCTTTTCCATCAGCGCGCGCGCGGCCAGCACGGCCGACTTGTGCAGTTCCTCGACCGGCACGCCGTCGTACAGGTTCTTGACCGTCTCGGCCAGGATGGCGTCGGCGTCGACGTGCTTTTCCAGGCCCGCGCAGGCGGCGTTGATCAGGGCCGACACTTCGTTCATGTCCAGCAGGCGGCGCGCGCCGCCGTCCACCACGTGGATCTGCGGGGCCGCGATCTGCGTCGTGCCGGCAGCTTCCTTGGCCAGGCGGCGCTCTTCCATGCGCTTGGCGCGGTACAGCACGTATTCGCGGGCGACGTCATGCTCGCCCGAGCGCATCAGGGACAATTCCACCTGGTCCTGCACATCCTCGATGTGGAAGGTACCGCCGTTCGGCTGGCGGCGCACGAGGGCCGCGACCACGTTGTTCGTCAGCTGCTCGACCAGCTCGCGGATGCGCGCCGACTCGCGGCCCTGCTCGCCATTGACGGCCAGGAACGCCTTGGTCATCGCGACGGCGATCTTGTTCGGCGCGAACGGCACCACGGCGCCGTTACGACGGATGATGCGGTAGTCGTTGCCCGCGACCAGCTCGGCCGCGCTCTTGCCGGCCGTCGTTGCCGCTGCGACGGGGTTGATGGAAATGTCCGAAGATGTTTGCATTGAGCCTCCCAGCATTGGCGTCACTGACTGCCATCGCCTTCTCGAATTAGGTAGATATGGACCCCTCGGAGTGAATCCAGGGAAAGCTGCCAACTCATCAAAATTGGCAACTCGATAACTTTCTGCCGATAAAAAATAGGAGCAGCAATGTTGAGAAACCGCAGTGGCGCCCCTACTCAGCCTGTTCGGCATTAAGGCCGTTGACCACTAGATGTAGTAGACAACGGCCTTACAGACCTAATTGTAGTCGATGTCCGCGATTTTTAAGAGCTCTGCGACTAAGATTTTTTTCTTGACATCGATCAGGGCCGATACCTGAAGCCTCCACGGCGAAGTAAGCACTAACATTGTTTTTGTGGCGCGAATATGTGTGCTTACTTATCGTGCAAAAACGGCCGTTTTCGCATTGCTGCGTTGGCGAAAAGACCACGCAGATTCACGGTTCCGGCGCATGGATCCCCAGTTTCTGCATCTGGTAGCGCAGCTGCCGCACGCTGATGCCGAGCAGGCTCGCGGCCTGCGTGCGGTTGAACTGGGTCTGGTTCAGCGCGCGCAGGATGATGTCGCGCTCGACCTGGCTCAGGTAGTCCGGCAGGTTGCTCGGCAGCGCGTCGTCGGCCGGCGGCGGCGGTGGCGCGGCCGGCTCCTGCGGCGCAGGTTCCGGTGGCGCCGCCGCTTGTGGCGCGGCGGCGGCGGGCGCACCATCGCCCAGCTTCGCGCCCTTGAGCAGCAGGTCCCCGACTTCGATCACGCCGTCGTCGGCAAACGCGAGCGCCCGTTCCAGCACGTTTTCCAGCTCGCGCACATTGCCCGGGAACGCGTAGCCGCGCAGCGCGTCCAGCACGCCGGGGCCGAGCTTCGCCCCGCCCGGCCCGGCCAGGCGCGCGAGTATGGCGTCCACCAGCAGCGGCAAATCGTCCAGGCGCTCGCGCAGCGGCGGCAAGGTCAGTTCGATGACGTTCAGGCGGTAGAACAGGTCCTGGCGGAAGCTGCCGTTCTCCACGCACTTGGCAAGATCCTTGTGCGTGGCGCTGATGATGCGCACGTCGACCGGTTCCTCGACCGTGGCGCCGATCTTGCGCACGCGCCGCTCCTGGATCGCGCGCAGCAGCTTCACCTGCATCGCGAGCGGCAGGTCCGCGACCTCGTCGAGCATCAGCGTGCCGCCGTTGGCGGCCTGGAAGAAGCCGTCGCGCTCGTCGTTCGCGCCCGTGAACGCGCCCTTGCGGTAGCCGAAGAACTCGGCCTCCATCAGCGCCTCGGGGATCGCGCCGCAGTTCACGGCGACGAACGGCTTGCCCGCGCGCGCGCCCTGCGCGTGGATCTCGCGCGCGGCCAGTTCCTTGCCGCTGCCGGATTCGCCGTTGATGGCGATCGGCGCCTGCGAGCGGGCCAGACGCGCGATCTGCGCGCGCAGCGCCTGCATCGCGGGCGATTGCCCGATCAGGCGCGACGTCATATCGGCAGACCCGTCGCCCTGGCTGGCGGCCGGCGCGGCCGCCGGATCGGACAGCTTCAGCGCCGCGCGTACCATCGCGCGCAAATCGTCCAGCACGACGGGCTTGGACACGTAGTCGAACGCCCCGGCCTTCAGCGCCACGACGGCATTCTCGGCACTGCCGTACGCGGTGATCACGGCGATGGGCGTGCTTTTATGATTCGCGGCCACCTCGCGCACCAGTTCCAGGCCCAGGCCGTCGGGCAGGCGCATGTCGGTCAGCACCAGCGCATAGGACTTCTGCCCCAGCAGGGACCGTGCTTCGCGGACGGTGGCGGCGCTGTCCACGTCGAGCCCCATCTTGAGCAGGGTGATCTCGAGCAGCTCGCGCAGGTCGGGTTCGTCGTCGACCACCAGGATGCGGGGTGAGCTCATGCCTTCTTTCCGTGACATTAAATAGTTGCGCCGAACGTGATCACGAAGCGGCCGCTGGCCTCGCCCGCGCCGTCGGGCGCGCCGGGCCGCACGTCCTCGGTGCGGTATTCGTAGTCGAGCATCGCGCCGTTGTTCAGGCACAGCTCGCGCGCCAGGTACAGGCCGAGGCCCGTGCCCTTGCTCGACGTCGTGTAGAACGGTTCGAACAGGTGCGCCCGCACTTCCGGCGTGATCCCGGGGCCGTCGTCCTGCACGTGCAATTCCATGCGGCCCGTCGCGTCGAGCACGGGCACCACGCGGATGCTGGCCGGCTTGCCGCTCGCGTAGCGGATCGCGTTGCCGAGCAGGTTCACGAGCACTTCGCGCAGGTGCAGGCCGTCGAAGCGCACGGACCGCCCGCCCGCATCGCCCACCCACACTATATCACCGGCCATGCCGTGCATTTCCGTGAACTCGGCGCGCAGCTCGGGGAGGAAGTCGTCCAGCGCCACGGGCGTGCCGTTCGGCTGCACCTTGCGCGACAGTTTCAGGATGTCCTCGACCATCCGGTTCACGCGCGCCACGTTGTCGTTCACGATGCGCAGCAGGCGCGTTTCCGCCGGACCGTGCAGGTCCTCCGCCAGCAGCGATGTCGCGTGTCCGATCGCGGACAGCGGATTCCTCACCTCGTGCGCGATGCTGGCCGTCAGGCGGCCCATCGACGCGAGCTTGAGTTGCTGCGCCTGGTTTTCGATGGCGCTCACGTCCTGCAGGAAGACGAGG
>CBIHOW010000193.1:0-3538 GCA_966211695.1 uncultured Massilia sp. | reverse complement strand
TTGTCGGACCTGGGCTTCATCTCGCTCGTGCACTGCAAGAACACGTCGTATGCCGCGTTCTTCGGCGCGCAGTCGGCGCAGAAGGCGCGCAAGTATGCCAACGAGGCGGCCAATGCGAACGCGCTGCTGTCGTCGCAGCTGCAGTACATCTTCGCCGTCTCGCGCATCGCGCACTACATGAAGGCCATGATGCGCGACAAGATCGGCAGCTTCGCCGCCGCGTCGAACGTCGAGGATTACCTGAACCGCTGGCTCACGCAGTACGTCCTGCTGGACGACAACGCGAGCCAGGAACAGAAGGCGCAGTTCCCGCTGCGCGAAGCGAGCGTGCAGGTGCAGGAAGTGCCGGGGCGTCCGGGTGTCTACCGTGCCGTCTCGTTCCTGCGTCCGCATTTCCAGCTCGACGAATTGTCCGTTTCGCTCCGATTGGTCGCGGAGTTACCGCAATCGACCAAGAACTGATTCTTTCAACAACCTGAACTGGAGTAGAACATGGCAATTGACGTGTACCTGCAAATCGACGGCATCAAGGGCGAATCGGCCGACGACAAGCACAAGGACTGGATCGAGTGCAAATCGGTCAACTGGGGCGTGACCCAGCCGAAGTCCGCGACGGCGTCGACGGGCGGCGGCCATACGGCCGAGCGCTGCGAGCACGACGAGATCGAGATCGCCAAGCTGGCCGACCTGTCCTCGCCGCTGCTGCTGCAGACCTGCTCGTCGGGCAAGACCATCCCGAAGGCGAAATTCGAATTCATGCGCGCCGACGGGCAGGGCGAACGCGTCAAGTACTTCGAGATCGAGATCGAGAACGTGCTGATCGGCTCCGTCAAGCCGCAGGTCGCCGAGGGCGATTTCCTGCACGAGAAGGTCGGCCTGAAATTCTCGAAGATCAAATGGAAGTACACCCAGCAGAAGATCGGCGGCGGCGCCGGCGGCAACACGTCGGGCGGCTGGGATCTCGCCACCAACCGCGTCGTCTGAGAATCGTTTCCCCGCGTTTGCCGCGGCCTTGAGGGCCGCGGTTTTTTTACTGCGGCTTATTACCGAGGCTTATTGCCTACGCCTGATACGGGAGCTGCGATGACCGCGAATCTTCCCGGCTTGCTCGACCGCCTGATGGGCGAGCGGCCCCAGCCTGGCCGCGCAAGCATCGAGCAGCTCAAGGACAACATCGCGCGCGACCTGGAAGCGCTGCTGAACGCCCGCGCCGGCCTGCCGCCGGAAGCATTCGACGCCTGGCCGCTGGCGCGCGCCTCCATCCTGAATTTTGGACTGACCGACTTCGCCGCGTTCTGCCTGTCGAGCAGCGAAGACCGGGCCGCGATCTGCGCCTGCCTGAAGGATGCGATCGAGCGCCACGAACCGCGCCTGAAAAACGTCAGTGCCTCCCTGGCGCCCGGGCCGGGCGGCGTGAACCGCCTGAATTTCGTGATCAACGCGACCCTGCACGCCGGCCCCGGCGCGGCTGTCGTTCCTGTCAATTTCAACGCCGTGCTGCAGCCATCCTCGCTGAACTACGCGATCAGCAAGGCGGCTGCGTCAACCCCACAAAGGACCTCGACATGGAAATCAACCTGAAGACCCTGATCGCCAAGCTGAACGACGTCACGCGCTCGGCCGCCACGCGCGCGGCCGGCATCTGCGTCGGGCTCGGCCAGTACGAAGTCGACATCGAGCACCTGTTCCTCGCGCTGCTGGAGCAGCCAGGGAGCGACCTCGTGGTGGTGGCGCGCGCGGCCGACATCAGCCTGACCGGCCTCGAATCCGACCTGCGCAGGGAGGTGGAGCGCCTGCCGTCGGGCAGCGCGCGCACGCCCGTGTTCTCGCGCCACCTGCCCGTGCTGTTCGAGCATGCGTGGCTGATCGCGTCGCTGGGCGCCTCAAGCCAGCCGCAGCACATCCGCAGCGGCCACCTGCTGCTCGCGCTGCTGACGGAACCGGGCCTCGCGCAACTGGCCCAGCGCGCGTCGCGCCATTTCGCCGGCTTCCCGCTCGACCGCCTGAAACACGATTTCGACAAGCTGACGCACGGCTCCGACGAAGCGCCGGCGGTGCTGGCCGCTGCCCCTGCGCCGTCCGCGGATCCGGTAACCGAATTGCAGGGGAGCGCGCCCGGCAAGACGCCCGCGCTCGACCAGTACACGACCTGCCTCACGGCGCGCGCGCGCGAAGGCAAGCTCGATCCCGTGATCGGGCGCGATGCCGAGATCCGGCAAGTCATCGACATCCTCATGCGCCGGCGCCAGAACAATCCGATCCTGACGGGCGAGGCGGGCGTGGGCAAGACGGCCGTCGTCGAAGGCCTCGCGCTGCGCATCGCGCAAGGCGACGTGCCGGACGTGCTGCGCGGCGTGGAGATCCACGTGCTGGACCTGGGCCTGCTGCAGGCCGGAGCCAGCGTCAAGGGCGAGTTCGAGAACCGCCTGAAGAACGTGATCGACGAGGTGAAAAAAAGCCTGCATCCGATCATCCTGTTCATCGACGAGGCGCACACGATGATCGGCGCGGGCGGCACGGCCGGCCAGAACGATGCGGCCAACCTGCTGAAGCCCGCGCTGGCGCGCGGCGAGCTGCGCACCGTCGCCGCCACCACGTGGAGCGAGTACAAGAAATACTTCGAGAAGGATGCCGCGCTGGCGCGCCGGTTCCAGGTCGTGAAGGTCGAAGAGCCGGACGAGGAGACGGCATGCGCGATGCTGCGCGCGATGGCGCCGCTGATGGAGGCGCATTTCGGCGTGCGCATCTACGACGAGGCGATCGTGGAAGCGGTGCGCCTGTCGCACCGCTACATCAGCGGTCGCCAGCTGCCGGACAAGGCGGTCAGCGTGCTCGATACCGCGTGCGCCAAGGTCGCGCTGGGCCAGAAGGCGACGCCCGCCGTGCTTGAAGATTGCACGCGCAGGGCCGAGCGCCTGGATGCACGCATCCAGGCCCTCGTGCGCGAGGAAAGCGCCGGGGCGGACCATGCGGCCGCGCTGTCCGTGCTGCGCGCGGAACGGGCCACGGCGCTGCAAGAACAGGAACGGCTGCGCGCACGCTGGGATGCCGAGCAGGCGTCGTGCGCCGAGATCCACGCGCTGCGCATGCGGCTGGAAGCGGGGCAGGGCGACAGCCCCGCGCTGCGGGCGAAGATCGACGAATTGCACGCGCTGCAGGGCGAGGCGCCGCTCGTGCCCGTGCAGGTCGACGGCCAGACGGTGGCCGCCATCGTCGCCGCGTGGACCGGCATTCCGCTCGGGCGCATGGTGAAGGACGAGCTGCGCACCGTGATGAACCTGCAGGGTTTATTGGACGAGCGGATCCTCGGCCAGGGCCACGCCAGCGGCATCGTCGCCCAGCGCGTGCGCACGGCGCGCGCGAACCTCGAGGATCCGAACAAGCCGAAGGGCGTGTTCCTGTTCGTCGGCACGTCCGGCGTCGGCAAGACGGAGACGGCGCTGGCGCTGGCGGACCTGCTGTACGGCGGCGAACGCAAGCTCGTCACCATCAACATGAGCGAATACCAGGAAGCGCACAGCGTCTCGGGCCTGAAAGG
>CBIHOW010000192.1:0-3551 GCA_966211695.1 uncultured Massilia sp. | reverse complement strand
CGCTGCTCGACCTGGGCATCTATCCGCTGTCGATCGCCGTGGCGCTGCTGGGACCTGTCGACACCGTGCTGGCCCACGCCGACATCGGCCCGACCGGCGTCGACGAGCAGACGGGCATCCTGCTGCGCCACGGCGGCGGCGGCATGTCCGTGTGCAGCTGCTCGTTGCGCGCCCGCCTGCCGAGCGAACTGACGATCGCGGGCGAACGCGGCCACGTGCGCATGAACACGATGTTCTACCGCACGCAGACGGTGACCGTCGTGCGCGCCGACGGCATCTCGCGCACCGTGCCGACACCGTACGTCGGCAACGGCTATGTGCACGAAGTGATCGAGGCGCAGCGCTGCTGGCGCGCGGGCCTGATCGAAAGTCCGGGCATGACGCATGCGGACACGCTGGCGCTGATGGGCGTGATGGACGAGGTCCGGCGCCAGATCGGCCTGACCTATGACGCCGACCACCGGCACACCACCAAGGAGAATGCATGAAACGCGATCCCCGTTCGACCAGCCGCATGCGGCGCCTGAATGCCCGCCAGCGCAAGAAACTGCGCGTCGGCGAATTCCAGGAACACTGCTTCGACGTCGAACTCGTCTTCCATAACCCGATGCGCGGCGAGCCGTATCACGACTTCATCAACGACTTCTTCGGCGCGCTGGAAGAACGGGGCCTGTTGGGCGGCGGCTTCGGCGGCCGCGAGCCGTTCAGCGAGACGGAAGGCGTCGTCGCGCGCATCGAGCGCGGCTCGCCGTCGGAAGACGACCGCGAAGCCGTGATTGCGTGGCTGCGTGCGCGGCCGGAAGTCGTCGATGCGCGCGCGAAGGAATTCAAGGATGCGTGGCACGGCTACGGCTTTTAAATGGTCGAGTTGTAAGGATCTGTCAGCGCGGTAACCGTTTGTAAAGCCCGTCAACAGGCGGGCAGGCCGCGCCGTTTTAGGGACAAGTGCAGCGCAAAACGACCTGCACCGAACCCCAAAAACTCTGAGGACCCTTCATCATGAAAAAGACCATCGCTACCCTGATCGCCGGCCTGTTCGCAACCGCTGCCTTCGCCCAGGCGCCCGCACCTGCCGCCGCTCCCACGACGCCGGCCGCGGCCAAGGTCGAAGCCAAGCAGGAGAAGCAGGCCGCCAAGGCTGAAGTGAAGGAAACGAAAGCCGCCGCGAAAGCCGACGTCAAGGAAGCCAAGGCCGACGCCAAGGCTGACGTGAAAGAAGCCAAGGCCGACGCGAAGGAAGTCAAGAAAGAAGCCAAGGCCGACGTGAAGGAAGCGAAGGCCGACGTCAAGCATGCCAAGGCCGAACACAAGGCCGAACACAAGGCCGAAGCGAAAGCCGAACACAAGGCCACGACCGTCGCCGCCGCGACCAAGTAAACCGGTCCAGCCTCATGAAGAAGCCCGCGCGATGCGGGCTTCTTCTTTTCAGGCAGGTGCGCCTTGCGGGCGCAGTGGCGCATACGTGGCCCGGTAGTTCTTCGGGCCGACGAACGGCAGCAGCAGGTTCCGGATGGCCGCCGGCAGGCGGGCGGCTTTGGACATCTTGTCCGTCATCGCCTGCACGTGGGCGACGCGTTCGCGTCGGGCCGTTTCGAAGCGTCCCGCCGCCTGCGACCAGTTCGTACGACTCGCGAGGATGGCGGACAGCGCGTTCGCATCCTCGAATGCCAGTGCCCCGCCCTGGGCCCAGACGGGCGCCGTGGCGTGTGCGGCATCGCCGATCAGTACGACGCGCTCGTTGCCCCATGCCGGTATCCGGACTTCCTCGAGCGGCGAATGGTGGATGCTGTCGGGATGCGCGTCGAGGAATGCGGCCGTTTGCCGCACCTCGGACGGGAACTGGCGGAATACGTGGGCGAGGCCGGGGCTGGCGTCGCTGTCGCTGCTGGCCCAGCCATACACCTCGCCGTTCCCCAGCGGGATCAGCAGGAAGAGCCCGGACGGTCCGGCCCACACCGTCCAGCAATCGATGCCGGGATCGGGCGCGAGGAAACGCCAGCTCGACGGGGACAGCATGGCGGCGCGCGTGGCCGCATCGGGAAACACGAGTGCCCGCGTGCGCGAATGCACGCCGTCCGCGCCGATCACGATGCGGCCAGTGTAGGCATGTTCATCGGCGGTCGTCACGGACACGCCGGACGCATCCGCGGCAATGCCCTCGACCTGGCTCGACATGCGGAATACGGTGTCGGGGAGGCCATCGCGCAGCATGTCCATCAATTCGTTCCGCTTCACGCAGCGGGGCCGGCAAGCCTGTCCCCAGAACGCGTCCTCGTCGATCTCGAACAGGATCCGGCCGCGATGGTCGCGGTACTCGCGCCGCTTCGTCGGGCGGCCCATGGTGGCGATGCGCTCGCCCAATCCCATCTCTTCCAGCGCCGCGATCGCGTTACCCGGCAGGTTGATCGCGAAACCTTCATTCGCAAACGCCGCGCGCCGTTCGAGCGTGACGACGTCGATGCCCGCCTTGTGCAGCTGCCGGGTGACCGCCAGGCCGGCGAGGCCGCCGCCGATGACGACCGCATCGGTATGATGACTTGACTTCATTGTGTATGGACGGGTAAATCCGTGATCATGCCACAGGTGCCGCCCGCTTCTCGCGGAAGAAGTCCCACGCCGCTTCGGCGACTTCCAGGTCGGCGTTCTGCAAGCCGGTCAGCCAGTTGATGAAACGGGGATAGCGCTTCAGGCGGCTGGGCTCCGCGTGGCCCGCACCGTCGATGCGGTACAGGCCGACCTGCATCCCGTCCGGCGCCTGTCCCCACATGAAGCGGGTGACGCTCGTTCGCGGGTCGCTGGCCGGGAGTTGCACGACGTCCGGCGAGTCCGGCAAGCCCGCCAGTTCGCGCCAGGCGTGCGCGCTGGCCTCGATGCCGCGCACCGGTTCGGCGAAGCCGAGCGCATACCAGGGCTTGCCGCCGTGGTAGTAGATCAGCGGGTCGGCCGTGCAGCCGAAGATCAGCGCCGGCAGCGGCGTCGTGGGCGCCTGCGTGCGGCCGGGCGGCGGCATCCCCGCGAGGACGACCGAGAATGCGGCCAATCGATGCGGGAGCCGGGTCGCCGCGGCATACGCCAGCCAGCCGCCGCGCGACACGCCGATCAGGTAGACGCGTGCCGGGTCGACGCCATGGTGGGCGATCGCATGGCCGATCAGCGCGTCGATGAAGGCGACGTCATCTTTCCTGGCGACACGCGCTTCCGAGGCGAAACAATCGTTCCAGCCGCCCTTGCCGGCGTCCGGTGCCATCACCACGAGTTGTTCGCGCGCTGCAATGTCCAGCCAGACGGACAGGGGGGACGGTGGATACGCCAGCCCCAGCACCTGGTCCGCCGACGCGCCGCCGCCGTGCAGCACCACGATCAGCGCCCGGCCGCCGGGGGTGTCGCCCGGAGGCGCCGCGACGAGATAGCGGCGCGGCCCTTCGGGACGGGCGAGCGAGGCGGGCTGGGGCACGAGGGCGGGCATATGTGTCCTTTTAATTGACAATGGGAAATCGTTGCATCGCTTGTAAGTATCTGTCAACCACGTAACCGTTTGTAAAGTTCGTCAA
>CBIHOW010000191.1:0-3558 GCA_966211695.1 uncultured Massilia sp. | reverse complement strand
CGTTACCAGCCGTAAAGGATCGTCATGTCCAGCACCACCCCAGCGCAGGCGGGCAGCCTGCTGCTCATGTCGCGCGAGGATAACTGCCTCATCGCGCGCGTCGACCTCAAGGCCGGCGCCACGGTCGTCATCGACGGACGCGAGGTCGCGCTCCCCGGCGACGTCCGTCTCGGCCACAAGGTCGCGCGGCACGGCCTTGCGCCCGGCGACAAGGTGTTGCGCTACGGCGCCATCATCGGCACGGCCACGGTGCCGATCGCCATCGGCGCGCACATCCATACGCACAACCTGGAAAGCGACTACATCCCGACCTTCACGCTGGACGGGGACGGCCACCATTTCATCGGAAGCAAAGCACCATGACCACCTCCACCGACATCACCCAGGCCGCGCTGGCCGGCTATCCGCGCGCGGACGGGCGCAAGGGCATCCGCAACGTCGTCGTCGTCGCCTACCTCGTCGAGTGCGCGCACCACGTCGCGCGGCTGATCGTGAATGCCTTCCCCGGCCAGCCCGTGCACCTGATCGGCTTCCCGGGCTGCTACCCGAACGAATACGCCGACACGATCATGCGCCGCGTGCTGACGCACCCGAACGTGGGCGCCGCGCTGCTCGTGTCGCTCGGCTGCGAGAGCTTCGACAAGAACGGCGTGGCGCAAGCCGTCGCCGACAGCGGACGGCCCGTCCATACCGTCACGATCCAGGACGTGGGCGGCACGCGCTCCGGCGTGAAGAGCGGTGTCGAATGGGTGCAGTGGGCCGTCGAGGACCTGGCGCGCCAGGAGCGCGTGCCGATGCGTCTCGACGAACTGGTCGTCGCGACGATCTGCGGCGGTTCCGACAGCACGAGCGGCATCACGGCCAACCCGGCCGTCGGCGCGGCATTCGACCGCCTGATCGCGGCGGGGAGCGCCTGCGTATTCGAGGAGACCGGTGAACTGGTCGGCTGCGAATTCCACATGAAGCGCCGCGCCGTCACGCCGGAACTGGGCGACGAGATCGTCAGGACGGTCGAGAAGGCGTCGCGCTACTACACGATCATGGGCCACGGCAGCTTCGCGCCCGGCAATGCGGACGGCGGCCTGACGACGCTGGAAGAAAAATCGCTGGGCGCGTACGCGAAGAGCGGCGCGTCGCCGATCAGCGGCATCATCAAGCCCGGCGACCAGCCGCCCACCGGCGGCCTGTACCTGCTGGACGTCGTGCCGGACGGCGAACCGCGCTTCGGCTTCCCGAACATCTCCGACAACGCCGAGATCGTGGAACTGATCGCATGCGGCGCGCACGTCACCCTGTTCACGACGGGCCGCGGCTCCGTGGTCGGCTCGGCGATTTCTCCCGTCATCAAGGTGTGCGCGAACCCGGCGACGTACGAACGCCTGGCGGACGACATGGACGTCAACGCGGGCCGCATCCTCACGGGCCATGCGAGCATCGAGCAGGTCGGCGCCGAGATCGTCGACCTCGTGGCCCGCGTGGCGAACGGCGAGTGCACGAAATCGGAAGACCTGGGCCACCAGGAATTCATCCTCACGTACAAGCAGTTCGAGCCGATCGGGCCGCGCTGCTTGCCGCTCAAGGCTGCCTGACATGGACGTCTCCAAACTCGGACTCGGCTGCGCCCAACTGGGCGGCCTGTACGACCCGATGACGGAAGCGGACGCGTACGCGCTCGTCGACGCCGCCTGGGACCTCGGCATCCGCTACTTCGACACGGCGCCATACTACGGGTTTACCTTGTCCGAACACCGGCTGGGCGTCGCGCTGCGCGCGCGGCCGCGCGACGAGTACGTGATCAGCACGAAGGTCGGCCGCCTGATGTGGCCCGACCCGGGCGTGCGGCCGGGCGAGTGCGGGTGGGCCGCGCCGCTGCCGTTCCGGCCGCACTACGACTACACGCACGACGGCGTCATGCGTTCGCTCGAGGACAGCCTGCAGCGCCTCGGCATGGACCGCGTGGACTACCTGTACGTGCACGACATCGGCCGCGTCACCCATGGCGAGCGCCATGCGCACTACTGGAAACAGCTGACCGAGGGCGGCGGTTTCCGCGCGCTGGTGCAATTGCGCGACGAGGGCGCGATCAAGGGCTTCGGCCTCGGCGTCAACGAGTGGGAAGTCATCGCCGACGCGCTGGACGTGTGCGCGCTCGATTGCGTGCTGCTGGCCGGACGCTACACCTTGCTGGAACAGGCATCGCTGGCCCCGCTGATGGACCGCTGCGCGCGGGCGGGGACGGCCGTCGTGATCGGCGGCCCGTTCAACTCCGGCATCCTGGCGGGCACGAACAAATTCAATTACGAGGACGCCCCGGCGGCCGTCGTGGAGCGCGTGCGCGCCATCGCCGCCGTCTGCCGCGAATTCGACGTGCCTTTGCAGGCCGCCGCGCTGCAATTCCCGGTGGCCCATCCGGCCGTCGTGTCGTGCATCCCCGGCGCCCAGAACATCGACCAGTTGCGCCGCAACGCGCACTGGTTTTCCCAGCCGTTGCCGGCGGGCCTGTGGGCCGCGCTCAAGAATGCCGGCCTGCTGGACCCGGCCGCGCCCGTCCCGGCGGCTTGATCTTTCAATATCACCGTAACAAAGGAATACCATGAAACTGCTGCGATTCGGCCCGAAGGGCGCCGAGAAACCTGGCCTGATGGACGCCGACGGCGTGATCCGCGACCTGTCCGGCGTGCTGCCCGACCTGACCTCGGCCCAGCTGGCCGCCGGCGCGATCGCGCGCCTGTCCGACGTCGACCCGAGCCGCCTGCCGGCCGTCGAACAGCCGGTGCGCTACGCGCCCGTCGTCGCCGACATCGGCAAGCTGATTTGCGTGGGCCTGAACTATTCGGACCACGCGGCCGAATCGGGCATGGCCGTGCCGGCCGAACCCGTGCTGTTCACGAAGGCGACCAGCTCGATCATCGGCTGCAACGATCCCGTCGTGCTGCCGCGCGGCTCCGTCAAGAGCGACTGGGAAGTGGAGCTGGGCGTCGTCATCGGCAAGCGCGCGCGCTACGTGGACGAAGCGAACGCCCTCGACTACGTGGCCGGCTACTGCGTCGTGAACGACCTGTCCGAGCGCGAATACCAGCTGGAGCGGGGCGGCCAGTGGGACAAGGGCAAGGGCTGCGACACGTTCGGCCCCGTCGGCCCGTGGCTCGTCACGACCGACGAAGTGCCCGATCCGCAGAACCTGGACATGTGGCTGGAAGTGAACGGCAAGCGCTACCAGACGGGCAATACGCGCACGATGGTGTTCACCGTCGCGCACCTGGTCAGCTACATCAGCCGTTTCATGACCCTGCAGCCGGGCGACGTGATCAGCACCGGCACCCCGCCGGGCGTGGGCCTCGGCCAGAAGCCGGATCCCGTCTACCTGGAACCGGGCGACCGCATGCGGCTCGGCATCGAAGGCCTGGGCGAACAGGAACAGACCGTCCACGCCTGGAACGAGGCGCTGATCGACGGCTGATCGTTTGTGAATAAAAGGCGCGCCAAGCGCCAACATGGAGACTTTGCAGACATGACGGACCCCTCGACGCGGCAGTACCGGTTTTCCCTCGTGATGAT
>CBIHOW010000190.1:0-3590 GCA_966211695.1 uncultured Massilia sp. | reverse complement strand
CTTTTTTCTCCATTCTGTGCGCGCTGCTCATCGAACAGCTGAAGCCGCTGCGCGCAGATAACCAGATCTACGCCGAAATCAAGCGCCTTGCCATGCGCATCGAAGGCTGGTGCAACGCGGGGCAGGCCAGCCACGGCCGGCTGGGCTGGTTCCTGATGATGGCCGTGCTGATGCTGCCGACGGCCGTCATCTACGGTGTCCTCGTGCATTACCGCCTCGTGTTCGCCGCGTTCGCCTGGAACGTGCTGATCGTCTACCTCACGCTTGGTTTCCGCCACTACAGCCATTACTTCACGTCGATCCAGTTTGCCCTCAACGCGGGCGACGAGGCCACGGCGCGCACGCTGCTGGCCGAGTGGGCCAGGATCGACACGGTCGGCATGGACGCCACCGAGATCGCCCGCATCGCCGTGGAAAAATCCCTGATCACGACGCACCGCAACGTGTTCGGCGTGTTCTTCTGGTTCCTGATGCCGCTGGGCCCGGCCTGCGCCGTCATGTACCGCGTGTCCGAATACCTCGCGCGCGCGTGGAACGAACCGGATCACATGCGCAACGAGGCATTCGGCCAGTTCGCCGCCCGCGCGTTCTACTGGATCGACTGGATCCCCGTGCGCCTGACCGCGATCGCATTCGCCGTGGTCGGCAATTTCGAAGATGCGATCTATGCGTGGCGCAATTTCGCCAATCGTTGGACCGACGAATCGAAAGGCATCATCCTCGCCGCGGGCGGCGGTGCGATGGGCGTACGCCTCGGCACCCCGGCCGAGAACGCGCCGCGCATCCTGCCGGCCGACGCGGCGACGGTCGACAGCTCCGCCAGCGAGGACGACATGCTTCCCGGCGACGAGCCGAACGTGCGCGCACTGCAAAGCACGGTCGGCCTGGTCTGGCGCGCGCTGTTATTATGGATGCTGCTCCTGCTGCTGTTGTCGGGCGCGGTCCTGCTCGGCTGATCTCCATCTGCCGGTCCGACAAGGGCCGGCACATGGGGCTCGTCCGCAGGTCTTCTATAAGATATAATAGTCGGGTTGTTCTCATCCACGCCTTTGTTTCAGAAGCCGCACTATGGCCGACTCACCGCAAACCGGGAAAGGCGCCGACGAATTCTTCATTCTCGGCGTGACAAGTAAGGGCAGGCAGTTCCGCCCGAGTGACTGGGCCGAGCGTCTGTGCGGCGTCATGTCGTGTTTCCGGCCGGCCGGCAGCGGCGGCCCGAACGCCCACCTGAAGTTCTCTCCGTACGTGCACCCGACCGTCGTGAACGGCGTCAAGGCGGTCGTCGTGAACAATGCCCTGAAAAGCATCGAACCGCTGGCTTACCACTTCGTGTGCAATTTCGCCAAAGACAACGACTTGCAAGTCGTCGAGGCGTGCTTCGTTCCCCCGGCCGAATCAAAGACATCCTGACCCGAGATAGGTTTGATTTGTCTCAAACCACGGTCTATGCTCTATGGGTAGGTTAATCGCCTGACGTTGGAGGCGGCCATGGAAGTCGGAAAACTCTGCACGGTCGATACCGTCTGCTGCGCCCGCGATGAAAGCGTGCAGGGCGCGGCCTTACTCATGCGCAAACATCACGTGGGCGACATCGTCGTCGTCGACGACGTGGACGGCGAGCGCACGCCGGCTGGCATCGTCACGGACCGGGACATCGTCGTGTCCGTCGTCGCCCTCGGCCTCGATCCGGCCGGCCTGCAGGTCGGCGACATCATGACGGACGACCTGCTCACGGCCGACGAGCACGACGACGTGTCCGTCACCATCGAACGCATGCGCCTGCGCGGCATCCGGCGCGTGCCCGTGGTGGGCGAGGGCGGGCGTCTCGCGGGCATCGTCAGCGCGGACGACCTGCTCGGCTTCCTGGCCGAGGAAATGGAAGACCTCGCGCGCATCAGCCCCTATCAGCAGCAGCACGAACGCCGAGTACGTCAATGAGGTAAGCCTCACCTAAGTACCCGTCTGTTACCATGTCTCGAGGACAACAGTAACTGACGGAGTGACATGAGCTTGACGTTTTTCCAGCGCGGCCTGGCCGCTTATGCCGTTGCGGGCGGCCTCACCTTCATCGCGGCCGGCAGCGCCTGGGCGTTCGACCTGCCCAGGGGCGTCGTGCAAGGCCCGTCCGTCGAAGGCATCACGGAATACCGCCTGCCGAACGGCTTGAAGGTCTTGCTGTTCCCCGATTCGTCGCGACCCACCGTCACCGTCAACGTGACCTATCTCGTCGGCTCGCGCCACGAGAACTACGGCGAGACGGGCATGGCCCACCTGCTGGAACACCTGATGTTCAAGGGCAGCCCGAAGCATCCCGACATCACGCGCCAGTTCCAGGACCGCGGCATGCAGTTCAACGGCACGACGTCGCTCGACCGCACGAATTACTACGAGGTGTTCCAGGCGTCCGATGACAACTTGAACTGGGCGCTGGGCATGGAAGCGGACCGCATGACGCATTCCAATATCGCCAAGAAGGACCTCGATTCCGAAATGACGGTCGTGCGCAACGAGTACGAGAACGGCGAGAATTCGCCGGGTGCCGTCCTCATGAAGCGCATGCAGAGCGTCGCCTACGACTGGCATGCGTATGGCCGCTCGACGATCGGCAACAAGAGCGACATCGAGAACGTCAAGATCTCGAACCTGCAGAATTTTTATCGCACGTATTACCAGCCGGATAATGCCGTGCTGCTCGTCGCGGGCAAGTTCGATCCCGCGCAGACCCTGCTGTCCATCAACCGGCTGTTCGGCGCGATCCCGAAGCCCAAGCGCACGTTGCCGGCATTCTGGACCGTCGAGCCCACGCAGGACGGCGACCGCACGTTCACCGTGCGGCGCCAGGGCGACGTGCAGATCGTCGCGCTGGGCTACAAGGTGCCGTCCGGCCTGCATGACGACAGCGACGTGCTGAGCTTCGCGTCGACCATCCTCGGCGATTCGCCGACGGGCCGTCTCCACAAGCTGCTCGTCGAGACCGGCAAGGCGAGCCAGGTGTTCGCCTACGGCCAGACGGGGTATGCGCCCGGCCTGCAGTACTTCGGCGCCGTGGTGAAAAAGGACGCGCCGCTCGAACCCGTGCGTGCCGCCCTCACGCAGGCCGTGGAAGAGTTCGCCAAGAATCCGCCGACGCCGGAAGAGATGGAGCGCACGAAGCGCGGCTTCCTGAACGAATTCGAGCGCAGCCTGAACGACCCGCAACAGGTCGGCGTCGCGCTGTCGGAAGTGATCGCGCTGGGCGACTGGCGCCTGTTCTTCGTCGGCCGCGACCGCGTCAACAAGATTACGTCGGAACAGGTTGCCGCGGCAGCAGGACGGTATTTCAAGCGCGACAACCGGGTGACGGGCGAGTTCATTCCGGACGATAATCCGCAGCGCGCCGTGATCCCGCCCGCGCCCAGCGTGCAGAGCCTGCTGAAGGATTTCAAGCCGCAGGCGTCCACCCTCAGCGCCGAAGACTTCGACCCGAGCCAGGCCAACATCATGAAGCGCACGACGTTGACGACCGCGGGCGGCGTGAAGCTGGCGTTGCTGCCGAAGAAGAACCGCGGCCAGACCGTCACCGTCGACCTGCGCCAGCACATCGGCGACGA
>CBIHOW010000189.1:0-3679 GCA_966211695.1 uncultured Massilia sp. | reverse complement strand
CCGTGTCGCTGGACAAGGCCGACGGCGGCTTCGCGATCCCGGCCGTGCACCTGGAGCTCGTCGCCACGATTCCCGGCGCGAGCGAAGCCGCGTTCCAGGAAGCGGCGCGCAAGGCCAAGGAAGGGTGTCCGGTATCGAAGCTGTTCAATGCCGACATCACGCTGGACGCGAAACTCCAGGCGTAAACATGGGGCGTGCCGCGCGCGGCACGCCTGCACGAATCCGCACGAGCGCATAGAATTCCCGTTTTCTCCACGAACCAACAAGGACAACAATGCGCATCCTGCACACCATGCTACGCGTCGGCGACCTGCAGCGCTCCATCGATTTCTACACCAAGGTGCTCGGCATGAAACTGCTGCGCACGAGCGAGAACCCGGAATACAAGTACAGCCTGGCCTTCCTCGGCTACGGCAGCAATCCGGACCATGCGGAACTCGAACTGACTTATAACTGGGGCGTCGACAAGTACGACATGGGCTCGGCCTACGGCCACATCGCGATCTCGGCCGAAGACATTTATAAAACGTGCGACCAGGTCCGCGCGGCCGGCGGCAACATCACGCGCGAGCCGGGCCCGGTCAAGGGCGGCACGACCGTGATCGCCTTCATCACCGATCCGGACGGCTACAAGGTCGAACTGATCGAGCGCGCCGACCACGCCGGCGGCGCTGGACTGAGCAGCTAAGTCCCCCCTACTACCCGGCCGGGCGGTCGCGCAACGAACACCAAGCCGCGTAAGGCTCGTAAAGGCCTGTGGCCTTTACGTCCTGGGCTTGAGCAGCGCCAGGCCCCGGTTGGTGCGCACGACGATATAGCCGTCGTCGGCCACCGCGAGCGCGCGCACGAGCACGAGGCCGGCCGGTGGCGCATGGAGCCGGTCGTTCAGGTCGACGATGCCGTCCCTGCGGGTCCAGGACACGGCATGCTCGTCGGTCGCCGTCGCGGCCGCGCCGACGACGAGGCCGCTCCCATTGACCGCCTCCGCGATCGAGAAATTGCCGCCCGGGAGAGAGCCGATGCTCGTCATGGTCGTGCCGTCGTAGACGAAGCCGCGGTTGCTGCCGTCGGCTGTCGCGGAGATGCCGATGACGAGGCCCGCGCCATTGATCTGGAAGGCTTCCGCACTGGCGCCGCCGAGCGTGCCGATGTCGCGGATCTTGCCCAGCTCGTATACGAAGGCACCGGTCGGGCCTTCGCCGTTGCGGAACCAGCCGGCGACCTGGCCGGCGTCGTTGATGTCGACGGCGACGGAATTGCCGACCGGCGAGCCGAGGTCCACCAACGGCCCGCCCGTGCGGCTGTCGTACAGGAAGGCGTGGAACCACGCATTGTGCGGGCCGAACGAATAGCCCACCACCACCCCCAGGTTGTTCAGCCCGTTTCCGAACGAATTGCCGCCGAGCGAACCAAGATCGTTCAGCTTCTTGCCGTCGTACAGGAACGCGTGGGTCTGCCCGGCGGCCGTCGCCGCCCAGCCCGTGATCTGGCCGCAGTGGGTGATCACGGTGCCTTCGGAATCGCTGCCGCCGAGTGTGCCCAGGTCGTGCATGGCGCCGTCGTACAGGAAGGCGTGCGCGGTGCCGGCGCTCGTCGCGGACCAGCCCGTCACATGGCCGCACGCGTTCACGGCCAGGGCCTGCGAGAAATCGCCGCCGAGCGTCCCCAGCGCAATCGTCTTGCCGCTGTTGTAGAGGAAGGCGTGCGCGGTGCCGTCCGCGCCGCGCGACGTGCCGGCGACGATGCCGCCGTTCGCGATGCCACGGCGCGTGACCTCGCCATACGCGGTGCCCGGCAGGCCGATCGGGATGACGTCGTAGGTAGGGCCGATGTCGCCGGGGATTGGACCAGGCCCGCCCGGATTGCCGTGATGGTGGCCACCGCCGCAGGCGGACAGCGTCAGTGTGAATGCGAGCGCAGCGGCGGATGCGGATGCGCGGGAGAACGTGAACATGGCGACCTCGCTTTCGAATGGTTCACGCTTGAGTGTAGGAGTGCGTGTCGCGCGAGTTCGATGAATGAGGAGCTTGCTTGGGGCGTCTCAAGCGAGATTTTCGAGAGCAATAAAAAAACGGGGTCAGGCCCCGTTTTTAAGCAATTTCCAAAATTCGGGATCTGACCCCGGTGTTTTACGGCTGTTGCAGCAAGGCGTTGATGGGCTGCAGGTCCTCTTCACGCAGCGAACCGGCTGCGGCTTTCAGCTTCAGGCCGGCCAGGATCGTGTTGTAGCGTGCGCGGGCCAGGTCGGTACGGGTCTGGTACAGCTGGCGCTGCGCATTCAGCACGTCGATGTTGATACGCACGCCGACCTGGTAACCGAGCTTGTTCGATTCCAGCGCGGAATTGCTCGACACTTCGGCCGCTTCCAGCGCCTTCACCTGCGCGAGGCCGCTGTTCACGCCGAGGAACGATTGGCGCGCCACCAGCGCGGCGTTGCGGCGGTTCGCTTCCAGGTCGTTGCGGGCCTTGTCTTCCAGCGCGATCGATTCGCGCACCCTGCTCGTCACGGCAAAGCCGTTGAAGATCGGGATGCTGTACTGGATGCCGATCGCGTTGCTGGTGGTCTTGCCCGACTGGGTCGTCTGGCCATTGATGTCGCGGTGCTGCGACGATGCGACGAGGTCCACGGTCGGATAGTGGCCGGCGCGGTTCTTCGAGATGTCGCGCTTGGCCGATTCCAATTGCAGCTGGGCCACGGTCACGGCGTAGTTCTGGTTCTCGGCGGCCGACACCCACTGGTCGACGTTGATCGGCTGCGGCGCCGTCAGGGTCACGCCCGTGCGCAAGGTGGCCAGCGTGGCCGGCGCCGTGCCGATGATGGCTTGCAGCGCCGTCTTCTTGGTTTCCAGATCGTTGACGGCAGCAATTTCCTGCGACACCACGAGGTCGTACGCGGCCTGGGCTTCATGGGTGTCGGTGATGGTCTGCGTGCCGACTTCGAAGTTGCGCTTGGCGGATGCCAGCTGTTCGGTCACGGCGACCTTTTGCGCCCGCGTGGATTCCAGCGTGTCCTGGGCGGCCAGCACGTCGAAATACGCCTGCGCGACGCGCGTGATCAGATCCTGCTGGGCCTGGGCGAACTGTGCTTCGGAGATGGCTTGCGACAGCTTGCTCTGCTGGTAGGTTTCCCAGCGGTCCCAGCGGAACAGCGGCTGCTGCAGCGTGACCTGGATCGTCTTGTCGCGCACGTCGGCGCCGGGGATATCGCTGTTGGTCTTCGTGATGTCGCCATTGATGCCGACGGTCGGCAGCAGGCCGGCTCGCCCCTGGGTGATACGTTCGCGACCCGCCGCGGCGGACGCGCGGGCGCTGGCATAGCTGGCGTCGTTCGCCAATGCCTGCTGGTACACCTGGATCAGATCGGCCGCCTGGGCATTGAGCGAAAACGCGCTGGCCAACAGTACGGCGATGAGGGGCTTCTGCATTACTTTCTCCGTCGGAGTCATCAATAAGTTAAGGACGCAGAGTCAATACTTCGGCATCGAAGGGTCGACCTGCACGGCCCAGGCGTGTATCCCGCCTGTAAGGTTGGTGATGTTGCTGAATCCATTGCGTTCCAGGAAGGCCGCCACCTGCATGCTGCGTGCGCCGTGGTGGCACACGCAGACGATGTCCTGGTCGTCATCCAGTTCGCTCACGCGGATCGGAATCAGGTTCATCGGAATCTGGGTCGAGCCCT
>CBIHOW010000188.1:0-3875 GCA_966211695.1 uncultured Massilia sp. | reverse complement strand
CCTCCCGAAGGGCAAGCGCTACGAGGCGACGATCTATGCGGACGACCCGGCCGCGTCGACGCGCACGAAGGTCGGCATCCGCACCCGCACCGTGGACGCGTCCACCGTGCTGCAGCTGGACCTGCCCGCGTCCGGCGGCCAGGCCATGTGGCTGCGGCCGCTCTGAACGACGGCTCAGTCATACGCCCGCGCGACGAGCGCAAAGCTCTGCGGCTCGATCGCGCAGCGGTAGGCCTTGACGCGGATGTCGACGTCGCCGGCGGGCACGGCGGACAGGGTCACCTGCTCGACGTTGTTGACGCGGTCGGGAATGGTGGAACCGGGCGCCGCGTTGCCGTAGCCGGTCTCGCCGCCGGCGGTGACGACGAGGTCGAGGTCGTTCTGCAGGGTCTCGCCCGCCGGATCCGTCCAGACCAGCGTCACCTTCAGGGCCTTCGCCGGCTTGGGCAGGGTCACCTGGAATGCCTGTTCGTCGCCCGTGTCGAGCATCCGGTCCTCGTCCCAGCACCGCAGCAGGCGGCTGCCGTCGTCGGCGTCGACGGACCGCGCGAGGTTCACGCGGCCGAATCCCTGGTGGTGGTTCGGCACGACGCCCGTTTCGCTCGGCGTGTACTGGCCGAGCAGCGCCTCCGCGCCATTGACGATGAGCGCCTTGACGAGGGCCGCGCTCGGCGCTTGCATCCCGTTCTGCTGCAGGTATTCGCGCACGACGGCCGCGCAGCCGGACACCAGCGGCGTGGCCATGCTCGTGCCGCCTTCGAACAGGTATAACTCGTCGTCCGACAGGCCCCAGCCGCTGCCGGCGCCGCTCGCGCGCGAGCGGGTCGACAGGATCGCGGTGCCCGGCGCGACGACGTCCGGCTTGATGCGCCCGTCGGCCGTCGGGCCCCGTGAACTGAACGCGGCCAGGCCGTCGGGATTTTCCGCCATCGTGTCCGTGCTGATCGGCTTCACGGGGAATTGCCGCGGCCATCCCTCGCCATATTTCGAGAACCGGAAACCGCCGTCGACGTAATAAAAGCCGGGGCGGTCGTTTTCGCTGGCGCCCACCGTGATGCAGTTCTTCGCGGTGCCCGGCGAGCCGACCGAATGGCTGTCGATCGTGCCGTCGCGGTTGCCGTCGCGCCCCGCGTTGCCGGCCGCGATCACCACGACGACGTCGCGGTTGTGCCAGACGAAATCGTCCACGTCGCGCGCATCCGCCGCGTAGTGGTTGTTCGTATCGCCCCAGGAATTCGAATGGATCCGCGCGCCGTCGCCGTACGCCTGCTGCAGGATCGGAAGCACGCCGTCGCGCAGGCCGCCCAGCGCGCCGTCGGCGCTCTCGATCGACTGCACGATCAGCGTGGCCGCGGGCGCGCAGCCGCGGATCGGGCCGTAGATCTCCGAACGGCCGTCGCCGAGCACCGAGCCGCACACGTGCGTGCCGTGGCCGTTCTGGTCGCTGGCGTCGCCCGGGCGGCCGAGCGCGTAGAGTTGCCTGACGCGGCCTTCGAACGCGGGATGGGGATTGGCGACATCGCCGTTGTCGAACCCGGTGTCGCACACGGCGACGATCTGGCCCGCGCCCGCGAACGGGGTCCGGGTCGCGACGATCTCGGCGCCGAGGATGCCGCGCGCCACGTTATTCCAGAGCTGTTTGTCGTGGTCTTTCTCGATGTGGTGGACCTGGTCGATCCCGGCGAGCGCATCGAGCCGGTCGGCGTCGACGACGGTCCGGACCGTGCCGTTCCTGGCATCCAGGCCCGCGCGCGAGACGCCTGCGACCGCCGCGATCCGGTCCAGCGTGGCGGCAGTGTCCACGTCGCGATGAAGCACGATGTTGACGCGCTCCTTGCCGCCGCCCGGCGCGCCCGCCGGACTGAGCATGCTGAGCAGGCGGGCATGCGGCGCCTGCGTCGCCGCGTGGAGTTCGGGCGACACCTTGACCTTGTCCGGGTAGTCGCCCACCCACGCCACGAAGGGCAGCGCGCGCAACCGGTCGAGGTCCCTGTCCTTGTATTCGCAGACATAGGCATCCCGGACATAGCCTTTCAGCCTCGCGCCCGCGTTTTCCAGTTCGGCTTTCTGGGGCGCGGTCAGCGGCGCGCCGGTCTGCACGAGGATGTAGTCCGATTTCGCGGCATTCGTCGAACTGAGCAACCCGAACGTCTGCATTGCGGGCGCGTCCTGCGCGGGGTCGAACGACACCCCGTTGATCGTGATCTCGGCCATGGTGTCCTCCTCGGATGATTTGGATTCGCAAGTTGGACAGCCACGCGGCCGTAAGATTCACCGGGTATTCGTCCGATTGAATGGATTCCACGTGTCCTTTGCCAGCAGGATCTCGTGATGTCCCCGCCCCGCCGGGATCATCGGAAAGCAGTTCTCGGCCTGTTCGACCCGCACGTCGAGCAGGTACGGCCCGCTCGCGTCCATGCATGCCGCCACGGCCGCATCGAGTTCTGCGGGATCCTCGACGCGGCACGCCTGCCAGCCGAAGGCGCGGGCCAGCGCGACGAAGTCGGGCAACACCTCGCAATAACTGTGGCTGTAGCGGCCTTCGTAATGCAGTTCCTGCCATTGCCGCACCATACCCATGCAGCCGTTGTTCGACAGGACCAGTTTCACGGGACACCGGTGCTGCACCGCCGTCGCCAGTTCCTGGATATTCATCAGCACGGACGCGTCGCCCGAGACGCACACGACGAGATCGTCGGGATGCGCGACCTGGGCGCCGATCGCCGCCGGCAGGCCGTAGCCCATCGTGCCCGCGCCGCCGGACGTGAGCCAGCGCCGCGGACGCTCGAACCCGAGGTACTGCGCCGCCCACATCTGGTGCTGGCCCACGTCGGTGGAGACGATCGCGTCGCGCCGCGCCACGTGGTCGGCCAGCGTGCGCATCAGCCGTTGCGGCAGGATGCCCGCGGCGGACGCCGGCACCTCGAGGCAGCGCCGCGCCCGCCATGCCGCGATCCTGTCCCACCACGCCGCGGTCGGCGCGGGGGCTGCGCCGTCCAGCTCCCGGAGCAGGCCGTCGAGAATATCGGCGCAATCGCCCACGAGGCCCACGTCGGTCCGCACGACCTTGCCGATCGACGCCGGGTCGATGTCGACGTGGACGATGCGCGCCTCCGGACAGAAGTGGGCGAGGTGCCCGGTGACGCGGTCGTCGAAGCGCGCGCCCACGCACACGACGAGATCCGCTTCATGCATCGCGAGGTTCGCTTCCAGCGTGCCGTGCATGCCCAGCATGCCGAGCCAGCGCGGGTCCGACGCGGGAAACGCGCCCAGCCCCATCAACGTCAACGTGCACGGCGCGTCCTTCCAGCGCACGAGGCGGGCGAACGCGGCGCACGCCGCGTCGCCCGCGTTGATCAGGCCTCCGCCGCCGTAGAACACGGGCCGGCGCGCGTGCCGGATAAGGTGCGCCGCCTGCGCCAGCGCGGCGCCCTCCACGGCCGCGGGGACAGTCTCCGCACGCGGGCCGGGCACGGCGGCCGCCACATGGCTCGCCTGGATATCTTTCGGCACGTCGACCAGCACGGGTCCCGGCCGGCCGGCCAGCGCCGTCGCGACGGCCGTCCGGATCGTATCGGCCACGGCGGCGGCGTCGCGCACCTGGGTATTCCATTTCGTGACCGTGCGCGTGATGCCGAGCGCGTCGCATTCCTGGAACGCGTTCGTGCCGATCGCCCCCGTCGCGACCTGGCCGCTGATGCACAGCACGGGAATCGAATCGCTCATGGCGTCGAGGAGCCCGGACGTCGTGTTCGCGACACCGGGACCCGACGTCACGAACACGACGCCCAGCCGGCCGGTCGACCGCGCGTAGCCCTGCGCCGCGTGGACGGCCGCCTGTTCGTGGCGGACGAGGATGTGGCGGATGCGCCGGT
>CBIHOW010000187.1:0-4068 GCA_966211695.1 uncultured Massilia sp. | reverse complement strand
ATCACCGGCAGGGTCATCTCGATCGCGCGCAGCACGACGTCCTTCAGCGGCACGAGGGCCTTCTTCAGTTCGACCTTGCCGCTGTTGATGCGCGCGAGGTCGAGCAGGTCGTCGACGAGGTGCACGAGGTGGTTGACCTGGCGCTCCATCATCGGCCGCACGCGCGCGAGCACGTCCGGCTTGTCGGCGCCGATGCGCAGCAGGTCCAGGCCCGTGCGCACGGGCGCCAGCGGATTGCGCAGCTCGTGGGCGAGCGTGGCGAGGAATTCGGACTGGCGCCGGTTTGCCTCGGCAAGATTGTCCGCCAGCTCGCGCAAGGTCTCGCTGCGCGCACGCTCCTCCGTCACGTCGCGCAGGAAGACGGCGACCTGGCGGCTGTCGGCGTCGCCCAGGCGCGCCGCGTACACGTCGAGCCAGCGCCCGAGGTTGGCCGTGTACTGTTCGATGCGCACGGGCAGGCCGGTCTGCGCCACGCGGCCATAGATGCGCGACCAGCGGATGTCGTGCGTGGGCACCAGTTCGCGGATCGTCTTGCCGGCGGCGTCGGCGAGTCCCGTGTGCCGCGCGAACGCGGGATTCACTTCGAGGATGCGGTAATCGTGAGGTTCGCCGGCGGCGTCGAACTGCATCTCGATGATGCAGAAGCCCACGTCGATCGATTCGAGCACGGTGCGGTAGCGCTGCTCGCCCGCGCGGCGCGCCGATTCGCTGGACCGCAGGTCGGCCTCCGCCGCGGCCTGGCGCGTGATGTCGAACACGACCCCGGCCATGCGCACGGGCGTCCCCGCCTCGTCGACCTCCACGCGGCCGCGCGCGTTGACCGTCCGGACGGTGCCGTCGCGGGCCAAGACCCGATGCACGACCTGGTGCGGCTCGCGCGCCGCCACCGCCCGTTGCAGGCTGGCGCGCACCGCGTCGACGTCGTCCGGGTGGATGGCTTGCAGGTAGTCGTCGAGCGGCGCGCCGTCGGCGTCCGTGCCCGTCGCCACGGAAAACATGGCGGCCACGTTCGCGTCCGCGTGCACGCGGCCCGCTGTCAGGTCCAGCACCCACGTGCCGATCTCGCCCGCTTCGAGGATCGCTTCCAGCCGCGCGCGCCACGCCTGCGCGGCGCTTTCCGTCCGCACCTGGTCCGTGACGTCCATGACGGCGGTGACGGAACCGGCGATGTCGCCGTTCGGGCCGAGCACGGGAGCCGCGCGCATGATCACGGTGCGGCGCCGCCCCGGCGTGTGGAACGGCTCGATCTCGATGACGTCGCCGTCGGCCCGCTCGCCGCGCAACGCCCGGGCCTGGGCCCATTCATCCGGTGCGACGGGGCTGCCGTGGCGTTCGGAGTGGTCGGCCCACCACCCTTTCCAGTCCGCGTAATCGGCCACGCTGGACGAGCGCGGGTAATCGCCCCACAGCCGTTCCAGTTCGTCGTTGCACAGGACGAGTTTGCCGTCGCGGTCCGCATAGCTGATGCCGACCGGCGCCGCGGCCAGCAGCGCGTCGAGGCGGTTGCGCAGGGCCCGCGCCGTGTGGCGTGTCTCGTCCAGTTCCGCGCGCGTGCGGCGCAGCGCCTGTTCGGCCGTGTGCCGCTCGTGCTCCGCGCGGCGCAGTTCCATCAGGGCCATGACCTGGTCGCCCAGCGTGCGCAGGGCAAGGCGCTGCTGCACGGTGATCCCGTCCGGGCGCGGGCGCAGGTCGAGGATGCACAAGGTGCCGAGCGGGATCCCTTCCGGCGTGCGCAGCAGGGCGCCCGCGTAGAAGCGCAGGCCGGGCTGGCCGGTGACGAGTGGGTTGCAGGCGAAACGGGTGTCGCAGGTCGTGTCCGGCACGACCATCACGCTGTCTTCCAGCAGCGCGAACTTGCAGATCGAATCGTCCAGCGGCATCTGGCGCACGCCCAGTCCGACCTCCGCCTTGAACCACTGGCGATCGCCCGCGATCAGGTTGACGGCGGCGATCGGCGCGTCGAACAGGTCGGCCAGCAGGCGGACGATCGCATCGAAGGCTGCTTCCGTCGGCGTGTCGAGGATGCCGTACCTGTCGAGCGCGGCGAGGCGGGTCGCCTCGGGCCAGGAACAAAGGGGGTGTGCTGTGGTCATGAAGGGATGCCGTGCGGATTGGCAACAATGTACCACAGCGAATCGGGCGCACGTCACACGCGTGCGCCCTCCCGGCTTACTTCCGGATCAGCGACCACTGCTGGTTGGAGCCGCCGTTGGACGGATACTGGATGATCTGCGCGCCGTCGGCCGTGCTCTTGTTCTGCACGTCCAGCACCATGCCCGACAGCTGGTTCGCGACCGTGTAATAGCCCGCCGCCGGGCTGGCGAAACGCCATTGCTGCCCCTGTCCCGCCCAGTAGCCCCACTGCGCGATGTTCGTGCCCGCCGTCGTGGAGTTATCGAAGTCGTCCAGGCTCTTCAGGCTGTTCGCGTTGATGATGCTGTAGTAACCGTCGCCGTGGCCGATCACGTACCACTGCTGGTGGCGGGCGTTGGCGTCCGTCGATTGCTGGACCAGCGCACCGTCCGCCGTCGATCCGCCCGCCACGCCCATCACCTTGCCCGACAGGCGCGACTTGAACGCGTAGACGCCGTCGCTGATGCCGCCACAGCCGGCGAAGTCCGTGAAGTTGCGGGTCAGGACCGGCCAGCCCGCGCTGTAGGTCATGCGCTGGATGTCCAGCTTCGCGTTGCCGTTGTCGGTCAGGTCGTAGTAGTGCGTGGAGACGAAGTGGCAGCCGTCCTGGCGCAGGTCGGCGACGTGGCCGGGGCCGCGGTACTTGCCGTCCGTGACCGGCAGGATCGTGCGCGTGCCGCTGTAGGGTCCGCGGATGTTCGTCGCGCGCTGCACTTCCACGTAATAGGTGGAGTTGACGCCCTTGCAGCAGCTGCCGCGGTTCACGAACAGATAGTAATAGCCGCCGTCGCGCGTGATGTAGGGCGCCTCGATATCCTTGCCGCCGCCGCCCCAGATCGTCGTCACGCTGCCGGCCAGCTTGCCCGTGGACTGGTTGATCTCGGCCAGCCCGATGCCGCCGAAGAACGAGCCGTAGCTCAGGTAGACCTTGCCGTCATGGTCGCGGAACAGCGCGGGGTCGATGGCATTGATCTCGGCGCCGCCGCCGTACGACTGCACGACGATGCCGAGGTCTTGCCAGCTCGGGTTCTTCAGCGACGCGCTCCTGGCCACGCCGATCGCGGACGACGACGTGCCGAACGACGACACCGAGTAGTACAGGTAGTAATAGCCGTTCATCTGGATCACGTCCGGCGCCCAGTACGAGCCGGAGAAATTCGGGATCTTTTGCGTGACCCAGGCCGGCGGGGTCGCGAACACGGGGCCCGGTCCCCCCGCCCACGTCTTGAGGTCCTTCGACGTGGAATACCAGATGCCGGTGCCGGTCGTGAAGTTGAAATAGGTGTCGCCGTCCTTCGTGATGGTGCCCGGGTCATGGGCATTGTTCACGCCGAGCAGGTCGATGGCCCCGGCCGAGGCGCAGCCGAGCGCGAGGCAGCATGCTGCCAGCAGTTTGTTGAACATGACGTCTCCTGTTGTATTTATACGGATGGGTTAGTCCCGCCACCAGCTTAGGCAAAGCGGGTCGGCGCCACCAATGAAATAAAACAGGCAGGCGATCGCGATTTCGGTATCAGCCGAGGGCCGTATCCAGCACCGTCATGAGGATGAAGCCGAACACGAGGGACACGCTGGCCCACGTGCCGTTGCCGTTCTGCTGCGCTTCCGGCACGACGTCGTTGACGATCACGAACAGCATGGCGCCCGCCGCGGCGGCGAGCGCGAACGGCAGCAGGCCGGCCGAGACGCCGATCAGGAAGGCACCGGCGACGGCCGCCACCGGTTCGATCAGGCCGGATGCCACGCCGAGCGCGGCGGACAGCCCCCGTCCATAGCCGACGGTGCGCAGGGCCAGCGCGACGACGAGGCCTTCCGGGACGTCCTGGATCGAGATGCCGGTCGCCAGCGAATTCGCCTTGTCGACGTCGACGCCCGCGTAGGCGACGCCGATCGCGAGGCCTTCCGGCAGGTTGTGCAGCGCGACGGCCCACACGA
>CBIHOW010000186.1:0-4213 GCA_966211695.1 uncultured Massilia sp. | reverse complement strand
CGGAGACCGGCGGCGCGGACTGCGTCGACGAATAATTCCCGCGCAGGACGCGCGTGGCGTCGGCCAGCGGACCGATCACGGCGACTTTGATGCCGGCCTTGAGCGGCAGCGTGCCGTCGTTCTTCAGCAGGACGAGGCTTTTCGCGGCCGCCTGCCGGGCAAGGTCGCGGTGTTCGGGCGTGTCGATGGCGTTCACCGGCACGGCGTTCGGCTTGCGCTGCGCAAGGCCCGCGAGGTCGCCGTTGCGGTAGCGCGCGGAGAACAGCCGGACGAGCGCCGTGTCGATGTCACCCATGGAGATCAGGCCGCGCTTCCACGCTTCGCGGTAACGCTCGCCCAGGCCCTTCGCATCGCCCAGGGTCTTCGTGTTGCACTCGTTGTCCGTGCCGGCCTTCAGCGCGACGGCGGCCGCCGCGGCGGGATCGGGCGCGTACTTGTGGTGCTCGTCGATGTCCGTGACGGCGTCGCAGTCGGACACGACATAGCCCTTGAAGCCCCACGCGCCGCGCAGGTGTTCCTTCAGCAGCAGGTCGCTGCCGCAGGCCGGCTGGCCGTTGATGCGGTTGTAGGCGCACATGATCGACCCGGCCTTCGCATCGACGATGGCGGCGCGGAAGGCGGGCAGGTACGTGTCCTCGAGGTCGTGGCGCGACACGAACACGTCGGCCACGTGGCGCGTCGATTCCGGCCCGCTGTGCACGGCGAAGTGCTTCGGCGTGGCGACGACGTCCGGCAGGTCCGGGTTCGGTCCCTGGATGCCCTGGATGAACGCGACGCCCAGCTGCGCCGTCAGGTACGGGTCTTCGCCATAGGTCTCCTGGCCGCGGCCCCAGCGCGGGTCGCGGAAGATGTTGATGTTCGGCGACCACGTGTCGAGGCCCGTGCCGATCTTGCCCAGGTGGCCCGTCTGGCGGCCCAGCGTGTGCAGCGCGCGCACTTCCGTGCTGATCGCGGACGCGACCTTGTGCACGAGCGGCGCGTCGAACGTCGCGGCGAGGCCGATGGGTTCGGGGAAGTTCGTGGTGGGCAGCGGTCCCAGCGCGCCGTGCAGCGACTCGGTCCACCAGTTATAGGCGGGAATGCCGAGACGGGGCAGGGCGGGTGCGACGTTCAAAAGCTGGTCGATCTTCTCGTCCAGCGTCATCTGCGCGACGAGTTTCCGGGCACGGGCGTCGGCGTCCGTGCGCGCGTCCGGCGACGCGGTGGTGGTCTGTGCTGCGGCCGGCAGCGCCGCTGCGAGCATCAGGGCACTGCACAAGGCGGTGCGCTTGATGCCTCTCGATAAGTCTCCTGCTTGACCAATTCGTTTGGTCTTATCTTTTTGCATGGAATCTACCTTGAAAGGTCATGCCATCGGAACGGCTCCGTACATGATAGGTGAAGGGAAAATGATTGCGATAACAGAGGCGCCCGGCTCATCCACACCATCCAACCGAACCCGCAGCCGTGGGTCGATCACGGGTGCGGGATGGAAGAAACAGACGGATTGAGACGGGCGAGGAACAATGTAGTGCAGGACTTGTTCAGAAGCCAATAACTTTTTGGTGTGGATCGATATCGGAATGGGTATCGATTGAGTGTCGCGTTCGAATGTTACGTAACATTAATGTTATACGCGAACATTTTCGCAATGTTGCGCTCACGCATCGCCCGAATTGTTTCGTTGAGGAAAGTCAAAGTTGCGTCCATAATGACCCCAATAGACGTATTGACTCACAGTCGGCGCATCGTCATGTCTCTCCCTCACCGCCTCGCTTCGCTCCTGCTCGTCACCGCCACGGTGCTCGGCACGGCTGCGCACGCCGGTCCGCCCGCCGTCGATGTCAGGGCGGAAGTGGACGCGATCTGGGACCTCGCGCAGGACTCCCCGCGCGCGGCCCTCGACCGGGTGCAGGCCGCGCGCCGCAACCTGGGGCCGGATGCGCCTTACGAGTCCAGGCAGATGCTGTTGAGCACGGAAACGAGACTCCAGGAAGAGCTTGGACAGCAGGACTCGGCCTATACGCTGGAACGCGAATCGCTGCAGCTGGCGCAGGCCAGAGGCGACGCGGCGCGCGTGGCGCTGGCCATGCTGGCCCAGGTGCGCGAACTGCTCGACGCGCACCGGCTGGACGACGCCCAGGCGCTGCTGGAGAAGATCGTCGCACAGGCGCCGAAGGACACGCCGCTGACGTTCAAGGTGTCGGTCGAGCGGACGCAGGGCGACATCCTGAACCTGCGCGGCCGCTTCGACGAGGCGCTGGCGGCCTATCTGCGCGGCCTGCGGCTGTTGCAGGGCCAGCCCGGCGAAAGCGGCCGGCGCGCCGTGGTCTACGCCCGGATCGCGCAGGTGTACGTCAATGCCGACAATCCCGCCAAGGCGATCGAGAATGCCGACCAGGGACTGGCGGAAAAGAAGATGTCGCTGCGGTCGCTCGCGTCGCTGCAGTTCACCCGCGCCATCGCGCTGGTCAGGATCGGCCGGGACCGCGAAGGCATCGCCGCGTTCGAGAATGCGCTGGCGACGGCGGTGCGTGCGGGATTGCAGGGCATGGAAGCCGCGGCCCGCGGCAATATCGCGGACTATTATCTGCAGCACCATGACTACGTCCGCGCGGAAGCGGAATCGCGCAAGGCCCTCGTGGTGTCGGAGAAGGGCAGCGACCAGAACGTCATCCAGATGGCGCGCGCGAATCTCGGTTTCTCCCTGATGGGGCAGGGGCGCATCGACGAAGGCCTGCCCTGGGTCGACGGTGTCATCGCCCACCTGCGCAAGGACAAGCTCACCGGCGACCTCGAGGCGATGCTGGACGAGAAGGGCCGCATGCTGGAGCGGGCGGGCCAGTACCAGCAGGCGCTGGCGATCGTGCGCGAGCAGCAGTCGCTGCAACAGCAGAGCGCCCGCGCCGCGCGCGACCGCGCGATCGCGACGCTGCAGGAAGAATTCGACGCGCACCGCCGCAGCCAGCAGATCACCCTGCTGCAGCGCGAGAACCGGTTGAAGGATGCGGAGCTGAACAACCGCCGCACCGTGCAGCTGGCGACGACGTTCGCCGCCGTGCTGACGGTGCTGGCGGGCGCCGTCGTGACGGTCCTGTACCGGCGCACGGCGCGCAGCAACGCGCGCCTGAAGGAATTGAACGTGCAGCTCGAATTCGGTTCGACGCACGACGCGCTGACGGGCCTGCACAACCGCCGTTCGCTGACGAACCGGATGAGCGTCCGCAAGGACGACCGCCGGCACCCGGTGCCCGACGCCGTCGACTGCTTCGTCCTGCTGGACATCGACCATTTCAAGAGCATCAACGACCGCTGGGGCCACGGCGCGGGCGACGCGGTCCTCGTCGACGTCGCGCGCCGGCTCGCCGCGGCCGTGCGCGACACCGACATGGTGGTGCGTTGGGGCGGCGAGGAATTCATGATCCACGCGCCGGCGATGGACCCGGCCAGCATTGCCGGCATGGCGGAGCGGATCCTGGATGCGATCGGCGCCAAGCCCGTCGACGCGGGCATAGGGACAGGCACATGCGCGATTCCGGTGACGCTCACCGCGGGCATCGTCGCGCTGCCGGGCGCCGGCACCGCGTTCGATTGGCAGTGCGCCGTGCGCCTGGCCGACTGGGCGCTTTACCAGGGCAAGGCGCAGGGCCGCAACCAGGCCCGCATCGTGACCCGCCTGTACGCGCCGGCGGACACCGTGATGGCGGCGCTCGACCGCGATGGCGAGAACGTGGCTTCCTGGCTGGCGCAGGCCTGCGTGCAAGGCCCGCGCCAGCCGATGGGACGTCCGGCGCAGGCAACCGCACGCGAATCCGGCGGCGCCCCCGGCGGCGGCACGCTGCACGCGATGGCGCGCGCCTGACGGATCATCCCGCCGGTCATCCCTTCCGCGCGGCCTCGATCGCGGCGACGTCGATCTTCGTCATGTCCATCATCGCATTGAACGCGCGTTTGGCCGCGGCGCGGTCGGTGCCCGTAAAAGCTTCCATCAGCACGCGCGGCGTGATCTGCCACGAGACGCCCCACCGGTCGCGGCACCAGCCGCACGCGTTTTCCTGGCCGCCGTTGCCGACGATCGCATTCCACAGCCGGTCGGTCTCTTCCTGGTCCTCGGTCGACACCTGGAACGAGAACGCGTCGGTGTGCTGCACGCCCGGGCCGCCGTTCAGGCCGAGGCAAGGGATGCCCATCACCGTGAACTCCACCGTCAGGACATTGCCTTCCTGGCCGGCCG
>CBIHOW010000185.1:0-4258 GCA_966211695.1 uncultured Massilia sp. | reverse complement strand
TCGATGCCGGTGGCGATCGCGAAGATGTTCGGGTCGAAGATGATGTCTTCCGGCGGGAAGCCGACCTTCTGCACGAGGGTGTCGTACGCGCGCTTGCAGATCTCGATCTTGCGCTCGAACGTGTCGGCCTGGCCCTTCTCGTCGAAGGCCATCACGATCACGGCGGCGCCGTAGCGGCGGCACAAACGGGCCTGGCGCAGGAATTCTTCTTCGCCTTCCTTCATCGAGATCGAGTTGACGATGGCCTTGCCCTGCACGCATTTCAGGCCGGCCTCGATCACGGACCACTTCGAGGAGTCGATCATGATCGGCACGCGCGAGATGTCCGGTTCGGATGCGATCAGGTTCAGGAAGCGCGTCATCGCGGCCTGCGAATCCAGCATCGCCTCGTCCATGTTGATGTCGATGACCTGGGCGCCGTTCTCGACCTGCTGGCGCGCGACGGACAGCGCCTCGTCGAACTGCTCGTTCAGGATCATGCGCGCGAACGCCTTCGAACCCGTGACGTTGGTGCGCTCGCCCACGTTGACGAACAGCGAGGTGTCGTCGACGACGAACGGCTCCAGGCCGGACAGGCGCAGGGCGACGGGGATCTCGGGCACGGTGCGCGGCGGGCAGTCTTTCAGCAGTTCGCCGATCGCCTGGATGTGCTCCGGCGTCGTGCCGCAGCAGCCGCCGGCGATGTTGACGAAGCCGGCGTCGGCGAATTCGCGCAGCAGGGCGGAGGTGTCGGACGGCAGTTCGTCGAAGCCCGTGTCGCTCATCGGGTTGGGCAGGCCGGCGTTCGGGTAGATGCAGACGAACGTCTCGGCGATCTGGGAGAGTTCTTCGGCGTACGGGCGCATCAGGGCGGCGCCCAGCGCGCAGTTCAGGCCGATCGTCAGCGGTTTCGCGTGGCGCACGGAATTCCAGAAGGCCGAGACGGTCTGACCCGACAGGATGCGGCCCGACGCGTCCGTGACGGTGCCGGAGATCATCAGCGGCAGGCGCGGCGTTTCCGGGTGCTCGTCGAAATACTGGTCGATGGCGAACAGCGCGGCCTTGCAGTTCAGCGTGTCGAAGATGGTCTCGACGAGCAGCAGGTCGACGCCGCCCTCGACGAGCGCGGCCACCTGTTCGTGGTAGGCGGCGACGAGCTGGTCGAACGTCACGTTGCGCGCGGCCGGGTCGTTCACGTCCGGGGAGATCGAGGCCGTCTTCGGCGTCGGGCCGAGGGCGCCGGCGGCGTAGCGGGGCTTGTCCGGCGTCGAGTATTTCACGCAGGCGGCGCGTGCGAGCTTCGCGGCTTCCACGTTCATCTCGTACACGAGGTGCGCCATGTGGTAGTCGTCCTGGGCGACGCTGGTGGCGCCGAACGTGTTCGTCTCGATGATGTCGGCGCCGGCGGCCAGGTAGCGCTCGTGGATTTCCTGGATGATCTGCGGCTGCGTCAGGTTCAGCAATTCGTTATTGCCTTTAACGAACAGCTCGCGTGCTCCGCTGTCGGCCGGTGCGGCGAAATCGATGAAGCGGCCCGCCGGACCGCCGCGGTAGGCCTGTTCGTCCAGTTTGTATTGCTGGATGATCGTGCCCATCGCGCCGTCCAGGATCATGATGCGGCGGGCGAGGGCCTCGCGCAGCTGGGCTTCGACGGGGGACATGGCGTGGGCGGCGGTGTTCATCGTAGGGCTTTCCTGAGAGCGGCTGGATAAATATGAGGCGGGTCTGTGATTATACCGTTACTGGCCGAGTTTGTTCCCGGTGAGGCCCGAGGCCCACGGTTCGCTCGAAATCGGACGCGAATGTAAAGACATTTGTAACGTAGTGTTTCAACTGCCATATTGTTACATTGAGATACAAATTGCCCCATATTAGCAATTTCCCGGATACATACAGAGGTGACAATAAATCCCATGACACCGCCGCTGGCGCGGTTTCATTGATCTGTATCAGTCCAATCAACGGAAAGTGCGGACCGTCGCTCCGCCGCCAAAATGGGAAGAATTGCAAATGAACAAAGAATACGTGCCTGAGTGGGACCAGCCGGCAGTCCGCAACGAAGACGGCGTCCCGGCCAAGGCCCACGCTGTCGCCGGTGTGAAACAAATCGTCACGATCCGCCTGGACGTCGACATGCTGGAATGGTTCAAGTCGGCAGGTCCCGGCTACCAGACCCGCATCAACCAGGTCCTGCGTGAATACATGGAAGCGAATCGCGTGCGTGCTCAGGGCGAGCAGCACTGATTCGTTTTGATGTGATGGTCGGGGCACAGCGCCCCGCGGGCCTGCGGGCCTGATGTCGGAACGGCATGCCAGGCAACGAAAAACAGAAGGGCATCACCGGCGCAACCGGTCGATGCCCTTCTTTATTATTGTTGCTAGTTGTTACGAGAACGCCAGCCCGTCGAACGAAAAGCCTTTCAGGAACTCGCCCGCCGCCAGGCGTTTGCCGCCCGGCTTTTGCAATTCCGTCAAACGGAGTGCACCGGTGCCGCACGCTACGACGATGCCTTGCGCATCGGCCTGCAGTACCTGGCCCGGCTGGCCGTTGGCGTCGGCCGGTTGGGCGTTCCAGATCTTGATCGTGGTGGCGCCCGCCTGGCCATGTGCGCCGGGGAAAGGGTTGAACGCGCGCACCTTGCGCGCCAGGTCGACGGCGGGCAACGTCCAGTCCAGCTTCGCTTCTTCCTTGCCGATCTTGGCCGCATAGGTCACGCCGTCTTCCGGCTGGGGCACGGCTTCCAGTGCTCCCTGCTCCATCTTGCGAAGCGCGTCGACGATCATGCGGCCGCCGAGGGCCGCCAGCTTGTCGTGCAGGCTGCCGGTCGTGTCCGTGTCCTCGATGGCGATGCGCTCCATGAGCAGCATCGGGCCCGTATCCAGGCCTTCTTCCATTTCCATGATCGTGACGCCCGTTTCCGCATCGCCGGATTCGATCGCGCGGTGGATCGGCGCGGCGCCGCGCCAGCGGGGCAGGATAGAGCCGTGGATATTGATACACGGCTTGATATCCAGGGTGGAGCGGGGCAGGATCAAGCCGTAGGCCGCCACGACCATCACGTCGTAGTCCGTCGCCAGCAGGCGCTCGTGCGCCGCCTTCGCTTCGCTCGCGCGTTGCGGATCCTTCGCATCCATCCGCAGCGACAGCGGCTGCAGCACTTCGATACCGTGCGCGACGGCGACCTGTTTCACGCTGGATGCCTGCAACTGCATGCCGCGGCCGGCCGGACGGTCCGGCTGGGTCAGCACGAGCGGCACCGTAAAACCCGCGTCGAGCAGGGCGCGCAGGGCGACGGCGGCGAATTCCGGCGTGCCGGCAAAGACGACTTTCATCGTCATGCGCGGCGGGCAGCCGAACGCTGCATGTCGCGCTCTTCCTTCTGCAGCTTCGTCTTGATGCGGTTGCGCTTCAGCGGCGACAGGTATTCCACGAAGACCTTGCCCATCAAGTGGTCCATCTCGTGCTGGATGCACACGGCCAGCAGGCCGTCGGCGTCGATCTCGAACGGCTTGTTGAACTGGTCGACGGCGCGCACTTTCACGCGCGCGGGACGCTCGACGCCGTCATAAATGCCCGGCACCGACAGGCAGCCTTCGTCGTAGACCTGCTTGTCCGGGCTGGACCAGACGATTTCCGGGTTGACGAAGACCAGCAGGTTGTCCTTGGTCTCGGTCACGTCGATGACGACGACGCGCTCGTGCACGTCGACCTGCGTGGCGGCCAGGCCCACGCCCGGCGCGTCGTACATGGTCTCGGCCATGTCCGCCACCAGCTTGTGGAGGCGGTCGCCGAATTCGGTGACCGGCTTGGCAACCTTGTGCAGGCGCGGGTCGGGGTAGCGGAGAATGTTCAATAAGGCCATGGCTGTGTATTCGAATTCAATCAGTAATCGGTATATTGGGCCGCGCGGGCATAAACGCAACACGCCGCCCCCGCTGCCGGGTGCGGTTTGTCTTGCTAGTTCAGGGATTTCTCGGCAGAATTTGATTCAGTAAGGCAACTATTGCGACCCTTCATGATCCGCTGCGCGGTCGAAGAGCCTCTGGTTCCTGCGTTGTTGCCGGCCGTGTCGATACGGCACTTTACGGACTCTCCAATGAAAAATTTTAGCACAGGCGTTGCCCGGTCGCTCGCGATCCGCGCCGCCGCCGCGGCCCTGTTCGCCGCCAGCGCCGCCGTTTCCGCCCAGGCCGCCACGAACTGCGCATTCCGCCCGAATGCTCCCGACCAGCACGTCGTCGTCAAGGGCGATACCCTGTGGGACATTTCCGGCGCCTT
>CBIHOW010000184.1:0-4268 GCA_966211695.1 uncultured Massilia sp. | reverse complement strand
TTGTCGGCATTCAGCGTGCCGTACGTTTCATACATCAGCGTGTAATCGCCGAGCGCCGCGCCGCTTTGCAGGCGCAACGGTTCGGCGAAGTGCATCGCCTGGGGGGAGACAATTCCGATCGATCCCATGAAGACTCTTAAGTTGTAACTAGACGGACTGCAGCTGCTCCACGGCTTCGGCGATGGCCGCCGGTTCCATCGCGCGCAGGATGCGCTTCGTGCGCGGCACGAGCCGCGACAGGTCGCTGGACAGGATTTCCTGCTTGACGGCCAGCAGCTGGGCCGGATGCATCGAGAACTCGCGCAGGCCCATGCCCAGCAGCAGGCGGGTGAGCTTGACGTCGCCCGCCATCTCGCCGCACACGGCCACGTCGATGCCGGCCTTGTGCCCGGCCTCGATCGTCATCGCGATCAGGTTCAATACCGCCGGGTGCAGCGGATTGTACAGGTGCGCCACCTCGTAGTCGACGCGGTCGATCGCCAGCGTGTACTGGATCAGGTCGTTGGTGCCGATGGACAGGAAGTCCAGGCGCTTGACGAACATCGGCAGCGCCAGCGCGGCGGCCGGGATCTCGATCATGGCGCCCACGTCCACCGCCTCGTCGAACTTGACGTTCTGCTCGCGCAGCTGGGCCTTGGCCTGCTCGATCATGCTGAGCGTCTGGTCGATCTCGAACGCATGCGCCAGCATCGGGATCAGGATGCGCACCTTGCCGAATGCGGACGCGCGCAGTATCGCGCGCAGCTGCGTGAGGAACATCTGCGGCTCGGCGAGGCAGTAGCGGATCGCGCGCAGGCCCAGCGCCGGATTCAGCGCCGTGTGTTCCGTCTGGTCGAGCGGCTTGTCGGCGCCCACGTCGAGCGTGCGGATCGTCACCGGGCGGCCCTTCATCGCCAGCACGGCCTTGCGGTACTGCTCGAACTGCTCGTCCTCGCCCGGCACTTTCAGACCCTGCGCGCCGCGTCCCATGAACAGGAATTCGGAACGGAACAGGCCCACGCCGACGGCGCCCGCTTCCAGCGCCGGGCCGCAATCGTCCGGCAGCTCGATGTTCGCGAGCAGCGTGATCGGCGTGCCGTCCTTCGTGACGGCCGGCGTCTTCTTGAGCTTGAGGAGGCGCTTGCGCGCCTTCATCAGGTTGGCCTGGCGCGCGCGGTACTGCTCCATCACGAGCGCGCTCGGATTGCAGATGACGACGCCGGCATCGCCGTCGACGATCACCCAGTCGTCCTGCTCGATCAGGCGCGACGCCTGGCTCATGCCGACGGCGGCCGGGATGTCCAGGCTGCGCGCGACGATCGCCGTGTGCGAGTTCTGGCCGCCCACGTCCGTGACGAAGCCGACGAACGAGCGGTCGCGGAACGCGAGCATGTCGGCCGGCGAGATGTCGTGCGCGACGACGATCATCTGCGGCTGGAAGTGGTCTTCCTCGGGCACCGGCGGGGCGGACAGCGCGGTTCCCATCAGCACCTTCAGCACGCGCTCGGCCACCTGCTGGATGTCCTGCTTGCGCTCGCGCAGGTACTCGTCCTCGATCTCGTCGAACTGCGCCGACAGCTCGTCGATCTGCGTGACGAGCGCCCATTCCGCGTTGTAGTGGCGACTACGGATGATGTCGAGCGGCGCCTCCGAGATCATCGGGTCGGACAGGATCAGCACGTGCACGTCGATGAACGCGCCCAGTTCCGTCGGGGCTTCCTTCGGCAGCTCGGTCCACAACTCCTGCAGGTTGCGGTGCACTTCGGCGATCGCATCCTGCAGGCGTTTCACTTCCGCCTCGACCTGCTCTTCCGGCACGAGGTAGTGCTTGACGTCGAGCGCGGCCGGCGTGAGCAGGTGCGCACGCCCGATCGAGATCCCGCGCGAGACCGGAATGCCGTGCAATGTGAACGATGCCATGGAAGGTCCGGGGTGACGTCCGCCGCGTGAATCCGGCATTACTCGCCTTCGCCGAATTTATCGTTGATGAGGCCGGTGAGCGCGGCGATGCAATCCTGTTCGTCGGGGCCGTCCGCTTCCAGCGTCACCTTGGCGCCCTTGCCGGCGGCCAGCATCATGACGCCCATGATCGACTTGGCGTTGATGCGGCGGCCGTTGCGGGTGAGCCAGACGTCGCTCTGGAACTTGGCGGCCAGCTGGGTGAATTTGGCGGATGCGCGGGCGTGAAGGCCCAGCTTGTTGATGATCTCGAGTTCCTGTTGAATCATGTTTTAATTGTCGTTTCTCTCGTTCATCGGTCCGGTCAGGTGCCGACCCGGATGCGGTTGTCGACCCGGACGGCGCCGTTCTGCGCGCCGGCCAGTGCCATCTCGACCACCACGTCCAGCGTGTCGCGCCGGTACGTGATCGCGCGCAGCAGCATCGGCAGGCTGATGCCCGCGATGACTTCCACGCGCCCGGCCTCGGCCAGCGAATTGCAGCAGTTCGACGGCGTGCCGCCCTTGATGTCGGTGATGACCAGCACGCCGTCGCCTTCGTCCAGGCGCTGGATCGCGCTCTTCGCCAATGCGTGGATCTCGTTCGTGTCCTGGTCCGCCGTCACGTCGATCGCTTCGAAGCGCTCGGTGGGGCCGCGGAACACGTGCGCGACCGCGGCGATGAATGCCTGGCCCAGCGGAGCGTGGGTCATCAGCAGAATGCCTACCATGTTTTAAGTTCCCGTTACCCGTTTCTCGACGGCGTCGATGAACATCGCTGCGACGTCGAAACCGGTCTGGTCGGTGATCTCCTGGAAACACGTGGGGCTGGTGACATTCACCTCGGTCAGGAAATCGCCGATCACGTCCAATCCTACCAGCAACAGGCCACGCGCCGCCAGAATCGGGCCGAGACTTTCCGCGATCTCGCGGTCGCGCTCGGTCAGCGGCTGCGCGACGCCGGTGCCGCCGGCCGCCAGGTTGCCGCGCACCTCGCCGGCCTGCGGAATGCGCGCCAGCGAGAACGGGACCGGCTTGCCGTCGATGACGAGCACGCGCTTGTCGCCCTTGACGATGGCGGGAATGTATTTCTGCGCCATGATCGTGCGCGCGCCGTTTTCCGTCAGCGTCTCGATGATGGAGCCGAGGTTCAGGCCATCGTCCTTGACGCGGAAGATGCCGGCGCCGCCCATGCCGTCCAGCGGCTTGAAGATCACGTCGCCGTGTTCGGCGTGGAAGGCGCGCAGGCGCGTGCCGGACGACGACACGAGCGTGGGCGACGTGAACTCGCTGAACTGGGCGATGGACAGCTTCTCGTTGTGGTCGCGGATCGCCTGAGGCTTGTTGAACACGCGCGCGCCCTGGCGCTCCGCCTGTTCCAGCAGATACGTGCCGTACACGTATTCCATGTCGAACGGCGGATCCTTGCGCTGGATGACGGCGTCGAACGCGGACAGGGGCACGGTGTCGGTATCGCCTTCGCGGTACCAGTCGTCCGGGTCGCCGGTCAGCCGGATCTCGGTGGCCTCGGCCGTCACGACGCCCTCTTCCAGCACCAGGTGGCGCTGTTCGAAGGCATAGATCCGATGACCGCGCCGCGCCGCTTCGCGCATCATCGCGAACGTCGAGTCCTTGTAGATTTTGAAGCCGGACAGCGGATCGGCGAGGAAAGCGATTTTCATGATGGTCCCAATGGAGGCAATGCCACGATTTTAGCCGGAAACGCGGATGTTCGCGGAAAGGCGGCCGCGTCCGGCGGACGAGTTACCGGGGCATCTTCCTGTTGGCAAAAAGTCATCTATTCAATCTGCATTTGCGAACCGTCAAACGTGCCACCGGACCACTTGGGAAGATGCGTCCCAGGAGGACACCATGAGCGACCAAGCCGAGCAGGAACGCATCAACCAGGTCTATCGCCAATGGCATGGCGGCGCCGGGCTGGCGAAATACGCCTGGCACCGGCCCGACATCGTCCGCCAGGCGGCGGCGCGGTCGCGCGTGCTGGCCGACCTGCTGCCGCTGACGGTGGGGCGCGACCTGTCCGCCGTGCGCGCGCTGGACGTCGGCTGCGGCAGCGGCGGTTTCCTGCGCCAGCTGATCGACTGGGGCGCCACGCCGTCCCACCTTGCCGGCACGGAGCTGCAGCAGGAACGGCTGGAGCAGGCGAAAAGCCGTTCGGCGCCCGGCGTGCGCTGGCACTTGGGCCAGCTCGACGTCTTTCCCGACGCGAGCATGGACCTCGTGAGCGCGCACACCGTGTTTTCGGCAATCGTGGACGAAGACCTGCGGCGCGGCCTGGCCGCCGAGATGTGGCGCGTGCTGCGTCCCGGCGGCTGGACGATGATCTTCGAT
>CBIHOW010000183.1:0-4308 GCA_966211695.1 uncultured Massilia sp. | reverse complement strand
TCGCGGTTGCCGAGGGTGATGCGGCCGCCGTGGGCTTCGGCGATTTCGCGCGCCAGCGCCAGGCCGAGGCCCGTCCCGCTGCGCTTCGTCGAGTAGAACGGGACGAGGGCGTTCGTCAGCACGGCGTCGTTCATGCCGGTGCCACGGTCGAAGACGTCGATGCGGACGACGTCTTGTACACGCTTGATGTGCAGTTCGACGTCTTCCGGGCGCGAGCCGGATTCGTGGGCGTTTTTCAGCAGATTCAACAGAGCTTGCTCCATCTGCGCACGATCGATGTGCGCCGGCATCTCCGGCAGCTCCCCGCCGAGCCGGAACGCGACCTGGTCCGCCAGGCCGGCCACGAAGTCGGACCAGGCGATCGTCTCCAGGCGCGGTGCCGGCAGCTTGGCGAAGCGCGCGTAGCCGAGGATGAAGCTCTCCAGGTGGCGCGTGCGCTCGCCGATGGTCTGCAGGATCTGCGGCAGGCGCTCCGTCTGGCCGCGCCGCACGAGCTCCGTGCCGGAGTGGGCGAGCGATGCGAGCGGGGCCAGGGAGTTGTTCAGTTCATGACTGATGACGCGGATGACTTTTTTCCACGTCTGCACTTCCTGGCGCCGCAGCTCGGCCGTCAGCTGGCGCAGCAGCAGCAGTTCGTGGCGGCGGCCGTTCAGGCTGAAGTTGCGGCGGGCGAGGTGGTAGACCTCTTCCTCCTCGCCGTCGCCGGCCGTGAACAGGCCGTCGCCGCCGCGCGCCAGCGCTTCCACCAGGGCCGGCGTCTTTTGCAGCACGTCGTGCAGCGCGTGGCCTTCCAGTTTATGACCCTCGAACAGCAGCTGGCGCGCGGCCACGTTCGCGTAGACGATCACGCGATCCGAGGCGCCCGGCGGCTCCGTCACGAGCAGCATGGCGACGGGCGTGTTCTGCACCATCGTGTCGAGCAGCAGTTCGCGCTGCACGAGGTCCAGTCTCTGCTCGCGCAGCACTTCGCCCAGCGCGTTGTGGGCGGCGATGAGGTCGGACAGTTCGTCGTTCTGCGGCCAGTGCAGGCTGAACGAAAAATCGCCGTCGCGGTAGCTGGTGACCGTGCCCTCCAGCGCGCGGAACAGCGACAGGATCGGCTGCACCTGCGAGCGCAGGGTGATGATGGAGATGGGCACGACGCACAGCAGGCAGATGCCCAGCACCGCGAGCGGCCGGCCCGGCAGCAAGTGGTCGAGCGCCAGCGCGATGATGATCCCGACCGCCAGCAGCGTGCCGACGAGGGCCGACCAGCGCGTGACCAGCGACAGCCGGAATTTCATGCCGCGCGTGCGATGCCGAGACGCTCCATGCGGCGATACAAAGCCTGGCGCGACAGCCCGAGTTCCGCGGCCGCCTGCGCGATCACGCCGCCCGCGCGCGCCAGCGCCTGGGTGATGGCTTCACGGTCCGGCTCCGCATCGAGCGCGGCATGGGCCGGCAGCGGCAGGCCGAGGTCGGGCGCCTTGATCACGTCGCCCTGGGCCAGCAGGTTCGCGCGCGCCATCACGTTTTTCAACTCACGCACATTGCCGGGCCAGTTGTGCGCGAGCAGGGCGGTTTCCGCGCCCGGATGCAGGGTCTTGCCGCGCGGGAGGAAGCCGTGCGCCAGCGGCAGGATGTCGCCGGGACGCGCGGCCAGCGCCGGCAGCTTCAGTTCGATCACGTTCAGGCGATAGTACAAGTCTTCGCGGAAGGTGCCGGCGCGGATCATCGCCGCGAGGTCCGCGTTCGTCGCGCTGATCACGCGCACCTTCACCTGGCGCTCGCGGTTGGAGCCGAGGCGTTCGAAGCGCCCCGTCTCCAGCACGCGCAGGAGTTTCATCTGGCCGGCCAGCGGCAGGTTGCCGATCTCGTCGAGGAACAAGGTGCCGCCGTCGGCCGCCTCGAACTTGCCTTCGCGCGCCTTCGATGCGCCCGTGTACGCGCCCGCGTCGGCGCCGAACAGTTCCGCCTCGATCAGTTCCGACGGCAGCGCGCCGCAGTTCAGCACGACGAACGGGCCGTCGCGGACCATCGAATTCGCCTGGATGATGTCGGCGATGCGTTCCTTGCCCGTGCCGTTCGGGCCCGTGATCAGGATCGGCACGTCGGCGCGCGCCACCTGGCAGGCGAGGCTCAGCACGCGCTCCGTCGCCGGGTCGGCCCACACGAGGCCGCGCAGGTCGAAATTCTGTTCCAGTTCGCGCCGCGCGCGGCGTTCGCGCTGCAGGCGCTGGCCCAGTGCGCGGTTCGCCTGTCCCAGCTCGATCAGGTTCGTCACCGTCGCGAGCAGGCGGTCGTCGTTCCAGGGCTTCGACAGGTAGTCGGCGGCGCCGGCCTTGATCAGGTCGACGGCCGCGTCCAGGTGCGTCCATGCCGTCAGCAGGATCACCGGCAGGTCCGGGTACAGCTTGCGGATTTCGCGGAACAGCGCCACGCCTTCCTCGCCCGACGTGGTGTCGGCCGTGAAGTTCATGTCCTGGATGACGAGGTCGACGGGCTCGCGCGCGAGGATCGCGAGACCCTCTTCGGGCGAGGCGGCACGCAGCGCGGCGATGTCGTGCAGCGAGAACAGGACGTCGAGCGCGATGCCGACGGCGGCGTTGTCATCGATGATCAATACGGTAGGCATGCCCGCTAGCATATCACTGCCGGATCACACGCTGCGGGTGGCCGTCGCCGGCGAAATGCTGGCCGCGCGCCACGCCGGACCGTAGGCCGCCAGCACGCCCAGCAGCCAGAAGCCGAGGGCGCCGAACACGAGGTAGCCGGCCGGCAGGCGCGCCATCTCCAGCTTGCTGACGAGGAGCTGGTTCAGCGCGAGGCCCAGCGCCACGCCGCCGAACACGCCGGCGCTCGTGATCATGAAGTTCTCGGTGATGAAGTAGCGCAGGATGTCGGTCTTCTTCGCGCCCAGCGCGCGGCGCACGCCGATCTGCTTGCGGCGCTGCGTGACCCACAGGCTGGCCATGCCGACGATGCCGCTGGCCGTGATCAGGAGGAGCAGCACGCTCACCGTGACGAGCATCCACTGCAGCGCGACGTCGGCGCGGTAGCGGTCCTTGCGGTCTTCGTCGACGGTCTTCAGCTTCGTGATCATCGGCGTGGCCGACGACTTGTGCAGCGCGTCTTCGACTTCCTTCATCACGCGGTCGCGCTGGCCCGGCTCGGTGCGGACCGCGTACAGGACGACCGGCTCGCTGCCGTACAGGCGCGCCGGCATGAGCACGGACTGGGAGCCGCGTTCGCCGACTTCGCCGTGGGCGCTCATCAGGGCTTCCACGACGCCGACCACCTGCACGCCGCGGGCGTCGTTGCGGGTGCCGAAGTACATCGTCTTGCCGACGGCCGGCTGGCCCGGCCACAGTTTATCCGCCAGCGGTTTCGTCAGGATGACCTGCGGCGGCGGGTCGGCCGTCGTGTCCTCGTTGACGTCGAGGAGTTCGCCCGGCAGGAAGTCGCGGCCTTCGACCAGCTTCAGGCCGAACGTCTGCACGAGCGAGTCGCCCGAGACGAATTGCGAGGCGACGGCGCTGGGCTTGTCCTGGCGCGGGTCGACGGCCACGCTCGTGTTGCTGCCGCTGCGCGACAGCGGCATCTGGCTGACGTGGGCGACGGAGGCCACGCCGCCCACGGCGCGCAGCAGCGCGGTCTGGCGCTTGATGTTGGCGAGGCGCTGCTCCGGCGTGTCGTTCGACAGGCTGCGCACCGTGACGTAGAAGGTCGAATGTTCGTCGGACAGGCCGGACGGCCGCGCGGCGACGGCGCGCCGCTCGTTGACGATGTGGGCCGCGTTGGCCAGGATCGCCAGGCTCAGGGCGACCTGCAGCGCGACGAGGATCGGGCCGGTCTTGTTGCGCAGCAGCGCGGACAGGATGGGGCGGATTTCCATGATGGCTCTCCTTACTGCGATTTCAACTGGATGGCCGGCGTGACCTGGCAGGCGCGCCAGGTCGGCAGCAGGCCGGCGAGGATGGCGGCACCGACCGACATCACGAAGGTCACGATCAGCATCTGCCAGTCCATGTGGGCGACGGCGGCCGTCTGCTTGCCCTGCATGGCGATCAGGGCCAGCGCGCCGAACGCGAGGACGAGTCCCAGCACGCCGCCGACGAGGCCCACGACGCCGGTCTCGATGAGGAACTGGCGGAAGATGTCGGCGCGCGAGGCGCCCAGCGCGCGCCGCACGCCGATCTCGGAGGCGCGCACCGAGAACTTCGCCAGCAGCAGGCCGACGGTGTTCACGAGGCACAGCACGAGGAAGCCGAAGGCGAGCCAGGTCTGCAGCTTGCTGTCCTTGCCGACGACCTTCGTGAACACCAGCCA
>CBIHOW010000182.1:0-4494 GCA_966211695.1 uncultured Massilia sp. | reverse complement strand
TTGTGGCTGATCTCGATGCGCTCGCCGATGCCGGCGAACAGCACGGTGTGGTCGCCCACGATGTCGCCGCCGCGCACGGTGGCGAAGCCGATGGTCGACGGGTCGCGCTCGCCCGTCACGCCTTCGCGGCCGTAGACGGCGCATTCCTTCAGGTCGCGGCCCAGGGCGTCGGCGATCACTTCGCCCATCTTGAGCGCGGTGCCGGACGGGGCGTCGACCTTGTGGCGGTGGTGGGCTTCGATGATCTCGATGTCATAGCCCTCGGAGAAGTTCTTGGCCGCCATTTCCAGCAGCTTCAACGTGACATTCACGCCGATGCTCATGTTCGGGGCGAACACGATCGCGGTCTTCTCGGCGGCGGCGCGGATGGCGGCCTTGCCGGCGTCATCGAAACCGGTGGTGCCGATGATCATCTTGATGCCGTGCGCGGCGCAGTATTCCAGGTGGCGCAGCGTGCCTTCCGGGCGCGTGAAATCGATCAGGAAGTCGGCGTCCGCCAGGCCCTTGTCCAGGTCGGACTGGATCACGACACCGGTCAGCTGGCCGGAAAACGCGCCGGCGTCCGAATTGATGAACGGGTTGCCCTCGCGGTCGAGGGCGCCGGCCAGGACGGCGTCCGATGCGGCGGCAATGGCTTCGATCAGCATGCGGCCCATGCGGCCGCTGGCGCCGGCGACGGCGATTTTCAGTTGGGTCATGTTATTGTCCTCCGCCGCCTTTCGCAGCCTCGTCGCGCTTGCGCTTGAGCTCGTCCAGCGATTCCTGTTCGGATTTGGTTTCGTATTTCGAGATGCCGATCAGGCGATTGATGTAGTCGCGTTCCGTCGGCAGGTTGCCGCCGTCGAAGTGGTCGACCTTGTCGTCCTTAAAATAGACGGTGACGCGGCTGGTGGTCAGCTCGCCGTTGCCGCGCGCAAGGTAGAACGGGTAATCCCAGCGGTCCTTGTGGAAGGCGTCCTGCAGCAGCGGGGTGCCGAGGATGAATTTCACCTGGTCGCGGGTCTGGCCGACCTTCAGCTGGTCCAGCATTTCCTGCGACACGAAATTGCCCTGCTGGATGTCCGGACGGTACGGCGAGAAGATCCAGAGGAATTTCTGCAGCTTGGTGACGGTCGTCGTCTGCGCCCCCGAGTTCGCGATTGCCGCCGACTTGCCGGCATCGGCGGCGACCGCGGCAGGCGCGGTGCTCACCGGCTCGGCCGGCTTGGTCTGGTTACGCCAGGAGGCGCAGCCGGACAGCGCCAGCGTCATGCAGGCGAGGCCGGCCACGAGCGCTGCCCGCGCGTGGGAACGATGGAAAACGGCTTTAGTGCGCATATCTGACCTTAAAATCGATGAGGCGGGAGCTTGTAAAACGCTATATCATAAAGCACTCCGCCCATATCCGAGTAACAAAACATGAGCAACAATCCAACCGACCTGAAAGCCAGCGGCCTGAAAGCGACCTTGCCTCGGCTGAAAATCCTGGAAATTTTCCAGAACAGCGCGGTGCGGCACCTGACGGCGGAAGACGTCTACAAGACCCTGCTGAACGAAAACATGGACGTGGGCCTGGCGACTGTCTACCGGGTGCTGACCCAGTTCGAACAGGCCGGACTCCTGAACCGCAATCACTTTGAAACCGGCAAGGCGATCTACGAGCTGAACGCCGGCTCGCACCATGACCACCTCGTGTGTCTTGACTGCGGCCACGTGGAAGAGTTCTACGACGACGAGATCGAAAGCCGCCAGCAGAAGATCGCCAGCGAACGCGGCTTCAAGATCGCCGAGCACGCGCTGGCCATCTACGGCCACTGCCAGAAGACGGATTGCCCGCACCGGCATTAAAACCTGATCAGGAGTGACTCAGCGCGTTCGACAGCAGCTTGGCCGTGATGTCGACGATCGGGATCACGCGTTCGTAGGCCATGCGCGTGGGCCCGATGACGCCGAGGGTGCCGACGATCTTGCCGTTCACCTCATAGGGCGCGGTGACGACGCTCATCTCGTCCATCGGCACGAGCTTCGATTCCCCACCGATGAAGATCTGCACGCCGCCGGCCTTGCTGGACACGTCGAGCAATTGCATCAGGCCCGTCTTCTGCTCGAACATCTCGAACATCTGGCGCAGCGAGCTCATGTTCGACGACAGGTCCGACACGGACAATAGATTCCGCTCGCCCGCGATGATCATGTCGTCCGTCTCGGCCAGCGCCTCGCTGCCGGCCTCCACGGCAGCCTGCATCAGGCGGCCCATGTCGTCGCGCAGCTGGCGCAGCTCGCCCGTCAGGCGGGCACGCACCTCGTCGAACGACAGGCCGGCGAAGTGCTGGTTCAGGTAGTTCGCGGACTGGATCAGCTGCGCCGGCGAATAATCGACGTCGGTCAGCAGCAGGCGGTTCTGCACATCGCCGCGCGGGTCGACGATGACGAGCAGGATGCGCTTTTCCGACAGGCGCAGGAATTCGATCTGCTGGAACGCGGATTCGCGCCGCGGGCTCTGCACGACGCCGGCGAATTGCGACAGCGACGACAGCATCTGGGCCGCGTTGGCGATCACCTTCTGCGGCTGGTGCGCGGGCAGGCGCATGCTGGCCTCCACGGCATTCTCGTCGATCTGCTGCACGGTGAGCAGGGTGTCGACGAACAGGCGATAGCCGCGCGGCGTCGGAATGCGGCCGGCCGACGTGTGCGGACTGGCGACGTAGCCCATTTCCTCGAGGTCGGCCATGATGTTGCGGATCGTGGCCGGGGACAGGTCGAGGCCGGAGATCTTCGACAGCGCGCGCGAACCGACCGGCTGGCCGTCGGCGATGTAGCGCTCGACCAGGGCTTTCAACAGGGTTTGTGCACGGTTATCGAGTTGCATGGTCTAGCCAGGATTTCGTTTCATTTCTGTCATTATGCACGTTCGGTCAAAGCTTGTGCTTAACCGTGCTCCCGTTTGAGCCAGTCCAGCAGTTCGTCGAAGTCGCGCACGATCGCATCCGGCACCACCTCGTGCTCCAGGTGCTTCGTGGATCCCGTGCGGTTCATCCACACGGCGCGCAGGCCGGCGCGCTGGGCGCCCTGCACGTCGAGCAGCACGTCGTCGCCGACGTAGACCGCATCCTCGGGCGCCACGCCCAGTTCCTTGCAGGCGGCCAGGAAGATCGCCGCATCCGGCTTGGCCACGCCGAACTGGGACGCCGCCACCGACACCTTGAAGTGGTGCGACAGGCCGATCGTGCGCAGGTCGGCGTTGCCGTTCGAGATCGAGCCGACCAGCACGCGGTTCTTCAGTTTCAGGAGGCCCGGCAGCACGTCGTCATACGGCACCACGGCATTGCGCGCGGCAAAGAATTGCGCCATCGCGTGTTCGACCTTGGCCGCGTCCTCGCCCGCCTCCTGGAAGGCGTCGACGAGGCCGGCATGGCGCAGCTTGCCGAGGTCGAGATGGAATTCGGGCTTGCGCGCCAACAGTTCCAGGCGCGCCTGGCGCAAGGTGTCGATGGTGAAGCGTTCGGCCACGCGCGGCGCGTGCTCGCGCAGCCACGCGAACAGCTTCTCTTCGGCCTGCAGGATCACGGGGGCGATGGGCCACAGCGTGTCGTCGAGGTCGAACAGGATGGCTTTGGGCCAGGCGCGGCGCGTATTCATGGTCGGGATTGCGGCTCCGGAAACGAAGCTTGGAGAGTGGAAAGGAGCGGTCCAAGCATAACGAGGGCGGCGTCGAAAAGCAATGGCGCCCGGGACACGAGCTCATGGTTACACCGTGATACAAAGCCAAATAGGGCCGCGGCTTGCCAAATGCACTAAAATGATGGGTATTTTTCTATTCAGCCGTACCGGCGCAGCGTCCGCGCGCCACCCATTCCACTGTGGAGATTTTATGAAGAGCTCGATCCTGCGTGCCGGCGTTGTAGCGCTGGCATGCGCGCTGGGCCTGTCCGCCTGCGGCGGCGGGAGCGGCGACCTGTACCTGACCGGCGCGGTCTACAACGTCACCAAGGACGGTCTGGTGCTGACGAATAACGGCGAAGAACTGGCCGTGACGTCGCCCTACCAGTCGTTCCAGTTCAACAACCGCATCTCGACCGACGACCAGTTCGACATCAAGATCAAGGCTGTCCCGTCGAATGTCGAAAAGGTCGAGGATTGCGTCGTCACCAACGGCCGGGCACGCGCCAACTACTACACGATCGCCCAGATCCGCGTGGACTGCAAGATCCGCCAGCGTAAATTGACCGCGACCATCGTCAACCTGACGACCAGCGGCCTCGTGATCGTCAACGGCGCCGACCGCCGCGACGTCGCGGCCGGCACGACGAGCGTATCGATGTCCCCCGTGAACGAAGACGGCGCCTACGGCGTCACCGTCCTGCAGCAGCCGACCGGCCAGACCTGCACCGTCAGCGGCGGCGGCAACGGCAAGGGCGCCGGCACCATGGGCGCGACCGAAACCACCACCGTCACCGTCACCTGCGCTTAAATCTGGATTCTGGAGAGACCCACATGAAGTTTTCCCTCGCGCGT
>CBIHOW010000181.1:0-4507 GCA_966211695.1 uncultured Massilia sp. | reverse complement strand
CCTCGGGCGCAGGCGGCGCGGGTGCGGCCGGCACGGCATCGTCGGGCGCGGCAGGCTCGGGCGCAGCGGGCGGTGCGGGTGCCGCCAGCGGCATGGCATCGAATACGGCAGGCGCAGGTGCGGCCGGCGGTTCGGCCACCACCGGCAGCGCCACGACCGGTTCGGCAACCGTTGGTGATTCGACCGCGGGCAACGGCGGCGCGGGCGGCGCGGGCGGCTCGACCACCGGCGGCGCCGGCGGCGCGCTGGCCAACATCACGGCCGGCGTGGGCACGGGCGGCCTGGGCGGCGCGGGCACCGGCGGCAACGGCGGTTCGAACACCGTCAATGCCGGTACCTTCGACATGTCCAACACCATGAGCGGTGTCGGCCAGTCGGCAGCGGGCGTGATGGTGATCAGCCAGAACAACGGCTTCTCCTCGCTCGTCCAGCAGAGTGTCAACGTCCAGAGCAACCTGGCTGTCGGCAAGTAATGCCAAGGACCGCCGTGCCCGCGGGCACGGCGGTTTTTCGATGCAACCGGGGGTAGAGAATGCAGTCATCACTCAAGAGTAGCGTCGGCAACCGCCTGTGCGGCGTCGCTGTGCTCGCGGCCTGCGCATCCGCGGCCTGGGCAGGACCGGAACTCGCGGTTCCCGCCCGGGAAAACGCACCGGCCGTCAAGCCGGACACGGGTGCCGACAAGACGGTCCAGACACCGGACCCGCTCGGCTTCGGCCCCGCCGCCGACCTGGGCAAGCTGGAACATTCGCGCGGTGGGACGGACACGTTCAACACCAACAACAACGCGAATCTCGGCGGGGTCGTGACCGGCAACAGCGCGGTGAACGTCGTCACCGGCACGAACACGATCGATGCCGGGGCGTTCGCCAACATGTCGGGCATACCGGTGGTGATCCAGAACAGCGGCGCGAACGTCCTGATCCAGAACGCCACCATCGTCAACCTGCAGTTCAAATGAAGTACGGCGCCCTGCCCCTGCTGTACGTACTGCTGGGCGCTGCCCGCGTGGATGCGGCCGACCTGCCGATCGCGGGCGGCGCCCGTTTCGACGTTCCGGTCAAGAGCATGCGCGAACTGCGCTTCACCTCGACGACCCGCCAGCAATACGACTTCAGCTGCGGTTCGGCCGCCCTGGCCACGCTGCTGACCTATCACTACGGCTATCCGATCAGCGAAACGACCGCCTTCAAGGCGATGTGGGAGATCGGCGACCAGGCCAAGATCCGGCGCGAAGGCTTTTCGCTGCTGGACATGCAACGCTACCTCGCGAAGATCGGTTTCAAGGCGGACGGCTTCCAGGTGCCGTTGCAGAAACTGTTCGACAGCAAACTGCCCGCCATCGTGCTGATTTCCGAGAAAGGCTACAACCACTTCGTCGTGATCAAGGGCGCGGACGACGGGCGCGTCCTGCTGGGCGATCCGTCCAGCGGCACGCGCTCGGTCACGCGTGAGCATTTCGAATCCATCTGGCCGACCCGGCTGCTGTTCGTGATCCACGACGCGCCCGGCAAGCCTTCGTTCAATGCCGACCTCGACTGGCGTGCCGCGCCGCGCGCGCCGCTGGCCGAGGGGGTGACCCGGACCGCGATCGACATGACGACGCTGCCGAAATTCGGTCCGGGCGATTTTTGACAGGAGACCCCATGCGCATACCCGTCCAGATCGGCCTCGTGCTGGCCAGCGCCGCGATCGCGACGCAGGGCTACGCCGGAGGCCCGGACAATCCGTTCAGCAGCGACAACGCCGTGGCGTCCGACGCACTGGACGACTACCGCGGTGGCTTCGTCACCGACAACGGCCTGGCGGTCTCGCTCGGCATCGAGCGCATCGTCACGATCAACGGCAACGTGGCCGAGCGCAGCCAGCTGGAACTCGGCGACCTCGGCCAGCTGACGAGCGGCCGCAGTTCGCTGACCGCCGACATGGCGAACCAGGTCCGGCTGATCCAGAATGGCGGCGGCACGTTCAACGTCCAGATGGGCGACACGACCCTGGGCGGCACCGTCATCCAGAACAGCCTGAACAACCAGTTGATCAACAACCAGACCATCATCAATGCAAGCGTGAACGCGCGCGGACTGCTGCAGGCCATGAATTTCCAGTCCAGCCTCGCGAACGCGCTCAATACCGCCGCCACCGGCAGGTGACGGATTATTACCTGGAGAAAACCTATGCAAAAAATTCCAGCGCTGTACAGCGTGATTGGTGTCAGCGTGGCCCTGGCGGCCATCCCGGCCGGCGCACAGTCCGGTCCTGACCTCCTCGAGCAGCTCAAGATCATGCGACAACAGCTGGAAGAGCAGCGCGCGCGCGTCGACGAACTGGAACGCCAGTTGCGTGCGAGCGGCGTGGTGCCGCCCGCGCACACCGCGACGGCGGCGGCCCCGTCGCAGCTCGAGCGGATGCGCGGCACGGGCAACCTGCCGACGCCCCAGCCGGAGGCGCCGGTACAGGCCGGCCCGATCGAGGCGCCGCCCAGGCTCGCCGTCCCGTTCGCGGATCCCGTGTACACCGGCCGCCTGGCCCCGCTGCGCGGCACGGGCGGCGCCGGCCAGGCGCAGGCGAACGGCGACGCGGTCGGCCGTCCGCCCGCGCCGAAGACGCCGGAAGTGGCACCGATCTTCGAGACCCCGGGCGTCCTGACGCCGCGGGGCAAAGTCGTCTTCGAGCCGTCCGTGCAGTACGGGTATTCGTCGAGCAACCGCGTGGCACTCGTCGGCTACACCGTGATCCCGGCCTTGCTGATCGGCCTGCTCGACGTGCGCGAAGTGAAACGCAACACGACGACGGCCACCGCCACGTTCCGCTACGGCGTCGACAACCGGCTGGAACTGGAAGCGAAGATCCCGTACGTCTACCGCAGCGATTCGACCGTCAGCCGCGAACTGTTCACTGGCACGGCGGCCGAGCGTGCGTTCGAGACGAGCGGCAAGGGCATCGGCGACATCGAGCTGGGCTGGCGCTACCAGCTGAACGACGGCGGCGTCGACACGCCGTACTACATCGCGGGCCTGCGCTTCAAGTCGCGCACGGGCCGCGACCCGTTCCAGGTCGTGACGGATTGCCAGACCCGTTGCGTGGGCCAGAACGTCACCGGCACGGGCCTGCCGCTCGACCTGCCGACCGGTTCCGGTTTCTATTCGCTGCAGCCGAGCGTGACGTGGCTGCTGCCGTCCGACCCGGCCATCTTCTTCGGCGGCTTCAGCTACACGAAGAACTTCAAGCGCGGCAACATCTACCGCACCGTGCTGAACGGCGGCAAGGAATTGCTGGGCACCGTGGAACCGGGCGACGTATTCGGCTTCAACTTCGGCATGGGTCTCGCGCTGAACGAACGGGCGTCGTTCAGCATCGGCTACGACCACAACTCTGTGGGCCGCATGCACCAGAACGGCCTGGTGATCCCGGGTTCCGTGCGCGTGCAACTCGGCACGCTGCTGCTGGGTTACTCGTACCGGCTGAAGAACAACCGCACCCTGAGCGTGTCGGTGGGCGCCGGCCTCACGCGCGACACGCCGGACGTCACGCTGATGGTCAGGATGCCCTTCACCTTCTAAGGATCCCCTTTGACCGCAAGGCGCGGCCAACGACACGGGCCGCACTTGCGGCCCTTTTTGATTCGGGGTCAGAGCACATTTCCGATCAAAATCGGGGTCAGAGCACATTTCCGATCATTTGCCTTACGGATTAAAAGCGAGCGCGGAGTGTCTTCGCGCCGTGCCGCCATGTGAACGCGTGTAGCGAAGCTGTCACGGCCGTCGCGCGGATCTTCCTGCCGAGCACTTGCCACAAAAAGAGCTCTGACCCCGAATTTTCCGAAAAATGTGCTCTGACCCCGAATTCGGGAAACAAAAAAAGGGCCGCGTGCGGCCCGTGTTTTTCGCAGGGAGGCGGTTCAGATGTAGTACACGAGCGCCGCGAGGCCCACGATCAGCGCGACCTTGGTCGCTTTATAGGCCGTCTTGTTCCAGGCCTTGTAGCGGCGGCGGTACTGGCCCATCACGTACGAAATGCGGAACAGCTTGCTGACGAGGCCCGTCTGGTCGCCGCTCTCGTTGGGCGACGCGGCCGCCGTCATCATCGTACGGCCCAGCCAGCGGTTGACGGCCTGCATCCAGCCGAAGCGCATCGGGCGCTCGACGTCGCAGAACAGGATCAGGCGGTCGCTGTCGCTCGCGTTCTCGGCCCAGTGGATGAAGGTTTCGTCGAAGATGACGCCCTGGCCGTCGCGCCAGCTGTAGCGCTGGCCGTCGACTTCGATGAAGCAGCGGTCGTCGTTCGGCGTGGCCAGGCCCAGGTGGTAGCGCATCGAGCCCGCGAACGGGTCGCGGTGCGGGTTCAGCTTTGCGCCCGGCGGCAGCTCGGCGAACATCGCGGCCTTCACGGACGGGATGCCCTGCAGCAGCGCATACGTCCTCGGGCACAGGCGCTCGGCCGACGGGTGGCTCGCGTCGTACCACTTCAGGTAGAAGCGCTTCCAGCCCGTCTTGAAGAAGGAATTGAA
>CBIHOW010000180.1:0-4519 GCA_966211695.1 uncultured Massilia sp. | reverse complement strand
GTCCTCGCGCAGGTGCTGCAGGATGGTCTGCGTCGGCGCGACGTCGTTCACTTCATGGACGGCGCCGCGGTAGAAAAATCGGATCGGTGTGGACATCATCGCCTCGGAATGGGATACAGCTTGTGAATGTATGACTAACTGGATGCAAGAGTAGCACCGGGGGTCCGGCAAGATATATCGGAATACCGATTTTGAATATCAGATATTTTCAATAGCGCGACGGTCGCTGATGAAACTTGCTATGCTTGAGCCGTCAGAGGAGGCGTCATGGCTTTGCACATCGTACATTTCATCGGACCGATCAACGCAAACTCCGCCTGTACCGTGCGCAACCTTTGCCTGCAGGCACTGCAAAGCGGCGCGAGCGAGATCGAACTGCACATGTCGACCGAAGGCGGCAACATGACGGCCGGCTTCGCCCTCTATTACTTCCTGAAATCGCTGCCGCTCCCGTTGACGACGTGGAACGTGGGCAGCGTGGAATCCGTCGGCGTCGCCATCTTCCTGGCCGGGCAGCAACGCTATGCCTGTCCCGGCACGCGCTTCCTCATCCACCCGCTGCACTGGGGCTTCGGCAACCTCGTCGCGGCGGACCACGCCCGCATCTCGGAATGGCGCGACTGCCTCGACTTCGACGCCGAACGCTACGCCGCCATCTACGAAGACGCCACCCGCGGCGCACCCGGCGCCCACGACATCCGTTCCTGCCTCACGGGCAGCGCCCGCATCTACACGGCCGAGCAGGCGGTGGAAGCCGGCATCGTGCACGCCGCACGGCAGGCGCGCCTGCCGGAAGCGGGCACGACGACGCACTGGTGGAATTAAACCCGTCATCTAATTCTGACAGGGCGCGCTGTCTGATCGGCACAACAAAGATAGCGGTCACAACTGAATAGAGAGACTATTCGTGAGTTTTTCCTTGCCGCAATTTTTGCTGCAACCCTACAATTTAAGACAGATTCGTTACACGGCCCAACCGTCCGCCGTCACAGTGTCTCTATAACAAGAACCTCCACCCGCAGTCTTCAGCAGGTAAATCCCATGAAAAAACGCATCATCGCGAGTGCGCTCGCCATGTCTTTTGTCGCGCCTTGCGCATTCGCGCAGGACGCCGTCCGCATCAGCGGTTTCGGCACCGGCGCCCTCACCTGGACCAATACCGACAAAGCCGAGTTCGCCCGCCCGAACCAGGCCAGCGGCGCCGACAAGGACGTCACCACCGGTGTCGATTCGAACTTCGGCGTGCAGGCCGACTACGCCGTCAACAGCTGGCTGTCCGTCACGGGCCAGGGCCTCGTCCGCAAGGATGCGCAGGACGACTTCGGCGCCGAGCTGGCATGGGCATTCGCCAAGGCGAAGGTGTCGGACGACCTGGCCATCCGCGTCGGCCGCATGGGCTTGCCGGCCTTCATGATCTCGGACTATCGCAACGTCGGCTACGCCAACACGATGCTGCGTCCGCCGGCGGAAGTGTATTCGCAGATGCTGTTCAACACGATCGACGGCGCCGACGTGATCTGGCAGCACAGCTATGGCGACACGACGTACACCGCACAATTCGCTGTCGGCAAGAGCAAGGTCGACATCGCCGGCGGCCCCAGCCTGGAAGGCCGTCGCGTGACGGCGCTGAACCTCGTGGCCGAGCACGGCCCGTTGACGGTGCGCTTCGGGCGCGTCGATGGCCGCCTGTCGCTGAACAACTCGGCGTCGCTGGCGACGCTGCTGAACACGCTGAACACGGTCGCTGCCGGCTACAAATTCCCGCAAGCGGCCCAACTCGCCAAGGACATCGACGTGCGCGACAAGAAGGCCTCGTTCACGTCCCTCGGCGCGACGCTCGACTGGAACAACATCGTCGTGCAGAGCGAGTACGCGAAGCGCAAGACCGATAGCTACATCAACGACACCACGTCGTGGTACGTGATGGGCGGCTATCGCATCGGCAAATTCCTGCCGTACTACAGCCACGCCAAGCTCTCCATCGACGGCAGTGTCCACAACGGCATGCCGGCGGCTTGCCCGGCCGGCTACCCGGCAGCCTGCACGCCGACGCTGGCCATGCTGAACGGCATCGTGTCGAACCTGCGCTACACGGGCGTGAGCCAGGGCGAGCAGCAGACCGACACGATCGGCCTGCGCTGGGACTTCCGTTCCTCCGTGGCCCTGAAGGTGCAGTTCGACCGCGTGCGTCCGAACAAGGCGGCCGGCCTGCTGATCAATGCACAGCCGGGCTTCAAGGGTCCGGTGACCGTCGGCGCCGTCGCGCTCGACTTCGTGTTCTAAGGGGACGTCGATGAAACATCCGATCAAGACCGGCCTCGCCGCCGCCGCACTGTGCCTCGCCCTGCCCGCCATGGCGGAAGTGGTCGTCGTCGTGAACCCGAAGGCTGCCGAAGCCTCGATGACGAAAGACCAGGTCGCGCAGTACTTCCTCGGCAAATCGAGTTCGATGAGCCCGATCGACCAGCCGGAAAGCGCCCCCGTCCGCGCCGAGTTTTATAAAAAGGTGACGGACAAGGACGCGTCCCAGGTCAAGGCCTTGTGGTCCAAGCTGGTGTTCACCGGCAAGGCCACGATGCCGAAGGAAGCCGCGGACAGCGCCGCCGTCAAGAAGATGGTGGCGAGCGACCCGAAGGCCATCGGCTACATCGAAAAGAGCGCGGTGGATGCCTCGGTCAAAGTGATCTACACACCGTAAGCATCCCCACCCACCTGCCCGCCCCCGGTTTTCCGGCGGCGGGCTGTTGAACTTAAGGAAACGGCATGAGCATCAAGCGCAAGATCTGGGCACTCCCGGTCATCTCGACCATCATCTTCGGCCTCGGCGTGGCGGTCTCCGCCAGTATCGCGAGCGGCGCCCTGGACTCGATCCACACGACGGAAGCCGTGGATTACCCGGCGCTGGGCACGGCGAAGGCGTTGACGGCGGACCTGCAGGGCATCACGGACGGCTTGCGCGATGCCGTCTCCGAAGGCGACAAGGCCCGCATCGCCCAGATCGGCGACCAGGCCAACAAGGTCCGCGCCAAGCTGGCCGACGTGACGAAGATCCCAGGCATGGATGCCACCGGCAAGCGCCTGACGAAGGAATTCGAGGATTACTATGCGCCGGCCGTCTCGGCCGCCAAGATCATGCTCGAACTCGAGCAGGGCGATCCGCAGGCGACCGTGCAACGCATGCAGGGCGCGCTGACGGTGCTCAATGCCGACGTCGCCAAGTTCAACGAGCAGGCCCAGCAACAATTCAAGGACGGCATCGCCAAGAGCGCTTCCAGTGTGCGCCGCGTGCTGTCCGTCACCATCATCACGGCACTGATCGTGATCGCCACCCTCATTTTCGTGTCGTGGTTCGTCATCCGCACCATCTGGCAGCAGCTGGGCGGCGAGCCGGAGTATGCGCGCGAGATCACCCGCGCCGTTGCGGCCGGCGACCTGTCGATGGACATCCGCCTCGACGCCGGCGACCAGCACAGCCTGCTGGCCGCGCTGCAGGAAATGCGCACGCGCCTGGCGACGATGGTGTCCGGCATCAAGACGTCGGCCGAGACCATCGCGACGGCCAGCGCCGAAATCGCCAGCGGCAACGCCGACCTGGCCAGCCGCACGGAATCCCAGGCCGGCAGCCTGGAGCACACGACGCGCGCCGTCGAATCGCTGACCGACACCGTCAAGACAAACGCCGCCAACACGAACCAGGCAAACGCGCTCGTCGTGTCCGCCACCGATATCGCCACGCGCGGCGGCGAAGTGGTCGGCAACGTGGTCAGCACCATGGGCGCGATCAACGCATCCGCGAAGCAGATCGTCGAGATCATTTCCGTGATCGACGGCATCGCCTTCCAGACCAACATCCTCGCGCTGAACGCCGCGGTGGAAGCGGCCCGCGCGGGCGAGCAAGGCCGTGGCTTCGCCGTCGTCGCCGGCGAGGTGCGCAGCCTGGCGCAGCGCTCGGCCGCCGCCGCCAAGGAAATCAAGCAATTGATCGGCGATTCCGTCGCCAAGGTCGACGCGGGCAGCGCGCTCGTCGACGAAGCGGGCGCCACGATGGAACAGATCGTCGCCTCGGTGCGCAAGGTGCACGACATCATGGCCGAGATCAGCGTGGCGGGCCAGCGCCAGGCCGAAGGCATCGAACAGATCGGCCGCGCGATCGACGACATGGACCAGATGACCCAGCAGAACTCGGCGCTCGTCGAGGAAGCGTCGGCCGCGGCGGAATCGCTGGCGGAGCAGACCGAGCAGTTGTCGGGTGCGCTGGCGCAGTTCAAGCTGGCGGCCGGGCAGGCGCTGGGGGCGCCAGGCGGCCAGGGGCGGCTGGCGCTGGCGCGCAGCTGAGACGCGGGCTCGGTCCGCAATGGACAGGATGCATCCTGTCCAGATTCGGAGTATCCTGTCATTACAGCGCCGTACTGCATGAAGTGACCGACCTGGTCGCGCGGAATCAACGGCAACGCACGGAACCCGGCCGCCAGCGGCGGCCACTCGCCGGCACGACGCTCTCCATGAGACAACGGGGAGA
>CBIHOW010000179.1:0-4573 GCA_966211695.1 uncultured Massilia sp. | reverse complement strand
CGCCTGCAGGAACCGGGCATCGAGGTGCGCGAGCAGCCGAACGGCTTCGTCGCCAGCGGGATCGTGGCGAACGGCGCGGCGGCCCGCAGGGCGCACGCCAGCCTGCGCAGCGTCGCCGGCAGCCGCCTGCGCTGGCAGGTCAAGCCGGCCGACGACATCGCACGCGAACTGGCCGAATCGCTGCACGAGCCGAACGTCAAGGTGCGCTACGCCGGCGCCGGGCGCTTCGAGGTGACCGGCACGGCGCGCCAGCCGGCCGCGGTGCGCGACGTGGTCGAGCGCTTCCGCAACGACATGGCGCCGCTGGCGCTCGCGGTCGGCGTCAAGGTCGAGCGCATCGACGAGCTGGCCGTCGCGGGCAAGGTCGATTCGGCCCTGAGCGCGGACAGCGTGCGTTACATCGAATCGAGCGACGGCACCAAGAACTTCCTGGCCGACGCTTCCGGCAACACCACCTTGCAATAAGGAGACCGCAATGTACGAAGTCATGACCGAAGCATTGATCGACGTGCTCGACGACCTGCCCCAGGCAGGCAGCCAGGCCCGCCGTCACCACGAGGTCCGCGCCGCGGCGCAGGCCCTCGACGACCTGGCCGATGCGTGCGCCGCGCGCTCGACCGACACGGCAAGCACCGAAGCCCAGGCCGGGCGCGCGGTGGCCGATGGATTCCGCGCCGCGGCACAGTTGTGCCGCCTGGCGATCCAGTAGTTCCGCCAGCCATGTGCCAAGCGCACAGCCGGCAAACCAGCGTGTGCGGCAACAGCCCACACTTATCCAGCAGTAACTCACTTACTATCAGGAGAAACATCATGGCAGATACCCCAGTCGTTCTGAACACCGGCGCCCAAATCGCAGCGATCGAAGCCGCCGCAGCAGCTGAAAACGCGATCAACCTGGCCACCCTGCACGCCAAGATCAACACCATGGGTCTGAAGGCGGCCAAGGACATCGTCCAGTAAGGTCCACGGCGCGCCATCGGGCCGCGCATGGCGCGCCGGCCGGGAGCCGCAACCCGCTCCCGGCCGGCTTTTTTTTCACCTGTGCGACGGAAGACGAACGATGAGCCTCGAACGACGCGATGAACTGATCCGCGAAATCTGCGCACTGCGCGACGTGCCCGGCGCCGACGAGGTGCTTGCGCGCGGCGTGCTCGACATCGACAGCTTCGACGTGGCGGTCGACCATTTCGAGGAAGACGGCGATGCGGTGTACGTGACGTTCCAGTACGGCGTCGTCACCGCGGGCCGGACCCTCCGGGTGTTCCGCCTGCTGCTCGAAGCGAACCTCGCCGTCTACGCCCAGGACCAGGCGCAGCTCGGCCTGGAAGTCGAGACCGGCGCCATCGTCCTGATTGCCCGCGTGGCACTCAACGACGAGGTCGACGGCAAGTGGCTGCTTTCCATGATCGAGCACTACGTCGAACACGGGCGCTATTGGCGCGACAACATTTTCAAGGCGCGCGACGACATGTTCGAGAACCTCGCGCGCGGCGACTATGTCTGGCTGCGGGCATGAGCCAGGACCTTTCCCCACCACCCACCACCGACACGTTCAGGAGGACGACATGACATCCACGAGCAAGACGGGCAGCAAGCCGCCTTCACCGCCAGAGAAGCCGGAGAAGACCGATAAAACGAAGGACAAGAGCAAGGACAAGGACAAGGACAAGGCCGACCAGGACGCGCTGGACCAGGCCATCGGCACGCTCGGCATCATGATGCTGCAGAAGATCCTGCAAGGCGCCAAGCGGCGCCGCGCCGAAATCAACGAAGACGATCCCGACAAGTTCTAATCCCGCCCCGCGCGGGCGACGCTTGCGCGCCGCCCGCTTCCACCTTACCCCGAATACGGCTTGTACGAGACCTTGCGGGTCCCGCTGACCTGCGCGGCATCCGGCGTCAATGCCACCACCTTCATCCCGCCGTCGTCGACGTTCGAGAAACTGGCGCTCGACGTCTTCGAATCGGTGCGGAACAGCGATTCCTTGACGTTCTCGAACGTCGAATCCTCCACCCGCAGCCGGCTCGTGATCGGCTGGCCGCCGTTCGTGCGGAACAGCTTGCCGGCGCCGTTGACGTAGACGTTCTTCATCAGCACGTCGGCGTCCCCATTGTCCTGCACCACCTTGTCGGAACCGTTGTAGAACGAGCTGTTCGTGATGACGACCTTGGCCGGCCCTTTCGGAATGTCGTCGACCGACATGCCGGACAGCTTCGCGTCGTGGATGCGGTTCTTCTCGCCGTCGATCGTGATGGCGTCCTCGCCGATGTCGCGATTGACGATGTGGTCGAGCTTGGCGTCGCCGATCAGGTGGATGCCGTCGCCGCCCGAGTACTGGACGTTCTTCAGCGTCGCCCCCGGCTCGAGGATGAAGACGGGCAGCTGGTGCTCGTTCTGGGAACCGTCGCCGATCGCCCTCGTCGGCCGGTAGTACTTGCCGCCGCCGTCGAAGGTCTCGCCGGCCTTCACGATGATGGGCTTGTCGACGTCGACGATGCCGGTCGGCTTCGGCATGGGCTGGCCGCGCTCCGGTTTGGCGCCGCCGGGCACGCTGGTGTTCGATGGCGGGCTGGAGGTCTTCTTCCGCTTGGTTTCCGGTTCGCCGTCCGCGTCGTCATGGGTCATCTCCGCGTGCGCCTTGCGCTTGGGCCGGTGCACGTGGTCGTCGTCCCTGGCCTGCTGCTTCAGCTTGACGGACAAGTGTTCGAGCCGCTTGACCCAGTCGTCCGTTTGCTGCTGCGGCGACGGCCCGGCCGGGGGCTTGGGAAAGTCGGGAAAAGCCTGTGGAGAATAATGGGAATGCACGCATGTACTCATGTCGGTTCCTGTACGGTTGGTTGAGGGAGAGTCCCTCTACAGGATGACGGAACATGCGGCGCCGGCGGGCGGCGCTGGCGAAGCCGCACCGCCGGGAGCGAAGCCGGGCGCGCGTCAGCGCTTGGCGTTGGCCATCTCGTGCAGCTCGAGACGGTTGTAGGCGGCGCGCATGGCATCCTTCACGTTGATCGCCTTCTTTGCGATCAGCTGGACCAGGACGTCGTTCAGGCTGCGCGACATGCTGTCTTCCTTGCGGCGCATGAAGTCGGCGATCAGGTGCAGCTTGCCGGGGTCGGCGATGTACGGCGCCACCTGCTGGTTGTTGTTGAACACCATCTCGTAGGCGAGCACGACGTCGTCGCCCTGCTCGGTCGGCAGCAGGGTCTGGAAAATCACCGCGACGAGGGAATTCGACAGCCCGGCCGCCCGCTGCTCGCGCTGCTCGGCGGGAAAGAAGCCCAGCAGCTTGGAGATCGCGCTGACCGCGCTGTTGGTGTGCATCGTCGCCAGCACGAGGTGGCCCGATTCGCCGGCGTGCAGGACGGTGTCCGCCGTGTCGAAATCGCGGATCTCGCCCACCATCAGCACGTCCGGCTTCTGGCGCAGCGCCTCGCGCAGGCCGGACGAGAACGTGGCCGTGTCGGTCGGGACTTCCTTTTGCGAGACGATCGACTGCTTGCGCTGCAGCTGGTATTCGATCGGCTCCTCGATCGTGATGATGTGGGCACTGCGCGTCGCATTGATCTGGTCGAGCATCGAGGCGATCGTCGTCGTCTTGCCCGAGCCGGTCGGCCCCGTGATCAGGATGATCCCGCGCGTGGCCTCGAGCACGGTCTTGACGTAGTGCGGCAGGCCGGTCTGGTCCAGCGCGATGGGCCGCAGCGGCAGGCGCCGGATCGAAATGGTCGTCTTCGAGCCGGACGAGGAACGGAACACGTTGCAGCGCAGCCGGTAGTCGGTGAGGATGAACGGCCGGTCGATGGCGCTTTCGACGATCTTGTCTTCCCAATCCTCGTCGATGGCGTTCAGCACGGGCAGCATGTCCTCGAGCGTGACGGGCTCCGTGCCGACCTGGCGCCACCCGCGCGGCGACTTGATCATCACGGGCATGTCCTGCTCGATGTGAATATCCGAGAAGCTCTGGCCAGAATTGACGAGGGCGATCAGCTCCTCCAGTAATTCACGGGATATCGAAAAATCGTCGGACATGATGCACCTGGGTGATGTAGGACTTGTTCGAGTATAGCGCGGCTGTGTTGTGCTGACCAGTCACCCGGCGGTCGCCCCGGCTCAGCGCTGCAGCCCCACCAGCCCGGTGAACCGGTTGAGCGCCATCTTGTACAGGCCCGGATCCGCATGATAGCCCATGCCCGGCGGGCCGGACGTCTTTGGCGGCCGCATCTCCGTCCCGCCGTCGCGCAGGTGCTTGGTCCGGTCGTAGGCGCTCAGGCCCAGCTTCAGGCGCACCAGGCCCGGGGATTTGAAGCCGAGCCCTTTCATGCGGCCCATCAGGCTCTTGCGCGAGCGCTCCGCATAGTCGAGCGTGATGGCGATGCCGCGCGGCTTGGCGTAGTCGTAGCCGAGCTTGCCGTCCTTGACGGCATGTTTCGCCTGGGCCTCGTTCGGCAATTGCGGATCGAACAGGATCAGCGGTGCCGGGTCGTGCAGTTTCACGCGGCTCTCGACCGCGGCGGCAAACAGTTGCGCGCTCGCGCCGCCCATCGATCCGCCCGCGATGAAGTCGAATTTCACGTT
>CBIHOW010000178.1:0-4598 GCA_966211695.1 uncultured Massilia sp. | reverse complement strand
GCGCAATCTCTTCTTGCTCGAGTTGCTGGATCAGATCCATTTTTATGACTCCTATTACCATCTTGCCGGCGCGTGCTATGCCCGGTAGAGGATGGGGTTGAACATGTGGGCGTTGTCGCCCACCTTTATTCCGCGACCTTTTCCAAGGTTGCGAGAAACTGCTCGTCGGCCTTCGTCAGCAGACCGGCGCCACGCGCCTTGTCCAGCAGATCCGGCCGTGTCTTCGCGGTCGCCTCCAGCATGCGCTGGCGGCGCCACTTCATGATCTCGGCGTGGTTGCCGCCCATCAGCACGGGCGGCACGGCCACGCCTTCGTAGACTTCCGGACGCGTGTAATGCGGCGAATCCAGCAGGCCGTTGACGAACGAGTCTTCGACCGCGGACGCATCGTCGCCCAGCACACCGGGCAGTTGCCGCACCACGGCATCCATCAGCGCCATTGCAGGGAGCTCCCCGCCGGACAGCACGAAATCGCCGAGGGAGATTTCCTCGTCGACGACACGGTCCAGCAAACGCTGGTCGACCGCTTCGTAGCGTCCGCACAGCACGACGAGGCCGGGCTCGTTCTTCAAGCCCATCACACGTTCGTGCGTCAGCGGTTTGCCCTGCGGCGACATGAACACGACGCGCGGCGCGGGCAAACCCATGTCGATCTGGCGCTGCTTCGCCGCGTTGATCGTCGCTTCGAGCGGCCTGGCCAGCATCACCATGCCGGGACCGCCGCCATACGGGCGGTCGTCCACGGTGCGGTGGCGGTCCGTCGTGAAATCGCGCGGATTCCAGATCGACAGGTTCCACAGGCCCTGCTCATGCGCGCGCCGGGTCACGCCCGACTGCGTCAATGCGGCAAACATTTCGGGAAACAAGCTCACGACGTCAAACTGCATCGGGACCTCGCTTCTTTGGACGGGATCAATAATCCAGGCCCCAGTCCAGGGTAATCAGTTTCGCTTGCAAGTCGACGGTCTTGACGTACTGGTCCACGAACGGCACCAGCCGCTCCGGCGCTTTCGCATCGGGAGCGGCGTTCGGATCGGGCACGGGCGTGATGCGCAGGATGGACTGCGCGCCATTGTGCATCATGTCGGTGACCTTGCCGAGCGCTTCGCCCTGCAGGTTGACCGCATCCAAGCCGATCAGATCGGTCCAGTAATACTCGTCTTCCGGAAGTTCCGGAAAATCCGCCCGCGACACCTGCACCGTCGCACCCTTGAGCGCCTCGGCCATGTCACGGTCGGTCACGTCGACCAGCGTGGCCGTCACGTCGCCGCTGTGGTACTTCGCGTTCCGCACTTGCACGGTACGCAGCGACGGCTTGTCGATCCACCAGGTTTTGACGCTCAGCAGCGCATCCGCATCCATCGAATACGGTGTCACGCGGATACCGCCCCGGATCCCGTAGGCGCCGGTGATGTGGCCGACCTGGATCAGGTCGTCAGGCACGGCTTGCGCGGATGCCGATGCCGAATGTGCTGCAGAATCTGTCAAACCGTAAAACCTTCGCTGTATTAAGCAGCAGCCTTTTGCGTAGCCACCAGGCGAGCAACAGCCGGCGACAGCTGTGCGCCCACGCCTTGCCAGTACGACAGGCGGTCAGCGGTGATGTTCAGGCCGACTTCTTTGCCCGAAGCCATCGGGTTGTAGTAACCGATGCGCTCGATGAAACGGCCGTCGCGGCGATTGCGCGAGTCGGTTGCAACGATGTTGTAGAACGGGCGCTTCTTGGCACCACCACGAGCTAAACGAATAACGACCATAATATTTCCAAAAGTAAGCTGGACGGAGAAAGCCGACGATTATAGCGCGCTCTATCCTGCATCAGCAAGCATTTACATAAAAACCAAGAACGCTGGCGCGCAGTCCCGGCCGAATCCAAGATTATCGCCGATTTCACGACACTCCGCCACTATGGAGCCCGCTTTTGGACGATACTGATGGCTTTTCTTTCAACAATCAATCGATGTCGCAACACAAGAACAAGACCATCGCCACCGCCCTCGCCTTCCTGCTCGGCGGACTCGGCGCGCACCGTTTCTATCTCAAGGGCAGCGTCGACCGCCTCGGCCTGCTCCACGTCTGCAGCCTCCCGGCGGCCGGCCTCGTGTACGGCCTCGGCCATGCACCGAATCCCTTCTGGGTCCTGCTGCCGCTCATCCTGTCCTGGCTCGTCGGTTTCGGCGAAGCACTCATCCTCGGTCTCACGCCGGACGAGAAATGGGATGCCCGCTACAACCGAAACGCCGGCCGCCGTTCCGCGTCGCACTGGTTCGTGATCCTGCTCGTCGTGCTCACGATGTTCGTGGGCACGACGGCGCTCATCGCCACGATCTCGCGCCTGTTCGACCTGCTCTACACGGGCGGCGCGTACGGCTGACCAGGTTCGCTTCGCAAGCTCACGTCACAGGCCGCTCGTCGCCCAGTCGTACCGAGGCACCCGGACGGGCGGCGTGCCCGTCACGATCACGATCTCGCGGTGCACGTTCAGCGCAATCGTGGCCGGGTCGCCTGTGAAGCGCACCACCTTTTCCTTGTCGATCACGTAAAAGGTCGGCTTGCCGGGCAGCCCCGCCACCGCCGCGGTGCCGAGCGGCTGTCCCCATAACGCAAAGAACTGCCCCAGCGTGAATACCTTGGGCACGTCCGTCTCGATGTGCATGATGCCGGTGATGTCGTGCGTATGCATTTCGTACGCACACCCGCTGCCGCGCCCGATCGAATCCGGCAAGCCGAGCCGTATGCCGTCCTGGTAGATCGAAACGAGTGCGTGGATGTGGTAATCCTCGTTCTTCGCACACCCCACGCCATCGACGGCGGCCGTGCCCGTATGACTCCAGGCAGGCCAATGCGGCCTGCTGGACGACAGGGTCGTATTGAGCTTCGTGTAGCCCGTCTCCAGCATGATGTCAGTCGGCGGCGCGGGATCGCTGGGCGGCGTCGGCGCCGGGCCGGGCGTGGGCGCGGGTGTCGGCGCAGGGGCAGGCGCAGGCGAAGGAGCAGGCGCAGGGGCAGGCGCCGCCGGCGGATCGTTCGCGGACGTCGTGGGCGTGGCGTCGCTGCCGCCGCCGCAGGCCACCAGCGCGGACAATACGGTACAGGCGACGGCGATCGGCAACACCTTGCCGGGATTCTGGGAAATCATGAGGCGCTCCTTCGATTGTGGATGCGACGAATCGATTCTAGGAGCGCCACTTCCCCGCTACGCATGACGGGCATCAAGTGCAGAGCACCGGTCGGCAGCACACAACAAATCGCCTGCTGCGACCCATGAAAAAAGCGGCCCGCAGGCCGCTTCGAATGCACGTGCTACCGTCAGAACTGCTCGACGTCCAGCGCCAGCACGCCGGCGCTGCCCGCCACGATCGCGTGGCGCAGGCCATCCGCCTGCGCCAGCACGTGGTCGGCGAAGAAGCGCGCGGTGGCGATCTTGGCGCGGTAGAACGCCGCGTCGCCGTCGCCGGCTTCCAGCTTCTGGCGGGCCACGAGGGCCGCGCGCGCCATCTGCCAGCCGCCCAGCACGATGCCGGCCAGCTTCAGGTACAGGACGCTGCCCGCGAACACGGCGCGCACGTCGGACTTCGCGTTCGCCACGACGTGGTCGACGACTGCTTCCAGCGCCGCGCTGCCTTGCACCAGCTGCGCGCGGATCGCGCCGAAGTCTGCCTCCTGCACTTCGCCCAGCTGCGCCTCGGTCGCACGCACCTGCGCCAGGATGGACTTGGCCACGGCGCCGCCGTCGCGCACCGTCTTGCGGCCCACGAGGTCATTGGCCTGGATCGCCGTCGTGCCTTCATAGATCGTCAGGATCTTGGCGTCGCGGTAGTGCTGCGCGGCGCCCGTCTCCTCGATGAAGCCCATGCCGCCATGCACCTGCACGCCGTCGCGGGCGACGTTCTCGCTCATCTCCGTCGACCAGCCCTTGATCACCGGGACAAGGTATTCGTACACGGCCAGGTTGGCCTTGCGGGCCGCTTCATCCGGATGGCTGTGCGCCAGGTCGGACAGGCCAGCGCCGACGTAGGCCAGCGCGCGCGCCGCTTCCGTCTGCGCGCGCATCGACATCAGCATGCGGCGCACGTCCGGGTGGTTGATGATGGCGACCGGACCGCTCGAACCTTCGACGGCGCGCGACTGGACGCGCTCCTTCGCGAACGCGACGGCCTGCTGGTACGCGCGCTCGGCGAGACCGATGCCCTGCATGCCGACGCCGAAGCGGGCCGCGTTCATCATGATGAACATGTATTCGAGGCCGCGGTTCTCTTCGCCGACGAGCGTGCCGATCGCGCCGCCATGGTCGCCGAACTGCAGCACCGCAGTCGGGCTCGCCTTGATGCCCAGCTTGTGCTCGATCGACACGCAGTGCACGTCGTTGCGCTCGCCCAGCGAACCGTCGTCGCCCACCATGAACTTCGGCACGATGAACAGCGAGATCCCCTTCACGCCCGGGGGCGCGTCCGGCGTGCGCGCCAGCACGAGGTGGATGATGTTCTCGGCCATGTCGTGCTCACCGTAGGTGATGAAGATCTTGGTGCCGAAAATCTTGTAGGTGCCGTCGCCCTGCGGCACGGCGCGCGTGCGCACGGCGGCGAGGTCGGAACCGG
>CBIHOW010000177.1:0-4616 GCA_966211695.1 uncultured Massilia sp. | reverse complement strand
CTACTCATCCTCAACGAATTATCCCGGACAGCAGTGCGCGCAGGCGGGAACCCAATTTCTACGGCTGCGGACGCAGAGCTTGGATCCCCGCCTGCGCGGGGATGACGGTATTCTGGCAGGTGGCCAGATCAGGCGGCAGGCAGCCGAGGCCAATCTAGTTCCACCCACGTCGGCGCATGATCGCTGGGCTTCTCGCGCCCGCGCACGTCGCGGTCGACGCCGGCCGCCTTCAGCTTCGGCGCGAGGGCGGGGCTCAGCAGCAGGTGGTCGATGCGCAGGCCCGCGTTGCGGCCGTACGCGTCACGGAAATAATCCCAGAACGTGTAGATGACTTCGCCGGGGTGCATCGTGCGCAACGCGTCCGTCCAGCCCTGGTCGAGCAGGCGCTGGTAAGCCGCGCGCGTCTCCGGGCGGAACAGCGCATCGTCGACCCAGCGCTCGGGTTTGTACACATCCAGTTCCGTCGGCATCACGTTATAGTCGCCCGCGATCACGACGGGCGCGCCCGTGTCGACGAGTTCCTGTGCGCGCAGCCGCAGCCGCTCGAACCAGCGCAGCTTGTAGTCGAACTTCGGTCCCGGCGCCGGATTCCCGTTCGGCAGGTACAGGCAGGCGACGAGGATGCCGTTCACGACCGCTTCGATGTAACGGCTCTGCTCGTCGTCGGGATCGCCGGGCAGGCCCCGCTGCAACTCCTGCGGCTCGACGCTGCGCGCGAGGATCGCGACGCCGTTCCAGCTTTTCTGGCCGTGCCAGATGGGGCAGTAGCCGGCCGCGCGGATCTCCAGTTCCGGAAATTTTTCCTGCGGCGCCTTCAGCTCCTGCAGGCAGGCCACGTCCGGCTGCGTCTCCTCGAGCCATTGCAGCAGGGCGGGGAGGCGGCTGTTGATGCCGTTGACGTTGAAGGTGGCGATGCGCATGGGGTCTCTCATGAATTGTCGTTCCCGCTATTCTGACCCGAGAATGCCGCGACCGCCGCACGACGCGCACAAGTAGTCAAACTACGCGCAAAATCTTCAGAATTTCTATGGGAATGCCCTTTCTCTGTAGCTTTTCTACGGAACGGAGTTAAAATTCCCGTATTCCAACAACGATACCGTCCGGAGACCATGAAGCCGATTCCCCACGCCGTTTTCGCCCTCTGCCTGCTCGCCGGCCTGCCGGCCCATGCACAGAACGCCGACCGTACCTACCTCGGCTACCGCAACGACAACGGGACGCTGGACATCGCCACCAGCGACGGCCGCTACCTGATCCGGACGTACGATGCGAACATCGTCGAGACGAGCTTCGTGCCGCACGGCGAGACGTTCGATCCGGCCTCGCACGCCGTCGTGCTCGCGCCCGGCCAGGCCGCCGCGACGATCAAGGAGGCGGACGGCCGCATCGAGCTCGTCACGGACGGGATCGCGGTCACGGTGGAAAAATCGCCGCTGCGCATCAGCTACGCGTACAAGGGCCGGCCCCTGGTCGCGGAGAAGCTGGGCTATGGCCACGCGGGGGAACTGGAGAGCATCGAATTCGCGCTCCAGGGCGACGAAGCGCTGTACGGCGCCGGATCGCGCGCCGTCGGCATGAACCGGCGCGGCAACCGCTTCCGCCTCTACAACCGGGCATCGTACGGGTTCGGCAACCGCGCGGACCAGATGGGCTATGGCATCCCGATGGCCGTGTCGTCGCACAAGTACGCGATCCACTTCGACAATCCGCAGGCCGGCTGGCTCGATTTCGACAGCCGCAAGGACGGTACCCTGCGCTACGAAGTGATGGGCGGCCGCAAGACCTACCAGGTGATCGCGGGCGACGACTGGGCGCAGCTGATGGACGAGACGACGCGCCTGACGGGCCGCCAGCCGCTGCCGCCGCGCTGGGCGTTCGGCAATTTCGCGAGCCGCTTCGGTTACCACACCGAGGCCGAGGCGCGCTCGGTCGTGGATCAATTCATCGCGGACGGCATCCCGCTGGACGCGATCGTGTTCGACCTGTACTGGTTCGGCAAGACCGTCAAGGGCACGATGGGCAATCTCGCGTGGGACCGCGACAGCTTCCCCCGTGCGGAAGCGATGATGGCGGACTTCGGCAGGAAGGGCGTCAAGACCGTCCTCATCACGGAACCGTTCGTGCTGACGACGTCGAAGCGCTGGCAGGAAGCCGCGCAGCAGGGCGTCCTCGCGACGGATGCGCAGGGCAAGCCGTTCGTCTTCGACTTCTTCTTCGGGAACACGGGCCTCGTCGACGTGTTCAAGCCGCAGGCGCGCGACTGGTTCTGGAACATCTACAAGGGCCTCAAGGCGGGCGGCGTGGCCGGCTGGTGGGGCGACCTGGGCGAGCCGGAAACGCATCCGTCCGCCGCGCGCCACGCCACCGGCACCGCGGACCAGGTCCACAACATCTACGGTCACGAATGGGCGAAGCTGATCGCCGACGGCTACGCGCGCGACTATCCGCAGGAGCGGCCGTTCATCCTGATGCGCTCGGGCTATTCCGGTTCGCAGCGTTTCGGCATGATCCCGTGGTCCGGCGACGTGCACCGCGGCTGGGACGGCCTGCAGTCGCAGATGGAGATCGCGCTGCAGATGGGCATGCAGGGCCAGGCGTACATGCATTCCGACCTGGGCGGTTTTGCCGGGCCCGTGCTCGACGACGAGCTGTACGTGCGCTGGCTCCAATACGGCGTGTTCCAGCCGATCTTCCGCCCGCACGCGCAGGAAGAGGTGCCGGCCGAGGCGATCTTCCGCACGCCGGCCGTCAAGGCGTTGGCGCGCGATGCCATCCGCCTGCGTTACGCGATGCTGCCCTACAACTACACGGCCGCCTTCGACGTCAGCCGCACGGGCATGCCATTGATGCGCCCGGTGGTGTTCGAGGACCCCGACAACGAATTCATGGCGACGACGGGCATGTCGTCCACGTACCTGTGGGGTCCGGACTTCCTCGTCGCGCCCGTCACGGAACCGGGCGCCGCGCGCAAGGAAGTCTTCTTCCCGCGCAAGGGCAGCGTGTGGTTCGACTTCTACACGGACGAGCCGCACCGCGGCGGCATCCTGGAGACCGTGGCCACGCGCCCGGACCGCATCCCGACCTATGTCCGCGCCGGCGCCTTCATCCCGCTCGCGCAACCGGTGCAGAGCACGCGCGACTATTCGACGGCGAAGCTGGACCTGCATTACTGGCACGACGCGGGCGTGACGCAGGCGCAAGGCCACCTGTACGACGACGACGGCCACACCGCGCGCGCGTTCGAAGCGGGCAAGTACGAACTGGTGCGCTTTTCGAGCCGCTTCGCCGACGGACGCCTGGCGCTGACGGTCGCACCGGAAACGGGCGCCGCCGCGACGCCGACGGCGCGCACGTTCGACCTGAAAGTGCATAACGTGGCGGCGAAACCCCGTGCCGTGCAGGTGGGCGGCAAGGCCGTCGCCGTGCGCTGGGACGCGAAACGGCGCGTGCTCGACGTGAGGCTGCCGGCCGTGCGTACCCAGGCGTTACAGGTCGTCGTGACGTTATAACGCAGCCGCGCTCCACGCTTGGGTTGAATTCGGTACACTGCCTCCCTGGCCTCCGGCCCCCGGATTTGCGCACTGCACCATGAAGACCCAATTGTTGCAAGACTTCCAGGAAAGCGGCTCGGCGCCGGCGGGACCGCCCGCGCCACAGCAACCACCTGCGCCACCTGCGCCACCTGCGCCGCCCGCACCGGCGCGGCGCCCGGCTGTGTGGCACGGTCCGGGCGCGCAGCGCGGCGAGGCCGGCGCGGCCGTCCAGAAGGCGGACCCGGGCCCGATGCAGCGTGCGCCGGAAACGTCCGCGCGCGGCAAGGGCGTCGCGATCGAGGCGCTGGCGGATCGCATCGCGCAGGCACGGGCGGCGCAACCGGCGCCGCCGCCCGTCGTCGACGAGGCCACGCTACCGGGTAGCGCGGCACGCGAGCGCCCGGAACCGGCGCCACCGCCACCGCCACCGCCACCGCCTCCCGCGCCGCCGCGGGCCCCGGATCCCATGCCGCCGCCGCAGGCCGACGCCGGCACGATCCCGCGTCCCGTCCAGCCCGACATCGAAGCCGAGTGGCTCGCCGCGCGCCTGCGCGAGGAAGCGGCGGCGCGCGAGGTGCCGGCCTGGTCGAGCATGTGGAAACGCCGGCTCGTCACGTGGAGCATCGCGGGCGGCCTGCTGGCCGGCCTGGCGGCGGGCGGCTTGTGGTTGTACGAGGAAAACCGGGTCGAGGATGCGCTCGTCGTCGTCGCGAACACGTCGCCCGCGGGGCAGCCGCCGGCCGTGCAGGCGTTCGCCGCCGGTTCGCCGGCGCCCGCACCCGTGCGGCCGGCCGTCACGCCGGAGCCCGTGAAGCCGGCACCGTTACCGGAACCGGTGCCGGTACCGGTTGCGCCTGTCGTCGAGGACAAGGCGCCCGCCGCGGTTGCCGCGGCCCCGGCCGAGATCACGCCGCCCAGGCGCACGCCGCGCAGCGAGGCGGCGGCGAAGAAACGGGCCGCCGCGAAGGCACGCCGCACGACGGTCAGGGAGGCCCCGCCGGTCGCCGCCACGCCGTCGCCGCGCCAGCGCCGCGAAGAGACGCTGATGCAATGCCGGGCCCACGGCTACGACGCGCGCCAGTG
>CBIHOW010000176.1:0-4733 GCA_966211695.1 uncultured Massilia sp. | reverse complement strand
TCACGAGGCCGGCCGCTTCGACGTCGTCCTTGTCGTACTGCGACACGACGCCCGCATCGCCGCCCTGTGTGTACAGCGGGCAGAAGTCGGTCAGCTTGCCGGGGGCGATCAGCACGCCGCCCGCGTGCATGCCGATGTTGCGGGTGATGCCTTCGACCTGCTGCGCGAGCTCGATCAGCTGCTTCACTTCTTCCTCGTTCTCGAGGCGCTCCTTCAGCATCGGTTCTTCTTCGATCGCCTCGGCGATCGACACCTGCTTGCCCGGCTTGAACGGGATCAGTTTCGAGATGCCGTCGCAGAAGTTGTAGCCGAAATCGAGCACGCGGCCCACGTCGCGGATCGCGCCCTTCGCCGCCATCGTACCGAACGTGGCGATCTGCGACACGGCGTCGCGGCCGTACAGGTCCTTCACGTGCTGGATCACCAGCTCTCGCTTTTCCTGGCAAAAGTCGATGTCGAAGTCGGGCATCGAGACGCGTTCCGGGTTCAGGAAGCGTTCGAACAGCAGGTTGTATTTCAGCGGATCGAGGTCGGTGATCTTGAGCGCGTACGCGACGAGCGAGCCCGCACCGGAGCCGCGGCCCGGGCCGATCGGCACGCCGTTGTTCTTGCCCCACTGGATGAACTCCGCCACGATGAGGAAGTAGCCCGGGAACTTCATCTTGATGATGGTGTTGTTCTCGAACTCCAGGCGCGCCTCGTAGCGCGGCCGCTCCTTCTCGCGTTGCACCGGGTCCGGATACAGCTCGATCAGGCGCTCTTCCAGGCCCTTCTTCGTTTCCGCGACGAGGAATTCGTCGATCGTCATGCCGGGCGTCGGGAAGTTCGGCAGCTGCGGCTTGCCGAGCGTCAGGGTCACGTTGCAGCGCTTGGCGATCTCCACGGAGTTGGCGAACGCGCCCGGCAAGTCCTTGAACAGCTCGGCCATCTCGGCCTGCGACTTGAAGCACATGCCTTCGTTGAAGCGGCGCACGCGCTTGGCGTTGGCCAGCATCTCGCCCTCAGCGATACAGACGCGCGCCTCGTGGGCGATGAATTCGTCCTTGCTGATGAATTGCACAGGGTGCGTCGCGACGACGGGCAGCCCGAGCCGGTTCGCCAGCGCGACCGAATGGCGCACCTGCTGTTCCTGGTTCGGCTGGCCGGCGCGCTGGATCTCCACGTAGAAATGGCCCGGGAAAATCTGCGCCCAGCGGCGCGCGCATGCCTCGGCCTTGTCCAGGTCGCCGTTGTCGATGGCCTGGCCGATGTCGCCGAACTGCGCGCCCGACAGCACGATGAGGCCATTCGACTGCGGCACGTCCGGCTCCAGCGTGGAGACGGAGGTCGCGAGCGCTTCCAGCCACTCGATGCGGATCTCGGCCCGGCCCTTGTACTGGTTCGTGAGCCATGCCTTGGACAGCAGTTCGCACAGCTGCAGATAGCCGGTCTTGTTCTTGCACAGGATGAGCAGGCGGAACGGCTTGTCGCGGTTCTCGTCGTTCGTGATCCACGCATCGACCCCGACGATCGGCTTGATGCCCTTGCCCCGCGCCGCTTTATAGAAGCGCACGAGGCAGAAGGCATTGGCCAGGTCGGTGACACCCACCGCCGGCTGCTGGTCCTTGACGGCGGCAGCCACGAGGTCGTCGATACGGACGAGGCCGTCGACGATCGAGTATTCGGTATGGACGCGGAGGTGGGTGAAGATCGGGGAAGTCATCCTGTCATTTTACCTCGGACGGCCAAAAGTGAGGGTTGCATCCAGGCACGGTGGTGGTCTTGACAAGATGCCGGCGCGTGATCTCAGAACGCGTAGGGTGGGCACCCCGTGCCCACGCGAACGTCTGCTAGAACGCATAGTTGATCGCCCCGCCGAACACCCACTGGTTCGGACTGCCGCGCCGGTCCACGATGGGGCTGTCCTTCGCATCCCCCAGCAGGCGCTCGTAGCGCCCGGCCAGCGTCACGCCCCAGTGCCGGTCGAACTGCGAGGTCAACTGGAACGGGACCCGGATCGACACCAGCCCGCCCTCGGCCCGGTACGGCGTGCCGCCCCGCTCCGGGAACGCGGCGAGATCGGTGCCGTTGATGCCGTAATACCGGTCCGTGAAATGGTCGCTCGCGAAAAACAGGCTGAAGCCGGCCGAACCGAGCACGGGCCGCCCGCCTATGCCTTGTGGAAACGGGTAGAAATAGGTCGCCTTGATGCTGCCCGTGGCGCCCGTGTACAGATTGTTCGTGTTCCACGCGACGTCGCCGCTGAACACGATCTTGTGCAGCGGATCGCCCGACATCGGCATGTCATAGCTGGCGAAGATGCCGAGCTCGGATGCGGCCGGGATCCGGCGCATCTGCCGCACGACGGCATCGTCGACGTCCGTGTCGCGCGTCGGCCGTGCCCGGTACAGGAAGCCGGCCCGCAAGCTCTTGAGCTGGGCAAAGGTCTGCGGCAGGTTCATATTGGACGGCAACACGTTCAGCTTGACCTCGGGCCCGATCACGCGCAGCCAGATGCCGTTGCCGAAGTTGGCGTGCAGGAAACCCGCACCTTCAGGATGGTAATCCTCGGAACCGGGAAAGTCCGGCAACCCGAACGCCCCCGCCCCCACCATGTTGACTTCCTGCGGGATCTCGACCGGGATCACTTCCTGCGCGCCCGCAGGCGCGGCGAACAGCAGAGCGCCGGCCAGCGCGAACCCGGTCCCGAATAATGTTGGCTTCGTCATGATTCACCCCTCGATGAAAGATGCAAACCATCCTAAGGGGAGACGTCAATATTGCCGTTTGCGGCGGCTCATATACGCCAGCGAACTTTTATGAACGCTAAAGGTCGGGCCGAGCCGGACAGCATGGTGTCTGTGGCGCTGCCGCCACGCATGGCACCTCGGCTGGCTTATAATAGAGGGCTTCATGTCACGCTCCTCCGCTTTAACGATCATGCACGTCAATATCGCCGCCTACAAGTTCGTCACCCTCGACAACCTCGAAGAATTGCGCCCGCAATACCAGGCGAAGTGCAACGAGCTGGGCCTGAAAGGCACCGTCCTGCTGACGCCGGAAGGCATCAACATGTTCGTGTCCGGCCCGCGCGCGGAGATCGACCAGTACCTCGCCTGGGTGCGCAGCGACGCCCGCCTGGCCGACCTGGAGTGGAAGGAAAGCCTGTCGACCGAACAATCGCACCGCCGCATGCTGGTCCGCATCAAAAAGGAAATCATCACGATGCGCATGCCGCTGATCAAGCCGGAACTGGGCCGCGCGCCCTCCGTGGCGCCGAAGACGCTCAAGCGCTGGCTCGACCAGGGCCATGACGACGACGGCGTCCCGGTCGTCATGATGGAAACCCGCAACGCGTTCGAAGTCGACGTCGGCACGTTCGAGAACACGCTCGACTACCGCATCGAGAAATTCAGCGAATTCCCGGACGTCGTCGAGAAACACAAGGACGAGCTGAAGGGCAAGACCGTCGTGACGTTCTGCACGGGCGGCATCCGTTGCGAAAAAGCCGCGATCCACATGCAGAACATCGGCTACGACCGCGTTTATCAACTCGACGGCGGCATCCTGAAGTATTTCGAGGAAGTGGGCGGCGACCACTACACGGGCGACTGCTTCGTGTTCGACTACCGCACCGCCCTCAATCCGAAGCTGGAACCGACGGAGACCGTGCAGTGCTTCGCGTGCCGTGCCGTCGTGACGCCGCGGCAGCAGCTGGCGCCGGAGTATGTGGTGGGTAAATCGTGTCCGCATTGCGCGAGCGGTAAGCAAACGGTCGAATCCGCCGCCGGAGACGCCGCGGCCGCGTAAAAAAACTCCCGCCCATACTGCAGCGGGAGCCGGCACGTTTCAATCACGAGCGCGTCTTGCGCAGAGTGCGTGCCATCCACACCCGGTCAGGCCACGAAGTGCGGCGCTTCCACGCCCTGTGCGCTGCCCACGATCTGGGCGATATTGGCATCGATGACGCCCGGATCGCGCGCCATGGCGGCGCTGGCGAGGTCGATGATCGAGTCGATCAGGCCCGACGAGATGTCGAACGCCTTCGGCCCCATGTACGCCGAGATCTCGGCCGCGGTGTCGAGGTGTTTCGTGTACTCGACGGCGACGGCGAGGCGGCCGTTGAACACGATACTGTCGGCATTGTGCGCAGTCTGCGCCGCCTTGACCATCTCGCTGACCACGTGCTCGATGGTGAGGATATGGTTGTCGAGGGCGTCGGTCCAGAATTTGATGCCTTCCGCATCGCCTTCGCGGCCGAACATGTTGTGGTACACCGCTTCCACCACGTCCTGGTTGCTCTTGCCGCCGTAATTCGCCTGGTATTCGGCGGACGTCGCAAAGTCGTGCTGGATCTGCGTGATCACGTTCGGGTTCTGGTTCATGGCGCTGACCCAGAAGTTCAAACCCTCCGGATCCGCTGGACGCCCGAAATATTCGACGTACAGCTTTTGAATCTCACTCACATTGTCAGCCATCGCTGCCTCCTTATCACGAATGTGAAGAAATGCTACATGAATTGAACGGCAGGCGGCGCGCCGAACTCAAGCGGAACGGAGCAAGTTCCTCATGGATACTGTTTCTCAGGAGAAGTAATCACTTACATTCCAGAGTACAACTGTTACTTTTCGGATAGCCGGTAGGGTGGGGCCCCCCGGGCCCCCCCGGCGGTTTGCGGTTGGCCGGGGCCCCCGGGGCCCACGGGTGGCCCCCCCACACAAGGTGAAAACCGTTTCCGCGGCAAAACCCGCCCC
>CBIHOW010000175.1:0-4739 GCA_966211695.1 uncultured Massilia sp. | reverse complement strand
AGAATTTATAGCCGCGACGGTATTCGAACTTGTCCACCGCCTTCATCAGGCCGATATTGCCTTCCTGGATCAGGTCGAGGAATTGCAGGCCGCGGTTCGTGTATTTCTTCGCGATCGAGATGACGAGACGCAGGTTGGCTTCCGTCATTTCGCGCTTGGCCTTGCGCGCCTTCATTTCACCGGCCGCCATCTGGCGGTTGATGTTGCGCAGGTCCGGCAGCGGCAGGACGACGCGGGCTTGCAGGTCGATCAGGCGTTGCTGCAGTTCCTTGATCGTCGGGATATTGCGGCCGAGGATCGCGCTGTAGGCGTGGCCGGCGTTCACTTCGCCGTCGACCCAGTCGAGGTTCGTCTCGTTGCCCGGGAAGACCTTGATGAAGTGGGCGCGCGGCATGCCGCAGCGGTTCACGGCCACGTCCAGGATCTGCTTCTCGATGTGGCGCACTTCGTCGACCTGGCCGCGCAGCGTGTCGCACAGCTTTTCGACGACCTTGGCCGTGAAGCGGATGCCGAGCAGTTCGTTCGAGATCGCTTCCTGGGCCTTGATGTAGCCGTCGGAGTTGTAGCCCTGCTTCTCGTAGGCCTTGCGCATCTTGTCGAACTGCTGTTCGATTTCGCGGAATTTGTCGAGGGCCGAATTCTTCAGCTGCTCGAGCTGCTCGGCGGAATAGCCGGCCGCGCCGGAACCGGCGCTCGCCTCTTCTTCCTCTTCCTCTTCTTCCTCGTCCGCGTCTTCGTCCTCATCGTCGTCGGATTCGGTCGACGTCGGGGCGACGGCGGTCGGCGACGTCGCTTCGTCTTCGTCCGGGTCGACCATGCCGTCGACGATCTCGTCGATCTTGATCTCGTCCTGCTCGATGCGGCGGGCGGCGTCGATGATCTCGGCGATCGTCACCGGGCAGGCGGAGATCGCCTGGATCATGTCGCGCAGGCCGTCTTCAATGCGCTTGGCGATCTCGATCTCGCCTTCGCGGGTCAGCAGTTCGACCGAGCCCATCTCGCGCATGTACATGCGGACGGGGTCGGTGGTGCGGCCGAAATCGGAGTCGACGGTCGACAGCGCCGCCTCGGCGGCAGCCTCGGCTTCGTCGTCGCTGGTGACGGTGGCGACGTTATCGGACAGCAGCAGCGTTTCGGCATCGGGCGCGTGCTCGTAGACGGCAATGCCCATGTCATTGAACGTGCCGATGATGCCTTCGATCGCTTCCGGATCGACGATGTTGTCCGGCAGATGGTCGTTGATCTCGGAATACGTGAGGAAGCCGCGCTCCTTGCCCGACTTGATCAGGGCCTTGAGCTTCTGGCGGCGGATTTCCAGTTCCTCTTCGCTCGCTTCCGTGTCCGACGAGAACGCATCTTTCAGCAGCGCTTTTTCCTTGGCCTTGCGGTCCTTGGCCTTGGCCTTGTCGACCGCTTTCAGCTCGGCGCGCTCGACCGCGTTCAGGGCGGCGACTTCATCGTTCTCGGGGGTGAATTCCTTGGGCTTGCGGCCACGCCGGCCTGGGACCTTGACGGCAGGCAGCACGTAGCCCGACGTGTCGATCGCGGCGAGGGCTTCCGCATCGGTCGTCTGGCTGACAGGCGCAACACCCGCGACGCGGGCTTCCGCCTTGTCTTGCGAATTGTCCACTTTAGCGGACATCCTGGTGGATTTGGTAGCCACTTTGGTTTCGGGTTTCTTGGTTGGCACAGGCGCTTTCGAAGTCACAACGACCACTTTACTATGGTTAAAGATAAAGTTTTGTTACCTTACATCACGCTGCAGGCACATACAGTTGCCCCGCTAACTGAGACACCCCGCCCGAATTGTCACGAAAAATCGTTTCAATGCTTGCAATAGTTAGCGTTTTATTATAGCACGCGCCCCTGTTCTTTCCAGTCGAGAACGCCGCCTCGGCGACCCTCCCCGATCAGGCGAATTTCGCAGGGGTGTCGTTCGCTGCCTCCCGGGCCAAGAGGTCCTGCTGAGCTGTGATTTCGCGATAGCGGGCACTCACCTGATCTGGGGTCAATCCCGAAGAAAACAACTGGTTCAACTCCTGTTTCAGCACGTCCATCTTGACTTGCCTCACGGCACTCGTCAGCCAGACACGGTCCGCGTCGATATCCGATTCGGGTTCGACCGCGATCGAGGCGATCAGGTTGTCGTACTCCGAACTCGCTTCCTTCAGTTGCTCGGACAACGCGGCGAACGTACCGTTCGGTCCCAGCGCTTGCGCCATCGCCACGAGCTGGCGCAGGCGTTCAGCCTGCTCGGTGCCGAAGTGGTCGAACGCGCGCAAGGCCGACTCGTCCAGGCCAAGCGCCAACGCCGGATGCGCGACGAGGATGCGCGACATCTGCAATTCCAGGCCGACCGGCTCCGGACGCCCCTGGCGCGGCGGCGCTTTCCTCGCCACCGCAACCGGTTTGGACAACTCGAACAACGCTTCGATCTCCGCCGGCGTTGACTCCGTCAGGTTCGCCAGGCCGCGCACGATCTGCAGGCGCAGCGCGGACGGCGTCATCGCCTGCAGCAGCGGCTTCGCGTCGAACTGGACGCGCGCCCGGCCTTCCGGCGTGTCGAGGTCGTGTTCCGTCGTAACCTCGCGCAACAGGAATTGCGACAACGGCATCGCTTCGTTGATTTCCTGCGCGAACGCTTCCGCGCCGAACTCGCGCACATAGCTGTCCGGATCATGCTCTTGCGGCAAGAACAGGAACTTGATCGTCTTGTTGTCCGTCACTTGCGGCAGGCACGCTTCCAGCGCGCGGCGGGCGGCGCGGCGGCCGGCCTTGTCGCCGTCGAAGCTGAAGATGACGTTGTCCGTCTGGCGCAGCAGCTTTTGCACGTGGGTACTGGTGCACGCCGTGCCAAGGGTCGCGACGGCTTGCGGGAAGCCGAGCTGGGCCAGGGCGACGACGTCCATGTACCCCTCCGTTACCAGCACGTAGCCGGCGTCGCGGATCGCCTGGCGCGCCTCGAACAAGCCGTACAGTTCGTGCCCCTTCTGGAACAGCGGGGTTTCCGGCGAGTTCAGGTATTTCGGCTCGCCACCGTCCAGCACGCGGCCGCCGAAACCGATCACCTGCCCTTTCGTGTTCCGGATCGGGAACATGATCCGTTCGCGGAAACGGTCGTAGCGCTTTTTATTGTTGCCCTCCTCGTCCACCTTGTCGATGACGAGGCCGGATTCGACGAGCGCCAGCGCATCGTAGTCGCGGAAGACGGAACGCAGATTGTCCCAGCCGCCCGGCGCATAGCCGAGGCCGAAGCGCGCGGCCACTTCGCCCGTCAGGCCGCGACCCTTCAGATAGGCGATGGCGTTCGGCGCCGTGCGCAGCTGGGCACGGTAGTAATCGCAGGCCTGGTTCAACGCGTCCGTCAGCGCCAGCGTCTGCGCCTGCTGGGCGGCACGCTGGGCCGGCGGGATCTTGTCGTCCTCCTGGGGCACGATCATGCCCACGCTTTGTGCGAGGTCCTTGACGGCGTCGACGAAGCCCATGCCCGAGTATTCGATCATGAAGCCGATGGCCGTGCCGTGGGCGCCGCAGCCGAAGCAATGATAGAACTGCTTGGTCGGGCTGACGGTAAAACTGGGGGATTTCTCGTTGTGAAACGGACAGAGCCCCATGTAATTGGCGCCGCCCTTTTTCAGCTGCACGTAACGCCCCACCACGTCGACAATGTCAACGCGGTTGAGCAGATCGGTAATGAATGATTGCGGAATCACTTGATCTAACTAACAGTATTTGTCTCAGGTCAGACTATACCGCAGGGCTCGTTACAAGTTGATTTGCAACAATGCAACATGGCGTTGCCGCTCCGGTGCATCAAAAACAGACACGGCCGTGGCCTCGATGCCGCAGCCGTGCCGTAGCTGCGTCAGCCGCCTGCCAAGGCCTTCTTGACCTGGGCCGACACGGCCGTCATGTCGGCGCGGCCGGCCAGTTTCGGTTTCAGGATGCCCATCACCTTGCCCATGTCCTGCGGACCGGCGGCGCCCGATGCGGCGACGGCGGCAGCCACTTCGGCGGCGACTTCCTCATCCGACAGACCGGCCGGCATATAGGCCGACAGCACGGTCAGTTCCGCCTTTTCCTTGTCGGCCAGATCTTGGCGGCCACCATTTTCGAACTGGGTGATCGAATCCTTGCGCTGCTTGATCATCTTTTCGACGACGGCCAGCACCTGCGCATCGGTCAGTTCGATGCGTTCGTCCACTTCCTTCCGCTTGATCTCGGCGATCAGGAGACGGATCGTGGCGAGGCGCTCGCTCTCCTTGGCGCGCATGGCGGCTTTCATGTCGTCGGTGATTTGGTCTTTCAAGCTCATGGAAACTCCGTTCGATAGGGGCAAAAGGCAAAACCCGCTGCGGCACAACCGGAGCGGGCTTCGTCGGATTCAGGCCTTGCAACACCGGGACTGGCAGTGGCCGTCACCGGAGAAGGCGTGAATATAAATCAGTACAGCTTCTTCGGCAGTTGCTGGCTGCGGATGCGCTTGTAGTGACGCTTCACGGCAGCGGCCAGCTTGCGCTTGCGCTCTGCAGTCGGCTTCTCGTAGAACTCGCGTGCGCGCAGTTCGGTCAGCAGACCGGTTTTTTCGATAGTGCGCTTGAAGCGACGCATAGCGACTTCGAACGGCTCGTTTTCTTTAAGGCGGATAGTGGTCATGTAAAAATGAAACCGTTGGATTTAGGGAAGAACGAAATTCTAACAGCTTTTCAAGTTCTGTGCGAAGTTTTTCATCAGTGTGC
>CBIHOW010000174.1:0-4854 GCA_966211695.1 uncultured Massilia sp. | reverse complement strand
CGCTCGTCCAGCAGAGCGTGAACGTCCAGAGCAACCTGGCGCTGGGCCACTGACGCACCTTGAGACTGCCGTGCCCGCGGGCGCGGCAGTTTCTTCCTGACCGGAGTCGAGCATGCACCGAACCTTCCAGACTTTCATCGTACGCGCGTACGGCCTCGCCGTGCTCGTGCCGTTGGCATCGGCCGCCTGGGCCGGTCCCGACACGGACGCCGCCACCCGGGCCGCCGCCCGCGCGCTTTTCCGCCCCGGGAACGCGATCGCCGCCCAAGGCGGCGAACGGGACCGGATGCTGGCCCACCAGCGCGGCGGCACGGACACCCGCAACGACGCGCGCATCGACGGCGCGGTGGCCGCGAACACGGCCGTCAACGTCGCCACCGGCGCCAACAGCATCGATGCCGGCTCGTTCGCGCACATGGCCGGCATCCCCGTGGTCATCCAGAACAGCGGTGCGAACGTGCTGATCCAGAACGCCACCATCATCAACCTGCAATTCAAATGAGACGGCTGCTCGTTGCCCTTCTGGCCGCCGGCGGCGTCCACGCGGCCGATCTCCCCGTCGCGGGCGGCGCATTCACCGTGCCCGTGCGCAGCATGCAGGCGCTGCGCTTCGCGTCGACCTTGCACCAGCAGTACGACTTCAGCTGCGGCTCGGCCGCCCTCGCCACACTCCTGACCCACCATTACGGCTTCCCGGTCAGCGAGAGCACGGTGTTCGCGGCGATGTGGGCCGGCGGCGACCAGGACAAGATCCGGCGCGAAGGCTTTTCGCTGCTCGACATGCGGCGCTACCTTGCCGCCAACGGCTTCCAGGCGGACGGCTTCCGGCTGCCGCTCGACAAGCTCATCGAGGCGGGATTGCCGGCCATCGTCCTCATCACGGAACAGGGCTACAACCACTTCGTCGTCATCAAGGGATTCGATGCCGGCCGCGTGCTGCTGGGCGACCCGTCCAGCGGCACACGGTCGCTGTCGCGCACGCGCTTCGAAGCCCTATGGCCGACCCGGCTGCTGTTCGTGATCCATTCGGCGCCCGGCGAACCGCGCTTCAACCTGGCCGACGACTGGCGCGCGGCGCCCCATGCGCCCCTCGCGGACGCGGTGGCGCGCACGGCCCGGGGCGGCGTCGACCTTCCCAAGTTCGGCCCCGGCGATTTCTGAAGGAGACCCCATGCGTTTGTCCATCATCCTCGTGCTGATGTTCGCCGCCGCGCCTGTCCGCGCCGCGGCGCCACCGCATCCATTTACGGCGGCCGCGGCCGTCGGCCCGGCCGAGCTCGACGGCGCCCGCGGCGGCTTCACGACCGCGTCGGGCGTCGTTGTGTCCCTCGGCATCGAACGCATCGTGACCGTCGACGGCCAGGTCGTCGCGCGCAGCGAACTGCGATTGGGCGACCTCGGCCGGCTTGCCGGCGGCGCGGCGCACGTGCCGGCGCAGGGGCAGGCGGCCGGCCGGCTCGCAGAGGCTGGCGCGGGCCTGGCCATCCGGCTCGGCGCGGACGGCACCGTCGTCCAGAACGGCCTGAGCGACCGGGCGATCGGCACGGCCACCATCATCCACGCCACCGTCGCCGCGCAAGGCATGCTGCAGGCCATGCACTTCCAGTCGACGCTGGCGAATGCCATCAACGCGGCCGCCGCCGGCAAGTGACGGCGACCATGTGGAGACCATGACTATGCAAATATTTCCCGCGCTACCCGGCGCGATCGGCCTCGGCCTCGTCCTGGCCTGCGGACCGGCCGCGGCCCAGCAGGCTGAACTCATCGACGCAGTGAAGGCCATGCGCCAGCAACTCGACCAGCAGCGCGCCCGTATCGACGCGCTCGAACGGCAACTCGGCGCGGCCCGGCTGGGCGACCTGCGCGGCAAAGGAGGGGCAACAAGCGCGGCCGCCGACGCGGCTCCGCCCCCGGGTGCGGTCGGCCCCGCGCCGCAGGCTGCCGCACGCGCGCCCGAAGTCGCGCCGATCTTCGAAAGCCCTGGCGTGCTGACGCCGCGCGGCCGCGTCGTGGTCGAGCCGTCGATCCAGTACGGCTACTCGTCCAGCAACCGGGTGGCGCTGGTCGGCTACACGGTGATCCCGGCGCTGCTGATCGGCCTGCTGGACGTGCGCGAAGTGAAGCGCAACACGACGACGGCAGCGGTCTCCCTTCGCTACGGCCTCGGCAACCGCGTCGAACTGGAAGCGAAGCTCCCGTACGTCTACCGCACGGACTCGACCGTCAGCCGCGAAATCTTCACGGGCACGGCGGCGGAGCGCGCATTCGACACGAGCGGCAAGGCCATCGGCGACGTCGAGGCGGCCGCGCGCGTCCAGCTCAATGCGGGCGGCCCCGACCGCCCCTGGTTCATCGGCGGACTGCGCTATAAATCGCGCACGGGCCGCGACCCGTTCGCTGTCGTGACGGATTGCCAGACGCGCTGCGTGGGCCAGAACGTCACCGGCACGGGGCTGCCGTTGACCTTGCCCACCGGGTCCGGGTTCCGCTCCCTGCAACCCAGCCTGACGTGGCTGCTGCCGTCAGATCCGGCCGTGTTCTTCGGCAGCATCAGCTATACCCGGAACTTCCAGCGCCGGAACGTCTACCGCACGGTCCTCGCCGGCCAGCGCGAACCGCTGGGCGACATCAAGGCGGGCGACGTGCTCGGCTTCAATCTCGGCATGGGGCTCGCCCTGAACGACAAGGCATCGCTGAGCCTGGGTTACGACCACAGCGCCGTGGACCGCACGCGCCAGAACGGCCAGGTGATCCCCGGGTCCGTGCGTGTCCAGCTGGGCACCTTGCTGGTCGGCGCATCGTACCGGCTCGATGCGCACCGCACAGTGAGCGTGTCCGTGGGCGCCGGTCTCACGCGCGACACACCCGACGTCACGCTGACTGTCCGCGTGCCGTTCAGCTTTTAATCGCCGCTTTTTCCAATATCCCCCCAGCGATGGGGGGTTCCCGCCTCGCAATCGGTAAAAAGCGACACGGCGGCCGTTATTTCCTTGACCATGGCGAAGATCGGTTACAGGATTGTGACTAATTGTAACCGCAGGTCGATATTCTATCGTCCGCCACAATTATTTCACACACGGCATACTGTTAAACAAAGATCAACTGATAATAAGAAATTGCTAACAAGCTACAGAACAGCTACTTCGGTTACACCCAGTTACACTTGTCAAGAACATACCGGCTCTCCCATTGGTCTGCCGCCGTTGCGAGGACCGGCCGATTACCCGATGGAGGATGGATGACCCGAAAGCGCCTGCTGTGCATTGCCCCCGACGACAAGGGTGCGCGCGCCCTGCTGGATGAGGCAATGCATGACTGGGAGATCCGCAGTGTCAGCAATCTCGGCGATGCCGGGCGCGAACTGCGTAACGACCGTTACCTGGTCGGCCTGCTCATGCACGACCGCGAGCAGCACCGGCCGGCCGAAGTGGACACCTTCCTGCGCCGTCACAGCCATATGCAGTGGGTGGGCGTGTTCAGCCCGCGCGACCTCGAATCCGCGCCCTGCCGCGACCTCGTCGTGGAGCACCTGTGCGATTACCACACTGCGCCCGTGGATCCGGTCCGGCTGGCGCATACGCTCGGCCATGCCCACGGCTGGGCGATGTTGCGCAGGCGGCCGAGCGCCAACGACGCGCATGACGATCCAGCGTCACCGCTGATTGGCGGCTGCGATGCGATCGCCCGCCTGCGCGCGCAGGTGTCGCGCGTCGCCAAGGTCGCGGCACCCGTGCTGATCTGGGGAGAAAGCGGCAGCGGCAAGGAGTTGACGGCCCAGGCCATCCACGCGCAATCGGACCGGGCCGCGGGGCCGTTCGTCCCCATCAACTGCGGCGCCATCGCACCGAGCCTGATCCACTCCGAGCTGTTCGGCTACGAACGCGGCGCATTCACGGGCGCCACGCGGGGCAAGGCGGGCCTGATCGAATCGGCGGACGGCGGCACGCTGTTCCTCGACGAGATCGGCGACCTGCCGAAGGACCTGCAGGCGAACCTGCTGCGCTTCCTGCAGGAGAAGACGATCTGCCGCCTGGGCAGTACGCGCAACATCCGCGTGGACGTGCGCGTCATCGCGGCGTCGCACGTCCAGCTGCAGCAGGCCGTCGCCAGCGGCGCCTTCCGCGAGGACTTGTACTACCGCCTCGCCGTGCTCCCCGTGACGGTGCCGCCGCTGCGCGAACGGCGCGACGACCTCATCACGCTGGCCGAGCACTTCTTCCACATGTACGCGAGCGAAAAATCGCCGCGCCTGAAGGGCTTCTCCAACCGGGCGATCGAGGCGATCCTCGACCACGACTGGCCGGGCAATGTGCGCGAACTGATCAACCGCGTGCGGCGGGCGCTGGTCATGTCGGACGGGCGCCTGATCATGCCGGAAGACCTGGGACTGACGCGCGGGATCATGACCCCGACACCCGCCGCGCTGGACGACACGCGCATGCGCTCCGAGCGGCGCGCCCTGCGCGAATGCCTGGACCGCAGCGGCCACAACGTGAGCCGGGCGGCGCGCGACCTGGGTGTTTCGCGCACGACGATGTACCGTTTGCTGAGCAAGCACGGCATGCGCGAATGACGCATGTTCCGCATGTGGCACAAGTGGACAAGGTGTCCACTTTTTTTTGTGCGTTACAGGACGCAGGTGGACAAATTTGTACCGAAAGTGAAACAGATTTTCGATATTTTCGGTAAATCGTGCCGGATTTTCTCTGACAGTCGTGTAGGAAGATCCGTACAAAGTCAACAAAAACAATGGGTTAGCGAACTCTGCAGTGAGGCTGGCATTGAAACTGCAAAGGAAGGGAGGTCGGCGCTACAGCCGACCCATCACCAACCATCAAACCCAGAGGGGAACTC
>CBIHOW010000173.1:0-4892 GCA_966211695.1 uncultured Massilia sp. | reverse complement strand
GTTCATCAGATTTTCGAGTCGATGACAGTGTTTTCTTCTTCGTGCGCGTACTTCTTGCGCTGGCGTTCGCTGCCCTTGAAGAATCCGCGGATGACGACGAAGAACACGGGCACGAAGAACACGCCCAGTGCCGTCGCCGTCAGCATGCCGCCCATCACGCCGGTACCGATCGCGCGCTGCGACGCGGCGCCGGCACCGCTGGCGACCACCAGCGGCAGCACGCCGAGGATGAACGCGAGCGACGTCATGATGATCGGACGGAAGCGCAGGTGCGCCGCCTGCAGCGCCGCTTCGAACGGCGACTTGCCTTGCGCCTGCAGGTCCTTCGCGAATTCCACGATCAGGATCGCGTTCTTCGCGGCCAGGCCGATGATGGTGATCAGGCCGACCTTGAAGTACACGTCGTTCTGCAGCCCGCGCATCGACGCCGCGAGCAGCGAACCGAGCACGCCCAGCGGCACGACGAGCAGCACGGCGACCGGGATCGACCAGCTCTCGTACAGCGCGGCGAGGGCCAGGAACACGGCCAGCAGCGCGAAGCCGATCAGCACGAACACGGTCGAACCGGCGAGGATCTCCTCGCGCGACTGGCCGGTCCATTCATACGCAAAGCCGGCCGGCAGCTTGGCGGCCAGCGCCTGCATCTCGTCCAGCGCCTGGCCGGTCGAATAGCCCGGGGCGGCGTCGCCCGTGATGCTCATCGACGAATAGCCGTTGTAGCGCGACGTCTGCATCGGACCCGTGATCCACTGCGTCGTCGCGAACGCGGACAGCGGCACCGGCTGGCCCTTCGTGTTCAGGGCGTTGATGCGCAGGAGGTCTTCCGGCTGCATGCGCTCCGGCGCGTCGGCCTGCACGATCACGCGCTGCAGGCGGCCGGCGTTCGGGAAGTCGTTCACGTACGCGGAACCGAGCGACGTCGACAGCGCCGTGTTGATGGCGCCGAACGTCACGCCCAGGGCCTGCGCCTTGTCGCGGTCGATGTTCAGCTTCAGCTGCGGCGCGTCTTCCAGGCCTTCCGGACGGATGCCCGTCAGCACCTTGCTCTGCATCGCCATGCCCAGCAGCTGGTTACGCGCCTGGAGCAGGGCGGCGTGGCCCATGCCGCCGCGGTCCTGCAGGCGGAACGAGAAGCCCGTGCCGCGGCCCAGTTCCGGGATCGGCGGCGGGCTCACGACGAAGATGAACGAGTCGCGCAGCGCCATCATGTGCCCCGTGATGCGGCCCGCGAGGTCTTGCGCGCTCTGGCCCTTGCCCTTGCGCTCGTCCCACGATTTCAGCGGGATGAACGCGAGGCCCATGTTCTGGCCCTGGCCCGTGAACGAGAAGCCCGTCACGGCCACCATGTCGGCGACTTCCGGCTGCTTGAGCACATAGTCTTCCAGCGCGCGCAGGACGACGTTGGTGCGGTTGGCCGTGGCGCCCGGCGGCAGCTGGATGTTGGCGATGATGTAGCCCTGGTCCTCGTTCGGCAGGAACGAGTTCGGCAGGCGCGCGAACATCAGGCCGACGATGCCGACCAGCAGGACGAACACGACCAGCGCGCGGCCGGAACGCTTGAGGATCTTGCCGACGATGCCCTCGTAGCGCTTGGCGCCCGTCGTGAACGTGCGGTTGAACCAGCCGAAGAAGCCCTTCTTCTCCATGTGGTGGCCCGCCTCGACGGGTTTCAGCAGGTGCGCGCACAGCGCCGGCGTGAGCGACAACGCCATGAATGCCGAGAAGCCGATCGATGACACCATCACGATCGAGAACTGGCGGTAGATGTTGCCGACGGCGCCGGCGAAGAACGCCAGCGGCACGAACACCGACATCAGCACGACGGTCACGCCGATGATGGCGCCCGAGATCTGGCCCATCGCCTTGCGCGTCGCCTGCAGCGGGGGCAGGCCTTCCTCGGACATGATGCGTTCGACGTTCTCCACCACCACGATCGCATCGTCGACGACGATACCGATCACGAGCACCATGCCGAACATCGTCAGCACGTTGATCGAGAAGCCCATCGCCAGCAGCGTCGCGAAGGAGCCCAGCAGGGCGACCGGGACGACGATCGTCGGGATGATCGTGTAGCGGATGTTCTGCAGGAACACGTACATCACGATGAACACGAGGATCACGGCCTCGATCAGGGTTTCCACCACCTGGCTGATCGAGATCTGGATGAATTTCGTGCTGTCGTAGGGGATCGAGTACTTCATGCCTTTCGGGAAGTACTTCTGCAGCTGGTTCATGCGAGCCTTGATCAGCTTCGCCGTTTCCAGTGCGTTACCGGTCGGCGACAGCTGCACGCCGATACCGGTCGACGGCTTGCCGTTCAGGCGGGTCGACGTGGCGTACGCCTGGCCGCCGATCTCGATGCGGGCGACGTCCTTCAGGCGCACGGTGGAGCCGTCCGGATTCGCGCGCAGCACGATGTTGCCGAACTGCTCGACGGTGGCCAGCTGGCCCGTGACGACGACGGTCGCGGTGATCTGCTGGCCCTTGGCCACGGGCAGGTCGCCGATCGTGCCGGACGCCACCTGGGCGTTCTGCTGGCGGATCGCCGTGTTGACGTCGTCCGGCGACAGGTTGAAGCCGACCAGCTTGGCCGGATCGATCCAGATGCGCATCGCCTTCTCGGTACCGAACAGCTGCGCCTGGCCGACGCCCTTGATCCGCTGGATCTCCGGCAGCACGTTGCGCGACGCGTAGTCGCCCAGCGCGACGGTGTCCCAGGTCGGGTCGTCGGACGACAGGATCGTGAACAGCAGGAAGTTCGAGCGTGCCTTGTCGACGCGCACGCCCTGCTGGGTCACCGCGGCCGGCAGGCGCGGGGTCGCGCGCGCGAGGCGGTTCTGGACGTCGACCTGGGCCAGGTCGGGATTGGTGCCGGTCTCGAAGCTGATCGTGATGGAGCCGGTGCCGTTGGCCTGGCTGGTCGACTCCATGTAGATCATGCCCTCGGCACCGTTCATCTCGCGCTCGATGACGGAGATGACGGAATCTTCCAGCGTTTGCGCGGAAGCGCCCGGGTAGGCGACGCTGACGACGATCGACGGCGGTGCCACGGTGGGATACTGCGCGATCGGCAGCTGCTTGATGGCGACGCCGCCAAGCACCATGATGAACAGCGCGATCACCCAGGCAAAAATGGGGCGGTCAATAAAAAAACGTGCCATTGTGGTTCCTGTTTATCTAGCCTTGCCTGCTCACTGGCGGGCGGACGCCTGCGCGGGGGCCGCGGCCGGGGCTGCCGGGGCGCCTGCCGGCGTCCAGGGCACCGGCTGCACCGGCGTACCCGGCGGCAGCATCTGCAGCTTCTGGAAGCCGTCCACCATCACGCGCTCGCCTTCCTTCAGGCCATCCGTGACGACCCAGCTCTCGCCGTTCTGCGAGCCGATTTTCACCGTGCGCGGGGTGGGCTTGTTGTCCGCGCCGATCACCGTCAGCGTATCGCCGTTCGGGCCGCCGCGGGTGACGGCCTGCTGCGGCACGAGGATGCCGTTCGGCAGCTCGGCCTGCGCCAGGCGCACGCGCACGTACTGGCCCGGCAGCAGGGCGTTGTCCGGGTTCGGGGCCTGGGCGCGCAACGTGATCTGGCCGCTCGTCGGGTCGACGGTGATGTCCGAGAACAGCAGCTTGCCCTTCGTCGGCAGGACGGTGCCGTCGTCCGCGACGACGGTCACGGGGACGCTGCCGCCGAGGCCCTTGTCGCCGGCATTCTTGCGCAGGCGCTGCAGTTCGGCGGCGGACTGGGTGATGTTCAGGTAGACGTTGTCGGTCTGCTGGATCAGCGCCATCTGCGTCGCTTCCGTCGCGGAGACGAGTGCGCCTTCCGTGACGAGCGCGCGGCCGATGCGGCCCGAGATCGGTGCGTACACGTTCGCGTAGTCGGCATTGATCTTCGCAATGCGCACCTGGGCCCTGGCCGAATTGACGTCGGCCTCGGCCTGCTTCTGGGCGGCGACGGCGTTCGTGAATTCCTGCTTGCTGACGGCCTGCGCCTCGACGAGCGGCTTGTAGCGCTCGACCGTGGCGGCGGTCGACGTCAGGTTCGCCTGGGCGCGGCCGAGCGCGGCCTGGGCGGCGTTCAACTGGGCCTGGTAAGGCTCGGGATCGATCTGGAACAGCGACTGGCCCTGCTTGACCATGCTGCCCTCGGTAAACAGGCGCTTCAGGACGACGCCGTTGACGCGGGCGCGTACCTGCGCAGTGCGGATCGCCTCGACGCGGGCCGGCAACTCGGTCTCGAGCGCGACCGGCTGGATCTTCGTGGTGATGACACCGACCTGCGGCGGCGGCATCTTGGCGCCGGCGGCGCCGGGACCGGCCTGGGCGTTATCCTTGGAGCCGCAGGCCGACAGCATGGCCACGGCGACCACGGTGCACGCGGCGATCCTGGACAGGGTGAGGGAGGAGGAGTTGGCAGAGCGCATTCAATGCTTCCTTCTTGTGGAAAAAAGAATAAAACCGTCCAGCCACACTTCTTCGGCACGACAGGCGGTTTTACTACTGACTTTTGGGAAATCCCCGATATACTATCACGAGTGTATGTTTAATGTTTCCTACCTATAAAAACGGAGAGCCAGGCGGATGGCCCGCAGAACCAAGGAAGAGGCGGCAGCGACCCGCGACAGCATTTTGGATGCTGCTGAAAAATTGTTCGTTGAACAGGGTGTTTCTCGTACAACGTTGCAGCATATCGCAACCGCGGCCGGTGTGACGCGCGGCGCCATTTATTGGCACTTCGACGACAAGGGTGCGTTGTTCAACGCGATGATGGAGCGGGCGATCCTGCCGCTGGAGGCGGAGATGCAGGTGCTGGACCAGGTGGAGTCGGACGATCCGCTCGTCGACCTGCGCAACCACATGCTGGCCGTGCTGGACCGGACGGTCAACGACCCGGGCGC
>CBIHOW010000172.1:0-5087 GCA_966211695.1 uncultured Massilia sp. | reverse complement strand
GCCTGAAAGGCAAGGAGATCAAGGAAGTCATGGCCGCCGTGCGCGCCTTCGCGGCACCGGACGCCGCGATCGCACAAGGCATCGCCTACGACGACGAGATGGGCGACGAACTGCGCGTGACCGTCGTCGCGACGGGCCTGGGCAAGAACAAGGCCAACATCTCGCTGGTGCAGCCGCAGCAGGTGCTGCGCACCGGCACGTACGGCGCGCCGATGATGTCCGGCACCCCGGGCGTGACGGCCGGCGTGACGATGGGTTCGGCGACCGCGGGCGCGATGGACGGCATGAAGCAGCCGGCCGTGTGGCGCCGCGAGCAGGCCTCCGAGCAGGTGCGCGCGATGCAGAACAACGGTGTCGAGACCTACGACATCCCGGCGTTCCTGCGCAAGCAGGCCGACTGATAGCACACTCCAACGCCGGCTGACCACCGGCGCTCCATGATGCGGGGCCAGGCTGTTCCAAGCAGCCTGGCCTTTCGTTTTATCGGCGTGCTGCTCCCTTTCCGCGTGGGCACGGGGTGCCCACCCTACGATGATCACACGGCCGTAGGGTGGGCACCCCGTGCCCACCATGCCGGAATGTGCCAGATGAGGCATACTTGCGGGTTCTGAAAACTTGAAAGGAACACCACCATGACCATCCAGATCGGCGACCGCCTGCCCGAAGGCTCCCTGCAGGAATTCATCGACGTCGAAACCGAAGGCTGCGCGCTCGGTCCGAACACGTTCAACGTGGCCGACCTCGTGAAGGGTAAAACCATCGCCATCTTCGGCCTGCCGGGCGCCTTCACCCCGACCTGCTCGGCCCAGCACCTGCCCGGCTACATCCAGCTGGCCGACCAGTTGAAAGCCAAGGGTGTCGACGAGATCTGGTGCATCTCCGTCAACGACGCGTTCGTGATGGGCGCGTGGGGCCGCGACCAGAAGGCCACCGGCATCGTGCGCATGATGGCCGACGGCAGCGCCGCGTTCACCAAGGCCCTGGGCCTGGAATTCGACCTCGTCGCCAAGGGCTTCGGCGTGCGCTCCAAGCGCTACTCGATGCTCGTGCAGGACGGCGTCGTCAAGCAGCTGAACATCGAGAACGGCGGCTTCGACGTGTCGTCGGCCGAGACGCTGCTGAAGCAACTGGGCTGACCTTGATCGTCAACGCCGAAACGCCGGACCAGCCCGAGGTGCGCGACATGCTCGCGCGCCTGGACGCGTATTGCGCCGCGCTGTACCCGGCCGAGAGCAACCACTTGATGGACGTCGCGTCGCTGATGCAGGGCGACGTGCTGTTCCTCGTGGCGCGCGACGTGGACGGCGCGGCGGTCGGCTGCGCGGCCCTCGTCAACAAGCAGGCATATGGCGAGGTGAAGCGCATGTTCGTCGACGAGCGCCGGCGCGGCCTCGGCACGGGCCGCAAGCTGCTCGAGCATCTCGCGATGTTCGCGCGCATGTCCGGCCTGTCGGTGCTGCGGCTGGAGACCGGCATTCATCAGCCGGAAGCCATCGGCCTGTACGAGCGCATGGGCTTCGAGCGCCGTGCGCCGTTCGGCGATTACCGGGAGGACCCGCTGTCGTTGTTCATGGAGATGCGCCTGTGAGTCGCCTCGCCGGGAACATGCGCAGCATCCGCGCGATGCTGGTCTGCGTCGCCATGTTCTCCATCATGGACATGACGATGAAGCTGTTGTCCGCGCACTTCCCGGCGATGCAGGTGGCGTCGATCCGCGCGCTGTCCGCGCTGCCGCTCGTCGGTGCGTACCTGTTCTGGCGCGGCGGCCAGCGTTCGCTGCTGCGCATCCGCTGGCCGCTGCACCTGCTGCGCGGCGCGATCGGCATCGCGATGCTGGCCCTGTTCACGTACGGCCTCAAGACGCTGTCGCTGGCCGAAGCGTATGCTATCTTTTTCGTCGGTCCGATCCTGATCACGGCGCTGTCCGTGTTCGTGCTGGGCGAGCGCGTGAACGGCGCGCGCTGGATCGCGATCGGCGTCGGCATGGCCGGCGTGCTCGTCGTGCTGCGGCCGACCGGCGCCGGTTTTTTTTCCCTGGGCGGCCTCGCGGTGCTGACCGCGGCCGTGTGCTACGCCGTGTCGGCCGTGGCCGGCCGCGTGCTCGCACGCACGGACCGGGGCGAGCACATGATGTTCTGGCTGATGGTGCTGATGGCCATCGGCGCGACGCCCATGGCCGCGCCCGCGTGGGTGCCCGTGCAGGCGGAGCACTGGCTGCTCATCCTGATGCTGGCCGTCAGCGGCTTTTTCGGCCAGCTGGCGCTGACGGAAGCGTTCAGCCACGGCGAGGCGTCGGTGGTGGCGCCGTTCGAGTACACGGCGCTGGCCTGGGGTGTCGCCATCGACTGGCTCATGTGGAAAACCTTGCCTGATGAATACACTTTATTGGGTGCCGCCATCATCATCGGCAGTGGCCTGTACCTGATCCGCCACGAAACCACCCACGCGGAAGCCGAGCATCCGTGAAAACGTGGTGTTCCTGCCACCGCGGCAGGCGGTCTCCGGCAAGGCCATAAACGCTACGATATAATCGAACGATGCTCAAACAACGAACCATCAAACAACTGGTGCGCACGACAGGTGTCGGCCTGCACTCCGGCACCAAGGTCGAGCTGACCCTGCGTCCGGCGGCCGCCGACACGGGCATCGTGTTCCGCCGCGTCGATCTCGACCCCATCGTCGAGTTCCCGTCGAATGCCGACATCGTGGGCGATACCCGCATGGCGTCGGTGCTCACGCAGGGCGATGCGCGCGTCTCGACCGTCGAGCACCTGATGTCGGCCTGCGCCGGCCTCGGCATCGACAACCTGTACGTCGACGTCACGGCCGAAGAGATCCCGATCATGGACGGTTCCGCGTCGTCGTTCGTCTTTCTGCTGCAGCAGGCAGGCGTGCAGGAGCAGGCCGCGCCGAAGAAATTCATCCGCGTGCTGAAACCGGTCGAAGTGCGCCAGGGCAGCGGCGCCAACGAGAAATGGGCGCGCCTGTCGCCGTACGACGGCTTCAGGCTCGACTTCTTCATCGAATTCAACCACCCGGCCGTGGACGGCACGACGCAGCGCGCCGTCGTCGACTTCGGCAAGGTCTCGTACGTGCACGACGTGGCGCGCGCCCGCACGTTCGGCTTCATGCAGGACGTGGAAAGCCTGCGCGGCATGGGCCTGGCGCGCGGCGGTTCGCTGGAAAACGCGATCGTGATGGACGAATACCGCATCCTGAATGCGGACGGCCTGCGCTACGACGACGAGTTCGTGCGTCATAAAATCCTCGACGCGATCGGCGACCTGTACCTCGTCGGCTCGCCCTTGCTGGCCAGCTACGAGGCGCACAAGTCGGGCCACGGCCTGAACAACCTGCTGCTGCGCGAGCTGCTGGCGCATCCGGAATCCTACGAGATCGTGACGTTCGACGCGCCGGAACGGGCGCCGGTGTCGTATGGGGCGCAGATGGAGCGGGAGTGGGCGCTGACCTGACGGAGGCTATACACTGCGCCAAACAGCGTCGCCCCTGCGGAGGCAGGGGCCCAGGTTTGCGTGCACGCATGCAGAACTTGGGTTCCCGCCTGCGCGGGAAGGACGGTTTTACATGTAACGCCGTTTTTTGCGGTTGCGACGGTTTTACTTCTTCCTTCTCTCCGCCAGCCGCTTGATCGCCGCGATCAGCGCCGCATTCTGCGGCGTCTCCGGCAACGTCTCCCCCAACTGCTCGAACGCATCCACCGCCGTCGGCGGCAGGGTCAGCGAGGACGGCTTCGGCTCCTCGCGCACGGGCACGTTCGGCCGCATCTGGATCTTGATGCGCACGTTCTCCACCTGCCATCCCTTTTTCTGCAAACCCGCCTGCAGCTTGGGCAGCTGCTGCTTGAGCTTGGCCGCGACGGCGGAGGAGGGCACGGCGAGGGTCAGCACCGCATCCTGGAACGACAGCACGTCGCAGCCGGCGTACATCGGCGGCAGGATCACCTTGACGTCGCGCTGCAGGTTGCCCACGCGCAGGGCGGTCGGCATCAGGGCGGCGAGGCGGTCGTTGGCGCGCAGGAAATCGGTGGCGCCGAAGGCCGTCTTGCGGTCGCGGGTGCCGTAGATGTGGAAGGGACGCTGATTATTCGGGGACTGCATGGCGCGACCTTACCACAGCCGCGGGCCCTGCCGCGAAGAATCGTGCGCGTTGTGTGAAATCGAATGCAGTTTGATAACATTTTTTGCCAGCCGCACTTGTGATCCGCCGGGCGACCCCCAAGTGTGGCCGGATCGCATGATAAAATCGGTGGCTTTTTGCCATTGGCGCTCTCAGGCAGATATCTTTTTGCTATCATCCTGGGCTCCTCGGATCCTTTTCGCGGCGTACTTTTGAAGAACACAGCATGTCATTCCTGACCAAGATTTTCGGCAGCCGTAACCAGCGTCTGCTCAAGCAATACCAAAAATCCGTGCGCGCCATTAACGCGCTCGAGCCGCAGATGGAAGCGCTGTCGGATGCCGATCTCCAGGCAAAGACGAACGAATTCAAGCAACGCCTGGCCGGGGGCGCCACCCTGGACGATATCCTCGTGGAAGCCTTCGCCGTCTGCCGCGAAGCCGCCAAGCGCGTCATGAAGATGCGCCACTTCGACGTGCAGCTGATCGGCGGCATGGTCCTCCACTACGGGAAGATCGCCGAGATGGGCACCGGCGAAGGTAAAACGCTGATGGCGACCCTGCCCGTGTACCTGAACGCGCTGTCCGGCAAGGGCGTGCACGTCGTGACGGTCAACGATTACCTGGCCCAGCGCGACGCCGAGCAGATGGGCCGCCTGTACGGCTGGCTCGGCCTCACGACGGGCGTGAACCTGTCGCAGATGGATCACGACAGCAAGCAGAAAGCCTACGCGTCCGACATCACCTACGGCACCAACAACGAATACGGCTTCGACTACCTGCGCGACAACATGGTCTACGACGTGCGCGAGCGCGTGCAGCGCGGCCTGAACTTCGCCGTGGTCGACGAGGTGGACTCGATCCTGATCGACGAAGCGCGTACCCCGCTGATCATTTCCGGCCAGGCCGAGAACCACACGGAGCTGTACCACAAGATCAACGAAGTCCCGC
>CBIHOW010000171.1:0-5317 GCA_966211695.1 uncultured Massilia sp. | reverse complement strand
AGGAAGTGAACATGCAGCGCGACATCGAACTGTGGAAGAACCCGAACGGCCTGACCGAAGACGAGCGCCGCATCGTCAAGCGCAACCTCGGCTTCTTCGTGACCGCCGACTCGCTGGCCGCCAACAACATCGTGCTGGGCACCTACCGCCACATCACGGCGCCGGAATGCCGCCAGTACCTGCTGCGCCAGGCGTTCGAGGAAGCGATCCACACGCACGCCTACCAGTACATCGTGGAATCGCTGGGCCTGGACGAGCGCGAAATCTTCAACGCGTACAACGAGATCCCGTCGATCCGCGACAAGGACCAGTTCCTGATCCCGTTCATCGAAGTCATCAACGATCCGGCGTTCCACACCGGCACGCTGGAAAACGACCAGAAGCTGCTGCGCTCGATCATCGTGTTTGCTTGCCTGATGGAAGGCCTGTTCTTCTACGTCGGCTTCACGCAGATCCTCGCGCTGGGCCGCCAGAACAAGATGACGGGCGCCGCCGAGCAGTACCAGTACATCCTGCGCGACGAATCGATGCACTGCAACTTCGGCATCGACCTGATCAACACGATCAAGATGGAAAACCCGCAGCTGTGGACGGCGGAATTCCGCGACGAGATCAAGGGCCTGTTCCTGAAGGCCGTCGACCTGGAATACCGCTACGCCGAAGACACGATGCCGCGCGGCGTGCTGGGCCTGAACGCGGCCATGTTCAAGGGCTACCTGCGCTTCATCGCGAACCGCCGCGCGGTCCAGATCGGCCTGGATCCGCTGTTCCCGAACGAGGAAAACCCGTTCCCGTGGATGAGCGAGATGATCGACCTGAAGAAGGAGCGCAACTTCTTCGAGACGCGCGTGACCGAGTACCAGACCGGTGGTGCGCTGAACTGGGATTGATCCCGAGCGCCCTCAGCCCTGATGAAGCCCGCCACCCGGCGGGCTTTTTTATTTTCCATCGACAAATTTCTGGATCGCCGCCATCGTCGCCTGCGGCGCCTCTTCCATCAGCCAGTGCCCCGCATCCGGAATGACGACTTCGGTGACGTTGGTCGCCGCATTGCGCATCACGACCGCCTCGTTGGCGCCGAACGACTTCGCGCCGCCGATCGCCAGCACGGGCATGGGCAGCTTGTGCGCGACGACTTTCTGGTTGTCCTTGGCGTCCTTGGGGAAGCTGAGGAATTGCGCGAAGGCCGAGTGCATGGCGCCGGGGCGGGCATACAGCTTCGCATAATAAGACCGGGTCGCTTCGTCGACCTTCTTCGGGTCGCCGGCGAATTCGTTCCAGAAGCGGTCCAGGTAGATGCGCTCGCGGCCGGCGACGAGGCGCTCGGCGTCCGGGCCGCCGAACGAGAAGTGCCACAGCAACGGATTGCGGACGATTTGTTCCCACGGCGGAACGCCGGGCACGGGCGCGTCCATGACGACGAGACGGTCCGTCCTGTCGGGATAGCGCGACGCATAGGCGAAGGCGACCATCGTGCCGATGTCGTGGCCGACAACGACGGCGTGGTCGATGCCGAGCCTGTCGAGGACGGCGCGCACGTCGCCGGCCTGCGTCCATTTGTCGTAGCCGCCGGCGGGGTGCGAGGACAGGCCCATGCCGCGCAGGTCGGGCACGACGACCGTGTGCGTGGCCGCGAGGCGGGCGGCCAGCGGCGACCACATGGCGCCCGTGTCGCCGAAGCCGTGCAGCAGCACGACCGCAGGGCCGTGGCCGCCGACGACCACGTGCAGGGCGGCGTCGCCGGCCTGGATGGTCTGCGCCTTGAACGCGGGCGGGAAGGGCTGGACGGCGGCGCTGGCGGGATGGCTGAGCGCCACGGAAAGCGAGAAAACGGCTGCGATACGGTGGAACATGGTGGGCTCCTGGTTGATGGACGTTGGGGTGACTGCCACTATGGTTTAGGATGAGCAGCCGGACTAGTCACCAAATACCGCAACAGCAATTCGGAAACGCCGAACAAAGGGGCACGACCATGAAACTGGAAGGCATCGCCACGTTCGTCGCCGTGGCCGAAAGCGGCTCCCTGAGCGAAGCGGCGCGCCGGCTGCGCGTGTCGCGCTCCGTCGTCAGCGAGCGCCTCGTCGAGCTGGAACGGTCGCTCGGCGCCAGTCTGCTGCAGCGGTCCACGCGCAAGCTGTCGCTCACCGAGGACGGCGCCGCGTTCCTCGCGCGCGCCGTGCGCATCGTGCGCGACGTGCAGGAGGCGGCGGCCGACCTGGCCGAGCGGCGCGGGCAGCTGAGCGGTCCGCTGCGCATCGCCGCGCCCGTGACGTTCGGCCGCATGCACCTGGGGCCCGCGCTGTATCCGTTTCTTGCCACCCATCCCGACATCCAGCTGACGCTGGACCTGGACGACCGCCGCGTCGACGCGACCTCGGACGGATTCGATGCCGTCGTCCGCCATGGCCCGATCGCGGACACCTACCTCGTCGCGTGGCAGCTGGCGACGAGCCGGCGCGTGCTCGTCGCCGCGCCCGCCTACCTGGACCGGCACGGCACGCCCAGGTCGCCGGACGAACTCGAGGACCACCGCGGCATCTTCTATACGCACCGCGGCGGCGCCGACTGGCGCTTCGCGCACCAGGGCGAGGTCCGCATCGTACGCGGACGGCCAGGGCTGGTGCTGAACAATGGCGACATGATGCGGGACGCGGCGCTCGCCGGGCTGGGCATCGCCCTGCTGCCGATCTTCATCGTCAGCGCCGCGCTCAAGGCCGGGACGCTGCGCGCCATCGACGTCGGCATCGAGGCCGAACAGGAATACATCTATATGGCGCATGCGGATGGCCAGCATCCGTCCGCGAAGCTGCGGGCGCTCGTCACGTGGCTGAGGGAGGCGTTCGGCGATCCGCCGTATTGGGAGGTCGAATGCAGGGAGCGCATGTAGTGCCGGCAATAACTCGCTGCCCGCAGGCGCATGCTATGCTGCCGCCACTTCGACCTCGCCCTCCGCAGTCCATCATGTTCACCAGCCCGCTCCTCGACCACCCCGCCATCGTGCACGGCTTCGGCACGCGTCATGACGACATGGCCGCGCTGCTGCCCGGCTACTGGCCGCGCCGCCCCATCCAGCGCGAGCGCCACGGCACGCGCATCGCGGTGGCGACGCAGGCGAACGAGGACTGCGGCGAGGCCGACGGCATGCTCACCGACAGGCCCGGCCTGTTGCTGGCCATCGCCACCGCCGACTGCGTGCCGGTGCTGCTGGCGCGGCGCGACGGGCGCGAAGTGGCCGCGCTGCACGCGGGCTGGCGCGGCGCGCTGGGCGGCATCGTCGAGGCGTTCGCGGACCTCGTGCGCGCGCGCGGCCGCGATCCCGGCGACTGGATCGCGGCGCTGGGGCCGGCCGCGCGCGCGTGCTGCTACGAAGTGGGGCAGGAAGTGATCGACGGTTTCGTCGAGCGCTGGGACCTCGCGCCCGGCTTCGTCGCGCCGCGGCCGCGCCGGCTCGACCTGCCCGCGATCGTGCGGCGCCAGCTCGAACGCGCGGGCGTGGAGACCGTGGCGGGCCGGGGCGAGTGCACGATGTGCCACACGCGCGCCGATGGACGCTGGACCTTCCACAGCTACCGCCGCGACCGCGCGACGCGCACGCCGGTGGTCGACGTGCACTGGTCCGCGATCGCGATCGCGGATCATTGATCCGTGCCTTCGACGACACGTTGATGCCGTCTTGCGTGGTCCAACGCACGCATTCTTCACGATTTTGCACGTGCGTCGCGCCACGACGCGAAGTCTGAGGCTATCATGCGTTCAATTCCAACTTGTCGTCGTCACGCGAACCGAACGTCATGACCCGAGTCCTCTTCATCCACCAGAATCTGCCGGGCCAGTTCCGCCGGCTGATGCGGTATCTGCAGACGCGGCCCGACTTCGACGTCGTCGCGATCGGCGAAGAGACTGCGGTGCGGCGCGAGAACGCGGGACCGAAGCTGCGGACGATCGGCTACGCCAGGCCGGACGGTCCGGGCGAGAAGACCCATCACTACCTGCGCCATTTCGAAGGCTGCGTGCGCCGCGGCCAGGCCGTCGCGCGCGCGTGCGTGGCGCTGAAGCAGGAAGGCTTCGTGCCCGACGTCGTCGTGTGCCACCCCGGCTGGGGCGAGGCCCTGTTCGTCAAGGACGTGTTCCCGCAGGCGCGCCTCGTCGTGTTCTGCGAGTTCTGGTGGGCGGCAAGCGGCCTGGATGTCGGCTTCGATCCCGAGTATCCGGTGAGCTTCGACGACCGCCTGCGCATCCGCATCAAGAACTCCGTGCTGATGCAGTCGCTGCTGGCGGCCGACGACGGCGTCGCGCCCACGGCGTGGCAGCGCGGCGTGCATCCGCCCGAGCTGCGCGGCAAGATCCGCGAAGTCCACGAGGGCATCGACACCCAGCAGCTGGGCCCCGACCCGCACGCGCGGCTGGAACTGCCCGGCGGCGCCGTGCTCACGCGCGCGCAGCCGGTGCTGACGTTTGTCGCGCGCAACCTCGAACCCTATCGCGGCTTCCACGTCTTCATGCGCAGCCTGCCACGGCTGCTGGCCGGGAATCCCGACCTGCAGGTCGTCGTCATCGGCGGCGACGGCGTCAGCTACGGCCGCCGTCCGCCGCAGGGCCACGCGAGCTACCGCGACGCCCTCCAGGCCGAGCTGGACGGCCGCGGCGAAGCAGTCGACTGGTCGCGCGTGCACTTCCTCGGCAAGGTGCCGTACGCCACCTACCGCAGCGCGCTGCAGGTCTCGAGCCTGCACGTCTACCTGACGTATCCGTTCGTGCTGTCCTGGTCGATGCTGGAGGCGATGGCCGTCGGCGTGCCGGTGCTGGGCTCGGATACCGCGCCCGTGCGCGAAGTGATCTGCGACGGCGAGAACGGGTTCCTGACGCCGTTCTTCGACACGGCGCTGCTCGCCGACCGCGCGCTCGACCTCATCGCGCGCCGCCACGAGATCGCGCACGTCGGCCTGGCCGGGCGCGAGACGGTGCGCACGCGCTACGATTTCGAAACGGTGGGCCTGCCGGTCTACCTCGACCTGCTCAAGCCATTGGACGAGGGCATGCGAGCGGAGGAGGGCGCATGACGGACCGCTTCGCCTTCCACTACGCGCCCGACGGCTACTCGACGGCTGGCCCGCACCTGATGGGCCGCCAGGCTGCCGGCGCCGGGCTGCTGCGCGCGATCGCGACGGCACCCGACCTGGAGTCGGTCGGCTGCTTCGCCGGCGGCCAGGCCCACGCGGCCGAAGGCGAGCGCCTGCTGCGCGAAGCCGGCTACAAGGGCCGGGTCGACTGGATCGCGCAGGGCCGCCCGCAGGACCTGGAGCGCTACGGCACGCTG
>CBIHOW010000170.1:0-5395 GCA_966211695.1 uncultured Massilia sp. | reverse complement strand
CCGCGAAGGCGGCCGTACCGTCGGCGCCGGCGTGGTTGCCAAGATCATCGCCTAATAGCTTGATCTAGTAGTAAAGACGAGACAGAAGGGGCAGGCCAGCAGGTCTGTCCCTTCTGCTTGTGCAGTAAGGGGTAAAACGGTGTTATACTGCCGTCCCCTCCGCAGTACACACGCAGTACCTGACACATGATTGCCGGCCAAGTGCCGGTTCGTTCTTTTTTAAGGAAATAGCATGTCCGCTCCGAATCAGAAAATCCGTATCCGCCTGAAAGCGTTCGACTACAAGCTGATCGACCAGTCCGCCCTGGAAATCGTCGACACCGCCAAGCGCACCGGCGCAGTCGTCAAGGGCCCGGTTCCGCTGCCGACCCGCATCCAGCGCTTCGACGTGCTGCGTTCCCCGCACGTCAACAAGACCTCGCGCGACCAGTTCGAAATCCGTACGCACCAGCGTCTGATGGACATCGTGGACCCGACCGACAAGACCGTCGACGCGCTGATGAAGCTGGACCTGCCGGCTGGCGTCGACGTCGAAATCAAGCTGCAGTAATCAGTTTCAAGCGCCCTGGCGGCCTTGCCGCCGGCGCATGCAAAACGGCCCATCCGCTTTTGGCAGATGGGCCGTTTGCTTTTGGTCGGACGGTCAGCGAGCTGCCAGCGCCAGTTCCTCCGCCAGCCGGTCATGCCGCTCCAGCACGACCGGCAGATCGACCGTCCGCAACACGCCATCCTTCACGACCACTTTGCCGTTGATGACGCTGTGATTCACATTGGCCGGCGTGCAGAACACGAGCGCCGCCACCGGGTCGTGCAGCGCCCCCGCGAAGCCGGGGCCATCCAGCTTGAACATGACGATATCCGCCGACATGCCCGGCGCGATGCTGCCGATGTCGTCGCGATTGAGCACCTTTGCGCCGCCCAGGGTGGCGAGTTCCAGCGCCTGGCGCGCCGTCATCGCATCCGGGCCGAAGCCCACGCGCTGCAGCAGCATCGCCTGGCGCACCTCGCCCAGCATGTGCGCGCCGTCGTTCGATGCGCTGCCGTCCACGCCCAGGCCCACGGGCACCCCCGCGTCGACCATCCTGCGCACCGGTGCGATGCCGGACGCAAGCCGCATGTTCGAGCACGGACAGTGCGCGACGCCGGTGCCGGTCCGTGCGAACAGGTGGATGCCCGCGTCGTCCAGCTGCACGCAGTGCGCGTGCCACACGTCGTGGCCGACCCACCCGCAGTCTTCCGCATACTCCGCCGGCGTCATGTTGAACTTCTCGCGGCTGTAGGCGATGTCGTTGACGTTTTCCGCGAGGTGCGTGTGCAGCGACACGCCGTGGCTGCGCGCCAGCAGCGCCGCTTCCTTCATCAGGTCGCGCGACACGGAGAACGGCGAGCAGGGCGCCACGACGATCCGCTGCATCGCGTGGCGCGAGGCATCGTGGTACGTCTCGATCAGGCGCTGCGTGTCCTTCAGGATCGCGGCTTCGTCTTCCACGACGCTGTCCGGCGGCAGACCGCCTTTCGAACGGCCCACGCTCATCGCGCCGCGCGCCGCGTGGAAGCGCATGCCGATGGTGTGCGCCGCTTCGATGCTGTCGTCCAGGCGGCAGTCGTTCGGGTAGATGTACAGGTGGTCGCTGCTCGTCGTGCAACCGGACAGGATCAGTTCCGCCATCGCGGTGAGCGTCGACACGTGCACCATCTCGCCCGTCAGGTTCGCCCACACGGGATACAGATTCGTCAGCCAGTTGAAGAGCTCGCCGTCCTGCGCGGCCGGGATGACGCGCGTGAGGCTCTGGTACATATGGTGGTGCGTGTTGACGAGACCGGGGATGACGACGTGACCGGCCGCGTCGATCGCCTCGTCGGCGGCTTCCGGGAGATCGTCCGTCGTGCCCACGCTTTCGATCACGTTGTCGCGGATGAAGACGGCGCCGTCTTCGATTTCGCGGCGTTGCGCGTCCATCGTGACGAGGACGCGCGCATTCTTGATCAGGAGAGTTTTGCTCATAGGTTTTCCACTTTTTTTTGGTTTTCAACACTGCGGAAACAATGCGCGGGCACTGCGGAAACAATGTCGGGGGCCGTCAGACCGCTTCCAGGTCTTTCACCAGCAGCGGTTGCGGGACATCTTCCTCGTCGTCATGGATTTCCACGGGACGGTTGGGCAGCACGAGGTTCAGCAGGACGGCCATGATGGCGCCCGTGCTGATGCCGGAGCCGAAGATTTCGTTGACGAACGGCGGCAGCTTGGCCAGCAGTTCCGGACGCACGCTGACGGCGAGGCCGCAGCCGATCGAGACGGCGATGATGAGGCCCGTGCGCTTGTCGTGCTCGACTTTGCCCAGCATCTGCACGCCGGCCGTGAGGATCATCGCGAACATCATGAGGCCGGCGCCGCCCAGCACGGGCTGCGGGATCGTGACGACGACGGCGCCCAGCACCGGGAACAGGCCCGCCAGCGCCAGCATCACGCCGGTCAGCGCCACGACGTGGCGGCTCGCGACACCGGTCAGCGAGATCACGCCCACGTTCTGCGCGAACGTCGACATCGGTGGCGCGCCGAGGGTCGACGCGAACGCGGAGCCGACGCCGTCGCACAGCACGCCGCGCTTGAGCAGGGTGCCGCGCATCTTCGTTTCCGTCGCGGCGCCCAGCGCCATGAAGGTGCCCGTCGTCTCGACCATCGTGACGACGTAGGCGAGACCCATCGCGAGGATGCCGCTCGGCGGGAAGCTCATGCCGAAATGCAGCGGCTGCGGCAGCGCGAACACGGCGGCCTTGTGCACGCTCGAGAAGTCGACGAGGCCCAGGCCCAGGCAGACGGCGTAGCCGATCGCGATGCCGATCACGATGGCGGACGCCGAAATGATGCCCTTGCCGAACTGGACGAGCGCGACGACGATCGCCAGCACGAACAGCGCGATGCCCAGGTTCGCGGGCGCGCCGTAGTCCGCGCCCGGCGCCTTGCCGCCCGCGGCCCAGTCGACGGCCACGGGGACGAGCGACAGGCCGATCATCGTGACGACGACGGCCGTCACCTGGTGCGGGAACAGTTTGCGGATCTGCGGCATGAAGAAACTGCCGACGATCATCACGACGGAGCCGGCGAGCGACGAGCCGAGGATGCCCGCCACGCCATGCTCGAAACCGATACTGATGGCCGCGCCGACGAAGGCGAAGCTGGTGCCCATCACGCACGGCAGGCGGATGCCGACCGGGCCGATGCCCTTGCACTGGATGATCGTGACGATGCCCGAGCCCAGCAGCGCCGCGTTGACGAGCGCGACGATCTGGTCCGCGGGCAATTTAAGGATGGCGCCGACGACGAGCGGCACGGCGATGATGCCGCCGAGGGCGGCCAGCATGTGCTGGGCGGCAAGGAGGGTCGTGGTGATGAGGGGAGGGCGGTCGTCTACCTTGTACAGCAGATTGTTCATGTGTGTCTCCGTCGAATGTTGTCATTTCCGGACGGTGGAGACGGTCAACCACGGCAGGCAATCCGGGATCCGGATGCAACCGATATTGCTGTCTCCACGATGCTTGGGGCCACTCTGCGGCGGCTTGTATCGAAATCATGATGCCGCCGCATGCCGGCACTGTCAACGAATTTGTATACAGTTTCTATTCGAAAAGATGAGCGAAAATCTGCCGTCTCACAGAGGGAAGGCAGGCTGTTTGTACGTCCTCTGTATACAATTTTTCACGACCGTTTTGCGTAGGAATATCAGATGAGCGTCTGATAAGATGTTGCGAACACGACAACGACAGCCCGTCATGACGCCCACCTTCCCCCTTCGCCTGAGCCGCACCCCGTGGACGGCCGTGATCCGCAATGCCTGGCTGGCATTCGTGTCGCTCGCCATCGTGCTGGCCGCGCTGCCCGCCTGGATCGGCCATGCGCTGAAGCCGTTCCTGTTCACGGTGCCGCTGGCGATGTTCGTCGCGAAGGATCTCGTGCACTTCCCGGACGCCGTCGCGCGCACGCGCGCCCTGCTCGCGGCGGGCCGCTGGCGCAGCCTGCCCGCCGCGTGGTTGCCGCCGGAACTGGTCGGCCTCATCCGGACGGATCAGGCGCTGCGGCGCGGCTTCCTGCACTGGTTGTTGCGCAAGCCGCAGCCGAATGTGCCCGCGGCGGGCCAGCCATTCGGCTATCTCCAGCAGGGCGCCTACCGTACCGGCGTCGCGATCGCGCTGTTCTGCATCTTCGTGGAGATGCCGCTGGATGCCGCCGTCATGCCGCTGTTCGTCAGGGACCACGGCACGGCGCAGGTGCTGCATGCGCTGATGTTCGCAGGAAGCCTGTCCAGCCTCGTGTGGGTGCTGGGCGACCGCCGGCTTGTGGGCGCCGGACAGCATGTGCTGGATGACGACGGTTTGCACCTGCGCATTGGCGCGCGCACGGAGGGAACGATCCCGCGCGCCGCCATTGCCGTCTGCGAGCGGTTGAACGAACCGGTGGCGGTCTGGTGCCGCCGCCACGGCATCGCATCGATCGACACGCTGGTCGCGTCGCCTCTTGATAAGCCGAATACCGTCCTGATCTTGCATGATGACTGTCCCGTGCGCCTGACCCATTGGGGCGTGCCGCGCGAGGGCCTGGCCTGCGTCTTCCTGTACGTCGACCGTCCCGCCGCGCTCGCCGCCGCGCTGCGGCAGTTGTAAATACTGAAACGCATCGGTAATAATCGCGCCTCAGGAGGAATCGCGATGGCGACCATGAAGCAGGTAGCGGAGCGCGCCGGGGTATCGATCTCCACGGTGTCGCACGTGATCAACAACACGCGCGTCGTCAGCGACGACGTGCGCCAGCGCGTGCTCGGCATCATCGACGAGATGCGCTACATCCCCAGCGCCGTCGCCCGCAGCCTCAAGAACGACAAGACCCACACCATCGGCGTGCTCGTGCCGAACTCGTCCAATCCATATTTTGCCGAACTGATCCGCTGGATCGAGGATGCGGCGTTCGAGCTCGGCTACAACATCATCCTGTGCAACGCGCACGGCGGCGCGCAGAAGCAGGCGGCCTACCTGCGCCTGCTGATGGAAAAGCGCATCGACGGCCTCGTCCTCGTCGCCAGCGGCGCCGACGACGAGCAGGATTTGCTGCTGCGCCACGAAGCGATCCCTATCGTCCAGCTGGAGCGCGCGTTGCCCGGGCTCGACGCCGACCTGGTGCTGGCCGGCCAGGAAGAGGGCGGCTACGCGGCGACGCGCCACCTGATCGAACTGGGACACCGGGACATCGCCTGCGTGTCCGGCCCGGCCGATCTGCCGCGCACGCGCGAACGCGTCGGCGGTTTCATGCGCGCGATGGCCGAGGCTGGCCTGGCAGTTGCGCCGGATCGCATCGTCCACGAGGAATTCACGAGCGCGGGCGGCCACGCGGCCTTTACGCGCC
>CBIHOW010000169.1:0-5418 GCA_966211695.1 uncultured Massilia sp. | reverse complement strand
GCTGCGTTTGCGAATCGTTTTGTTCGTCAGCAGCAGAGAAGTGAGATTATGCAGTGTTTCGCTTAACTCGTCAACTACTCATCTGTTTTGTTGCGCCGTCGTTACCAACTCACTACTTGCGCTGCAAAACAGGACGCGAACTATAGCAAAGGCCGGCCCCCTTGCGCAAGGGGGTCACGGCGCCAGGTGCCCGAGAATCGAATAGGCCGCCTCGACCCGCGCCGCATTCGGGTAATTCTTATTGGCCAGCATGACGATCCCGACCCGCCGTTCCGGCACGAACAGGACATATGCGCCGAAACCGCGCGTCGCGCCCGTCTTGTTGAAGAGCGTACCGGGCGGCGGCGCCTGGGGCGGCTCCAGCCGGACAGCCGGATTCGGCTCGGCGCTCATCTTGGTGGAATTCCCCGCCTGCAGCGCGGCCAGGGTCACAGGCGCGCGGTACTGCTCCCAACCGAGCCCTTGCACGGTGTCGCCAATGCGGAAGTAACCCGTGTGCGTGCAATCGATGGCGCGCCGCATCGGCTCCGGCAGCCCGCGTGGATCGATATTCGCCTGCACGTAGCGGATCATGTCGGCCGCGCTGGCCTTCACACCGTAAGCCTCCGCGTCGAGCGGTCCGGGACTGACGCGCACCGGCCGATCGGTCTTGTCGTAGCCCCACGCGTAGTCGCCCATCGCGCCGGCGGGCACGCGGACATGACTGTGCTTCAGACCCAGCGCGGGGAACAGCTGCCCCTCGACCGCATCGGCCAACCCGACGTCCAGCGCCCGCGCCGTCGCATGCCCGAACAGGCCGAGACTGGGATTCGAATAGCGGCGCAGCATCCCTGGCGCGGCGTCCGGCCGCCAGGCGCGGAAGTACGCGAGGACCTGCGCATCCGTCTCGACCTCGTCCGGAAATTGCAGCGGCAGGCCGCCCGCCGTGTACGTCCCCAGCTCGAGCAGGCTCGCACGGTCGATCGCACTGCCCTTCAGCTGCGGAATGTAGCGGCTGGGATGATCCGCGAACGACAGCTTGCCGAGGCCTTGCGCATAGCAGGCCAGCGTCGCCGTGATGGTCTTGCTGACGGAGCCCAGTTCGAACAGCGTGTTCTCGGTGACGGGCTTGCGCTCCTGTTTCGACGCCTCGCCGTAATTGAAGAACAGCGCCTGACCGTCCACCGTGACGGCGACTGCCATGCCGGGCACGCCGTGCTGCGCCATCAGTGGCTGGATCGCGCGGTCGACGGCGGCGCGCACGGCGGTGGCATCGACGGCGCCGGCCGCCAGCGGCAGCAACGACAGGCATGCGATGGCGATGGTTTTTGTAGACACAGCGTTCTCCGGATCGTTCGTGATGAGCCCCAGTATAGGCAGGGACGCCTGCCCGCCGACAGCGCGGCCATCCCGGCAAACCGGGCGTTCGTCACATCGCCGACTTCAGCGCGCCCAGGTAACGCTCGCTGACGGCGACCGTGGCACCGCAACGCAGCGTGAGCCGGTAGCTGCCGTCGCCGATGGAATCCAGCCGCGCGATCTCGCCGCGCCTGACGATCGCGCCGCGGTGCACGCGCAGGAAGTCCTCGGGCGCGAGCAAGGTCTCGAGACGGTTGAGCGTGATGCGATGCAGGACCGTGCGCCCCGCCAGGTGCAGCTCGACGTAATTCCCGGCCGATTCGATCCACAGGATGTCGGCCACGCGGATCTGCTCGATGCGACCGACGGAACGCACGTTGATCCGCTCCAGGGCTGCCTTCGTCTGGCCGGCATCGACGTAATCGCGCAGCGCCGCACCATATGCCTCGCGCTGGCGCTGTCCCAGCATCGCGCCGATGCGCTCGACCGCCTGGGCCAGGCGTGCATCGTTCAGGGGCTTGAGGAGGTAGTCGAGCGCGTGCACTTCGAAGGCGTCGATCGCGTGTTCACTATACGCCGTCACGAACACGATCAGCGGCGGCGCACTCGCGCGGCTGATCTCGCGCGCGAGCACGAGGCCCGACTCCGCCGGCATCTGGATGTCGAGGAAGATGACGTCGACCTCGTGCGCGGCCAGCACCGCGCGCGCAGCCGCGGTGCCGTCGCATTCGGCCACGAGCCGCCAGTCCGGATGCGCGGCCAGGGCCAGGCGCAGGTTGGCGCGGCTGGGCAGTTCGTCGTCGACGATCAGGTAGCGCACCGCCATGCTCACTCCAGCGCCAAAGGCAGGCGGACTTCAGCCACGAAGCGGCCGTCCTGCAAATGCGTGCGCAGCGACGCGGTGGGATGCATGAGGCGCAGCCGTTCGCGCGTATTCGCGAGGCCGAGACCCGCGCCGGGATTGGGCGACGCCTGCGCGAGCGCGGGATTCGTCACGCGGATCGTGAGCGCCGCGCCGTCGGACACGAAAGACAAACGGATGTCGCTCGGCCCGTCGTGGCAATCGAGATCGTGGCGCAGCGCGTTCTCGATCAGCGGCTGCAGCAGCAGCGGCGGGCAATCGACGTCGTGCAGCAGCGCGACGTCGCCTTCGATGCGGACCTGCAGCCGGTCGCCGTAGCGCAGGCGTTGCAGGTCGAGGTAGTCGCGCACGAACTGCAGCTCGTCCGCCACGGTCGCCGTGTTGCGCACGCTGGCCGACAGCGCATAGCGCAGCAGGTCGCTCAGGCGGCCGATGCCGCCCAGGGCGAGGGTGCGGTCGCCCTCGCGCACGAGCGCGCTGATCGCGTTCAGCGCATTGAACAGGAAGTGCGGTTCGAACTGCGCGCGCAGGGCCAGCATGCGCTGCTCTTCCAGCGCGAGGCGCAGGTTGAGCATGTCGGTCTGGCTGCGCTGCCACGCCAGTTCGCGCTCGCGCGCCTGCCGCCAGTAGTGGATCGCGAGGATGGCGGCGAACGTGCCCGTCGTCGAGAACCAGCCGACCAGCAGCATTTTCATGAGCAGGCGGCGCGCGTCGTCGAGACTCGCGATGTGCAGGTAGCCGCGCAGCCAGGCCATGTACGTCCACTGCGCGGGCTGGAACACGAGCACGAGACCGACGAACAGCAGGAACACGTTGCGCGGGCGGGCGATCAATCCGGGCCAGCGCGCCAATGCGATGCTGAGGCCCGCGCTCAATACGATCAGCGGCACCGCGTACTCGACGAACCACGTCACCAGCAGCGACGGGTAGTGGCTGTCCACGCCGAGACGCAGGTTGTCGCTGTAGGTCTGCAAGGCGCCCAGCGTGCTGATGGCCGTCCACAACAACACGACGATGACGATGGTCCTGGCCGCGGGCGGTATCGATGGCGGGGAAATGGCGTGCTGCGTCATCGGGAAAGTATAGCCTGTCGACGGACGGCGGCCGACCGCTTCGTCACGTGGAAGCGGCGTTTCGTCACGGCGGCGTGTCGGTCGTACCGGCATGGCCGCAGAATCGGCGACGCATCTTCTTTATCAACTCTCCAACGACCCATGAAAAACACGATACGCCTGGCCGCCGCGCTCCTGCTCGGCGGCGTCTCCGCTTCAACAGTCGCCGGGATGACGGAGTGGCTCGCGCCTCAGGATCCCTTCCCCGTCTACGGCAACACATATTACGTCGGCACGCACGGCATCGGCGCGGTGCTGATCACGTCCCCGGCGGGCCACATCCTCATCGACGGCGGCCCGCCCGGTGCGGCCGACCAGATTGCGGCGCATGTCCGCGCGCTCGGCTTCAAGGTCGAGGACGTCCGCTACATCCTGAACGGCCATGATCACTTCGACCACGCCGGCGGCATCGCGGCACTGCAGAAGATGAGCGGCGCCGCGGTGCTGGGCAGTCCGGCCTCCATCGCGGTGCTGAAGTCGGGCCAGCCGGACAAGCGGGACCCGCAGTATCCCAGCCTGATCCCGATGACACCCGTGGCCAACACGCGCGCCGTGCGCGACGGCGACGTCGTGAAGCTCGGACCGCTCGCGGTCACGGCGCACTTCACGCCCGGGCACACGCCGGGGTCGACCAGCTGGACGTGGCAATCGACCGAAGGCGGCAAGACGATGCACATGGTGTACGCGGACAGCCTGACCGCCATCGCCGCCGAGGGCCGCAGCTTCAGCAGGAATCCGCTCTATCCGAAGGCGCGGGCGGACGTCGAGCGTTCGATCGCCACGGTCGAAGGACTGGAATGCGATGTGCTCGTGAGCGCGCATCCCGATTTCGGCGATCTATGGGAGCGGAAAGCGCGCGGAACCTTTGTCGACCGTGACGCTTGCCGCAAGTACGCGGCGGTCGGGCGGGAGTGGCTGGCGAAGACGCTGGCGGCGGAGGGGCAGCCGTGACGGTGATTCGCAAGCTGCTGTTGGCGTGTTGCTTCGTCTCCGGCCTGGCCTCGGCCGCGACACCTTATGTGCTCGACGACACGGAGGTGCGTGACGTGCGCGCGGTCGCGCTGAACCGCGACTACCAGGTCTTCGTCGCGCTGCCGGATTCGTATCGTTCGTCGAACCGGCGTTATCCGGTGCTGTTCGTCGTCGACGCGAATTATGCCTTCCCGGTCGCGCGCGGTATCTCCCAGCGGCTGGCCAAGCATGCGGGCATGGAAGAGGTCATCGTCGTCGGCCTGTCGTATGCGAAGGGCGACAGTCCCGTGTACAGCCGGCGCCGCGACTACACGCCGTCCATGCCGCGGGGCCAGTATGTCTCCGATATGCCGGGGCGCACCGCCGCGTTCGGCGAGGCGCAAGCCTACGGCCGCTTCATCGCGGCGGACGTTTTCCCGCTGATCGCCGCGCACTACCGGGCCGACATGGGCCGCAAGATCTTTGTCGGCCATTCGTATGGCAGCCTGCTCGGCCTGCAACTGCTGCTGAGCGAGCCGGCCACATTCGACCATTACATTCTCGGCAGTCCATCACTGTGGTTCGACCAGGGTGTGATGTTCGAGCGCGAACAGGTTTATGCAAAGGGACACAAGGACCTGCCGGCATCCGTGTTCTTCGGTATCGGCGGCCGTGAGACATTGCCGGCGAACCGGAAGCGGTCGCGATCGGAAGAGAATGCGGACATGGTCGCGGATCTGTGCGACTTCGACGCGGCGCTGAAATCGCACCGTTATCCGAACCTGAAAATCCGGCTTGACGTGTTTGCGGACGAGGACCATGCCAGCGTCTTTCCGCTGGTGCTGACCCATGGCTTGCGGGCGTATCTGAAGAAGGTGAAGTAGAAAGCAAAAAGCCCGCTCAGTGCATACTGAGCGGGCTTTTCTAATAACTAGCCTGACGATAACCTACTTTCACACTGGTTGCAGCACTATCATCGGCGCAGAGTCTTTTCACGGTCCTGTTCGGGATGGGAAGGGGTGGTACAGACTTGCTATGGTCATCAGGCATAACTTGTACGGGTATCGTCTGGTGACGCTACCCTGAATCCGGAAGAAGTGGTTTCTTAATCTGTTGTCTCAACAAACAGCTGAACCCTTGCGTTGGCAATGACTG
>CBIHOW010000168.1:0-5496 GCA_966211695.1 uncultured Massilia sp. | reverse complement strand
AATTCTCTCATGGCAGCAAAATCGTCTTGCCCGTCGTGCGGCGCCCTTCGAGGGCGAGGTGGGCCTGGGCCGCGTCGGCGAGGGGGAACCGCTGGTGGATGTCGATGTTCACTTTACCGCTCGCGACCACGTCGAACAGGTCGGCCGCCATCGCGTCCCGCTGCGCCCGCGTGGCCGCATACGACTGCAGGGTCGGCCGGGTGATGTACAGCGAGCCGCGCGCCGACAACTCGTTCAGCGAGAACGGCGGTACCGGGCCCGACGAATTGCCGAAGCTGACCATCAGCCCGCGTGGCCGCAGGCAGTCCAGCGAGCGCGTGAACATGTCCTTGCCGACCGAATCGTAGACGACCGGGACCTTTTGCCCGTTCGTGATCTCCAGTACGCGTTGCACGACATCCTCGTCACGATAGTTGATGACATGCGCGGCACCACGTTGCCGCGCCAGCGCCGCCTTCTCGTTTGACCCCGCCGTGCCGATGAGGTTCACGCCCAGCGCGCGCGCCCATTGGCACGCGATCAGGCCGACGCCGCCGGCCGCCGCGTGGAACAGGATCGTCTCGCCCGGCTGCACGGCATACGTCTGCTTGAGGAGATATTGCACGGTCAGGCCCTGCAGCATCATCGCGGCGCCCGTCTCGAACGAGATGGCGTCCGGCAGGTGCACCAGGATGTCGGCCGGCATCACCCGCAGCTGGCTGTAGGCGCCGTTCGGGCGCGCGGCATAGGCCACGCGGTCGCCCGGCTTCACGTGCGTGACGCCCTCGCCCACCGCCTCGACGACGCCTGCCGCTTCCTGGCCGAGGCCGTTCGGCAGGTCGAGCGGGTACAGGCCCGAGCGGAAATACGTGTCGATGAAGTTCACGCCGATCGCGTGGTTGCGCACGCGTGCCTCGCCGGGGCCGGGGTCGCCGACCTCGACGTCGACGTATTCCAGCACCTCGGGCCCGCCCGTGCGCGCGAAGCGGATCGCCTTTGCCGTCGCCATGGCCGCTCCCGGGACTCAGTCCGCCTTCGACTGCAGCTGCGACAGCACGAGGTGGGCGCTCGCCACGTTCGTCGCGCACGGGATGTTGTGCACGTCGCAGGCGCGGACCAGCGCGTTGATGTCCGGTTCGTGCGGCTGCGGAGTCATCGGGTCGCGCAGGAAGATCACGCAATCGACCTCGCCGTTGACCAGTTGGGCACCGATCTGCAGGTCGCCGCCGACGGGACCGGAATGCATGCGCGTCACTTCCAGGCCCAGTTCGTTGATCAGGCGGCCGCCCGTGGTGCCGGTGGCCGACAGCGTGCAGCCGCGCAGGAAGTCTGCGTACTCGGCGGCGAGCGCGATCATGTCGTCTTTTTTCTTGTCGTGGGCGATCAGGGCGATGCGAGGTTTCATGTTCCGTTCCGTTTCGGTTTGTCAGGTGGTTTTCTTCTTCGACAGCAAATAGATCCCGCCCAGCACCAGGCCTGTTCCGGCCAGTTGCACGGTCGTGATCGGTTCTCCCAGCAGCGCCCAGCCCAGGAACAGCGTCGACACCGGACCGATCATGCCGGCCTGGGATGCCGTCGTCGCCCCGATGCGCTGGACCGCCGCCATCGTCATGAAGACAGGGAAGATGGTACAGAATATCCCATTCACGAGCGAGAGCCCGTAAACCGGCAGCGGCTGCACGAGCATGCCGGCGGGCCGCAGGATGAAGAACTGCGCGATGCACGCCACGCTCGACGCGCACATCGCGTACGCGACGAGGCGCAGCGAGCCGACGCGGCGCACCATCTCGCCCGTACCCAGCAGGTAAACCGAGTAGCACGCCGCCGAACCGAGGACGAGCAGCGAGCCCGTGACGGTGCTGCCCGCGCCACCCTTCAGGTCGTGCGCGAACACGAGCACGATGCCGCAGTAGGACAGTGCGAGCGCGATCCACTCCGCGCGGGCGATGCGGCGCTTGAAGCCCAGCGCCGTGATCAGCAGGACGAAGGTCGGCGTGAGGAACAGGATCAGGCGCTCCAGGCCGACGCTGATGTATTCCAGGCCGCAGAAATCCAGGTAGCTCGACACGTAGTAACCGATCAGCCCCAGCCCGGCGAGGCGCCAGCGGTCACGCGCGGCGAGCGGCGGTTCGGTCCGCATCTTCCACAGCGCGACGGCTGCAAACACTGGAAACGCGACCAGCATCCTGAACCCGATCAATGTGACGGCGTCGATGTGGTAGCGGTACAGCAGTTTGGCGACGACAGCCTTCATTGAAAACAGGATGGCGCCGCCAATGGCGATCGTCAGGCCGCCCAGCACGGCCGGGCGTGTGGTTGGTACAACAGGTATGTCGGCTGCAGTTTTACTCATCCGACGATTGTACGGGGAATCCGCATAGCTGGCTGAGGACGCCTCCGAACGCGGCCTGCCGGGTGCGGTCCAACCGCCGTCACCGCTCAACCTTTTAGGGGAGATGTCCATGGCACACCGCGCACAAGTGCAACCGGCCGGAGCGTGCGCCCGATGAGCCGCGCCAGCGGCGTCGGCCGCCCCGGTGTCGACCGCACCGTCGTCCTCACCCTGCTCGTGCTGCTCGCGGCGCTGTGCTGGGCCTATCTGCTGTTTCGGGTCGGTCGCTTGTCGCCCTTGGGGACAGGCACCGGCGGCCACGTCCGGGTCGGTCCGTACCACGCGGACGACCTCGCGCGCCTGCTGGCGCTGTGGACCGTCGTCATCGCCGCGATGATGCTGCCGGCGGCCGCGCCGTCCGTGCTGCTGTACGCGCGCGTGAAACGGCTCGTGCGCGAGCGCTGGGTCTATGTTTCCACGTTCCTGTTCATGCTGGGCTATCTGTTCGTCTGGACCTGCTGCGCCCTCGCCGCCACGCTGGCCGACTGGCAGTTGCACGACATCGGCGGGCTCGACGAGACGATGGCCATCACGCACCCGACAGTGGGCGCCCTCGCCCTCGTCGCGGCCGGCGTCTACCAGTGGACACCGGCCAAGCACGTGTGCCTGGACAATTGCCGCGCGCCGCTGGCGTTCGTCCTCACGCACTGGCGCCGGGGGATGTGGGGCGCGTTCCGCATGGGCGTCGCGGATGCGAAGTATTGCACGGGCTGCTGCTGGCTGCTGCTCGCGCTCGTGCTGCCGGCGGGCGTATTGAACCTGCCCGTCATCGCCGGCCTCATCGCGCTGATCCTGGCCGAAAAACTGCTGCCCGGCGGGCACGTGGTGGCGTGCGCGACGGGGCTCGGCCTGGTCGCGCTGGGCACGGCGTTGTTGTTTCCCTGACAGTATTTGGACGGGTGCGCTATGATAAAATGTCGAGGATTATCAATACCCGGGACCTCGAAGATCGCAGTTAGCCGAGGTTCCCCGACTAAGGAAGACTCGACATGGCTGGACACAGCAAATGGGCCAACATCAAGCACAAGAAAGCCGCCACTGATGCCAAGCGCGGCAAGATCTGGACCCGACTGATCAAGGAAATCACCGTTGCTGCCCGCATGGGCGGTGGCGACCCGAACACCAACCCGCGCCTGCGCCTGGCCATCGAAAAGGCGGCCGACGCGAATATGCCGAAGGATAACGTCAACCGCGCCGTGCAGCGTGGTTCGGGCGGCCTGGAAGGCGTCAACTACGAAGAAATCCGCTACGAGGGCTATGGCATCGGCGGCGCGGCGATCATCGTCGACTGCATGACCGATAACCGCGTGCGCACCGTGGCCGAAGTCCGCCACGCGTTCAGCAAATTCGGCGGCAACATGGGCACCGAAGGTTCCGTCTCGTTCATGTTCAAGCACGTGGGCCAGTTCCTGTTCGCGCCGGGCGTCGAAGAAGACAAGCTGATGGAAGCGGCGCTGGAAGCCGGTGCCGACGACGTGATCGCGGACGACGAAGGCGGCTTCGAAGTGCTGTGCGACCCGAATGCCTTCGCCGGCGTCAAGGAAGCGCTGGAAGCGGCCGGCTTCAAGGCCGATTCCGCCGAAGTCATCATGAAGCCGGACACCGAGACGGTGTTCACCGGCGAAGACGCGCTCAAGATGCAGAAACTGCTCGACGCCCTGGAAAACCTGGACGACGTGCAGGAAGTCTATACGAACGCAGTCATTGAAGAGTAAAGCAGCGAAAGCAATCCATGAAAATCCTGGTAGTCGGCTCTGGCGGCCGTGAACATGCCCTGGCCTGGAAACTGGCCCAATCCGATCGCATCCAGATGGTCTACGTCGCACCGGGCAATGGCGGCACCGCGCGCGATGATCGCCTGGTCAACATCGACATCACCGACCCGGCCGCGCTGGCCGACTTCGTCGTCGCGGAACACGTCAACCTGACGCTGGTCGGCCCCGAACAGCCGCTGGCGGCCGGCATCGTCAACCTGTTTCGCGCACGCGGCCTGAAGGTCTTCGGCCCGACGAAGGAAGCGGCCCAGCTGGAAAGCTCGAAGGACTTCGCGAAGGCCTTCATGCACCGCCACGGCATCCCGACGGCGCAGTACCAGACGTTCACCGACGTGCAGCAGGCGCACGCCTACATCGACGCCCAGGGCGCACCGATCGTCATCAAGGCCGACGGCCTCGCCGCCGGCAAGGGTGTCGTCGTCGCGATGACGCTGGAAGAAGCGCACCAGGCGGCCGACGACATGTTGTCGGGCAACCGCTTCGGCGATGCCGGCGCGCGCATCGTGATCGAGGAATTCCTGGCCGGCGAGGAAGCCAGCTTCATCGTCATGTGCGACGGCAAGAACGTCGTCGCGCTGGCCACGTCGCAAGACCACAAGCGCCTGAAGGACCACGACCAGGGCCCGAACACGGGCGGCATGGGCGCCTATTCCCCGGCACCGGTCGTCACGCCGTCGATCCACGCGCGCGTGATGCGCGAGATCATCAACCCGACCATCCAGGGCATGGCCAAGGACGGCATCCCGTACAGCGGCTTCCTGTACGCGGGCCTGATGATCGACGCGGCCGGCGTGCCGAAAGTCATCGAATTCAACTGCCGCATGGGCGACCCGGAAACGCAGCCGATCATGACGCGCCTGAAGAGCGACTTCGTGACGGTGCTGGAACACGCCTGCAACGGCACGCTGGACAAGGTGGAGCTGGAATGGGACCGCCGCACCGCGGTGGGCGTCGTGATGGCGGCGGCGGGCTATCCGGACGCGCCGGCCAAGGGCGACGTCATCGACGGCATCCCGGCCGAAACGCCGGAATGCGTGACCTTCCACGCCGGCACCCGGATCGTCGGCGGCACGCTGCAGACGTCGGGCGGCCGCGTGCTGTGCGTCGTCGGCCTGGGCGACAGTGTCAAGATGGCGCAGAAGCAGGCTTACGAGACCGTCGAGAAGATCCACTTCAACGGCGCGCAGTACCGGCGCGACATCGGCTGGCGCGGCATCAAGCAGGCGTAAACGCTGCTCATGGAAATTGGGTCCCTGCCTCCGCAGGGACGACGTGTTGATTGAGTTGGCCTCAATACCGTCGCCCGTGCGCAGTACCGGCGCGACATCAAGCAGGCGTAAACGCTGCTCA
>CBIHOW010000167.1:0-5561 GCA_966211695.1 uncultured Massilia sp. | reverse complement strand
ATGAGTTAACTCGACGATGCGTCTGACCTCTGCAACGAATAACAGTTCACATAATTATCGCGAACACAGCCCAAAGAAAAAGGCCAGATCTTGCGATCTGGCCTTTTGAAAAGTTGGCGCGGCTGGCAGGAATCGAACCCACGACCCCTTGGTTCGTAGCCAAGTACTCTATCCAGCTGAGCTACAGCCGCCCGAGGCCGGCATTATAGCCGACTTTTTCCTTTTGGCAAATGCGAGCTTATTTCGTCGTCACGACGACCGACGTGCTGCTCGTATTGCCCGCCGCATCGCGCGCCGTGGCGGTGATGGTGTGCTGGCCGGCGGCAACCTTGCGCGTGTTCCAGTTATAGCCGAGCGTACCGCCTGTGCCCTGGGCCCTGGTCTGGCCGTCGATGACGAGCACCGTCTTGATGCCGGCGGCGCCCGCGTCGTCCGTCGCGTTGACCGAGACCGCGACGTTGCCGCTGACGGCACCCGCCACCGGATTGCTGATGGCGACGACAGGCGGCGTCGTGTCCTTGGTGACGGTCGTCACGGCGTTGGCGACGTTGACGGCGACGGCGGCGGACTGGCCGACATTACCCGCGGCGTCATAGGCGACGGCGACCAGGCTGGCCATGCCGTTGGCGACGCCGGTCGAGTCCCAGCTGAAGCTGTACGGCGCGGCGGTGTCGGTGGCGACCACCGTGCCGTTGACCGTCAGGTCGACGCGCGCGACGCCCACGTTGTCGCTGGCGTTGACGGAGACGCCGACGAGGCCCGACACCGAGCTGTTCGCCAGCGGCGCGGCGATCGAGGCGAGCGGGGCCGTCGTGTCCACCGGCGGCTGGTAGGCCGCGGTGGCGCGGAGGGCGGCGGCGGCGTCCACGCGGCCGTAGCCGAACACCGCGTCGCGGCCGGCTGCGCCGAGGTCGACGGCCGTCGAGTACAGCAGCGACTGGATCGTGTCGCCGCCCAGGTCGGGACGGGCCGCCATCATCAAGGCGGCGACGCCGGCAGTCAGCGGGGCCGAGAACGACGTGCCGTTCCACGCCGAATAGCCGAGGGAATTGTTCGTCGTCCAGATGTTCGTGCCCGGGGCCGCGATGGTGACGAAGCTGCCCCAGCTCGAGAAACTGGCCTTCGCGTCGTTGCTGTCGGTGGCCGACACGACGACCAGCGCCGGATCGGGCGTCACGTTCTCGTCGACGTTGTTATTGCCGGCGGAAACGAACACGAGACCGCCCTTGCTCTTCATGTAGCGCGCCGCGCTCAGGATCGAGGAGCTGCCCGCGACGCCGCTGTAGCTGATGTTCGCGATGCGGGCGCCGTGGTCGGCCGCATAGGTGAGGCCGCTCGCGATCGTGCTGAAGTAGGCGTGGCAACCGGTGCTGTCCGTGTAGGCGATCCGCAGCGGCATGATGGCGGCGGCACCCGCGATGCCGGCCACGCCGGTCGCGTTGTTGCTGGTGGCGGCAGCCGTGCCGGCGACGGCGGTGCCGTGGCCGCAGACGTCCGTCACGTCCGTGTTGCTGCTGTAGACGTTATACCCCGGGACGATGCGGTCCTTGAGGTCGGGGTGGTTGACGTTGACGCCCGAGTCGAGCACGGCGATCGTCACGCCACGGCCGAGGGAGCTGTCCCAGGCGCTCGCTGCGCCGATCTTGGCCAGGTGCCACTCGCTGCCGGCATACGGGTCGGTGACGGCGAGCGCGGCGGGCACGATGCGGTCGAGTTCCGCGAACTTCAGCTCCGGGCGGTGCGCCAGTTTCGCGACGACAGCCACTTCCGACGCATTGGCCGGGAGGTCGACGATCTGCAGGCGGCTCTGGCCGATCTTGCGGCGCTTGCCGCCGTGTTCCTTGAGGATGCGGTCCAGTGCGGCATCCGACAGGCCCGGACGCGCCTCGATGAGGATGCGGCCGCGCGCATAGCCCGCGTCTTGCGCGGCAACTGCGGACTGGGCGGCAACGATGGAAAGCGTGCTGGCGACCAGCAGCGAGAGCAGGCGGAGGGAGGAGGGAGCGGATGTCATCGCGTACGAATCCTTGGGTTAAAAATATGCAGGATCGTGCGCAGTTGGCGCTCTGTCGCGACGGGCGGGGCCCGTGTCGAAAGCTGGCATCTGGCAGTCCTGCCGTCATGGAGCCGGAGCTCGTTAGACCGTTGACTTTGCGTCACCCGCTTTCGCGGGCTTTGCCCTTTTCAATAAGCAGCGTTCAGCTGTTTCGGGAAATCATAACGCTTTCCCGACGTAAATGTACTGCTCGTTGGAAATAAAATGTTGAGGCGATCGCAGTTAATTGCGCATTCGCAACAGATTGTTATCGTGAATGAAACGGCTGTGGCAACGATGTCAAGCGATGTAAGCGATCGAACAGGAACCAGAAAAAATGGAACGATAATACTTGGTCTTGTTACTTGCAGTTAAATTAAGGGTTTTATGAAATCCGGATAAAAAAAGCCCACGCGAGGTGGGCTTTGAATGAGCGAAGAATGCGGCAGTCGGGAATCAGGCTTTGCGGCGCATTTTGCCGAGTCCTAATATGCCGAGGCCTATGAGTGCAAGGGTGGCCGGTTCCGGGACATTTCCCGTCGGGTCGCCCGAACCATCGTTCAGGCCGTTCCTGTAATAGACCGTGATATGCGAAATATCGTGAACGGTCGACCGACCGGGCAGCGAAAACGGCGGATCGGTGAACGGCGACGAATACGAACCGCCGTAGGGCAGCTTCAGCAGATAGGCGACCAGGTTGGTATCCTCGCCGTCCTTGAAGACCAGCATCACGTCTGCCGGCGCAATCGCGGGTCCGACATAGGTATAGGTACCGGACGTAGGGCCGCCCGTAAAGTCGAACAATGCCGACGTATCGGTGGCGACCTTGTCCAGGTTGTCCCACTTGCCGTCCAGCTTCCACGTGTTAATCCCGAAGAAGGCGGTGTTGTTGATGAGCGTAAGGTTATCGTTCTGGTTTGCGTCGAGCGGCTTCAACATTGCGCAATCCCTGGTATTACTGACTTTGCCGGAAATATCGTAGGTCGGCGAAGATCCCGTGCAGGACTGAACGTCGGCATACGCGCCCTGTGCGGCGGAGAGAATTGCGCAAGCTGCGATGACTTTAACGAGTTTTGTATGGAACATGATTTCTCCCTGGTTTCAGATGAACGGGTACTGCACTTTTGAGTGGCGCAATATCCGTGCCAGAAAGCGTCATTTCCAATATTTGCCAGTGGACGAATTTTAGAAACTTCTGGTTAAAGTCGGCCCTGTAAGATTATTCGACAAAAAACATTGATAATAATCAACTGATGTACGGAAATTAAGAATGAGACGCCAAAATGCGTCTATCGGGTAGAAGATTTATTCTCACGATCCAAGGCGCCGGGGCGAGGTGCCCCAGCCATAAGTTATTGCCCTGGCGCACGGGAAGAAGCTGCTTCAGAGGGAAGGCAAAAACGGAAAAGACGATAACGCCATCGAATTGCGCGCATCAAGAAAAATGGCTCATGAACCGCAAAGCGCTTCATGAGCCATTCATCGTGAAAAGTTGGCGCGGCTGGCAGGAATCGAACCCACGACCCCTTGGTTCGTAGCCAAGTACTCTATCCAGCTGAGCTACAGCCGCCCGAGGCACGCATTATAGCAGCCCTGTGCCGAATGACAAAATCGCATGCTTGACAAACCAGAAAGGTGATCCTAAAGTGATATCACTTTCATATAACCTAATGGAACCCGGCATGTCTGCACTTACTCGTCAGGAAATTCGGATGTCGTCGATGAATGGCTACCTGGCCGTCGGGGGAGGCATCCTCGCCGTGCTGGCCGGTGCTTGGCTGATTCACTCCGCCACGATGGGCCGCATGGCGGGTGGGGCGGAACTGGCCGGCGCCGCGCTGATCCTTGTCGCCGCGTTCGTGAGCACGGGACTGTACATGCTGCAACCGAACGAAACGGCCGTGTTGACGCTGTTCGGCCGCTACGTGGGCACGGACCGCGGCGAGGGCCTGCGCTGGGCGTTCCCGCTGTACCGCAAGCGCAAGCTGACGGTGCGGGCGCGCAACCTCAACATGTCGACGCTGAAGGTCAACGACAAGCGGGGCAATCCGGTGGAGCTGGCCGCCGCCGTCGTGTGGCGCGTGCGCGATACGGCGCAGGCGCTGTTCGAGGTCGACGATTTCGAGCGCTACGTGAGCGTGCAGGCCGAGGCGGCGTTGCGCCACCTGGCCGCGCAATACGCCTACGACGAAGGCGAGGACCTCGCGCCGGGCGAAACGACCTTGCGTGGCGGGGCGGCGGAAGTGGCGCACGCGCTCGGTGCGGAACTGACGGCGCGTTTCGAGGCGGCGGGCGTCGAAACGCTGGACGCCAAGCTGACGCACCTGGCCTACGCCCCCGAGATCGCCCAGGTGATGCTGCGCCGCCAGCAGGCGCAGGCCATCATCAGCGCCCGTGCCCGCATCGTGCATGGCGCCGTCACGATGGTGGAAGATGCCCTCAAGGGCCTGGCCGAACGCGAGATCGTCGAGCTGGATGCGGAACGCAAGGCCTCGATGGTCAGCAACCTGCTGGTCGTGCTGTGCTCCGACCGCGACGCCCAGCCCATCATCAACGCCGGCACCTTGTACAACTGAGGCAGCGCGTCGATGGCAAGTCCCGGAAAGAAGTCCTATCCGCTGCGCATCGATCCCGCGTTGTGGGAGCAACTGCAGCGGTTGGCCGCCAACGATCTGCGCAGCGTGAACGCGGAGATCGAATTCCTGCTGCGCGAGGCGCTGGCCCGGCGCGGCATCCGGGTCGGGGTCGCACTGCAGGACGACGAAGAAGGGAGCGGGAAATGAAAAAGGCCAGATCGTGAGATCTGGCCTTTCGAAAAGTTGGCGCGGCTGGCAGGAATCGAACCCACGACCCCTTGGTTCGTAGCCAAGTACTCTATCCAGCTGAGCTACAGCCGCCCGAGGCACGCATTATAGCAGCGGTTTCCTGTTTGGCAAAGCGCTTATAACTCGTGCGCATACACGATGAAGCCGGCGTGCTGCGCAACTTTGTCATAGAGCGCGCGCCCGGCCGCATTGCTCGACTGCGTCTGCCAGTACACACGCGAACTCCCGGCCGCCCGCGCCTGGTCGTAGACACCTTCGATCAAGCGCCTGCCGACGCCGTGCCCGCGCATGTCGGGCGCGGTGAACAGGTCTTGCAGATAACAGACGTCGTGCAGCCGCGTCGTGCTGCGGTGAAAGATGTAGTGGGCGAGGCCGACGATGCGGCCGGATGCCTCGGCGACCAGCGCGTGGACGGGCTCGGTCGGATCGAAGAACCGGTCCCAGGTGACTCGCGTGATGGATTCGGGCAGGGCGGTGGGGCCGCTGCGTCCGTAGAACGCGTTATAGCCGTCCCATAAAGGGCGCCAGCCCGCGTGGTCCTGGGGATCGAGAGGGCGGATGATGAGCTGATCGGACATGGTGGAATGTAGAGCAGCGAATGGGAACCGGCAATGGAAAAAGGCCAGATCTTGCGATCTGGCCTTTCGAAAAGTTGGCGCGGCTGGCAGGAATCGAACCCACGACCCCTTGGTTCGTAGCCA
>CBIHOW010000166.1:0-5579 GCA_966211695.1 uncultured Massilia sp. | reverse complement strand
ATACCTGCAACCTCAGCTGCTACTCATCCTCAACGAATTATCCCGGACAGCAGTGTGCTTGCGCAGGGACGACGTCGGTGCAGCAGACCCGTTGCCGGGTCCGGGGAGGGGAATCAAAAACCGTATTTCAGGCCCACGGTGTAGACGTCGGCCTTGGCGCCGAACGCCTTGTCCTTGCCGTAGCGCTCGTACTCGGCGTTCAGGGCCAGGTTCTGGTTCAGCTTGTACTCGACGCCCACGCCGCCGTACAGGCCCGTGTCGTAGTTGTTGACCTGCGTGCCCAGTGCGCTGCTGTACTTGCGCTCGTTATACGACACGCCCAGCTTGCCGTAGCCCGTGAAACGCTCGCCCAGCGGCATGCTGTACTTGCCGGCGACATAGGTGCCGGAGCCTTTGACGTTACCGCCGGGGATGTCCTGCTTGTCGAAGTTCGTGTAACCGGCTTCCACGCCCCAGTTCTGGTCGAATTCATAGCCGCCGTAGATCTTGGCGTTCGTGTGGTAGTCGTCGGTCGACTTGTTGTCCGCGGTGGCGGCGCCGATGCCGACGTAGGCGTGCGGCGTGGTGGTCTGGGCTTGGGCGGCGCCGGCGACGGCGGACGTGGCGATCAGTGCGAGCAGCAGTTTCTTCATGGTTCACTCCTTGGTGTTCTCGGGCTCGCGATTCGTCGTGAATCGCAATATGGCCAAGATAGCACCATGTTTCCCTAAGAGAAGTTCTTAAACGGTAAGGAATGTAACAAGATGAAAGTAAATGACTGAAAAGTCATCATGCACGAAACGACGCCGGCCGCATGGAGCGGCCGGTTTCGAAGAGCGGGGCGGGCGTCAGGCCAGGGCGGCCGTGAGGCTGCGCACTTCATCCTCCGATTCCTGGAGGATGGTTTTCAAGGTGCCGGCGCCGACGGCAAAGTCGATGGTGGCCCCCACCTGGACGCCGGACACGCCGGGATTGCGTTCGAGCAGCGGCGACGCGACGGGAGAGAGGTCGTTCGCCAGCAGCAGCGTGTCGCCCAGCGTTTCCGGCGGCAGGGCGCGCATGCCGTTCCACAGCGCCTCGATCGCGCCCATCACGGGGGCGGGGACGCCCAGCTTGAGCAGGACGCCGCGGCCGATGGCGGTCTCGCCATGCTCGATCCATTCGTCGGCGCCGCCGTCCAGCAGGCCCGGAAACTCGGACGCGCGCGACAGCAGGTAAAAGCCGCCGACCTCGTGCACGATGCCGGCGAACATGGCCGTTTCCGGATCGACGAACGACACGCGCCGCGCGATCACCTGCGACAGCGCGGCCACGTGGGTGGAGTGCAGCCAGAGCTGATCGGCCTTGGCGCGCAATTCCGGATCCTGGATTTCGCTCGCGAGCTGGCGCACGATGACGGCGGCAGCGAGCGCGCCCAGGGTGCGGAAGCCCACGCGCTGCACGGCCGCCTTGACGTTGGTAACGTCGTTGCCGAAGCGGTTATAGGCGGCCGAATTGGCGATGGCGACGGTGCGCGCCGCCAGCAGCGGTTCCGTCTGCACGAGGCGCGCCGCTTCGTCGATGTGGCAATCCGGGTCGGTCAACGCGCGCTGCAGTTTCAACGTCGCGTCGACGTGGGTGGGGAAGTGGAGGTCGCCGCGCCCGGCCTGCGCGGCAATGCTCTTGAGGGCGTCGATTCTGTCCATGGGAAAAAATTATACCCCCGGACAATTCATCAGGGTTCGCTGAAAATGGCGTCGCAGCCGTCTTTCGGTTCCTCGGTGTCTTCCAGCTCGTCGACGAGGCCGAGGTCGAACAATTCCTCGACCGCGTTCATGAAGCTGTTCAGGGTGGCGGCGCCGATCAGGCGGTAGATCTCGCCGGCATCGTTGCGCACGCCGATCACCATAGGTTCCTCGCGCACTTCGGCGGGCGTGGCCACGTCCAGCAGCAGGTTGCCGATGATGTGCTTGTCGAAATGGGGAGGCTTCTTGCCTTCGAGTAGTGCTGTCTTCATATCATCCTTCGTCGGCGGGAACGTGCCCGCCCGGTGTGACCAGGCCCGGCGCATCGAGCCGGGTGCGCAGGCGGCGCAGCGCGTGGTCCAGTTGTTCGAAATCGCCGTCGCCATAATCGGCGAACAGCTGCTTGCCGTGTGCGACCACGGCCGGAAACACAGTGCGGAACAGGGTATCTCCTTCCGTCGTCAGGCGCACGAGGAACGAGCGCTTGTCGTCGCAATTGCGCGCGCGTTCCACGAGTCCTTTCTGCTCGAGGCGGTCGATGACGCCGGTCAGCGTCCCCTTCGTGATCAGGGTCCGCTCGCCCAGTTCCTTGTACGTCATGCCGGGTGTGTTGCCGAGGGTGGCGATGATGTCGAATTGCGGATGCGTCAGCCCGTGCCGGCGCACCGGTTCGGCGACGAAGCGCTCGAACCCTTGCAGGCATTCGGCCAGCAGGCGCACACTCTTCAGATATCGTTCACCCATGAAACGATTATAGCCGCCAGCGCGGGCCGGCCCCAGTCTTCGTCGTTGCGGTCGCGTCCGTTACCATAGCAATCTTGCCAGAATTAATTTCACGTTTCATGACCCAGCATCTGCGCGGCATCCTCGCCCTCGTCGTCGTCGTCCTCGTGTGGGGGACAACGTTTCCCGCGATGAAGGAATTGACGGGCTATTTCTCTCCCGTGTGGATCATTCTGACCCGTTTCGCCATCGCGACGGCGCTCTTGTCGCCGTTCCTGTGGCGTGCGCGCCGCACGGACCTGATGCTGGGCGGCATACTCGGCTTGCTGCTGTTCTTCTGCTACCTGTTCCAGGTGGAAGGTCTCGCCCTCACGACATCGAACCGCAACGCCTTCATCTGCGGACTGAACGTGCTCGTGGTGCCGCTGCTGGGGCTGCTCGGCGGACGCTTGCCGGAGCGCCGCATCGTCGTCGCCCTGCTGCTCGCGATCGCCGGCCTGGTCTCGCTGTGCTGGGATGGCGGCGGCGGCTGGGGCCGCGGCGACACGCTGGCGCTGCTGGCCGCGCTCACGTTCGGCGCCTACATCAAGGTCATGGAGATCTACACCCGGCGCGCGGTCCGGCTGATGACCGTGACGGCCGCGCAGATCGGCACCGTCGCCCTGTGCGCCGCCTTGTGGCTGTTCGCGCGCGAGGTGCCGCGGGGTAGCATCGACGTCGCGTCGGATGCCGCCAACTACTGGGCCTACATCGGACACGGGCTGCTTCACTACGCGCCGAATTTCGCCTACCTGGGCGTGCTGTGCACGGCCGCCATCATCTCGATGCAGGCGTGGGGCCAGGCGCGCACGAGCGCCAACGAGGCGGCCGTCATCTATGCGTTCGAGCCCGGCGGCGCCGCGTTCTTCGCGTATTTCTGGCTGGGCGAGGCGATGGGCGGCCGGGGCTGGCTCGGCGCGGCATTGTTGATCTCCGGTATGATAGTCAGTCAATGGAATGCCGAAAGCCGGCCGGCCGCCGCGCTCGCCCCCGAGTGATGATCCCTCATTGTCCTGCTCATTTTCCTGATGTCGCAGCTTGAACTATCCCGCCTCGCGCTGGAGGCGCCGCTGCGCGTGCTGCTCGTGCATGCGGGCGAGCCGGATTCGCTGACGTGGTCCGGCCTCGTGCAGCCGCTGCGCCTGGCGGCCAAGGTGCTGGGACCGGAACGCCTGCACGTCGACGTGCGCACCCCCGACAAATTCGCGGCCGACCAGCGCCACTGGCACCTCGTGCTGCTCGTCGCCGACGAGGCCGAGGCCGGGCTGCGTCCCGCCAACCTGCGCACGGTGGTGTCCCGCTGCCGGGCGGCGCCGTGCTGGGGCGGTGTCGGCGCGGGTGTCCTGTGGCTCGCGGAGGCGGGCGCGCTGAACGGTGCGCGCGCCGCGCTGCCGTGGTCGCTGTATCCCGACGTCGACATGCGCGCCGACCAGGCCCTGCTGAGCCCGCACCTGTACGAGATCGACGGCGCGCGCCTGACGAGCTGCGGCGGCGCGGCCAGCATCGACTTCGCGCTGACCCTCGTCGACCTGCTGTTCGGCGCGACGGTCCAGGCGCAGGTGAAGGAAATCCTGTGCGTGGACCGCGTGCGCGGCCCGGAAGAGCGCCAGCGCGTGGCGCTGCAGGCCCGCTTCGGCGTGCTGCAGCCCAAGCTGACGGAAGCCGTCACCCTGATGGAAGCGAACATCGAGGAACCGCTGTCGACCGACGAGATCGCCCAGCTGGCGGGCGTATCGCGCCGGCAGCTGGAGCGCCTGTTCAAGCAATACCTGGGCAGCCTGCCGTCGCGCTACTACCTCGAACTGCGCCTGCAACGGTCGCGCCAGTTACTGCGCGACACCAACTACTCGATCGTGCAAGTGGGGTTGATGTGCGGGTTCTCGTCCGGCTCGCACTTCTCGACCGCCTTCGGCGCCCTGTTCGGCAACACCCCGCGCGAAGAACGCCAGCGCAAGCTAAGCCAATAAATTCGGGGTCAGAGCACATTATTTTTGCGAGGTCGCCGATGTTGGCCGACATAGACCGAGCATCGCCGCAGCTTGGCCGAAGTTTCAAAAAAAATGGGACCTGACCCCGAATCTGAGCAATTGTTGCTCGTCCAAAAATGAAAATGCCTGTCGCAGTTTGGAAAGAACGGCAATCATTGGCTTCTCTATAATGAGTCGCTCGGCGCGGCTGCTGGAGTCCGCGCAACCTTTTATTTGGATGAGGAAAACGTCATGAATGCTAAGCTCGACTCGGGTGTCGCCACGCGGCCTGTCACACGCCAGACTTTCGACGAGGTGCTCGTCCCGACCTACGCACCCGCCGCGATGGTGCCCGTGCGTGCTTCGGGCCTGGACGTCTGGGACCAGGACGGCAAGCATTACCTCGACTTCACCTCCGGCATCGCCGTCAGCAGCCTGGGTCATTGCAACCCGGTCGTCGTCGAGGCGCTGACCCGCCAGGCCAATACGCTCTGGCACGTCGGCAACGGCTACACGAACGAGCCGGTCCTGCGCCTGGCGTCGGCCCTGATCGAGGCCACGTTCGCGGAGCGCTGCTTCTTCGCCAACTCGGGCGCGGAAGCCAACGAGGCCGCCCTGAAGCTGGCGCGCAAGTACGCGCACGGCAAGTTCGGCCCGCACAAGTCGCGCATCGTGTCGTGCTACTCGTCCTTCCACGGCCGCACGCTGTTCACCGTGTCGGTCGGCGGCCAGTCGAAGTACACGGAAGGCTTCGAGCCGCTGCCGCCGGAAATCAACCACATCAACTACAACGACATCGAGTCGGCGCGCGCCGCCATCGGCGATGACGTGGCCGCCGTGATCGTCGAGCCGATCCAGGGCGAAGGCGGCGTGATCCCGGGCGACATCGAATTCCTCAAGACGCTGCGCGAACTGTGCGACAAGACCGGCGCCCTGCTGATCTTCGACGAAGTGCAGTCGGGCGTGGGCCGTACCGGCACCTTGTACGACTACATGAACGTGGGCGTGACCCCGGACATCCTGACCTCGGCCAAGGCGCTGGGCAACGGCTACCCGATCGGCGCGATGCTGACCACCAACGAGATCGCCCAGTACCTGGCCGTCGGCAGCCACGGCACCACGTACGGCGGCAACCCGCTGGCGACGT
>CBIHOW010000165.1:0-5810 GCA_966211695.1 uncultured Massilia sp. | reverse complement strand
GCCCGCTGCCGGACGTGACGTTCTGCCCGACGGGCGGCATCTCGATCGAGACGGCCCCGCAATTCCTCGCGCTGAAGAACGTCGCCTGCGTGGGCGGCTCCTGGCTGACCCCGGCGGATGCGATGAAGGCCGGCGACTGGGGCCTGATCACCGAGCTGGCGAAAGCCGCGTCCGCGCTGAAGGCTGCCTGAGCCTGAGTCGACAATGCGGCGGCGCCTGTCCCGGGGCCTGACCCCGGGCGAGATGCACATGGCGTCGCTGCTGTTCGGCGGCGCCATCGACGTCGCACGCGTGCGCGTGCACGGGCGCCGCTACCTGCCGCTGGTGCAGCCGAAGAACTGCGCCATGACGCCCAACGGCAGCATTTATTTCCACCCCTCCTGTTTCCTGCCCGACTATGCCGCGGGCGATCCGCACACGATCCACTGGTTCATGCACGAGATGGTGCACGTGTGGCAGCACCAGCTGGGCTACCCCGTCCGCTTGCGCGGCGCCTTCCGCATCGGGCTGTCGTACCGCTACGAACTGCGTCCGGACGCCCGGCTATCCGACTACAACATGGAAGCCCAGGGCGACCTGCTCGCGGATTATTTTGCGCTGAAATACATGCGCAACCCGCGCATCATGCGCCAGCGCCGCTATGCGCACCAGCTGGCGTTGTATGAACAGGTGCTGGCCCGCTTCCTCGCCGATCCGCGCGACCCGGACAACCTGCCGCGCGGCGGCGCGCGCCGCTTCGCGCGAATGGTAACGTCCGCCTCTGCCTGAGCTTGCGCAGCCTCAAAATCTGACGGTGGTGCCGTCGTAGGCTTTCGCCTGGCGTTCCTGTCGAGGTCCTCATGTCCGCTGCCTATCGCATCCTCATGCTGCTGTGCGCCTGCCTGGTGGCCGCGCCGGCGCACGCCCGTGTCGGCGAGGCCGAGGTGCGCGAAGGTCCGCGCGGCGGCCCGTGCTTCACCATCACCCCGCGCGAGGAGCGCCTGGGCACGCCGGAGTTTCAATCGATCGTCGTATGGGAAGGGGCACGCACGGTGTGGAAGATGACGATGCCGAAGGAGCGCTCGTTCCCCCTCACGTTCGGCATGTGCGTGCCCTACGGCGGCAAGGTGGCGTCGCTGCCGCGCACGACGCCCGCGCCCCTGGCGCCGGGACGGATCTACAGCCTGCGCATCGAGGCGCGGCCGGGCAAGGGGCGCGCCGCGTCCAGCTACGAGGCCAGGTTCTGCCTCGCGCGCCAGCATGACGGCAGTGCCGTCGTCCACCAGATCTGGACTGGCGACAGGGAAGGGCCGCGGATGTACGGGTGCTTGCCGCCGGATTGATTACGCCTGCTGCAGCAGCGCCATCACCATCGACGACATGCTGCTGGCCTGCTTCAGCATGGCGGTACCGGACTGCATCAGCATCTGGTTCGCCGTCATGTTCGACGACTCCGTCGCGACATCGACGTCCATGATGCGGCCGGCGGCGGCCTGCGTATTGGTCGAGACGTTCGCCAGGTTGTTGTAGACGTGGTCCAGGCGGTTCGCGATCGCCCCCAGCCCGGACCGCAGCGCCGACACGGCATCGATGGCGTCGCTCAGCTTGCCGATGGTCTGGGCGGGATCGGCGACGAGCGTCGTCGTGCCATGGACCGTGATCGTGCCGCCGAAGCCGTCCGGGACATTCGTCGTCGTGGGGATGACGATGTCGGCGAGGGTGTGACCGGGCGTTGCGTTGATGGCCGTGCTGTCGCCCGCGAAACGGGTGACGATGGTGACCACGGTATTCCCGCTGCCGTCGAGCGAGGTGGTGTCGCTGGTCGTGGCGGCTTGCAGCAGGAGGTCGACGTTGTGCAGCTGGGCCGAGAAGTCGGCATGCATGGTTTCCGCCCTGTCCGCGCCGATCTGGAACGTGAGACCCGCCGGTTTCCCGAGTTTGCCGCCCGTCGTTGCCGAGGTGTTCAGCAGCGTGGTGCCGCCGAAGCTGGTGTTGCTGAAGATGTTCGACAGTTCGTCCGACAGCGCGTCGTATTCCGATTGCAGGGCGTTCCTGTCGGCGCTGGACGAGGAGCTGTCGGCCGCCTGGGTCGCCAGGTCCTTCATGCGGACCAGGATGCCGTTGACTTCGTCCAGCGCGCCGTCCGCGGTCTGCAGCAGCGAGATCGAGTTCTGTGTGTTGCGCATGGCGACACCCATGCCGCTGCTCTGGGCGTTCAGGCGGCTGGCGATCTGCAGGCCGGCGGCGTCGTCGCGCGCCGAGTTGATGCGGTAGCCGGTCGACAGACGCGTCATCGCGGTCGACAGCCAGGCCTGGGTGCGGTCCAGGGCCTTCTGTGCCGACAGCGATACGAAGTTGGTGTGAAGACTCAGCATTTATAAGGGTGGCAATGGACCTCCTGATAACAGAGCGACCAAATCGGGCTTCGTATTAAATATTGAATCAACGGTTTTCCGATTTTGCAGATTTTGGCGTTTCCAGTTCAGAAGGGGGCTCGCGTGGGACAGGACGCGACCGTTACTGGCGCGGCGCCGCCGTATAGCCCTTGAGCGCCTTCGCCAGGGCCTGGGCGCCCTCCCGGGGCGTCTGCCGCGATTCCATGAACTGCTGCGCCACCTTCATCAGGACAGGATACGCACGGTTATCGATTTCCTGGCGGGCGCTGCTGATGAGCGTGCGGCGCTTGTCCGCTGCGATCAGGTCGGCATGGGCGACGCGGGCGCACGCGTCCATGCGGTCGAGCGTCGCGTCGGTGCGTACCGGGATCGATCCCTTCACGAGACTGAAACCCTCCTGCGCGTTGCGATCCATGACCGTGCGGGCGAAACGCATCTGCACGTCGAGATTGGCATTGCCCTTCTTGTTGACGAGTCCGAAAAAGTCGGTCACGTGGACGAACGTGCCCGCCGTGCCCGGGTAGGGCACGCACTGGAAATCGATATTCGCCTTCGAACCGCGCAGCAGGTATTCCGACTTTACCCAATCGCCCATGATCTGCATCGCGGCCTTGTTGCGGATGAACATGTGCGCCGCGTCGTACCACGCGCGCGCGTGGGCGTGCTTGTCGACCATGGCGCGCAGCGCATCCAGCTGGGCAAACGCGCGCTCCATCGTCTTGCTGCGCAAGGCACGCTGGTCGAACTCGACGAGCGCCTGCCGGTAGAACGCCGGCCCGCCGGCCGACAGCACGGCATTTTCGAACAGCAGCGTATCCTGCCAATCCTCGCCGCCGTGCGCCAGCGGGATATAGCCGGCCGCGCGGATGATGTGCGCGGCCCGGACCATGTCGTCGAAACTCGCCGGCGGCGCCAGTTTCAATTCGTCGAAGATTTTCTTGTTAATCCACAGCCAGTTGATACGGTGGATTTCCGTCGGCAGCGCGATCCAGTGGCCGTTCGGCCGGGCGAAACGCTGGATCGCCACAGGCACCGCATCGTTCCAGCCTTCCCTGGCCGCGAGCGCGTCGAACGGCAGCAACAGGCCGGACGGGGCGCTCTTCCGGATGGCGTTCGCGTTCAGCAGCAGGGCGTCCGGCGTCGTGCCGTTGGCATTGCGGATCCGCTCGCCCAATGGCTTGCCTTGTTCGCCGTTGACGCCGCTGTCGTGCCAGGCGATGCCGTCCTCCGCCAGTTTTTCCTTGTACACCTTGAGCGCGGCATCATCGGCGATGCCCATCCACCAGTGCCGCACGTCGACGGTCGTGCCGGGGGCCGGCTGGGCCGCGACGGCTGGAATGGAAATGCCAAGAAATAAACCGCTTAAAAAGCGGCGTAATGTTTTGTTCACGAAATCACAAACAACAGCTTTATATGATGAGGGAAATGCTGATGTGCATGCATTGCCCGGGTGGGGGGACTAGCGTATATTATTGCCACGCGGAAATCAATCGCATGGGATAGCCGTGTATGTTATGTGTAGCATTTACGCGCTCGGCGATTGCGAAAAGAGCACAAATGAAAAACAGGCAATAATCTGAACGGATGCGCATGACAGGCTTACGGCATTTCAGGATCGGCTCCCGGCTGGCGCTCGGCTTTGCGTCGATGTTGCTGTTGATGGTCGTCGTCACGGTGATGAGCCTCGTGCTGCCGAGCGGCCCGCGCCGTGCGGTGGACAAGGCCGTGAGCCTCGCCAACGAGAAATCGGTGCTGATTACCGCGATGCGTCAGGCCATCATCGTGCAGGGCTTGCTCGCCCACGACATCGCATTTCCGCACGATAGCGACGTCGATACGCCATTCAAGGATATGGCGCAGATCCTGAATGAACAGCGGCATTATGAAAATGCCGAATTGCAATTAAAGAACAAGCCATTAAGCGAGCCGGAAATGGAAATCATCCGGAAATTGCAGGTGCGGGATGGCGAAATCCGGTCGGTATTGGCGGAAGCCGACGAATGGGTGCAGGCATTCAATCCCGGCCAGGCCGCGCGCGTGCTGGCCGAAAAAGCCACGCCGCCGCAGCAGGTCAATATCGAATTATTGAATCACCTGAACGAGTTGCAAAATACGCAGATCCGGCTGCACCTGGAAGAATTCCACGATGCGTCGAGCGCGGCCAACCGCGCGCTCGTGGCCGGGACGGCCGTCGTGCTGGCGCTCGCCGGCGTCATCGCCTGGCTGCTCACGCAAAGCATCGTCCGGCCGCTGACGGATGCGGTGGCGGCCGCCCGGCGTGTCGCGAATGGCGATCTCGACGACCAGCCGGTCGAGCATCATGCCGACGAACCGGGCCAGCTGCTCACCGCGCTGGCGCACATGACGGCCCGCTTGAAAGAGGCGCGCCGGATGCTGGAAATGGCGGCGCGCCAGGATGGCTTGACGGGACTCGCGAACCGCCGCCATTTCGACGAGAGCCTGCAGCATGAATGGCAGCGCCTGGGCCGGCTGGCGCAGTCGTCCGGACTCGAGGATGGCAGGCTGGCCCAGTTGTCGCTGCTGCTGATCGACGTCGACTTCTTCAAGAAATTCAACGACACCTACGGCCACCAGGTGGGCGACACCTGCCTGCGCACGGTGGCGGGCGTGATCGGCGGCGCCAGCCTGCGCGAGGGCGACGTCGCGGCCCGCTATGGCGGCGAAGAGTTCGCCGTCATCCTGCCGGGCATCGACGCCCGCGGCGCGGCCGTCGTGGCGGAGCGCATCCGGGAGGCGCTGGGGACGCACCCGGTGCCGGGCATCGAGCCGGCGCGCACGGTCACGGTCAGCATCGGCGTGGCGTCCGTCACGCCGGGGTCCGGTCTCGCGCCGGCACAACTCGTGGCCACGGCGGACGCCGCGTTGTACCAGGCCAAGCACGAGGGCCGCGACCGGGTGTGCATCGCACCGCCTATCGTGCCGGCCCTTTCAGATAATTGTCCTTGACCCGCACGTAGTGCTCGGCCGAGTAGCGCAGGTACGCGATCTCGGCCTCGGTCAACGGACGTACCTTGACGACGGGCCGGCCCACGTACAGGAAACCGCTTTCCAGCGTCTTGCCCGGCGGGACGAGGCTGCCGGCGCCGACCATGACGCGGTCTTCGACGACCACGTCGTCCATCACGATGGTGCCCATGCCGATGAGGCATTCGTTGCCGATGCGGCTGCCGTGCAGGATGACGGCGTGGCCGACGGTGACGTAATCGCCGATGACGAGCGGCGAGCCGTTCGGTTTCGCGGGCGTCTTGTGCGAGACGTGGCCCATCGTCAGGTCCTGGATATTGGTGCAGCGGCCGATGACGATGTCGTTGACGTCGCCGCGCAGGACGGCGTTGCACCAGATCGAGCTGTCCGCGCCAAGGCGGACGCTGCCGATGACCTGCGCCGAGTCGTGCACGTACACGCGCTCGGCAA
>CBIHOW010000164.1:0-5825 GCA_966211695.1 uncultured Massilia sp. | reverse complement strand
AGATCTTCCACCTGCTGCGCCGCCAGATGGTGCGCCAGTTCCGCAAGCCGCTCGTGATCTTCACGCCGAAGTCGCTGCTGCGTAACAAGGACGCCGGCTCGCCGCTGACCGACCTGGCCAAGGGCGGCTTCCAGACCGTCATCGGCGAACAGGACGACAAGATCGACGCCAACAAGGTCAAGCGCGTGATCGTCTGCTCGGGCAAGGTGTACTACGACCTGGTCAACGCACGCAAGACCCGCGGCACGACGGACACGGCCATCATCCGTATCGAGCAGCTGTACCCGTTCCCGCACAAGGCGTTCCAGGCCGAACTGAAGAAGTTCCCGAACGCCACCGAAGTGGTGTGGACGCAGGACGAGCCGCAGAACCAGGGCCCGTGGTTCCAGATCCAGCACAACGTGTTCGAAAGCATGGAAGCAGGCCAGCGCCTGGCATACGCCGGCCGTCCGGCTTCCGCGTCGCCGGCTGTCGGCTACACCGACAAGCACGTGGCGCAGCAGAAGGAACTGCTGGACACCGCGTTCTCGAAGCTCAAGGGTTTCGTCCTGACCAAATAAGCAGCGCTCATTGACCCCGCGCCCGTGGCGCGGGGTTTTTTGCACAGAATACAAAAACGGAGTTTTTTAAATGGCACAAATCGAAGTCAAGGTCCCCCAATTGTCGGAATCGGTCGCCGAAGCGACCCTGCTGTCGTGGCACAAGAAAGTCGGCGAAGCCGTCTCGCGCGACGAGAACCTGATCGACATCGAGACCGACAAGGTGGTCCTGGAACTGCCGGCCCCGGCTGCCGGCGTGATCGTGCAAATCATCAAGAACGACGGCGGTACCGTCGTCTCGGGTGAAACCATCGCCATCATCGATACCGAAGCCTCGGCCGGCGTGAGCCCGCTGCAGGTGACCGCCGCCCCGGCCGCCGCCGCTGAAGCAGCTCCGGCCGCGCCGGCAGCAGGCGCATCGACGGCCGGAGCGCCGGCCGGCACCAAGGGCGACGTCGCGATGCCGGCCGCCGCCAAGATCCTGGCCGACAACAACCTGACCGCCGCCGACGCCACCGGCACCGGCCGTGACGGCCGCGTGACCAAGGGCGATGCCCTGGCCGCCGTCGCCAACAAACCGGCTGTGGCCGCTCCGGCACCGCTGCAGCAAGCCGCGCCGAAGGCAGCCCTGCCGCAAGTCGCCGCACCGGCCGTCAACCTGGGCGACCGTCCGGAAGAGCGCGTGCCGATGAGCCGCCTGCGCGCCCGTATCGCCGAGCGCCTGCTGCAGTCGCAGTCGACCAACGCGATCCTGACGACGTTCAACGAAGTCAACATGCAGCCGGTCATCGACCTGCGCAACAAGTACAAGGACAAGTTCGAGAAAGAGCACGGCGTCAAGCTGGGCTTCATGTCCTTCTTCGTCAAGGCCGCCGTCGCCGCGCTGAAGAAGTACCCGATCCTGAACGCGTCGGTCGACGGTAACGACATCATCTACCACGGCTACTTCGACATCGGTATCGCCGTCGGTTCGCCGCGCGGCCTGGTCGTCCCGATCCTGCGCAACGCCGACCAGATGTCCATCGCCGACATCGAGAAGAAGATCGGCGAATTCGGCCAGAAAGCCAAGGACGGCAAGCTGACGCTGGAAGACCTGACGGGCGGTACGTTCTCGATCTCGAACGGCGGCGTGTTCGGCTCGATGCTGTCGACCCCGATCATCAACCCGCCGCAGTCGGCGATCCTGGGCGTGCACGCGACCAAGGACCGCGCCGTCGTCGAGAACGGCCAGATCGTCATCCGCCCGATGAACTACCTGGCGATGTCGTACGACCACCGCATCATCGACGGCCGCGAAGCCGTCCTGGGCCTGGTCGCGATGAAGGACGCGCTGGAAGATCCGGCCCGCCTGCTGCTCGACCTGTAATCACCGATCGGCGCGCCGGCCTGGCGCGTCCGTGCGGCTTTTTTGAAGGGTACCAACATGATCTCCGACGAAATCAAGCGTTTGCACGAACTGCACCAGGCCGGCGCCTTGACCGACGCCGAATTCGAACAGGCGAAGGCGAAGGTATTGTCCGGCGCCTCGTCGACGGTGAACTTGAACAAGAGCGCGTCCGCCGACGGTACGTTCGCGTCCGAACTGAACACCTTGCGCCGCTCGCGCACCGACCGCTGGCTGGGCGGTGTGTGCGGCGGTCTCGCCCGGGTCTCGGGCGTGGATACGTGGGTGTGGCGGCTCGTGTTCACCCTGTTCACCATCACGTTCGGGTTCGGGATCGTGATTTACCTGTTGTTGTGGATATTTGTTCCAGAAGAATAACGTGTGCGATCGGCATACAAAGGAAATCGATTAATGAGCACTGAAAAACAATTCGACGTCGTCGTGATCGGCGGCGGCCCCGGCGGCTACGTGGCCGCGATCCGCGCTGCGCAGCTGGGCTTCAAGACCGCCTGCATCGACGAATGGCAGAACGCCAAGGGCGGCCCGGCACTGGGCGGCACCTGCACCAACGTCGGCTGCATCCCGTCGAAGGCACTGCTGCAATCGTCGGAACACTTCGAGCACGCCGGTCACGCGTTCGCCGAGCACGGCATCGACGTCGCCGGCCTCTCGCTGAACCTGGGCCAGATGCTCAAGCGTAAGGATGGCGTCGTCAAGGCCAACAACGACGGCATCGTCTACCTGTTCAAGAAGAACAAGGTCACCTTCTTCCACGGCCGCGGCACGTTCGCAGGTAAAGCCGGCGAAGGCTACACCATCAACGTGTCGGGCCCGACCACGGACAGCATCACCGCGAAGAACGTGATCATCGCGACCGGCTCGAACGCCCGCGAACTGCCGGGCGCACCGTTCGACGAGAAAGTCATCCTGTCGAACACCGGCGCGCTGACCGTCGACGCCGTTCCGGCCAAGCTGGGCGTCATCGGCGCCGGCGTGATCGGCCTGGAGATGGGTTCCGTGTGGCGCCGCCTGGGTGCCAAGGTCACCGTGCTGGAAGGCCTGCCGACGTTCCTGGGCGCGGTCGACGAGCAGATCGCCAAGGAAGCGCACAAGCTGTTCACCAAGCAGGGCCTGGACATCCACCTAGGCGTGAAGATCAACAGCGTCACCAAGGGCGACAATTCCGTCACCGTGGACTACGCCGATGCATCGGGCGCAGCGCAGAGCGCGACGTTCGACCGCCTGATCGTCTCGATCGGCCGCGTGCCGAACACCAACGGCCTTGGCATCGAGACCGTCGGCGTGCAGCTGGACGAGCGCGGCTTCGTGGCCGTCGACGACGAATGCCGCACCAACGTCCCGGGCATCTGGGCCGTGGGCGACGTCGTGCGCGGCCCGATGCTGGCGCACAAGGCGGAAGAAGAGGGTGTTGCCGTCGCCGAGCGCATCGCCGGCCAGCACGGTCACGTCAACTTCAACACGATCCCGTGGGTCATCTACACCTCGCCGGAAATCGCGTGGGTCGGCAAGACCGAGCAGCAGCTCAAGAAGGAAGGCGTCGCTTATAAAGCCGGCACGTTCCCGTTCATGGCCAACGGCCGTGCGCGCGCGCTGGGCGACACGTCGGGCATGGTGAAATTCCTGGCCGACGCGACGACCGACGAAATCCTGGGCGTCCACATCGTGGGCCCGGTCGCGTCGGAGCTGATCTCGGAAGCCGTCGTCGCGATGGAATTCCGCGCATCGTCGGAAGACATCGCCCGCATCTGCCACGCCCACCCGTCGCTGTCCGAAGCGACCAAGGAAGCCGCGCTCGCCGTCGACAAGCGTTCGCTGAACTTCTAAGTAACATCCGGGGCCATGCGCCTCGTTGGGTGGGCACCCCTGTGCCCACGCGAACGCTTGCATCATGCCGGCGTACGCGTGGGCACGGGGTGCCCACCCAACGTTTTTGATGGCCGCGTTTTGCCCACGTTAGTGAAGCTTTCCATGAACGTCCAAGAGTACTACCAGCACGCGCTGACCGAGCGCGGATTCAAGTCCGATCCCGCGCAGCAGCGCGCCGTCGACCGCCTGCAAGAGGCCTACGACGACTGGGTCGCGTACAAATCGCAGCGCTCGTCCGCGTTCAAGCGCCTGATCAACCGTCCCGACGTGCCGCAGGGCGTCTACATGTGGGGCGGCGTGGGGCGGGGCAAGTCCTTCCTCATGGACAGCTTCTACTCGGTGGTGCCGGTCGTGCGCAAGACGCGCCTGCACTTCCACGAATTCATGCGCGCCGTGCACCGCCAGCTCGACGAGCTGAAAGGCATGGAAGACCCGCTGATCGAAGTGGCGAAGCGCATCGCCAGGAAATACCGCCTGATCTGCTTCGACGAATTCCACGTGAGCGACGTGGCCGACGCGATGATCATGTATAACCTGCTGTCCGCGCTGTTCGCCAATGGCGTGTCGTTCGTGATGACGTCGAACTACGATCCGGACAAGCTGTACCCGGACGGCCTGCATCGCGACCGCATGCTGCCCACGATCGCGCTGCTCAAGGAAAAGCTGGACGTCATGAACGTCGACGCCGGCATCGATTACCGCCACCGCGCGCTGGAACAGGTGCAGGCGTATTACACGCCGCTGGGCGCGGTCTCGGATCACGCGCTGCGCGAGGCGTATGCCAAGGTCGCCGACACGGCCGACGAGGATCCGCGCGTGCACATCGAACAGCGCGAGCTGCGAGCGCTGCGGCGTGCCGGCGGCGTGATCTGGTTCGATTTCGCCACGCTGTGCGGCGGTCCGCGTTCGCAAAACGACTACCTGGAACTTGCGAGCCAGTTCCACACCGTGATCCTGTCGGGCGTGCCGCGCATGTCGGCCGCGATGTCGTCGGAGGCGCGCCGCTTCACGTGGCTGATCGACGTGTTCTACGATCACAAGGTCAAGCTGATCATGTCGGCCGAGGTCGAGCCGGAGCAGCTGTACACCGAAGGCGCGATGTCGAACGAGTTCCATCGCACCGTGTCGCGTATCATTGAGATGCAGTCGCGTGAATACATGCTCGCCGAGCGGCGCGGCGCGGCCGATTCACTGGCCTGAATCGCCGGCCCGAACGATCAAAGGAACCGAATGAAAGCAGACTTCGTCACAGACACCCGTACCCGCCTGCATGCGCTCGCCGTCGCCTTGTCCGCTGCGTTGCTGACCGCGTGCGCAAGCCAGGACGTGGTGCCGCACGAGGTGCCGCCGCCGCCCGTGACGTCCGTCGCGCAGGCCGACCAGCAGCTGGCCGCCGTCGCGCGGGAGCGCGCGGCGATCGAGGCCCGCTTCGCGGAACGGGAACGCGTCTGCTACGACAAGTTTTTCGTGAATAACTGCCTCGACGAGGCCAAGGAACGCCGCCGCAGCGCGCTCGCCGCCCAGCGCGCGATCGAGGTGCAGGCCGAGCGCTTCAAGCGCCAGGCGATCGTCGAGGAGCGCGACCGCAACCTGGCCGAGGCGGAACGGCGCTTCAAGGAACAGGAAGCGCGCCTCGCGGAAGAACCGCCGAAGCCCGCCCCCGAGCCGACACCCCCGCCGCCGCCGCGCAAGCCGACCGTGCCCGGACGCATGGCCGAGCACAATGCCCGCCTGCGTGCGGCGCAACAGGCGGAAGCGGCGAACGCGGCCAAGCGCGCGCAGAACGTGCGCGACTACGAGGCTCGCAAGGCCCAGTCGGAAGAACGCCAGCGCAAGGTGGCACAGCGCAAGGCGGAGAAGGCTGCAAAGGAAGCGAAAGAAGCCGCGGACGCCAAGAAGTAGAGTGGGCACCCCGTGCCCACGTGTGACGCATGCGGCTGGTTGGCGTTACGCTTGGGCGGGCTTGACCAGCTTGACGATGGCCATGCTGCAGTTCCCGCCCTTGCCCTGCGACC
>CBIHOW010000163.1:0-5964 GCA_966211695.1 uncultured Massilia sp. | reverse complement strand
ATGAGCAGCACAGCAATATTATTCCGGACAGCAGTGCGCCTGCGCGGGAACGACGGTGGAGACTTATTTCGGCAACTCCGCCGCCGCCCCCGTCACCGCAAGCGCCGCCTTGACCGTCTGCGCATGCGCCGGCTGCCCGCCGCCCAGGTACACCGTGTACGCCCCCGGCACGACCTTGCGCGCACCGGCCGCGTCGACCTGCGACAGGGCACGGGCATCCAGCGCCAGCGTCACCCGCTTGCGTTCACCGGCTTTCAGGTGAATGCGGCGGAACCCGGCCAGGGTCGGATTGGCGGCGTCGCCCGGCTTGGCCACGTACAGCTGGACGACCTCGTCGCCGTCGCGCTTGCCCGTGTTGGCCACCTCGACGTCCACGTTGACCGGGCTGCCCGCCGCGACGGACGGTGCCGACAGCGCAGGCGTGCCGTAGCGGAACGTCGTGTACGACAGGCCGTGACCGAACGGGTACAGGACGTCGCCCTTGAAATAGCGGTACGTGCGGCCGTCCATGCGGTAGTCGCCGAACGCGGGGAGGCCGTCGACGCCGCGGTAGAACGTGACGGGCAGGCGGCCCGCCGGGCTGTAGTCGCCGGCGATCAGGCCGGCCACGGCGTTGCCGCCTTCGCCGCCCGGATACCAGGCCTGGACGATGGCCGGTACGTGCTTGTCGGCCCAATTGACGGACAGCGCGCTGCCGCTCATCAGCACGAGCACGGTCGGCTTGCCCGTGCCGACGACTTGTTCGAGCAGGCGTTCCTGCGGCGCGGGCAGGTCGAGGCTCGTGCGGTCGCCGCCGGCAAAGCCGGGCACCTGCAGTTTCAGTTCCTCGCCCTCCAGGTTGGCGGACAGGCCCGCCACGAACACGACGAGGTCCGCGCGGCGGGCCAGGTCGACGGCTTCGCGGCCGCCGTCGATGGGCGTGCTCCACACGAGCTTCTGGTCGCCGCGCGCACCGCGCTGCACCGCCTCGATCTTGATCGGATACGTCTTACCCGCCTGCAGCTTCGCCTTGCCGGCCTCGATCGACGGCGAGTCCGTGACGTCCCATGCATCCACGACCTGCTTGCCATCGATCCAGATGCGGTAGCCGGCATTGCTCAGGTAGCGCAGGCTGTAGTCGCCCGTGCGCGGCGCTTTCAGGTAGCCGGTCCAGCGCGCGGACGCATTGTGGCCGCCTTCCTGCCAGGCGGCGCGCGCGTTCTTTTCGACGCCGCTCTGCGCCGTGCCGGCCAGGTCCGGGTCGTCGAAATGCTCGGCCTTCAGGCCCGGCGTGCGACACGCGGCGTCCACGCACAGGTTCGCATCCGGCACGGGCGGCTCGGCCGGTCCGACGAGGCCCGTGCCCGGCGCGTACACCACCTTCGCGTCCGGGAAGCGGGCGCGGATGCCGGCCAGCACCGTCACCGGATGCGACGGCTGGCCATTGTAGTTGCCGACCAGCGCATCCTCGCTGTCCGCGTTCGGGCCGATGACGGCGATGGTCTTCGGCGTCCGTTTCAACGGCAGCAGGCCGTCGTTCTTCAGCAGCACCATCGCTTCCTGGGCCGTCTTCAGCGCGACGGCGCGGTGCGCCGGCGTGTCGTTGTCCGTCGGCTTGATGGCGGCGTAGGCCTGCGGCGGGTTCGGGTCGAGGAGGCCCAGGCGGATGCGGTATTCGAACAGCCGCTGCAGGGCGCGGTCGACGACGGCTTCCTTCAACTCGCCCTGGCGCACGGCGTTGACGATGGGGCCGGCCTCGGTCGTCATCTTGTTGCGGTAGTCGCCGCAGATCAGGTCCATGCCCGCGCTGAACGCGGCGGCCACGGCCTGCTCGGGCGTCTTCGTGTAGTGCAGGCTGTCGTCGCGGTAGATGTTGGCGGCGGCGCCGCAGTCCGACACGACGAAGCCCTTGAAGCCCCAGGCGCGGCGCAGGTGCTGCTCCATCAGGTCGTCGCTGGCGCACGCGGGGATGCCGTTGACGGCGTTGTACGCGCACATGACGGACGCCACTTTGCCTTCCGTGACGGTGGCGCGGAACGCCGGCAGGTACGTGTCCTCGAGGTCATGCGGGGACGGGTGGACGTCTTCGCGGTGGCGGTTCGATTCCGGCCCGCTGTGCACGGCGAAGTGCTTCGCCGTGGCGATCGTCTTGAACGACGTGGCATCGTCGCCCTGCAGGCCGTGGATGAAGTTGATGGCGATGCGCGACGTCAGGTACGGATCTTCGCCATAGGTCTCCTGGCCGCGGCCCCAGCGCGGGTCGCGGAAGATGTTGATGTTGGGCGACCACACGGTGAGGCCGCGATACCAGTCCGTGCCGCCGTCGGGCGCGCGCGTGGCGAGATACTTGGCGCGGAATTCCGTCGCGATGACGTCGCCCACCTCGTGCATCAGCGCCTCGTCCCACGTCGCGGCCATGCCGACGGCCTGCGGGAACACGGTCGCGTAGCCGGCGCGCGCGACGCCGTGCAGGCCTTCGTTCCACCAGTTGTATTTCGGGATTTTCAAACGCGGGATCGCGGGCGCGTCGTTGCCCAGTTGGGCGGCCTTTTCCTCGAGCGTCATCTGGGCGACGAGTCGGGCGGCGCGGGCTGCCGGATCCTGCTGGGCCAGCGCGGGTGCGGCGGCGAACAGGGCGCCCAGCGCCAGTGGCGCGAGCGCAAAGGGGAGGTGGCGAGTCATCGTAGTCTCCTGTTATAAATTTTTAAAGATGCTAACACGAAAATGTCGTGCGCTAACAGTCGACGCGATGTGGCGGCCAAGGCACGATCCAGGCTTGGCTTCAGAAAAAATATCTTTCCAGTTGGAATTCTGACAGGATGCCGGTTTTATAATGAATGGATCGCTCATCCGAGCCCGTTTGCCAAGTCGAAGCATGATGGAATACCACCAGTCCTCGCAGATTCCCACCCTGTCGTATATCGAAAACGAAGACCACCCGGTGTTCGGCACCCTGGTCGAGCAGATCCTGCACCTGCTGAATTCGAAGCTGGTGTTTTCGGACATCATCATCCACCAGAACAGTCCGCTGATGCTGCGCCAGCCGAAGGGCCTCGTCGCCGTGACGGACTCGCCCATCACGAAGGAAGAGCTGGAAGAGTTCTTCGACGTCATCGAGCCGAACTGGGCCGAGCGCATCGCCGACCGTGCCTTCGACCGCTCGATCGACCTGCACACGGCGCGCATCCGCGCCAACTGCTTCAGCTTCCAGGGCAAGAAGCGGCTGGGCTGCGTGATCCGCCGCTTCCCGAAGGAACCGCTGGCGCTGGATACGCTCGGCCTGCACGCCGACGAACGCGAATTCGCGCGCCTGACGAGCGGCCTCGTGCTGATCATCGGCGACACCTGCCAGGGCAAGTCGACGACGATCGCGTCCATGCTCGACGAGATCAACAAGCAGCGCTCGGGCCACATCATCACCATCGAAGACCCGGTCGAGACCCTGATCCCGCAGCGCAAATGCATCATCACCCAGCGCGAGGTGGGCGTGGACGGCGACGTCGAAAGCTATTACCTCGGCGCGCTGGACGCGCTGCGCGAGCGCCCGGACGTGATCGTCATCGGCGAGATCCGCGACGCGCAGACCGCGCAGGAAGCGCTGGCGCTGGCCGAATCCGGCCCGCTCGTGCTGGCGACCCTGCACGCGCGCTCGACGGAACTGGGCCTGCAAAAGATGCTGCGCCTGCTGGGCAATTCGGAAGCGCAGGGCCAGGCCCTCGCGCACGCGCTGCGCGGCGTGCTGTGCCAGGCGCTGCTGCCGTCGAAGCAGGGCAACCGCTACCACCTGGCGACGGAGTGTTTGACCATCAACCCGGCCGTCGCCGCGATGATCGAGGAGGGCGACCTGGGCGCCATCCGCGCGCACATGAACGCGGGGCGCGGGCCTGGGTGCCACACGATGAACAGCGTGCTGGAAGCGCTGCTGGCCGCGCACGTGGTCGGCGTGGACGAGGCGCGCGCGGCGACGACGGACCGGATCGGGTTCGCGGAGATGGTCTGACCGGGCCTTGCGGCGCGCCCGGCCAGAACGGCATCATCCGCGCGACTTGGCGGCGCGGCGGCTCGCGCCGAAGGCGAGCGCGCCGGCGCCCAGCAGGGCAAGGCTGAACGGTTCCGGAACGGAGGTGGCGGGCGTGCCCAGCATGACGTTGCCGCCGAAATAGCCGACCATGCCGTCCGTCGTGTCCGGGAAGGCCAGCGGCGAGGCGGCCGTGGAGCCGACGTAGTGCCAGGCGCTCCGTTCGTACGTGATGGACGAGTCCACGGTGAAATCGACAGGCGAGAAAACATAACCTTCGCCGCCCTGCGACGCGACATAGTAGCTCTGGCCTGCGCTCAATGCGACCGGCGCGATCGATTGGAAGCGCCACACGCCGTCCAGGGGGCTGGAATTGTCGACGAAGGTCGACGCCAGCAGCGCGCCGGTGCTGTCCCACAGGCCCACTTGCTGCGGGCCGGCGAGGCCGTCCTTGTTGAAGTCAAAGGTGCCGAGACCGACGGCCGTCACGTCCGCATTGACCTGGAACTTGTAACCCAGGCTCCAGACACTCGAACTGCCCGCGCCGCTTGCGTTGGTAAAGTTGACGATCGGGCCGGCCAATGCCGCGCTCGAGAGCATGGACAAGATGACGGTGCTCATCAGAAGTTTCATTTTGGACATTGTTGTATACCTTTTTATAAGTTACTGGTATTTGCGAATGAGCAAAAATGATGCCAAGAAGTATTGAGCGTTATCAATCAATAACTTAGCCTTCGTGATCGCTGGCGGGAAGGCCGGGTGTAAGATTTGTCGACAGATGAGGGATGCCCCCCGGCGCCACGATGTGTTCGCGGATGAGCGTCTCCATGCGCTCGCAGGCCGGCGACAGCGTCGCCGTGGCGCCGAACAGTGCGAGCGGGATGGCTGGCAGCGCCGGCAAGCCATCGAGCACGCGCACATCGCCTGGCAGCCCCAGGCTGGTCCGCACCGTGACGCCGAGCCCCGCCGCGACCGCCGCCCAGATGCCCGCCAGGCTGGGGCTCGTGTACACGATCCGCCACGGTATCCCGGCGCGGTCCAGCGCGTCCGTCGCCGCCTTGCGCATCAGGCAGGGCGCCTGCAGCACGACGAGGCGCACCGGTTCACGGACCGGGTCCTCCCCGGCCGCACCCACCCAGCGCATCGGATACGTGCCGAGCAGCTCCACGCGGGGCAAGTCGGCGCCCGTGTGCCAGCCGAGCGCCAGGTCGATATTCCCGGCCTGCAGTTGCGCGATGAGTTCGCTGTTGCGGGCGATGACGGCTTCGATCTGCAGGTCCGGATGGCTGCGCATGAAGCGGCCCAGCACGTTCGATAGCAGCCGCTCTCCGAAATCTTCCTGCAGGCCCAGCCGGACGGTGCCTTCGAGCTCCAGGCCGGCCAGCGCCGTGCGCGCTTCGTCGTTGAGGTCGAGGATGCGGCGCGCGTAGCCGAGCAGCGTTTCGCCGGCCGGGGTCAGTTCCAGGCCGCGTCCGGATTTACGGAGCAGGTCCGTGCCGGCCTGTCCCTCCAGCTTCTTCAACTGCATGCTGATGGCCGACGTCGACCGTCCCAGCCGGTCGGCCGCCTTGGCGAAACTGCCGAGGTCCACGCCTTCGCAAAAGCTCCGCAGCGCGTCCATGTCGAAATTCGTGCGACGCATGATCGTCCCGTTTTATTGAATTGTTGGTTCAAATATATTCGATTTTCAGAATGGTTTGACGGCGTTACGATGGCCGCGTCAACCAATCAAGGAGCGAGTCGATGACGACGACGTTGAAAGGCCAGGGCCAGCGCGCCCTGGGTCATGTGCCGCCGCTGGCCGATCTCTCGGACCGCGTGCTGTTCGGCGAAGTGTGGGAGCGCGAGCAATTGAGCAAACGGGACCGCAGCCTGGTGACGGTTGCCTGCCTTATCGCGCTGTGCCGCGACGGCCAGCTGCCGTTCCACCTGCAGACCGCGCTCGACAACGGCGTCACCCGGCAGGA
>CBIHOW010000162.1:0-6220 GCA_966211695.1 uncultured Massilia sp. | reverse complement strand
AAGCCAAGACCAAGCATGCCGTGAAAGAAGACACGGCCGCCACGACGGCACCGGCGCCGGCGGATGCGGCGACTCCTGCTACCCCGGCGACTCCGGCTACCCCGGCCGCTCCGGCCGCCATGGGCAGCTCGGGTACCTCGGGCACGTCGGATGCTTCGGCTGCTCCGGCCACCCCGGCTGCTCCGGCCACCCCGGCAACTCCGGCAACTCCGGCAACTCCGGCCGCCCCTGCCACCCCTGCACCGGACGCCGCACCGGCGCCTGCCGCACCGGTCACCCAGTAACCCGGCTTTTCCTCTCGCGAAGCCCGCGTCATGCGGGCTTTTTTACGTCGGCATCTCGTCCGCATGCATCGCGCGAAACAGGCCGGGACTGACGCCGAACCGGCGCGCGAACGCTTTCGACAGCTGGCTCGGCGTCGCATACCCGGTCTGCGCGGCCACCGTCTTCAGCGCCATCGACGTCTGCAGCAGCGTGCGCGCGTGGTCGAGGCGCAGCGTCTCGACGAAGCGCGCGGGCGTCTCGCCCAGCGCGTCCGTGAAGCGGCGGTGGAAGGTGCGCGGCGACATGCCCGCGCGCTCCGCCAGGCCGGCCACGTCGAGGTCGCCGTCCAGGTGCGTGCGGATCCAGTCGATGAGGCCCGCGAACGGGCTGTCCGCCTTTTCCTGGGCGGCCAGCACGGTGCTGAACTGCGACTGGTAGCCGGGCCGGCGCGCATACAGCACGAGCCGGCGCGCGATCGCGTTGGCGACGGCGTCGCCCAGGTCGCGCGCGACGAGCGCCAGGCACATGTCGATGCCGGTGGTGACGCCGGCCGACGTCCACACGCGGCCGTCCTCCACGTACAGCGCGTTCGCGTCGACGTCGACGGCGGGATGCCTGCGCCCGAGGGTCTCCGTTGCTTCCCAATGCGTGGCGACGCGCCTGCCGTCCAGCAGTCCGCATGCGGCCAGCGCGAACGCGCCCGTGCACACGGAGCCGTAGCGGCGCGCGCGGGCGCAGGCGCGGCGCAGCCAGGCTTGCGCGTCCGCGTCCTGCGCGAGCGCCTGCAGGCCGCGCTTGCTGCCGCCGGCGACCAGCACGGTGTCCATGGCGCCCGGCCTCACGCTGGTCAGCGGCTGCGTCACGACCGCGAGGCCGCAATTGCTCGTCACGTGACCGCCTTGCGGCGACAGGATGTGAATGCGGTAGAAAGCGTGCCCGGCGGCGTCGTTGGCGGCGCCGAACACGGCGGCCGGCCCGGCGACGTCGAGCACCTGGATATCGTCGAACGCGATCAACGCGACGTGGCGCGATGTGGAGGGCATGGCAGGAATCGACACAAGTTTGACATTGCTGCCAATGCTAGCCGTTTTCTAGAATGGGGTCATCCTTCATCCATAACGGAGCCCCACATGAACATCGGATTCCTGCTGTTCCCGCGCGTGACCCAGCTCGACCTGACCGGTCCCGCCCAGATCCTGAGCCGCGTCCCCGGCGCCCAGGTGCACCTCGTGTGGAAGACGCGCGACCCGGTGCCGACCGACGTCGGCTTCACGATCAATCCGACCACGACGTTCGACGATTGTCCGCCGCTGGACGTGCTGTGCGTGCCGGGCGGCTTCGGCATCGAGGACTTGTTCGGCGATGCGGACACGCTGGCTTTCCTGCGCCGCCAGGGCGAGCACGCGCGCTACGTCACGTCCGTGTGCAACGGCTCCCTTGTGCTGGGCGCGGCCGGCCTGCTCGACGGCTACCGGTCCGCGTGCCACTGGCTGTGGTTGCCGTTCCTCGCGCGCTTCGGCGCGGTGCCCGTCGCGGAACGCATCGTGCGCGACCGCAACCGGATCTCGGGCGGCGGCGTGACGGCGGGGATCGACTTCGGTCTCGCGCTGGCGGCCGAGCTGGCCGGCGAAGACGCGGCGCGCACGATCCAGCTGGCGCTCGAATACGATCCGCAGCCGCCGTTCGACGCGGGCTCGCCGGAAGGCGCCGGGCCGGAGCTCGTGGCACGCTACCGCGCGATGGTGGGGCCGCGGCTGGCCCGCGTCGAGGCAACCCTCGCGCAAACGGCTGAGCTGTAAGTGTTTGTAAATCGCGTCAACAGCGGGGCGGGGTGGGCCGTTTTCAGGCACAAGTGAGACGCAAACGTGCATCACTGAACATCCGAAACCACGAGGACCCTTCATCATGAAAAAGACCATCGCCACCCTGATCGCCGGCCTGTTCGCCACCGCAGCCTTCGCCCAGACGCCGGCCCCGGCCCAGACGACCACGCCGGATTCGGCCACGGCGCCGGCCGTCGCCAAGGCCGAAGCGGCGCACGAGAAGCAGGAAGCGAAGAAGACCACGAAGCACGTGAAAAAGGCCAAGCACGCGAAGAAGGCCGAGACGAAGGAAGCTGCGAAGGACGCGGCGGCCGATACGTCGGCGCCGGCTGCGACCAAGTAAGCAGGAAGCCCGTCGCCCCCGCGCAGGCGGGGGCCCAATTCTTGGGCACCAGTCGCGCACGCAAACTTGGATCCCCGCCTTCGCGGGGATGACGTTTTGGGCAGCGGGGATGACGTTTTGAGGCAGCGTGGATGACGTTTTGAGGCAGCAGGGACGACGCTTTGGGGGCGGGGTTCAGACCTTGAGGAATTCCTCGCGCCCGCCCAGCCACCGCTGCAGGTGCGCATCGACAATGGCCTCGGCTTCGGGCCGGTCGGATTCGAGCAGCCATGCCGCCACGTCGCGCGCCTGCTCGACGATCCACTGGTCCGTCTCCAGGTTCGCGAAGCGCAGCATGGCCTGGCCGGACTGGCGCGCGCCGAGGAATTCGCCGGGGCCGCGGATTTCCAGGTCGCGCCGCGCGATCTCGAAGCCGTCCGTCGTCTCGCGCATCGTCATCAGGCGCTGCTTGGCGACGGGCCCCAGCGGGCTCTGATACAGCAGCAGGCACACGCTGGCGGCGGAACCGCGGCCCACGCGGCCGCGCAACTGGTGCAGCTGCGACAGGCCGAAGCGCTCGGCGTGCTCGATCACCATCAGCGACGCATTGGGCACGTCCACGCCCACCTCGATCACCGTCGTCGCCACGAGCACGTGCACCTCGCCCGCGGAAAACGCATCCATGATCACCTGCTTCTCGGCCGGCTTCATGCGGCCGTGCACGAGGCCGACGACGAGGTCGGGCAAGGCGGCGGCCAGCGTCTCGTAGGTCTCGGTGGCCGTCTGCAGCTGCAGCGCTTCCGATTCCTCGATCAGCGGACAGACCCAGTACACCTGCCGGCCTTCCAGCGCGGCCGCGTGCACGCGTTCGATGACTTCGTCGCGCCGGTTCTGGTCGATGGCGCGCGTGACGATCGGCGTACGGCCGGGCGGCAGTTCGTCGATGACGGACACTTCCAGGTCGGCGTAATACGTCATCGCCAAGGTGCGGGGGATCGGCGTCGCAGACATCATTAGCTGGTGCGGGACCAGGCCGTCGGATCCCTTGTTGCGCAAGGTGAGGCGCTGGCCGACGCCGAAGCGGTGCTGTTCGTCGACGAGCACGAGGCCCAGCTTCGCAAACTGCACGGTGTCCTGGATCAGGGCGTGCGTGCCGATCACGAGCTGCGCTTCGCCCGATTCCGCCATCTCGCTGGCCGCCGTCTTTTCCTTCTTTTTCAGGCTGCCCGTCAGCCACGCCACCTTCACGCCCAGCGGCTCCATCCACGCGGCGATCTTGCGGAAGTGCTGCTCGGCCAGGATCTCCGTCGGCGCCATCAGCGCGGCCTGGTAGCCGCTGTCGATGGCCTGCGCCGCTGCCAGCGCCGCGACGACGGTCTTGCCGCTGCCGACGTCGCCCTGCAGCAGGCGCTGCATCGGGTAATCCTCGCGCAGGTCGCGGCGGATTTCTTCCACGACGCGCTGCTGTGCATTGGTCAGCTTGAACGGCAGGGCCTGCAGGAATGACGAAGATAACGAGCCGACCGCACCGAGCACCGGCGCACCCTTTTCGCGGCGCGCCTGCTGCGCGCGTTTCAGCGACAGCTGCTGCGCGAGCAGTTCGTCGAACTTCACGCGGGTCCAGGCCGGATGCGAGCGCTCCGTCAACGCGTGCTCGTCCACGTCCGGCGGCGGGTAGTGCAGCAGGCGCACGGCCGGCTGGAATTCGGCCAGGTTCAGCTTCTCGCGCACGGCGCGCGGGACGGTGTCGGTCCAGTCCACGCGCTTCATCGCGTCCGCGATCGCGCGCCGCAGTACCGTCTGCGACAGGCCTTCGCCGGCCGGGTACACGGGCGTGAGGGAATTCGGCAGCGGGGCGCCTTCGTTGACGACTTTATAAACCGGGTGGACCATCTCGGCGCCGAAGAAGCCGTGCCGGACCTCGCTGCGGGCGCGCACGCGCGTGCCCTCGGCCAGCTGCTTGACCTGGCTGCCGTAGAAGTTCATGAAGCGCAGCTGGATGTCGGACGTCTCGTCGGCGATGGTCACCAGCAGCTGGCGCCGCGGTTTATTGGCGATTTCGTTCTTCGTGACGACGCCTTCGACCTGCGACACGTGGCCGCCGCGCAGGCACGCTTCGCGGATGGGCACGATCTGCGTCTCGTCCTCGTAGCGCATCGGCAGGTGCAGGACGAGGTCCATGTCCGTGCGCAGGCCGAGCTTGGCGAGCTTGCTCTCGATGCTTTTTGCTGCGGGTTTGGCTGCGGCTTTGGCCGCCGGTTTGGCATTCGTGGCTGGCATGGCGGTTCGTTGGCGCGTGTTGTCGGCTTATCAGGATTTGGGCATAACGGTTATGGCCTGCGCCCGCCGGCCGGAATCCGGGTGTAAAATAATGGGTTCGCCGCACGCTGTAGCCCATATTGTAAGGCGGCTCGACGAGTTTTTCCCAGATGAGCAAAACGTACTCCCTCTCCGATTTCGATTTCGACCTGCCGCCCGAGCGCATCGCCCAGGTGCCGCTGCCGGACCGCAGCGCGTCGCGCCTGCTGCAGCTGGACGGCGACCGCATCACCGACCGCCACTTCGCCGACATCGTCGACGAGCTCCAGCCCGGCGACACGCTCGTGATGAACAATACCCGGGTGCTGAAGGCGCGCTTCTTCGGCCAGAAGGACACGGGCGGCCAGGTCGAGGTGCTCGTCGAGCGCGTGCTCGACCCGCGCACGGTGCTCGCGCAGGTGCGCGCGTCGAAGTCGCCGAAGCCCGGCTCGCGCATCCGCCTCGCCGATGCGTTCGAGGTCGGCGTCGGCGAGCGCGCCGGCGAGTTCTTCACGCTGCACTTCGACGGCGACGTGTTCGAGCTGATCGAGGCCCACGGCCGCCTGCCGCTGCCGCCGTACATCGAGCACGATGCCGACGATTTCGACGAGCAGCGTTACCAGACCGTCTATTCGAAGGAGCCGGGCGCCGTCGCCGCGCCGACGGCCGGCCTGCACTTCGACCAGGCGCTGCTCGACAAGGTCGCGGCGAAAGGGGTGCGCATCGCGTACGTCACGCTGCACGTGGGCGCCGGCACGTTCCAGCCCGTGCGTGTCGAGAATCTCGCCGAGCACAAGATGCACAGCGAGTGGTACACGATCCCGCAAGAGACCGTCGACGCCGTGCGCGCCGCGCAGGACGCGGGCCGCGACGTGGTCGCCGTCGGCACGACGTCGCTGCGCGCGCTGGAATCGGCGTCGCAGTCGGGCGAGCTCGTGGCCGGCAGCGGCGACACCAACCTGTTCATCACCCCGGGTTACCTGTTCAAGACGGTGACCCGCCTGATCACGAACTTCCACCTGCCCAAGTCGACGCTGATGATGCTCGTCTCGGCCTTTGCCGGCTACGACGCCATCCGCCAGGCGTACGCGCACGCGATCGCCAGCGAGTACCGCTTCTTCAGCTACGGCGACGCGATGCTGCTGACGACGCAGGCACGCGCCACCAGGAATTGAACCCATGCTTGAATTTACCCTCCTTAAGAAAGACACGAGCGGCCTGTCGCATGCCCGCCGCGGCCGTTTGAAACTGAACCACGGCACCATCGAGACGCCGATCTTCATGCCCGTCGGGACCTATGGCTCCGTCAAGGCGATGGCGCCGAACGAGCTGAAGGAAGTGGGCTCGCAGATCATCCTCGGCAACACGTTCCACCTGTGGCTGCGCCCGGGCACGGACGTCATGGACAAGTTCGGCGGCCTGCACGGCTTCATGGGCTGGGACAAGCCGATCCTCACCGACTCCGGCGGCTTCCAGGTGTTTTCGCTGGGCGCGATGCGCAAGATCACGGAAG
>CBIHOW010000161.1:0-6583 GCA_966211695.1 uncultured Massilia sp. | reverse complement strand
CGCGTCGCGCGCCCATTTCTGCCGCAAGATCGACAGCGAGGCCAGCGCCGCGCTGGTGCCGCGCCTGCTCGCGCTGCGCGCCGCTTGAATGCCGTGCGCTGCGGAAAAACCGAACTAAACGTTCCAGAAATCCAGAAAATACTGATCGTTTTGATCGTTATAATCCTTGCCAGATTTCTACCGATTATTTGTTTCAGTTTATTTTGGACGTATATGAACGAATTTCTTGATGGGCTGATGTCCTCGCTTGCTTTACTCTTCGAGGGCAATATGGGATGGGCTATTTTGCTACTCGCCCTTACGGTACGGTTGGCCCTGTTACCGCTGACTCTGCACCTGTCCCGCAAAATGCTCATCAATCAACGAAAAATCCGCAATCTGCAGCCTCAGGTCGACGCGATCAGGGAACGCCTGAAGCACGATCCGCAGGCGATGTTCGCGGCGGTTTCGAAGCTGTACAGGCAGAACGGCGCGCATGTAATCGACCGTTCCAGCATCGTCGGCGCATTAGTTCAGTTGCCAGTCTTCGGCTTGCTTTACAAGACGGTTAGCAATGCAAGCGCGGCAGGCGGACCTTTTCTATGGATGAGGAACCTGGCGTCGTTTGACGCGGCGCTGACAGCTATCGTGCTTGTGCTCACAGGTATCGCAGCGTACTACCTGCCGTCCAGCTCAAACGCTCCGTCAACCTTAATGATTGCGGTGCAAATAGCCCTCACGGCCATTTTTATGTGGAAAATGTCGGCCGGCCTTGGCCTGTACTGGGTCGCATCGTCCGGTGTCAGCGTCATCCAGAATGTCGTGCTGCGCCGGGAACAGAAGCGCGTCGCGCAGTCTGCCGGGATCAGTAAGCCACTTTGACGGTGGCACCGATCGGAAAGTCGGTGAAATCGTCCGTGTACGACCAAAGCGGACAAGGCAGCGAAAACACTGGACTCAAGAATTCTGGAAGGCTTCAGCTTTTTACGTCTCGCTTCGTATAGTCGCCGAGCACTGCACAAGTTGAATTTTCTTCATCCTCTGGCTGGATACAACTATCGCTAACAAAAGCATGCGTACCCTGCACCGAGATTTTGGTCTTGCAAACTTTATTCTTCAGCTTCCATGTCAGAATAATTGTGTCGCCTTTTGCCCGTGCCAGGTCACTTTTAGCGAACACTTCCCCGCCACAACTACCACCGCCAACCCCGAGCCAAACCTTATAGGCGTTCGACCTGATCGCCTTGACGGTTAGATATCCGCTGCAGCTATCGCAGAGATATTCTCCTTCCAAGCTGGGGCTTGCATAGGAGTACGCAGCAAGTTGGAGTAGAACAAGCGCAAACGCAAACTTTTTCATTTCTATCCCGTTTCATAATGACCGCTTCCTCGCCGATAACGAATGTTCGTTTTGGCCCAATGTAACGGGCTGTTGCTTTTGGAGCAAGTACGGTTTCAACCACGCGTCCCGGAATGCCTTAAGTCTCGCGCAATTGTGCGCGCTGACGAGTAAGTTAGAATCGGATTCCATTCGTTGTTCATAAGACAAGGAATCCATGCGTTCCATTCTGTTCGTCGTTCGTGATCCGCTGCCCCCCATCCGCGCCGACGTGCGCACCCTGTTCGGTACCGAGATGCCCCGCTACGGCGTGGCAACGGAGCTGGTGGGGCAGGGCGGCAGCGGCGACGCGTCGCCGTGGCCGGCCGGCGGCATGCACGTCGTCGGTTCGCTGCGCAGCCGCTTCGCCAGCGTGTGCGCGCCGCTGTGGGACTTGCTGGGCCTCGTGCGCGCGCTGCGTCACGGCCGGCCCGACTGCATCCAGGTGCGCGACAAGATCGCCAGCGGCGTGCTGGGACGCATCGCCGCCGCGCTGCTGCGCGTGCCGTTCCTCTACTGGATGTCGTTCCCCATCGTGGAAGGCTTCGAGGTCCGGCGCGACGACATCGGCCGCCAGGGGCGCGGTGTGAAGTGGATGGGCCATGCGCTGCGCGCGTGGGCGTCGCGCGTCGCCATCTACCGCTTCGTGCTGCCCGGCGCGCGCCACGTCTTCGTGCAGAGCGATGCGATGGCCGACTGGCTCGTGGCGAAAGGGTTCGACCGGTCGAAGATGACGGCCGTGCCGATGGGCGTGGACGCGGCGCTGTTCGACCGCGCCCGCGTGGACCCCGTGGACGACCCGCGCCTGGACGGCCGCCGCGTCGTGCTGTACCTGGGCCGCATCGCGCGCTCGCGCCGCTCCGACTTCCTGCTCGACGTGGCGGAAAAACTCCGTGAAAAGAATCCCGACGTGCTGCTCGTGATCGCCGGCGACGCCCCATCCGACGACGAGATGGCGTGGATGCGCCGCGAGATTACGCGGCGCGGCCTCGACGACCACGTGCTGCTGACGGGCTGGCTGCCCCAGCGCACGGCGCTCGGCTACGCCGTGCGGGCCGAGGTGGGCCTGTCGCCGATCCCGCGCGGCACCCTGTTCGATGTGTCGTCGCCCACGAAACTGGTGGAATACCTGGCGCTCGGCATCCCCAGCGTCGCCAACGATATTCCTGACCAGAAGCTTGTCATCGACGAGAGCGGGGCCGGCCTGTGCGTGCCGATGGAAGCGGGGCCGTTCGCCGATGCCGTACTGCAATTGTTAAATGATCCGGCCCTTGCTGCAGAGTTCGCGTTACGTGGGCCACCGTACGTAACGAGCCATCGCACGTATGATATTCTTGGTAACAATGTTGCAAAAATTTACAAGAAGATCCTGACGGAGCCGAAGTAACGATGTCGATGTGGACCTACTCGCTGAAGTGCTCGCTGCGTTCGCTCGTGCGCGAAGTGGTCCGCAACGTCTGGGGCAGGGCGATCGTGTATCCCGGCCTCGTCGCCAATGAACGCTCGCGCGAGGCACTGGCCGCGTACGTCGCGCGGCGTGCGCGCCAGGTCGGCGTGCCGCTCGATGGCGACGGCACCGTGCTGCCGCGGCTGTCCCCCGGCAGCGCCATGCTGACGAAGGCCGAGGTGCGCCAGCATCCGGAACAGCTGGTGCGCCCGCGCGGCCCCGGTTCCTGGATCCGCACGACCATCAAGACGAGCGGCACGTCCGGCTCGCCGCTGACCATCGTGCAGTCGCTCGGCAACCTCGTGCGCGAGGAAGGCTTCGTCCACCGCCAGCTGCAATGGATAGGCTGGCGCCGCGGCCAGCCGCGCGCGTGGATCCGCGGCGACATCGTCTGCCCCGACCACCCGAAGGACGGCCGCTACTGGTGCCGCGACTGGGTGGGCAATATGCTCATGATGTCCTCGTACCACCTGTCGAACGAGACGATAGCCCGCTACATCGATGAACTGGAGCGCTTCGATCCCGTCGTCATCCACGCGTACCCGTCGTCGATCGCGGCGCTGGCCGCCTGGCTGAACGCGGCCGGCCGCACCTATCGCGGCCGCGCCCTCCGGGGCGTGATGACGTCGTCCGAGACACTGGAGCCATCCGTGCGCGCGGCCGTGGAGCAGGCGTTCGGCGTCAAGGTGTTCGACTGGTACGGCCAGGCCGAGCGGGTGGCCGCCATCGGCACGTGCGAGGAGGGCCGTTACCACGTGCTCACGGATTATTCCGGCGTCGCCTTGCTGGAAACCGAGGGCGATGCGTGCGAACTGGTCGGCACGTCGCTGAACAATGCCGCGATGCCGCTCGTGCGCTATCGCACGGGCGATACCGTGATCCCGGACGGAGAGCCATGCCCCTGCGGCCGGGTGTTCCCGACGATCAAGGCCGTCATCGGGCGCCAGGAAAAGATCGTCACGTTGCCGGACGGCCGGATCATCGCGCGCCTGGACCGCATCTTCCAGGGCCATGACCGGCACCTCGTCGAAGGGCAGGTGCTGTACCGCGGCGATGCGGAGTTCGTGCTGCGCGTCGTGACGGCCGACGGGTTTTCCGATGCGGACGAGCGCGCGCTGGTCGACAAGTTCCTGCTGCGCGTGCCCGGCGTGAAGGTGCGCGTCGAGCGCGTGGCGGCGATTCCGCGCGGGCCGAACGGCAAGTTCGAGTTCATCGCGATCGAGAGTTGAAGCGTGCGCATGGCGGGAAAATCATGATGTATTATCGAAATATTGTCCAATTTATAAGGGCTTGAGCGTTGGAACGACCAGCACAGATGCGGACGAAGGCCCCGCCACGGGTCCTGATGGTCGGCACCGCGCTCGAAGGCAGGGGCGGGGTGGCGGCCGTCGTCTCCGTGCTGCGCCGTCATGGCTTGTTCGAGCGCGAGTCCGTGCGCTACGTGGCCACCCACCGCGACGGCTCGCCGCTGGTGAAGGCGCGCGGCGCCCTGGCCGGGTTCTGGCAGACGCTCGTCGCCTGCGTGGGACGGCATCCGGCCGTCGTCCACGTGCACGCCGCGTCGCACGCGAGCTTCCTGCGCAAGTCGCTCGTGTTGCTGATCGCGCGGCTGGCCGGTTGTAACACCATCTTCCACCTGCACGGCGGCGGCTTCCGCACCTTTGCCACCGAAGAGTCGGGCACCCTGCTGCGGCGCTGGATCCGCCACACGCTGGAAGCGAGCTCGCTCGTGATCACCCTGTCCGAAGGCTGGGCCCAGTTCGTGCACGCGTTCGCGCCGCGCGCCCGCGTGGCCGTCGTGCCGAATGCCGTGCCGCTGCCCGTGCTGCCGGCCGAGGAACAAGATTCGGCCGCCGTGCCCGGCCGCATCCTGTTCCTCGGCCGGCTGGAAGCGGCCAAGGGCGTCTACGAATTGCTGGAAGCGGGCGCGCGCGTCGTGCGCGAGGCGCCCGGCCCGACCCCGCTGCGCCTCGTGTTCGGCGGCGAAGGCGATGCGCAAGGCCTGCGCCGGCGCGCGGCCGAACTGGGCATCGCCGAGCGCATCGAGCTGCTCGGCTGGGTCGGCCCCGAGGCGCGCGACGCCGAGCTGGCGAAGGCCAGCGTGTTCTGCCTGCCTTCCCACGCGGAAGGCTTGCCCATGTCGATGCTGGAAGCGATGGCGGCGCGCAAGGCCGTCGTCGCGACATCTGTCGGAGGTATTCCCGAAACGTTACGCGACGGCGACAACGGCCTCCTGGTGCCGCCGCGCGACGAACAGGCGCTTGCCAGGGCGCTTGCACGACTTCTGGGCGACACCGCCCTGCGCGACCGGCTGGCGGAACGTGCGCGCGCAACCATCGAACGACAATACTCAACCGAGGTGGTGTGCGGGCAGCTGTCCGCGATCTACCGTGAACTGGCGGGGGCACGATGATGAGCGAAGCGACAGGGATGGTCTGGCTGGTCAACCGATTGCGCTGTATGTCCGTGGCCGAGGTCGGCTATCGGATCCAGCAGGCGGCCGTCACGCGCGTGGCGAAGCGCATGCGCGCCCGCGCGGCGCCGCCGCTGCCCCGCGCCCGCACGTTCGCCGTCCATGGCGCGCCCGCCTTGGCGCAGGCCGAGCGCGACGCGCTGCTGGCCGACGCCGACAGCATCTGCGCCGGCCACGTCGTCCTGTTCGCCAATCGCCGGTTCGACGTCGGCATGCCCCCCGTGTGGAACCGCGATCCGGACAGCGGCGTCGTCGGGCCGGCCATCTACGCGGGCGACATCACGATCACGAACCGCGAACAGGTCGGCGACATCAAGCACGTGTGGGAACTGAACCGCCATCTGCACCTCGTGCGCCTGGCGCAGGCGTGGGCCGTGACGAACGACGTCGCCTGGCTGCACGCGCTGCAGGCGCAGCTGCGCAGCTGGCTCGACCAGTGTCCGCCGCTCGTCGGCCCCAACTGGACGAGCTCGCTGGAACTGGGCATCCGCCTCATCAACTGGGGCCTCGTGTGGCAACTGGTCGGCGGCGAGGGCAGCGGCCTGTTCGCGGGCGAGGAGGGCCAGCGCCTGCGGGCCGACTGGCTGGACAGCATCCACGCCCATTGCAGCGCGATCGCCCGTCACCTGTCGCGCCACTCCTCCGCGAACAATCACCTGATCGGCGAACTGGCCGGCCTGTACGTGGGCGCGTCGATCTGGCCGTGCTGGAAATCGTCGGGCGCGTGGCTGGAACAGGCCCGGCGCGAACTGGAGCACGAAGCGCAGGCGCAATTCTCGCGCGACGGCGTGAACCGCGAGCAGGCGTTTGCGTACCACATCTTCTCTAGCGAATTCCTGTTCGTCGCCGGCCTTGTCGGCCAGGCCTGCGACCACCCGTTCTCGCGCGCCTACTGGACCGCCTTGCTGCGCGCGCTGCGTTTCCTGCGTTCCGTGCGCGACGTGAACGGCAACGTGCCGATGGTGGGCGATGCGGACGACGGCATCGTGTTCCGGCTGGACGCTCCCGGCAGCGACCGCGCCGACCAATTGCTGGCGCTGGGCGACGCCGTGCTGCGCCGCATGAACCCCACGCACCCGGGCGTACGCTGGCTGGTGCACGCGCTGCCGGGCAAGCGGCCGGAAGCGGATCCGCACGAGTCGGAGACGGGCTGGGCCTTCCCGGACGGCGGCTATCTGCTGTTCGGCTCGCACTTCGGCGAGCCGAACGAGATCAAGGGCATGGTCGATTGCGGCCCGCTCGGCTATCTGGGCATCGCCGCGCACGGCCATGCGGACGCGCTGGCGCTGACCCTGTCGATCGGCGG
>CBIHOW010000160.1:0-6667 GCA_966211695.1 uncultured Massilia sp. | reverse complement strand
ACGGACTGTTAATCCGCAGGTCCCTGGTTCGAGTCCAGGTCGGGGAGCCAGAATTCGAAGAGGGGCATCGAGCGATCGATGCCCCTTTTTCATTTGGCTTCGGCCAACGCCGCCGTCAGCGTCCCGATCTCGGCCGGCTTGGTCAGATGCGCATCGAACCCGGCCGCGCGCGACCGGGCGCGGTCGGCGCTCTGGCCCCAGCCGGTCAGCGCGATCAGGCGCAGGCCGGCGAGGCGGGCATCGGCGCGGATCCGTTCGGCCACCCGGCAGCCGTCCATGTCGGGCATGCCGAGGTCGATCACCGCCGCGTGCGGCATCCACGTCTCGACCGCCGTCAACGCTGCGCGACCGCCATAGGCGACCCGCACCTCGGCGCCATACGTTTCCAGCAGCAGGGCCAGGCTGTCGGCGGCATCATGGTTGTCGTCGACGACGAGCACGCGTTGTCCCGCCAGCGCGCCGGGGCGTACGGCGTCCGCGCCGGCGCTGGCGGGCACGGGCGGCGCGAGCGGCAGCCGGACGGTGAATGCGCAGCCGCAGCCCCGTCCGCCGCTGTTGACCTCGATGGTGCCGCCGTGCAGCTCGACGAGGCTGCGGGCCATCGTCAGGCCGATGCCCAGGCCGCCCTGCGCGTCGGCGGTCGCGTTCTCTCCCTGCACGAACAGGTCGAACACGCGGGGCAACAGTTCGGGGACGATCCCGATGCCCGCGTCGCTCACCGTCACGCACGCCTGTCCGTCCTCGGCCCTTGCCTCGACCCGGATCTCGCCGCCGCGCTGGGAGTACTTGGCGGCATTGTTCAGCAGATTGGAAAAGACCTGGGTGAGCCGGGCCTTGTCGGCATCGAGCGGCAGCGGGGTCGGGGGCAGGTCGAGGTGCAGGTGCTGGCCGCCGCGGTCCAGCTGCGGGCGTGTCGTTTCGACCGCGGCGGCGATGACGTCGGCCAGCTCCACGGATTCGCGCCGCAGTTCGATCTTGCCGCGCGTGATCCGCGAGACTTCGAGCAGGTCGTCGACGAGGCGTACGATCTGGTGCACCTGGCGCTGCACCATGTCGACCACCTGGTCGGCACGGCGGCGGTGCGCACCCTCGGCCCGGAGCAGGTACATGGCGTTGCTGATCGGCGCCAGCGGGTTGCGCAATTCGTGCGCCAGCGTGGCGAGGAATTCGTCCTTGCGGCGGTCGGCGTCCCGGAGGGCTTGCTCGGCGCGCTTGCGGTCGGTGATGTCGATCAGGTAGCCGACCCCTTCGCTGTCCGCGATGCGGGTCGCCGAGCACAGCGCGTACCAGCGGCTGCCGTCCTTGCGCAGCAGGTCGTGTTCGCGCGGGTCGAGTACGCCGCTGTCGCGGAATTCGGCGAGCGAGCAGCGTGCCGCGTCGTGCCACTCCGCCGGCGTCAGGCGCTCCCATCCGAGGCCGCCCTCCGCGAGGTCGGCCCGTGTGTAGCCGCTCATCTCGAGAAAGGCGTCGTTGGCTTCGTGGATGACGCCCTGCGTGGTGATGAAGACGATCCCGACATTGCGGGGCTGCAGGGCGCGCCGGAACCGGTCCTCGCTCTCGCGCAGCGCCTCCTCGTTGCGCAGGCGGTCGACCAGTTCGCTGGCCTGGCGCGCGTACAGGTCGAGCAGGCGGAACTGGTGTTCGGACGGGCGGTGCGGCGAGCGGAAATGCGTGGACAGCATGCCGAGCACCGGGCGTCCGGAAACGAGCAGCGGCGTCGACTGCACGGCGCGGTAGCCGGCGGCGGCGGCCATGTCGCGCAGGCCCGTGTATTCCTCGTCCGTCAGCACGTCCTCGATGACGATGCGCGCGCCGCTGCGCAGTGCACGCCCGCACGCGGAATTGTCCTCGGCGCTGACCAGCCGGAACGTGTCGAGGAAGGCCTGCGGGAAGCCGCGCTGTACGACGATCTCCAGGCCCTTCTTGTGCGGATTGTAGAGCTGGATGCTGCCGTAGTCGGCGTCCAGCAACAGGATGGCGGCGTCCAGCACTTCGTCGAGCGCGCTGCGCAGGTCGCGCGTGGCCAGCAGCCGGTTGCTGAGTTCATGTAAGCGGTTCATTTCCTGCAGCTCGGCCGCGAGCCGTCTGTCGCTGGCCTGCAGCCGGGTCTGTGTATGCTTGCGCTCGGAAATGTCGCGCACCAGCAGCTGGATGGCGTGCATGCCGTCCCACGCCAGCGGGCCGCAGGTCAGCTCGGCATCGAACCGGCGGCCATCGGCCCGGCACATCGCCAGTTCGCCGAGCGGCGTGAACGCGCCCGCAGCCGCGTGGCGCATGCGGTCGCGCAGGGCGTCGCGCTCGTCCGGCGCGGCCAGCGCCAATGTCGGATGGCCGAGCAGGCCGCCGGCCGGGCCGGGGCCGAGCATCGCATCGGCCGCCGGGCTCGCGTAGACGATGTGGTCGTCCACGCTGACGAGGATGCCGTCCGGGCACAGGCATGCCAGCATGTCGAAGCCGGCGGGAGGCCGTGCCGCTGCGCCGGTGGATGCCGGATTGTGGTCGATCTCGTCCATCCTGACCTCCCGTCCGGACGCGGTGAAGCGGATTACCATACCAGCTTCAGGGGCGCACGGCGCACGGTAACGCTGCCATACGGACTCGGCTGTGGCGGGCGTCCGGCCCGCCGGTCAGGCGTTCGTTGCCGCGTCCGCCGTGCCCGGCACGAGTGCCGCCGCGCTGCGCCGCTTCCACCACAGCACGAGGCCGCTCCACAGCACGACGATACTGAGCACGTCCAGCAGCAGCCACAGCAGCTTCAGCGCCAATCCGCCGTAGTCGCCGAAATGCAGCGGCTGCGACAGCATCAGCGCGGACACGGTCCACGGCATGCTGCCCGTCGCGACGACGTCGTGCGTGACGGCGTCGATCATGACGATGTCCAGCAGTTTCGACGTCACGGCCGTGTCGCCCTGCATGAAGGCGATGAAATGGCGTGGCGTCGCGAAGCCGTTGCCGGGGTAGGCCATGAAGCTGAGCGACATGTGCGGCCGGGCGCGCTTCGCGGCGGCCACGGCGGCGGCGGCCGACGGCGTGCCGGTCACGGGCGGCAGGTGCGCGTACGGCGCGGCCAGCGCCGCCAGCTCCGTCGCCTGCCAGTGCGCGAAGATGGGCCGGTTCAGCGCATTGATCGTGCCCGTCAGGCCGACGACGAGCAGCCACGCGAGCGTCGCCATGCCCAGCACGTTGTGCCGGTCCAGCCAGGCGATCCGGCCCGCGCGTGCGCGCCGCACGGTGCCGAACTTCAGCTTGCGCATGTGCGGCCCGTAGACGGCGATGCCGGACACGATCGACGCCGCCAGCAGCAGCCCCATGAAGCCCAGCAGCAGGGTGCCGGGCAGGCCCGAGTACATGTCCGTATGCAGGCGCAGCATCACCGTCATGAGGCCGCTGTCGAGCGGATAGTCGCTGAGGAAAGCGCCCGTGCGCGCATCGTACGTGTAGTAGGCGGTAAGGCCGGGATCGTCGACGCGCGTGGCCATGCGCACGTTGACGAGGTCCGGTTCGTCCGCCTCGGCCACGATGAATTGCGGCACGTCGCGCGGACGGCGGCGCTGCGCGTCGGCGACGATGGCATCGAGGTCGGCGCGCCGCGTCGCATCCTGTCCGGCCAGGGGCGGCGCCTCGACGCTGTTGCCGAGCGCGTGGTTCAGCTCGTGCGAAAAGATCAGCGGCAGGCCCGTCACGCACAGCATCAGCAGGAACACCATGCAGACGAGGCTCGTCCACTTGTGGATGGCAAACCAGGTACGGTAGTGCATTTCTCAGAACCGGGTGGACAGGCTCATCTCGACGCTGCGCTGCGCGCCCATCCAGCAATTGTTGGCGTCGTGGCAGGCGCCGACGTAGCGCTTGTCGGCGAGGTTGCTGACGGTGACGCCGAGCGTCGTGCGGTCCGTCATCCGGTACGACGCGGCCGCGTCGACCAGCGCATGGCCGGGCACCGTCGCCGTGTTGAGCGCATCCGCCTGGCTGGGGCCGATGTAGCGCACGCCGCCGCTCACATCCAGGCGCTCGGCGGCGCTCCAGTTCAGCCATGCGGACGCCTGCTTGTCCGCGACCCACACGGGCGTCTTGCCGATCAACGACTTGTCCAGTTCGTTCTTCGTCACCTGCATGTCGAGGTGGGTGAGGGCGACAGTGAGGTCGAGGTCGCCCGTGACGATCTGGCGCCACGACACTTCCTGTCCCTTCGATTGCACCTCGCCGTTCTGCGTGTAGCGGTTGAACGTGGGCGTGTTGACGACGACGTTCTGCTTGCGGATGTCGAACCAGGCCGCCGTCAGCTGCGTGCGGCGGTCGGGCGACTGGACTTTGACGCCGGCCTCGATCTGCTTTGCCGTCGTCGGCTTGAATGCCTGTCCCGTCAGGGTATCCACGCCCGACGTCGGCTCGAACGACGTCGAATAATTCACGTATGGCGCCACGCCGTTGTCCAGCTTCCAGATCGCGGCCAGGCGGCCGCTCGTGCGGCCCTGGGCGATGCGCGTGGCCGCGGCGCCGTTCTCGTCGGTGCTGCGGTAGCGGTCGCGGCGCAGGCCGCCGACGACCGTCACCGGACCCCATGTGGCCTCGTCCTGCGCATACCAGCCCAGCTGGGACTGGTCGATGTCGTGCCGTTCCGTGTACGTGTCGAACGGCAGTCTGGACGGATCGAGCAGGTGCCAGTCCGGGTGGCCCAGGTCGATGGCGGGCGTGTCCGTGCTCAGCGTGTCGCCGTAGCGCACGTGCGAATCCATTTTTTGATAATCGACGCCGGCCAGCAGGCGGTGGTTGACGGGTCCGGTGGTGGTGCGGAACGCGAGCTGGTTGTCGGCCACCCAGCCGTCCTGGTGCTCGTCCGTGAAATAGGCGGAGCGGATGAGCGTGCGGTCGTCGGCCTGCAGGCCATAGTTATAGGTGTTGCGCTGGAAGCCGTCGGCCTTCGTCCAGCGCACGTTCTGCAGGAACGTCACGCCATTGCCGAAAGCGTGTTCGAACTTCCAGCCCGCCATCTTGACCGTGCGCGACATGCCGGCCCAGTTGGCGTCGCCCGCGTACGCGTCGCTGCCCAGTTCGCCGTACGGTGCGGGGCGCAAGGTGCCCGTGGCCGGCAGCGGCGTGGATGGGACAAGGGCCGGATCCTTCTGGTAATAGGCGTTCACGTTGAGCTTCGTGTCGCGGGAGATGCGCCACGTCGCGGACGGCGCGAGCAGGTAGCGTTCCTCGCGCGTCGTGGCCTGCTGGCCGTCGCGCTGGCGGCCGAGGGCGAGCAGGCGGTAGTCGACGTCCCGCGAAAGCGACCCCGTGCTGTCGAGCGCCAGCTCGCGCAGGTTGTCGTTGCCGATGCGTACGCGCAGCAGGTTCTCCTGTGTGGACTGCGGCTGCTTCGCCGTCTGGTTGACCATGCCGCCCGGCGGCGCCGAACCGTACAGCACGGACGTCGGCCCTTTCAGCACCTCGACGCTGCCCGTCGCCCACGCGTCGACCTGCGGCACGAGGTTCCACAGGCCGTTGTACTGCAGGGGCAGGCCGTCGTAGTAATTGCGGTAGCTCTCGAAGCCGCGGATCGTGTACTGGTCGAAGATCGTCACGTTCGGACGGCTTTCCGGCGTCACGCCGGACACGTAGCGCAGCGCTTCGTTGACGGTGTCTACCTGGCGCTTCGCCAGCAGGTCGCTGTCGTAGACCTCGTAGCTCATCGGCGCATCCAGCGGCTTCAGGTCGGACTTGGTGCCCGTCGTGCGGTAGCCGGTGGCGCTGACGTGGACCTGGGCGACTTCATCCTGCGCCTGGGCGAGGGTGGCGCAGGCGGAGGCGACAAGGAGGGCGATGAGATGACGTTTCATGGCGGTAACACAAATGATAATGAGAACGATTATCATTTGGTGTTCAGCATCTGTCAACCAGCGAAAAAAAGGGGCGCCGCAGCGCCCCATGGATCATCGCTTGCCGGACACGGGCCTGACCTTGCCCGCCGCCTCCAGCGCCCGCGCGCGCGCCGTGTCGACGTCGTCCGCCGTCGCCAGCGCCACGCCCATGCGGCGGCGAGCGAAGGACTCCGGCTTGCCGAACAGGCGGATGTCGCAGCCCGGCACGCGCAGCGCGTCGGCCACGCCCTCGAACGCGATACCGGCTTCTTCCAGCTGGCCGTAGATCACGGCGGACGCGCCCGGCGCGCGCAGCGCCGTGTTCACGGGCAGGCCGAGGATCGCCTTGGCGTGCAGCTCGAATTCGCTCTGCACCTGCGTCGCCATCGTGACCATGCCCGTGTCGTGCGGGCGCGGGCTCACTTCCGAGAACCACACCATGTCGCCCTTGACGAACAGCTCGACGCCGAACACGCCCTGGCCGCCCAGGTTAGCCGTGACCTTGTCCGCGATCTCCTGCGCGCGCTGCAGCGCGAGCGGCGCCATCGGCTGCGGCTGCCACGATTCCACGTAGTCGCCATGCACCTGCTTGTGGCCGATCGGTTCGCAGAAGCGCGTCTCGACCTTGCCGTCCGCGCCGACCGCGCGCACGGTCAGCAAGGTGATCTCGTAGTCGAAGTCGATGAAACCTTCGACGATCACGCGGCCCGCATCCACGCGTCCGCCGGACGCGGCATAGTTCCAGGCGTTCTCGACGTCGGCGGCACTGTCCAGCTTCGACTGGCCCTTGCCCGACGACGACATCACGGGTTTCACGACGT
>CBIHOW010000159.1:0-6878 GCA_966211695.1 uncultured Massilia sp. | reverse complement strand
CCGCACCTGCATTTCACGCGCCGCATCGAGGACGGCTACGGCCGCTTCGCCGGCGTCGCCATCGTCGAAGTCGACCCGGCCTATTTCACGAGCTCGTACGAGCGCTCGCGCGCGGGCGAACTGGGCATGCTGGCGCTGGTCGGCGGCGACGGCGTGGCGCGCGCCGTGCGCATCGGCGACAAGGTCACGTGGGGCCAGCCGATCGCGCTCGACGGCATGAAAGAGGAAGCCCTGGCCCCGCATCCGACGGCACCGGACGGCATCGAGCGCTACGCGGGCGCGCGCCGCCTGACGGGCTTTCCGCTCACGGCCGTCGTCGGCCTGGCCGACAGCGAACAGATGGCGGAGTACGAGCAGCACTACGGCACCTACCTCGTCGGCGCGACGGCCGCGAGTTCGCTGCTGGTCGCCGTCGTCGCGATGATCAGCGCGTGGTCATGGCAGGTGGCCAAGGCGCGCCGGCGCGAACGCCAGGCGCAGCAGACCTATGCGGCCGCGTCGGAAGCGAGCCCGGACGCGTTCTTCGTGCTGCGCAGCGTGGCCGGCACGGACGGCACCATCGTCGACTTCCTCGTCGAGGGCTCGAACAGCCGCTCGGAACTGTTCACCGGCATCGCCAGCGAGGCGTTGCGCGGCCAGTTGCTGGGCGACGCGCTGCCCTATTACCGGACGAACGGCATGTGGGAACACCTTGTGCAGGTCGTGCTCGAACAGCGCGTCATCGAGGCCGAGTGGCAGGCGACGTCCGGCCCGACGGCCGGGCGCTGGCTGCAGCGCCAGATCGTGCCCGTCGAAGGCGGCGCGGTGGCGATGGTGCGCGACATCACCGAGCGCAAGCTGGCCGAGGACCGCATCCGCCACATGGCCCACCACGACGAGCTGACCGGCCTGCCCAACCGCAGCCTGATCCGCGACCGCCTGGACCAGGCCGTGCGCAACGCCCAGCGCAACGGCGGTCACCTGGCCCTCGCCTTCGTCGACCTGGACGGCTTCAAACTCGTCAACGACGGCCTCGGTCACAATGCCGGCGACGAATTGCTGAAGGTCGTGGGCAGCCGCATGCAGGCCTGCCTGCGCCGCACCGACACCCTCGGCCGCCTGGGCGGCGACGAATTCGTGATCCTGCTGCCGGACGCCGGCGAAAGCCCGCTCGCGCTCACGCCCGTGCTGGAAAAGATCCGGCAAGCCGTGACGGAACCCGTGCAGATCGGCGACCAGGCCGTGCGCGTGAGCTGCAGCATGGGCGTCGTCGTGTACCCGCGCGACGGCGAGGATCCGAAGACCCTCATGATGAACGCCGACGCCGCGATGTACCGCGCCAAGGACCTGGGCAGCAACAACTTCCAGTTCTACACGCGCGAGATGAACGCCAGCGTCGAGGAAAAGCTCGTGCTGCTGGAAGACATGCGCAGGGCGCTGGACGCCACGCTGGCGGACGAGACGCGCGACGCCGGCGACGGCGAGACATCCATGGTGCAGGCGCCTGCCGGCCGTTTCCACCTCCTGTACCAGCCGAAGGTGGACCTGCGCACGGGCCGCCTGTTCGGCGTGGAAGCGCTGATCCGCTGGCGCCATCCGGAGCACGGCATCGTGCCGCCGATGCGCTTCATCGGGCTGGCGGAGGAATCGGGCCTGATCGTCGGCCTGGGCGAATGGGTCGTGCGCACCGCGTGCCGCCAGGCCCAGTTGTGGCGCGCGGCGGGGCTGGATCCGCTCACGGTGTCCGTCAACGTGTCGGCGCGCCAGTTCGAGGAAAAGCGCCTCGTCGAGCGCATCGCCGGCGCGCTGCGCGACAGCGGCCTGCCGCCCAGCGCGCTGGACCTGGAAGTGACGGAAAGCCTCCTGATGCGCGACCTGAACCAGGCCATCGAACGCATGGGCGAACTGAAGGAGATGGGTGTGACCCTGTCGATCGACGATTTCGGCACCGGTTATTCGAGCCTGTCGGCGTTGAAATCGTTCCCGATCTCCACGCTCAAGATCGACAAGTCGTTCGTGCGCGACCTGGCCTCCAGCACGGACGACCAGGCGATCGCGCTGGCCGTGATCTCGCTGGGCCACCGCATGCACCTGCGCGTGATCGCCGAGGGCGTGGAGACGGTCGAACAGCGCGACTTCCTGCTGGCGAACGACTGCGACGAGATGCAGGGCTACCTGTTCAGCCCACCCGTGCCGGCCGAGCGCATCACGGAGATGCTGCAGGCCCAGCAGCGGCAGCCGCGCGATGTCACGCAGCTGGTGAGGGCGTGAACATGGTCACCCGCCACCAGGCCGCGCGCATGCTGTTCGGCGCGGACCGCAAGCTGCACCGCATGCTGCAGTACTGGGCCGGAACGGCCATCATGTACACCATCGTCATCGGCATGTTGTTCGGCCCGGCCGCGCTCGCGGGACAGCCGCAGGCCCGTGCCATCTGCCTGTACGTCGCCGCGGGCGTTGCCCTGTTCTACCCGCTGGTGCGCATCGGCGCCCGCATCGGGCTCGCGCCGACCGTCCTGGCGGGGCTGCAGGGCGTATTCAGCATCAGCTGCCACGTCTGGGGTTATGCGATCGCCGGGCCGCTGCGCGGCGCGACCCTGGTGGGGCTGCCGGTCATCGTCGTGTTCTGCATCTTCGCACTGCGTCCGCGCCAGACCCTGGTGCTGACCGCCTTCAACCTGTCCGTCATGGGCGGCACGATGTGGTGGCTCGCAGCGCATGACCCGCTGCATTTTCCGCCGGCGGCGGAAGCCGTGAACTTCGTGTTCGTGGCGGTCGCCTCGCTTGCGGTGACCCTGCTGACCGGCGAGATGAGCAAGCTGCGCGCCCGCCTCAAGACCCAGAAGGACGACCTGCTGACGGCGCTCGAGACGATCCGCACGCTGGCCACTATCGACGAGCTGACCAAGCTGACCAACCGCCGCCACATGAACGAGCTGCTCGCGCAGGAAGAGCGCCGCCGCGACGCCGATGGCGGTCCGACCTGCATCGCCGTGCTCGACATCGATTTCTTCAAGCGGATCAACGACAGCTTCGGCCATGCGGCGGGCGACAGCGTGCTGCGCGACTTCGCGCAGGCCACGCGCGCCGAGCTGCGCGAAGGCGACGCGCTGGCACGCTGGGGCGGCGAGGAATTCCTGCTGATGCTGCCGAACACCGCCCCCGCCAATGCCCGCGCGGTGCTGGAGCGCATGCGCACGCGCGTGGCGACACTGGTGCCCTGCAGCGGCGCGCAACACCGCGTCAGCTTCTCGGCCGGCCTCTCCGTCTGGCACCCCGACGAGCCGATCATCGAGACCGTCAACCGCGCCGACAAGGCCTTGTACGCCGCCAAGGCGGCGGGGCGCAACCGGGTGATCGAGGCCTAGGCGGCCGGCGCGGCCTGGCGCAGGCGGCGGATGAGCGCGTCCGGGTCGGCGTCGCGCATCAATAACGCCGCATGCGCGGGACGCACGAAGCCCGTGCCGACGAGGTGGTCGACGAACGCGGCGAGGCCGTCGTAGAAGCCGTTCACATTGAGCAGGCCGATGGGCTTGGCGTGGATGCCCAGCTGGGCCCACGTCACCATCTCGAACAGTTCTTCCAGCGTGCCCATCCCGCCCGGCATGGCGATGAAGCCTTCGGCCAGGTCGGACATCATCGCCTTCCGTTCGTGCATGTCCTTCACGACGAACAGCCGCGTGAGGCCCGCGTGGCCCACTTCGCGCTCCACGAGGTGCTTCGGGATGACGCCGGTGGCGTCGCCGCCGAGGCGCAGCACTTCGTCGGCGATGACGCCCATCAGGCCCACCTTGCCGCCGCCGTAGACGAGGCCGATGTTGTGCTCGACGAGGGCGCGGGCGAGGCCGCGCGCGGCGTCCGCGTAGACGGGATCGGCGCCCAGCGAGGCGCCGCAGTAGACGGCGATGGATTTCATGTGATTCTCAGGGTTGGCGCACTTCAGGCGGCAGCTTCGGGCGGCAGTTTGGCGAGGAAGTCGTCGGACAGGCGCTGGAACAGCGCGAGCGTCTCGCCGCGCAGGTAGGGGCCCAGCATCGACAGCACCTGGTAGCAGCCGCGCGCGAGCGCGTCCGCGATGGCCTGCTGCTCGCTGTACTTGCGCGGATTGCGCACGTATTCGTACGACAGCCAGTACGTGGCGACGACCACCATGTTCGTGGCCATCGCGCCGATCTGCGCGTCGCCCGCCTCCAGCGAGCCTTCGCTGCGCAGGTCTTCGCACAGCTGGCGCGCGACCTTGATCTTGTGGGCGAGGATCGCCTTGAAGTGCAGTTCCAGCTTGCGGTTGCGCGACAGGAGGTCGTTCAGGTCGCGGTAGAAGAACCGGTACTTCCAGATCAACTCGAACATGAGGTGCAGGTATACCCACACGTCCTGCATGTTCGAGCGGCGGCCGGCCGGGACGGTCAGCATGCGCTCGATCTCCGCCTCGAACTGGACGAAGATCGAATTCACGATGTCGTCCTTGTTGCGGAAGTGGTAGTACAGGTTCCCCGGCGAGATGTTCATCTCGTCGGCGATCACGGTCGTGGTGATGTTCGGTTCGCCGAATTCGTTGAACAGCCGCAGCGACAGCTCGAGGATGCGTTCGCGGGTTCGGCGCGGGGCTTTCTGTTGCATGGAAACAAGTATGGGTGGACTCACCTGCAAGGATATCATCGACCGGACCCTCAGGCCATGGCCGGCTGCAGTTCGCGCAGAACGCGCAACACCTCGGCCAGTACGCGGGGGTTGCTACCCAGCGCCACGTGCCCGACGCCGCCGAATGCGACGTTGCGCGCGCCCGCCAGCTCGCTCGAATCCTGCGGGGCGATGATGTTGTCGTGGTACGTGTAGATGGAGACGATGCGCGCGCGGTCGGCCGGCGTCTCGGCTGCCGCCAGGTCGCGCAGCCACGCGCTGTCGCGGCGCATCTGCGCGGCGTTCGCGCCCAGGCCCAGGTTCGCCAGCATCGTGCCGTGGTGCGGCGTGCCGAGCGTGATCAGCCTGGCCACCTTTGCGCTGCCGTACGAGCGCATCCACGCCCGCGCCGCGAGGCCGCCCATGCTGTGGGCGACGATGGCGATGCGCGCGGCCCCCGTCGCGGCGCACAGTTCCTGCACGCGCGCCTCGATCGATGGCGCGTAATCGTCGATGTTGCCCGCGACCGGTTCCAGGTCGATGCTGGCGTGGCTGATGCCTTCGCGGTCCAGCAGCGGTTCCAGGTGCGCCCAGTAGCCGCTGTTGCAGCCGTAGCCGTGCACGAGCAGCACGGGCACACGCCGGCTGTCGCGATGCACCGTCATGCGCGCGCAGCCGCGCGGCACGTGCCAGGACGTCACCAGCATGCTGGCCCGGAATTCCTCGGCCAGCATGCGCACGCGTGCCGCCGGTCCGAGGCGGTACTCGGGCGGCGTGTGGCTCGCCGCGCGCGCGGCCATGACAAAATTGTTCATGTTGATCACGAGGCGCACGAGGACGACGGCGCCGGCACCCGCGAGCAGCGCGCCCCACGCCGGCACGCCGCGCCGCAGCAGCGCCCACGCGATCAGCAGCGCCGCCGCCAGCTGCACGAGCAGGACGAAGCGCAGCAGGGTGCGGGCGCTGGCCATGATCATGCAGGCCGCGCGGCCGGCCGGCCCGTGAGGGATTGCGCCAGGTCGCTGGCGAGGCGCGCCGTGATGCCGTAGATCGACAACTGCGGATTGGCGCCGATCGACGTCGGGAACAGCGAGCCGTCGTGCACGGACACGTTCGCGAGCCCCCGGTAGCGGCCGTCCGGCCCCGTGACGCCCTCGCGATCTCCCATCCCACAGCCGCCCATGACGTGCGCGGACACGACACGCGTCAGGTGGCGCTCGAACGGCAGCGCGGCGATGCCGCCCTGCGCCTCGTTCCAGCTGGCGTAGCGCGGCGCCCGTTCGTGCGCGACCTGCACGCCGCTGGCGCCGGCCGCGAACTGGATCTCGGCCATCGCCAGCAAGGCGCGGCGCGCGCCGTCCCACACGGGATCGTCCAGCGGGTAGTCGAGCACGGGCGAGCCGTCCGCGTTCAGGCCGACGGTGCCGCCCTGCGATTCGGGATGGAAGCCGTCGCGCAGCAGCGCCAGCATGCCCTGCAGATGCGGGAAACGGCGCATCATCTCCGCGTGTTCGCGGCCGAAGCCCTGCATCGTCGTCGCCAGCAGCACGGGATGCAGCGGCGGCGCTTCCAGCTTGAAGCCGAGCGGGCCGTCGATCGCCTGCGTGTGCAGGAAGTGGTCCGAATAGACCGTCTGCGGCGCGCCCGCGTACCCGTCGACGCGCTGCGGGAACAGCGCGGCCGACACGAGCGTCGGATGCAGGAACGTGCGCTTGCCCAGCTGCCCGCTGGGGTCGGGCGCCCTGGAACGCAGCAGCAGCGCCGGCGTGTTGATGGCGCCGCCCGCCAGCACGTAGTGGCGCGCGCGCAGGCGCAGGCGGTGGCCCGTGGCCTGCAGGCCGCCCGCGTCGAGCAGCGTGCAATCGAGGCCGTCGGCCCTGTCTCCCTTGAACACGAGCCGTTCGGCGCGGGCGCGCGTGACGAGGGTCGCGCCGTGGTCCAGCGCGGACGGGATCGTCGTCACGAGCATCGATTGCTTCGCATTCGTCGGGCAACCCATGCCGCAGTAGCCCAGGTTCCAGCAGCCGTTGACGTTGCGGCGGATGAGGCCCGTCGGAATGCCGAGCTTCGCGGCGCCGCGCCGCAGCAGGTCGTTGTTCTCGTTCGGCGCGCCCGGCCAGTCGGCCACGTGCAGCCGCGCTTCCATCAGCGCGAACCACGGCGCCAGCTCGGCTTCGCTGTAGGTCGACAGGCCGAAGCGCTGCTGCCAGAACGCGAGCGTGGTCGGCGGCGTGCGGAAGCTCGACGTCCAGTTCACCGTCGTCGACCCGCCCACCGTG
>CBIHOW010000158.1:0-7039 GCA_966211695.1 uncultured Massilia sp. | reverse complement strand
ACCATCTCGCCGTCGCGGATGCGCCGCCCGGCCTTCTCGGCCTCGATGCGGGCGCGGGTAATCCGCTGCAGGCAGTAGGTGCACTTCTCCATCACGCCGCGCCGGCGCACCGTCACTTCGGGATTCTGCAGCGCCTTCAGGCTTTCCACCTTCTCGTTCGCATACTGCAGGAAGTTGAAGCGCCGGACTTTGTATGGACAATTGTTGGAGCAGAAGCGCGTGCCGATGCAGCGGTTGTAGACCTGGACATTGAGGCCTTCGCTGTCGTGCATCGTCGCGCCGACGGGGCACACTTCCTCGCACGGCGCGTGCTCGCAATGCATGCACGGCACGGGCTGGAACAGGGTACGTTGGCCGGCCACGTAGCGGTCGACGCGGATCCAGTGCATGCTGCGGCCCCGCGCCACTTCGTCCTTGCCGACGACGGGGATGTTGTTCTCCGCCTGGCACGCGATCGTGCACGAGGCGCAGCCGATGCACGCGTTCAGGTCGATCGCCATGCCCCATTTGTACTCGTCGTACGTGCGCTCCGGGTACATCGACGCCTGCCGCGGCGGTTCCCGTGCGAGCTCGCGCACGTGCACCCGCATTTGCACCGGATTGCGCCCGTGCATGTCCACTTCCTTCTGGCGGAACACGAGATCGTGCGTGCGGCCCGTGCGTTCGAGCGTCACGGCGGGCAGCGTCGCGCGGATCCGCAGGCGGTACGCGTCGAAGCCGACGCCCTCCCCGACGGCGCCGGCCGCGCGCCGGCCGTAGCCCAGCGGCAGGGTGACGACGCCCTCGGCCTGGCCCGCCACGACGAGCACCGGCGCCTCCACCGCGCGCCCGTCCACGCGCAGGCGCACGACGGCGCCGTCGGACACGCCAAGCCGCTGGGCCGTCGCCGGGCCGAGGAGCGCCGCGTTGTCCCAGGTGAGCGACGTGAGGGGCCGCGGCAATTCCTGCAGCCACGCGTTGTTGGCGAACGCGCCGCCGTCGACGGCCGGATCGGGCGCGAACAGCGCGACGAGCGGCGGTGCGGCCGGGGCGGACGCCGGGGCGGGCGTCCGCGCGGCCGGCGTGGCCACGGGACGTGCGGCGCTCCCACCCACGATGCCGCGGCGCAGGCTGTCGCGCCACGCAGCATCGTCTCCCGGCCACGTCGCGCGCACGAGCGCGTGGCCGTTCCGCGTCTCCGCGCCGGCCAGCAGCGCGAGGATCTCGTGCGCGGAACGTCCCCCGTACAGGGGCGCGACCAGCGGCTGCACGACGGTGGCCGTACCGTCGTGCGCCCGGGCGTCGCTCCACGCCTCGTAGCAGTGCGCCATCGGCAGGTGCCAGCCGGCCGCGCGCGCCGTCTCGTCGCGGTACAGGCCCAGGTGGGCGGACAGCGGCGCGCGCCGCAGCAGCGCGGCGAAGTCGAGGTCCGCCGGCGCGTCATAGGCCGGATTCGCGTCCACTACCAGCAATGTGTCGACGCGGCCGGCGCGCAGGTCGTCGGCCAGCGCGGCGATCGACGCGCCATGGTCCAGCGGGCTGCGCTCGACCGGCTCGATGAACGTGAGCGGACCGTCCAGGCGCAAGGTCAACGCATGCGCCAGCGCGCGCCCGGCCGGGCTCACGTTCGGTCCGGCGACGACGAGCGCGCGGCCGCGCGCGCCGTCCAGCGCTTTCACGACGGCCGCTTCCCACCGGTCCAGTGCCGGATCCGCCGCACGGCCGGGGTCCTGTCCCACCCCCAGCCTGAAAGCGATGCGCATCAGCGCGGCCTCGATCTCGTGCGGCGCACGCGCCAGGCGCGCGTCGGCATACGCGCCGGTCAGCGTGGGCGTCGGCTCCAGCACGTACAGCCGGTTCGCGTCCGGCGCTGTGCCCAGCCGGCGCGGCGCCGTGAACTCCCGCGCGTGCGCCAGGGCGCCGGGCATCGTGCCGAACAGATCCGCGTCCAGCGCGAGCACGACCTTCGCCTCGTCCAGGCCGAACAAGGCGTCGAGCGGCCGGCCGAACGCCAGTTGCGCCGCCTGCGCGGCCCCGTCGTCGTGCAGCGGATCCCACGCATGCCAGCCCAGGTTCGGCAGCCGCTCGCGCAGCGCCGCGACCTGCGCGGCCAGCGTGGGCGACGTGACGGTGCCCGTCAGGATGCGCAGCCCCGCGCCGCCATTCCGCTCGAAACGGGGGCGGCGCGCGTGCAGCGCGGCCTCGAACGCACCCCACGTCGCCAGCTCGTCGCCCTGGAACACGGCCTGCGACCGGTCCGGGTCCCACAACTGCAGGATCGAGGCCTGCGCGAACACGTCGGTGGCGCCCGCGCCCACGGGGTGGTCCGGGTTGCCCTCGACCTTCGTCGGCCGCCCCATGTTCGATTCCACGAGCACGCCGTGCGCGAGCCCGTTGCGCACGAACGCGGTGGCATAGAACAATGGCAGGCCCGGCACGCCCTGCTCCGGCATCGTCACGTACGGGACGATCGTCTCGGCCGGCGGCCCGCTGCACCCTGCGCCCGCCAGCGCGGCCGATGCGCCCATCAGTTTCAGGAAGCGGCGCCGTACCGGCTCGTCCTGGGCAATCGGGAAGACGGGATGGGTCTTCATCGGTGGCAGGTCGAGCAGTTGGTGAGCGCCTGGGCATCGCGCAGGTGGTACAGGCGGTCCAGTTGGCGGATGTCTTGCGCACTCAACGGCTTTTGCGGCGCCATCGACAGCACCTGGTTCAGCGGCCGCACGTGGTCCGGCGCATCGCGATGGCAGCGCAGGCACCATTGCATCTCCAGCGACGCCGTGCGCCACGTGACGGGCATCTGGTCCACCCGGCCGTGGCACTCGATGCAGGCGACGCCCTTGTTCACGTGGATGTCGTGCTCGAAATAGACGAAGTCCGGCAGGTCGTGCACGCGTACCCAGTGGATCGGCTTGCCCGTGCGGGCGCTCTCGTGCAGGGGCGCGAGCAGCGGCGAGTCGACGAACAGCTGCGAGTGGCAGCTGAGGCAGACGGACGTCGACGGCATGCCCGCCGTGGCCGAGTTCTCCACCGACGTGTGGCAGTAGCGGCAATCGATGCCGTCGTCGGCCACGTGGTGCTTGTGGCTGAACGGGATGGGCTGGGCGACGGGTGCGAAGGTCACGTTACGCGGCGTCATGGCCCAGCGGGCCAGCGCGATCCACGTTGCAACCCCGATCAGCAGACCCAGCAGGATCAGCTTGACGAACAGGACCGCGGAACGTGAAAACGGTGGCGCCATCGTGCATGGGGACGGTTATGGATTCCGGTAGGCAGACGCAGTATAGGCTGCCATTCATGCAACTCGGCACACGTTACCGCCGGGCAGCAAACATTTGTATCAATCTAATTGACCTGTGGAATATACGTATAGCTATATTGCATGACATCAACTTTGAATGTCGGTTATCATTATTGGCTTATAGAAACCCTCCAAATATTTCAATGAACTGGTTCAACCGCCTCCGCCTGGCGAGCAAGCTGGGTATCACGTTCGCCGCCGTCCTCGCACTCACCGTGCTGGTCGGTGCCATCTCGATCCATCAACTGGCGAAAGTCAACGATACCTCGCTGCGCCTGTCCGCGCACTGGATGCCGGGCATCCGCGTCATCGAAGACATCAAGTCGCAGATCGCGCGCATCCGCACGCGCGAGCTCCAATACATCATCTCCACCGAACCGGCCGAGATGGACAAGTACGACAAGGTGATCGCCAAGGACCTGGAAGACCTGCGGCGCATGCAGGACGACTATGTGAAGCTGCTCGAAACGGCTGAGGAAAAACAGCTGTATGCGGAATTCCTCGGCATGTGGGAGCGCTACATGGCCGAAGACGCCAAGGTCCGCGCCGCAGTGCGTGCGGGCGACGCCGACCTGGCCAAGTCGCTGATCCGCGGCGAATCGAACAAGCTGATCGTCGCGCTGCGCGGCCACGTCGACAAGGTCGTCGACATGTACACGGAAGGCGGTCATGCGGCCGCCCGCGAAGGTTCGCGCCGTTACGAAAACTCGCGCACGCTGATCCTCGCCCTCGTCTGCGGCAGCGTGCTGCTCGGGGCCGCCGGCGCCGCGCTGCTCACGCGCTGGCTGATGCGCCGCCTGGGCGGCGAGCCGGATTACGCGACCGACATCGTGAAGCACATCGCGGCCGGCGACCTGTCGATGGACGTGCAGACCCGCCCGGGAGACCAATCCAGCCTGCTCGCCGCGATGAAGGCGATGCAGGGCAGCCTGGCCCATATCGTCGGCAACGTGCGTGCCGCCACCGACACGATCTCCAGCGCCTCCACGCAGATCGCGGCCGGCAACCTGGACCTGTCCTCGCGCACCGAGCAGCAGGCCAGCGCGCTGCAGCAGACGGCCGCCTCGATGGAAGAATTGACCGCCACCGTGCGCAACAACGCCGAACACGCGAACCAGGCCAACGCCCTCGCCGACACGGCGGCCGGCGTCGCCCAGCAGGGCAGCACGGCCGTCGCCCGCGTCGTCGATACGATGGGGTCGATCCACGCGTCGTCGCAAAAGATCGTCGACATCATCGCCGTCATCGACGGCATCGCCTTCCAGACCAATATCCTCGCGCTGAACGCGGCCGTGGAAGCGGCACGCGCCGGCGAACAGGGCCGCGGCTTCGCCGTCGTGGCGGGCGAAGTGCGCACGCTGGCCCAGCGCTCGGCGGCGGCGGCCAAGGAAATCAAGGAATTGATCGGCGCCTCCGTCCAGCAGGTCGAAGCGGGCGCGGGCCTCGTGTCGGAAGCCGGCGCCACGATGCGCGAAGTGCTGCAGACCGTGCAGCAGATGCACGAGCTGATGGTCGAGATCAGCCATGCCGGCCGCGAACAGCGTGCCGGCATCGAGCAGGTGAACAAGGCCATCGCGCAGATGGACACCGTCACCCAGCAGAACGCCGGCCTCGTCGAGGAAGCCGCGACGGCGGCCCGGAGCCTGCATGAACAGGCCGAGGCGCTCGACCACCTGGTCAGCGTGTTCAAGGTGGAAGAGGCGGCGCGCCGTCCTTCCGGCAGCCGGGCGCTCGTCGTCGCCTGATTTTTTCTCTCCTGGCGCGCCGTCGCCGTGCAACGCAGGTGGACGGCACAGCCGTCCACCTACGCGATGTTTGCGCAAACAAAAAGTGTTATAAAAGTATGTAAAAAGCAAATTTTGGAATAGCAATTCCTGTGCGTTTCCGATAATCTCTTGTAGATTGGAAGCTCGGAGCCGATGTCACCGGCTTCGGCGGACGATATGACAACCAGCGGATGGCGCTTCGTTCGAGCACTGTCCGTCATACGAGACAACGCTCATGAACCTGATCTCCCGCTTAGACACCATTGTCTTCCTCGTGTATTTCGTCGTCGTCGCCGGCTACGGCCTGTGGGTCTACCGACGTAAAAAGAGCGCGAACACGTCCGCCTCGCACGACTACTTCCTGGCCGAAGGCTCGCTCACGTGGTGGGCCATCGGCGCCTCGCTGATCGCGTCCAACATCTCCGCCGAGCAGTTCATCGGCATGAGCGGTTCCGGCTTCCGCATCGGCATGGCCATCGCCGTGTACGAACTGATGGCCGCCGCCACGCTCGTCATCGTCGCCGTGTTCTTCATGCCGGTCTACCTGAAGAACCACATCTACACGATGCCCCAGTTCCTCGAACAGCGCTACGGCAAGGCCGTCGCCACGACGATGGCGCTGTTCTGGCTCGGCCTGTACGTCGTCGTCAACCTGACCTCGATCCTGTACCTGGGCGCGCTGGCCATCGGCAGCGTCACCGGCATCGGCGTGCTGCCCTGCATGCTGTTCCTCGCGATCTTCGCCGCCATCATCACCCTGGGCGGCATGAAGGTCATCGGCTACACGGACGTCATCCAGGTCACCTGCCTCGTCATCGGCGGCCTCGTGACCACGTGGCTGGCGCTGGACCTCGTCGCCAAGCTGGGCAACGGCCACGGCGCGCTGCAAGGCTTCTCCACGCTGTACAACTCGACCCGCGACCACTTCGAAATGGTGCTGGGCCGCGACAACGCGAACTACATGGACCTGCCGGGCCTGTCGACCCTGATCGGCGGCATGTGGATCGTGAACCTGAACTACTGGGGCTGCAACCAGTACATCACGCAGCGCGCGCTGGGCGCCGACCTGCCGACCGCCCGCAAAGGCCTGCTGTTCGCCGCGTTCCTGAAGCTGCTGATGCCGATCATCGTCGTCATGCCGGGCATCGCCGCGTTCGCGCTGGACCGTGCCGGCGTGCTGGGCGACGCGATGCGCGTCGGCGGCGAACTGAATCCGGACCGCGCCTACCCGACCCTGCTGGCACTGCTGCCGTCGGGCCTGAAGGGCATCGCGTTCGCCGCACTGACGGCCGCCGTCGTCGCCTCGCTGGCCGGCAAGGCCAACTCGATCGCCACGATCTTCACGCTGGACATCTACCAGAAGCGCCTGCATCCGGACGTCAGCGAGAAGAAGATGGTGTGGATCGGCCGCATGACCGTCATCGTGTCGATGCTGCTGGCCGTCGTGATCGCCCCGCTGATGGGCATCGACAAGAAAGGCGGCTTCCAGTACATCCAGGAATACACGGGCTTCGTCTCGCCGGGCATCCTGGCCATGTTCCTGCTGGGCTTCTTCTGGAAGAAGACGACGTCCAGCGCCGCGATGTTCGCGACCGTCGGCGGCCTCGTGTTCTCGATCATCCTGAAGTTCCTGCCGACGATGATGGACCTGTCGTTCCTCGCCCCGATCGGCTTCGCCCATGACAACGGCAGCGGTGTCTACGAGATCCCGTTCCTGGACCGCATGTTCATCGTGTTCTGGCTCGTCGTCGCCGGCATGGTCCTGCTCAGCACCGTGTTCGCCCGCGGCAAAGTGAAGGGGCTGATCGTCGACACCAAGCTGTTCAAGGTCGACGGCGCGTTCGCCCTCGGCTCGGCCGTCATCTGCGTGGTGCTGGCCACGATCTACGGCATGTGGTGGTAATCACCTTCGCGTGAAAAAGGGCAGCCCGAGCGGCTGCCTTTTTTTTGGTTCATCGCGTCTTACCGGGGAACGCATCCTTGATTTTTAGGA
>CBIHOW010000157.1:0-7157 GCA_966211695.1 uncultured Massilia sp. | reverse complement strand
CCTGCGCGTTCACGAGGCGCAGCAGGCCGCCGAGGATGTCGACGTTGTCGCCCGCGTGCGCGCCGTCGCGCGACATCTCCTGCACTTCATAGAACGTCCGGCCCGTCTTGTTGATCGGGTCGTCGGCGTCGATCCGGGCGATCGCCGACATGATCGCGCCATTGATGTCCTGGCGCGTCGACGTGGCGTTCACCGTGAGCCATTCGACCGACTCGTCGTAACGCGCACGGTTGTCGGTGAAGATCGCGCCGGCGATGCGGCCGACGAGCGAATACTGCTGCTGGTTCCGGAACCGCTCGTTACTGGAGAAGAACGTACGCTCCATCGGATCGACGAGGTTGTCCTTCAGCTTCTGCGTGTCGGTGTCGGTCCACGCGAGCGGATAGTCCGTATAGGTCGGATCGGCCGGCGTGTAGCGCATGATCTCCGCGGCCATCAGCATCCGCGACAGCGGCACGCCGTTGTGGATGTGCGCGTCCGGGAAATAGGCGTAGCCATTCGGGTTCATGTTGCTCCACGTGCGCAGGATGCGCATCGCGTTGCGCCGGTACTCGTTGCGGCCCGTGACGTAGTACAGGATCGCCTGCGTCAGCGCGCCCTGCGAATCGTTGATCATGCGCGTCTGCGCCGTCGTACTGTTGTAGTTCGGCGTGTTCGGCGTGTCGACCTTCGTCGCGTCGCGGTTCGTGGGCTGCAAGTTGATGTTCGCGTAATTGCAGCACACGTTCGCGAGCACGTTGTAGTACGACTTGTACGGCTCGACGTCGGCGCGGATCTGCTGGCGCACGTACTCCAGCTGCTCCGGCGTGAAGCCCAGCCCCGGATGGCGGAAGCCGGTACCGCTCACGACCGGCTGGGCCATCGGCGTGGCGACGAAGGTCACGGCCCTGGCGCCGTTCCCCACGAGCACCAGCGCGGACGCCAGTGCCAATGCCACCATCTTTCCTTTTGCGTTGCCGCGCAACGCGTTCCACCTCTGATGCGAATGGTTATACATGATTGTCCTTATAAGTTTGCTAACCAGTTCATGGATGCTCCCGATGACACCGACTCCTCCTTTGACTGCTGTGTTATCGATAGCGACGACGATCGTAACACGAGTGCAACAAAATGAAATCATTTTTGTTATCGTTACCTCCACATGTCGGATGCGCGTGAAAGAGGGCCTGGAAGCGGAAAAACGGCATGGCGACGAAATCTGTTGATCTGGCCGATAAGTTTTGTTATCGTTAACTTGCGCTGTACGCTCGGGCATAGCCGGTTGATGCCGGTATGGCGATCTCCTTGCGGGTACGTTCCAGACCCGTATTCGGCCTGCCCCGACCTTGTCGGGGTGGGTCATTTTTTTTGGCCGGGCTCCCGTCAGCCGCCGGTTGGCCCCACCGGCGCGGCGAATGGCCCGGATGGCGCATTACCACGACCTCGGCCTTTTTGTGCCGGCGAGCCTGCCGCGGGGTTTTACTTTTCGAAATACCCTGATATGATTGTTATCGATAACCGATAACTCACCACGGAGAACGAGGAGATAGCCGTGTTCAAGAAGACCTATTACGCCACCCACCCCGACATGATGGCCGGCGCCAGCAACGAGCAGCTGCGCCAGCGCTACCTGATCGACAAGATGTTCGCCCCGGATGCCATTACGCTGAACTATTGCCACGACGAGCGCTTCGTCATCGGCGGCGCCGCACCCGTCGCCGGTCCGCTGGCCCTGCCCACGCACACGGAACCCGTGTCCGCGGCCGGCCAGCCGTTCCTGACGCGGCGCGAACTGGGCATCATCAACGTCGCGGGGGGCACGGGCAAGGTCACCGTCGACGGCCAGGCGTTCGAGCTGGCGCCGCGCGACGGCCTGTACGTCCCGATGGGCAGCGCCGACGTCGTCTTCGAATCGCTGGATGCCGGCAACCCGGCGCGCTTCTACCTCGCGTCCACGCCCGCGCACGTCCGCTGCGAACTCGTCAAGATCACGCACGCCCAGGCCATCCCGCTGGAGCGCGGCAGCGCCGCGACGTCGAACGAACGTACGATCTACCAGTACGTCATCCCGGGCGTATGCAAGTCCGCCCAGCTGCTGCTGGGCCTCACGATCCTCAAGACGGGCAGCGTGTGGAACACGATGCCCCCGCACGTGCATGAGCGCCGCTCCGAGGTCTATTTCTATTTCGACCTGCAGGACGACCAGCGCGTCTTCCATTTCATGGGCGCGCCCGATTCGACGCGCCAGATCGTCGTGGCCAACGAGCAGGCCGTCGTGTCGCCGCCGTGGTCGATCCACATGGGCTCCGGCACGGCCAACTATGCCTTCATCTGGGCGATGGGCGGCGAGAACCTGGACTACACCGACATGAACGTCCTCGACATCTGCCACCTGAAATAAGGGGATTCCATGCTCGACCTGTTCAACCTTGCCGGCCGCACGGCGCTCGTCACGGGCGCCAACACGGGCCTCGGCCAGGGCATCGCCGTCGCGCTGGCGCAAGCGGGCGCCGACATCGTCGCGGCCGGGCGCAGCCCCGCGGACGACACGGCCGCGCACGTCCGCGCGCTCGGCCGGCGCTTCCTCGACGTGCGCGCCGACCTGTCGACCACGGCGCCCGTGCGCGCCGTCGTCGATGCCGCGGTCGCCCTGAACGGCCGGCTCGACATCGTCGTCAACAATGCCGGCATCATCCGCCGCGCCGACAGCCTCGACGTCGAGGAGGCGGACTGGGATGCCGTCATCGACACCAACCTGAAATCCGTCTTCTTCCTGTCGCAGGCCGCGGCGCGCCACATGGCAAGGAACGGCGGCGGCAAGATCGTCAACATCGCTTCGCTGTTGTCGTTCCAGGGCGGCATCCGCGTGCCGGCCTACGCGGCGAGCAAGAGCGCCGTGGCGGGCCTGACGCGGGCGCTGGCCAACGAATGGGCCGCGCAAGGCATCAACGTCAACGCCATCGCGCCCGGCTACTTCGACACGAACAACACGGCGGCCCTGCGCGCGGATCCCGTGCGCGAACCCGCCATCCTCGCGCGCATTCCCGCCGGCCGCTGGGGCCAGCCGGCCGACCTGGCCGGCGCCGCCGTGTTCCTGGCCAGCCGCGCCAGCGACTACGTCCACGGCATCGTCCTGCCGGTGGACGGCGGCTGGCTGGCCCGATGAGCACCCGTCCCGACATGGCAGGCCGCATCGTCTGCTTCGGCGAGATCCTGCTGCGCCTCGCGGCCCCGCCGGGCCGCATGCTGCTGCAGACGCCGGCGCTGGACGCCTGCGCGGGCGGCGCGGAAGCGAACGTCGCCGTCGCGCTCGCGCTGCTCGGACACCGCACCGCGATGGTCAGCGTCCTGCCCGACAACTCCCTCGGCCGCGCCGCGCTCGACAGCCTGCGCGCGCACGGCGTGGACACGTCCGGCATCCGCCTGCGTCCCGGCCGCATGGGCCTGTACTTCGTCACGCCGGGCGCCGCCGCGCGACCGTCCGAGATCATCTACGACCGCGCCGGCTCCGCGTACGCCCTGGCCGACCCCGGCCTGTACGACTGGCCCGCGCTGCTGGACGGCGCCGGATGGCTGCACGTGTCCGGCATCCCGCCGGCCGTCGGCGACGGTCCCGCCCAGGCCGTGCTCGCGGCGATGCGGGCGGCCCGCGCCGCCGGCGTGCGCGTCGCGTTCGACGCCACCGCGGGCGCCCTCGGGGCCGAGCGCGGCCAGGACGGCGCGCCGCTGCTGCTGGAGGCGATGCGCATGGCAGACGTCCTGTGCGCCGCCCCGCGCGACATCGCCGTCGTACTCGACCGTCCCGAACTGATGGACGCCGCGCGCGAACAGGAGACGGCGCGGGTCGCGTTCGCCGCGTTCCCGCACCTGGAACTGCTGGCCTGGACGCGCCGCGTGCACCACGGCGCGAACGAGCACGAGCTGTCCGCCGTCCTGCACACGCGCGCGACGTCCGTGACGGGCGGAAGCTACCGCCTGTCCGGCATCGTCGACCGCATCGGTACGGGCGACGCGTTCGCGGCCGGCGTCCTGCACGGACTGCAGACCGGCATGGCACCGGCCGACGTGGCCGGGTTCGCGCTGGCCGCCGCCGCCATGAAGCATGCGATCACGCGCGATGCCGACCCTGTGCCCACCGGAGCATTCGATGGCCGGTCTTGAGACGGGGAGGTCCGCATGAGCGGCAGCTGGCGTCTCACCTGGGACCACGGCAGCGCGGACGTGCAATCGCTCGGCGCGATGCTCGGTCCCCTGAGCCTGCGCATCGGCGACGAGCGCGACCTGGAAATCATGCACGTCGCGCCCTGGGCAGGCATGACGCGAGCCGACACGCTGCCGGGCATCATGCGCCGCCTGCGCGGCGAATGGCCCTGCCTGCCGTTCGGCTGCACGGAACCGCCGCACGGCCTGCCCGCCACGTGGCGCACGCACGCGCCGGAGGATGCGTGGAACCACGGTTATGCGGCCAACCATCACTGGCGCTGCGTGTCCGCGAGCGACACCCGCGTGCACCTGGCCATCAATTACCCGCCCGGCTCGCCCATCGAGCACATCGAACGCGAGATCGCGGCCGACCCGCACGCCCCGGCCGTCGACATCACGTTGCGCGTCTGGGCCCGCCGCCCGGCGCGCGTGCCCGCCGGCCTGCATCCGACCTTCCGCCTGCCGCAGGCGCCGGGCCGCGTGCGCGTCGTGCTCGGGACGCACGACGGCATCCACAGCTATCCGGCCCAGCCGGCCGGCGCGGTGTCGCGGCTGCTGTCCGATACGCGCTCGGCATCGCTCGACAACCTGGCCGGCGTCGACGGTCCCATCGACCTCGCGCACCTGCCGTTCGCCGCGCCGGCCGAGGAGCTGATGCAGGTGCGCGCGATCGGCGGCCAGGACGGCGCCGCGCCGCTCGCGCTGCACTACCTCGACTACGACGCCTGCGTCGGCCTGTGGTGGGACACGGCGCAGTTGCCCGACCTGCTGCTCTGGGTGAGCAACGGCGGCCGCATCCACTTTCCCTGGATGAGCAGCCATCTCGCCCTGGGCGCGGAACCGGTGAACAGCCTGTTCGACCTGGGCCGCGTCGCGACGGCGCCCGCGAACCACCCGCTGGCGGACCGCCTCGGGATCGCGATCGCTCCGGACGCGCCGTGGGAAACCCGTTACCGGATCGCCGCATGGCCCGAACCGTCCCATCCAACCCAACGATAGAGAACCGCGCCATGGCACCCGATTTCCGTTCCCCCGGCTTCCTGCTCGACCACATCGCCCATACGATGCGGTTTTATCACCCGCGCGCGATCGACCCCAGCGGCGGCTTTTATCACTTCTTCCGCGACGACGGCACCGTGTACGACCGCACGACGCGCCACCTCGTCAGCAGCACGCGCTTCGTCTTCAATTACGCGATGGCGTACCGGCGCTTCGGCGAGCCGGACTACCTCGCGGCCGTGCGCCACGGCGTGGCGTTCCTGCGTGACGTCCATCGCGATCCGGACACCGGCGGCTACGCCTGGCAACTGGCGTGGAACGGCGGCCGCAAGGAAGTCCTCGACGGCGACAACCACTGCTACGGCCTCGCGTTCGTCATGCTCGCGTATGCGCACGCGCTGCGCGCGGGCGTGCCGGAAGCGCGCGGCTACCTCGCCGAAACGTACGACCTGATGGAGGCGCGCTTCTGGGAACCGGAGTATGGCCTGTACGCGGACCAGGCCAGCGCCGATTGGTCCGTGCTGGACGCCTACCGCGGCCAGAACGCCAACATGCATTCGTGCGAGGCGATGCTGGCGGCGTACGAGGCGACGGGCGAGGTGCGCTACCTGCTCCGCGCCGAGACGCTGGCCCGCAACATCACGCAGCGCCAGGCTGCCCTTGCGGACGGCTTCGTGTGGGAACACTACCGTGCCGACTGGTCGGTGGACTGGGACTATAACCGCGACGACAAGACGAACATCTTCCGTCCGTGGGGCTACCAGCCCGGCCACCTGACGGAATGGGCGAAGCTCCTGCTGCTGCTCGAACGCCACCGCGCGCACCTGGAGGGCGACGCCGGGTGGCTCGTACCTCGCGCCACCCAGTTGTTCGACGCGGCGCTGCTGCGCGCCTGGGACCCGGACCACGGCGGCATCTGCTACGGCTACGCCCCCGACGGCAGCATCTGCGACGGCGACAAGTATTTCTGGGTGCAGGCCGAAAGCTTCGCGGCCGCGGCGCTGCTGGCCGTGCGCACCGGGAATCCAGCCTACTGGGACTGGTACGACCGCATCTGGGCATACAGCTGGACGCACTTCGTCGACCACGTCCACGGCGCCTGGTACCGCATCCTCAGCCGGGACAACCGCAAGCTCTCCGACGAAAAGAGCCCGGCCGGCAAAACGGACTACCACACGATGGGCGCCTGCTATGACGTGCTGCAGGCGCTGGAGGCAGCACAATGACCACGCTGCCCCGCTTCGTCGCGGCCGGCGAGGCCCTGACGGACCTGCTCACGACGGGCCCGGGCACGTGGACGAGCCAGACCGGCGGCTCGACGTGGAACGTGGCGCGCGTCGTGGCCCGCCTCGGCCTGCCGAGCGCGTTCGCGGGCGCCGTCAGCCGCGACGTATTCGGCCTCGAACTCGCCGCCGCCAACGCCGCCGCGGGACTCGATCCCAGGTTCCTGCAGCAGGTCGACCGCCCGCCGTTGCTGGCCGTCGTCCACGAGCGCCATCCGCCCAGCTACTTCTTCATCGGCACCGACAGCGCCGACCTGCACTTCGATCCCGCGCGCCTGCCGGCCGGGTGGCACGACAGCGCCGCGTGGGTCCACTTCGGCGGCATCAGCCTCGCGCGCGAACCGCTCGCGGGCACCCTGGTCGCGCTGGCCCGCGACCTGAAACTGCGCGGCACGAAGATCAGCTACGACCCGAACTTCCGCGCGTTGATGGACGAACGCTACAACGACACGTTGCGCACGATGGTCGGCCTGGCCGACGTCGTCAAGGTGTCCGACGAAGACCTGCGCGGCCTGTTCCGCCGCGACGACATCGACGCCGCCTTCGCGGCGCTGCGCGCCATGAACCCGGCCGCGACATACCTGTTTACCTGCGGCGGCGACGGCGCCCACCTCGTCCGGCCCGACGGCGCCTGGCATGCGGCCGCGCCCCGCGTGGACGTCGTCGACACGGTCGGCGCGGGCGACGCCAGCA
>CBIHOW010000156.1:0-7303 GCA_966211695.1 uncultured Massilia sp. | reverse complement strand
ATTCGGTCCCATCATCCTGCAGCGCGCCCTCGTGTGGGCGCGCGAAGCGCCGGAGTCCCATCATGCCGCTTGAACCCTTCGCCACCTCGGAACCGCTGACGTTCGGCGTGGAGCTGGAACTGCAGCTCGTCAGCCTCTCCGACTTCGACCTCACGCCCGCCAGCCCGGACCTGATGCACCTGCTGAAGCGCAAGCCGTTCCCCGGCAACGTCACGCCCGAGATCACGGAGAGCATGATCGAGATAAATTCGAGCGTGCAGACGAACTACCGCACGCTGCTGGCCGAACTGCTGGAGATCCGCGACACCCTGGTCGCGGCCAGCGACGTGCTGAACATCGGCATCGCCGGCGGCGGCACGCATCCGTTCCAGCACTGGTCCGAACAGCGCATCTCGGCCAAGCCGCGCTACCAGGAATTGTCGGCGCTGTACGGCTACCTGGCCAAGCAGTTCACCGTGTTCGGCCAGCATGTGCACATCGGCTGCGCCAGCGGCGACGACGCGCTGTTCCTGCTGCACGCGCTGTCGCGCTACATCCCGCATTTCATCGCCCTGTCCGCGTCGTCGCCGTTCGTGCAGGGCCACGACAGCGGCTTCGATTCGGCGCGCCTGAATTCCGTCTCCGCGTTTCCATTGAGCGGCCGCGCGCCGTTCACGCTCAGCTGGGCCGACTTCGCCGACGTCTATTTCGCCAAGATGGAGCGCACGCGCATCATCAGGAGCATGAAGGATTTCTACTGGGACCTGCGGCCGAAGCCGGAATACGGCACGATCGAGCTGCGCGTGTGCGACACGCCGCTGACGGTCGAACGCGCGGCCGCGCTCGCGGCCTACCTGCAGGCGCTGTGCCGCCACCTGCTGGAGCGGAAGGAAGCGCCACCGCTGGAGGACGACTACCTCGTCTACAACTACAACCGCTTCCAGGCCAGCCGCTTCGGCCTCGACGGCGTGATCACGCATCCGAAGACCTATGAACAGATCCCGCTGCGCGACGACATCATCGCCACGCTGGACCTGATGGAACCGCATGCGCAGGCGCTGGACAGCCTGGACGCGCTGCTGCACCTGGCCGCGGCGGCCGGCGACGGCGCCGACGCGAGCTTCCTGCGCGGGCAGTACGAACGCCAGGGCAGTACCGAGGGCATGGTCGACGCGGCCATCCGGCGCTTCCGCGGCCATTGAAAAAATTTTTATGCCGCGTGTCGATCCGGCGGTCGTCCGTTCGTCGTAGGATCAGAGGGATGTCCTCTTCCACCTACGCTTAGGAGACCGATCATGACCACGAATACCGTCGAATTGCACCGCGTCCTGAAATCCACCGCCGACCGCGTCTACCGCGCCTTCCTGACGCCGGCCGCCGTCGCCAAATGGCTGCCGCCGCACGGCTTCACCTGCACCGTGCACGAGCAGGACGCCCGCGTCGGCGGCCGCTACCGGATGTCGTTCACGAATTTCACGACGGGCGGCGGCCACTCGTTCGGCGGCGAATACCTGGAGCTGGAACCGGGCAAGCGCCTCGTCTACACGGCCGAATTCAACGATCCCAACCTCCCCGGCCGCATGCAGACGACCGTGCAGCTGCGCGACGTGTTCTGCGGCGTCGAGATCAGGATCACGCAGGAAGGCATCCCGGCCGCGATTCCCGTCGAGATGTGCTACCTCGGCTGGCAGGAATCGCTGCAGCTGCTGACTCAACTCGTCGAGCCCGAAATCAAGGAGTGATCGGGCGGCACCTCGTCCCGGTCGTGCAGCCCGTAGTCGCGCACGACGGCGGCCACGCGCAGGCGGTAGTCGGCGAAGATGCCGGCCCGCCCCGCCGCCTGCATGGCGCGATGCGCGGGCAAGGTGCGCCAGCGTTTGACCGCTTCCTCGTCGCGCCAGAACGACAGCGACAGCATCTTGTCGGGCCGCGCCAGCGAGACGAAGCGTTCGATGGAAATGAAACCGTCGATCGCTTCCAGCTCGGGACGCAGCGCTGCGGCCGCGTCCAGGTAATCCTGGCGCTGGCCGGGCGCCGGCTCCACTTCGAAGATCACGGCGATCATGTGACGTTTTCCAGGAACGTGCGCTCCTCGCGCAGGATGAAGCGCTGTTCGCGTGCAAACTGGAAGTTCGCCACCGCCTCGTCATCTTTCTTCAAGCGCAGCCGGTAGGCTTCGTAATCGGCCAGGCTGTCGAAGCCGACGAGGCCCCACGCCTCGTAATTGGTCCCTTCGTGCGGCAGGAAGTAGCCGAGCAGGCGGCCGCCCAGTCTTGGGATGATACGGCCCCAGTTCTCGGCATACTCGCGGAACGCGTCGCGTTTGACAGGGTCGATCTCGTAGCGGATGAAACAGGTGATGGGCATGATGGCTCCTCGTAACGTTGAAGCGCCATGGTAGCCACTGGCCCTGACACTATGCTTCGGCTAAGATCGAAGCATATGAGAGACGGACCGAACATCGCCAACATCGCCGCCCTGATCGGCGACCAGGCGCGCGCCGAAGTGCTGAACGTGCTGATGAGCGGCATGGCGCTGACGGCGACGGAGCTGGCCGACGCCGCCGGCGTCACGCGCCAGACGATCAGCACGCACCTGGCCAAGCTGCGCGAGGCGGGCCTGCTCGCCGTGGAGGCGCAGGGCCGGCACCGCTATTTCCGCATCGCCGACGCCGACGTCGCGCATCTGCTCGAGTCGATGATGGGCATCGCGTTCGGCACGGGCGCCGTGCGCGTGCGGTCCAGCCCGCGCGAGCCGGCGCTGCGCAAGGCGCGCGTCTGCTACGATCATCTGGCCGGCGAACTCGGGGTGCTCGTCTACGAAAGCCTGGCCCGGCGGGGCGCGTTCGCGCTGGATGCGGGCGGCGTCGCGCTCACGGATGCGGGCCGGGCACTCGTCGCGCAACTGGGCATCGATCCGCTGCCGTCCGCCACGCGGCGGCCGCTGTGCCGCCATTGCCTGGACTGGAGCGAGCGCCGCCACCATCTGGCCGGCGCCCTCGGGACGGCGCTGCTGGACCGCTTCCAGCAACTGGGCTGGGCGCGCCGCGTGCCGGAATCGCGCGTGCTCGCGTTCAGCGCGGATGGCGAAGCAGCGCTCAGGGCCTGGCTCGACTGAATCAGGTTGCGAGCGTCGGCCGGCCCTGTCCCAGGATCCGCGCCAGCAGCGGGCGCTTGACGGGCGCCGGCAAGCCGCGGTCGACGAGGCCCGCCCATTTGATACTCAGTTGTTCGCAGGTGGCGCGCAGCACCGGATCCGCATCCGGCAGGCGCGCCAGCGCATTCAGGTGACGCTCGATCACCGAGGCCAGTTTCACGCACGGACCGTCGCCGCTCGCGCGATCGCAGGCATCCGCATTGTTCATCGTGTATTGCGACATCAGGTGCAGCAGCGCCGCGACGAGCAGTTCATGGCGCGTGGTGCGTCGCCCGTCCGGCGTGTTCAGTTCGTCCAGCAGATCGTCGTCCATAAGCCCTCCTCGAAGTAGATGAGAATGATTCTCGTTTCGATTATGGGGCGGGACGCGCCCGAAGGCAAGCGAAAAAATCAGAGGCGCGTTTCGCGCGCCGCGCGCAGGAATTCGTCCAGCACCGGCGTGCAGTCGAGCAGGTCGCCGCCGGTGGCGCGGTGGAATTCCGGATGCCATTGCAGGCCCATCACGAACGGCGCGCGCTGGTAGCGGATCGCCTCGACGACGCCGTCCGGCTCCGACATCGCTTCCACGTGGATGTCGCGGCCCAGGTCCTTGACGGCCTGGTGGTGGATCGAGTTCACGACGGCACGCTCGTGGTTGGGGAACATCTTGCGCAGCGACGACCCGTGCGGGAAGACGATGTCATGGCGGTGCGCATCGTAGATGTCGTGCACGTGGGGCTGGGCGCCGGGCACGTTCGTGACGATGTCCTGGTGCAAGGTGCCGCCGAACGCGACATTGATCAGCTGGCAGCCGCGGCAGATGCCCAGCACGGGCTTGCCCGCGTCGACGAATTCGTGCAGCAGTTCCAGTTCGTAGACGTCGCGCGCGCGGTCGCCGCTCCATTCGGGCCGGGTCGGCGTTTCCGAATAGGTCATCGGCGACACGTCCGCCCCGCCCTGCAGCACGAGGCCGTCCAGGTGGCGCGCGTAATGGCGCATCGTGATGTTGCTTGGGTGCAGGAGCCCGTTCGTATTGACGGTCGGGACCATGAACACGAGCACGTCGCGCGACATCACCCATTGCGCGATCGATTCCTCGAGGTATTGCAGGTTCTTGCTGCGCAGGCCCTTCGCGCCCTCTTCCGGGTGGAAGATGCGGGCAGACACGCCGATGCGCAGCGTGCGCCGCATGAAGTCGCGGTTGAACTTGTCGGCCAGCGCGCGCCAGCGCGAGCGCAGCACGCGGCCGGCCAGGTTCAGCGGCGTGTCGTCCGTGCGCAGGTAACGCGACGCGTTGCCGGCGGCACGCCGGTCGGGCACACGCGGCGGCAGGCCGGCGTCCGCAGGTTCATTAGCGTGCTTGTCATTGTCCTGAGCCATGATCTCAATATATCCTTGCGACGGTCGCGCACGATTCGTTTTAAAAAAAATATCGTTTTAGTAATGAAATCCTCGCACCCACCCGCATATGCACAGGATGCCGGGATGCCGCAGACTTGGCAATCCGTGCAACGAACACTTGCAAACTTGCGCCTGACAGGCAAAAATACTGTATTTCCATACAGTTGTTTTGCCAGCACACCGCGTCCCATCTCCCGGAACACACCGCGCGAAGTCGCTTATTTTCCGCGCGACAAGATAGAATGCGCAGCATTCGAATGATTGAAGATCAAGCATGGCCACCAAGAAACCCGCACCCGATTACAGCGAATCATCCATCCGCGTCCTGAAAGGACTGGAGCCCGTCAAGCAGCGTCCGGGCATGTACACCCGCACCGAGAACCCGCTGCACATCATCCAGGAAGTGATCGACAACGCCTCGGACGAGGCGCTGGGCGGCCACTGCAAGAACATCGACGTGACGATGAACGCGGACGGTTCCATCACCGTCGAGGACGACGGCCGCGGCATCCCGGTCGGCCTGCATCCGGAAGAAGGCGTCTCGACCGTCGAGATCGTGTTCACCCGCCTGCACGCCGGCGGCAAGTTCGACAAAGGCTCCGGTGGCGCCTACGCGTTCTCGGGCGGCCTGCACGGCGTGGGCGTGTCCGTCACGAACGCGCTGTCCAAGCGCCTGGAAATCACCGTGTGGCGCAAGGACGACGACGGCAACGGCGTGCACAAGCTGGTGTTCGCCGACGGCGACGTCATCGAGCCGCTGACCTCCGAGCCGTTCGAACGCGGCGGCAAGAAGAACGGCACGCGCGTCACCGCCTGGCCGGACGGCAAATACTTCGATTCGCCGAACATCCCGATGAGCGAGCTGCAGCGCCTGCTGCGCTCGAAGGCCGTGCTGCTGCCGGGCGTCACCGTCACGCTGACCAATGCCAAGACGGGCGACAAGCAGACCTGGCGCTACGACGAAGGCCTGCGCGGCTACCTGACGGAAGCGCTGGCGCAGACGGCAGGCGGCGGCCAGACCCTGATCCCGCTGTTCGAAGGCGCGCAGTACGCGGCCGCGGGCGACGAAGGTTTCGCGGAAGGCGAAGGCGCGGCGTGGGTCGTCGCGTGGACGGAAGAAGGCGCCGTCGTGCGCGAATCGTACGTCAACCTGATCCCGACGCCGAGCGGCGGCACGCACGAATCCGGCCTGCGCGACGGCCTGTTCGGCGCCGTGAAAAACTTCGTCGAGATGCACTCGCTGCTGCCGAAAGGCGTCAAGCTGCTGCCGGAAGACGTGTTCGCGCGCGTCTCGTTCGTGCTGTCCGCGAAGGTATTGGACCCGCAATTCCAGGGCCAGACGAAGGAACGCCTGAACTCGCGCGACGCGGTGAAACTCGTGTCGACGTTCACCAAGCCGCCGCTCGAACTGTGGCTGAACCAGCACGTCGAATACGGCCGCAAGCTGGCGGAACTCGTCATCAAGCAGGCGCAGTCGCGCCTCCGTTCGCTGCAAAAGGTCGAGAAGAAGAAGTCGTCGGGCGTGGCCGTTCTGCCGGGCAAGCTGACCGACTGCGAATCGACGGACATCACCCGCAACGAGCTGTTCCTCGTCGAGGGCGACTCGGCGGGCGGCTCCGCGAAGATGGGCCGCGACAAGGAATTCCAGGCGATCCTGCCGCTGCGCGGCAAGGTCCTGAACACGTGGGAGACGGACCGCGACCGCCTGTTCGCGAACAACGAGATCCACGACATCGCGGTGGCGATCGGCGTCGACCCGCACGGCCCGGACGACAACCCGGACCTGTCCGGCCTGCGCTACGGGAAGATCTGCATCCTCTCCGATGCGGACGTGGACGGCTCGCACATCCAGGTCCTGCTGCTGACGCTGTTCTTCAAGCACTTCCCCGCGCTCTTCAAGAACGGCCACGTGTGCATCGCGCGCCCGCCTCTGTACCGCGTGGACGTGCCGGCGCGCGGCAAGAAGCCGATCCAGAAGCTGTACGCGCTGGACGACGGCGAACTGCTCGCCATCGAGGACAAGCTCAAGAAGGAAGGCCTGAAGGAAGGCGTGTGGAGCATCTCCCGCTTCAAGGGCCTGGGCGAGATGAACGCCGAGCAGCTGTGGGAAACGACGATGAACCCGGACACCCGCCGCCTGCTGCCGGTCGCTTTCGGCGACTACGGCCTGGCCGAATCGTCGGCGCGCTTCAACATGCTGATGGGTAAAGGCGAAGCCGCGGCCCGCCGTGCGTGGCTGGAAGAGCACGGGAACGAGACGGAAGCGGATATTTGATAACGGATGCGCAGCATGAAATTGGGTCCCTGCCTCCGCAGGGACGACGGTCTTACGGCCAACTTAATCAAAACGTCGTTCCCGCGCAGGCGGGAACCCAAGTTTGCATGAACGAACAAACAAAATGACCCAAGCAAGCCTCTTCGAACAAACCACTCCCCCCGGCGGCGGCGGCGACGACGCCGAGACGCTGACCCTCTCGACTTTCGCCGAGCGCGCCTACCTGGACTACGCCGTCTCGGTCGTGAAAGGCCGCGCGCTGCCGGACGTCTCGGACGGCCAGAAGCCCGTCCAGCGCCGCATCCTGTACTCGATGAACGAACTGGGTCTCGGCCCGACCGCGAAGCCGCGCAAGTCCGCGACCGTCGTCGGCGACGTGCTCGGCAAACTCCACCCGCACGGCGACCAGTCGGTCTACGACGCCCTCGTGCGCATGGCCCAGGATTTCTCCCTGCGCTATCCGCTGATCGACGGCCAGGGCAACTTCGGCTCGCGCGACGGCGACGGCGCCGC
>CBIHOW010000155.1:0-7645 GCA_966211695.1 uncultured Massilia sp. | reverse complement strand
GGCGGCGCTCAAGAAGCGGTCGGTGGAGATGCCGGTGCTGTTCCCCGACGAGTGACTTGAATTCGCACCGTGGGCTCGGGGAGCCCACCCTACCGCGTTCGCAGATCGTAGGGTGGGCACCCCGTGCCCACCAAGCGCATAATCAAGACGCGCGGAACTGTAGTTCGCCCGCGGCGCGCGCTTCCACGATCCCGCGCATCGCGCTGACCTCGTCCTTGTTCAGGCACCGGAACGGAATGGGCAACGTGCCCCGCTTCAGGATCATCATGAAGCCGCTCGAATACGTGCGGATGCGCTGCACGTCGTTCCAGTCGATCAGGCTGACGCCCGTGTCGCTCGTGCGCACGATGCCGTGCTGGTCGATCTGGAATTCGTACGTGCGCTTCCCGCGCTGCAGCAGCACGAAGTGCGTGGCCGCCGACAGCGTGCTTTTCAAGCGCAGGTAGACGCCCATCGGCCAGCGGATATGGCGGCGGCGGATCAGGTAACCGCCATGCTCCCACATGAAGCGCACGTACTCGGCGAACGAGTAGCGCACCCAGAAATGAAGGCTGTAACGTTCCGCCGGCGGATGCACGACCGGGATCGTGGCTGCCGGCATGGCGTCGGCACCGAGATCCGCGGCGTCAGGCTGGTCCAGCAACGCGGCCCCGCCATCCGAGTGGCCGGCCGCTCGCGAGCGATTTGACCACAACATGTGCATCCCCTTTCGTTTTCTAATCTAAAGAGAATGGTAGCAAAAGCTAAGCGATAATTTGTTGCAAGAGTTCAACAGTGCGCACTGTCGCGCCACGATGGCGTGCCGCGAAGGCTTGTGCGTGGGCGCCCATGGCGGCGCGGCGGCCCTCGTCGTCGAGGAGGCTGGCGGCTGCGCGCAGCAGCGCGGGGGCGTCGGGCACGCGCAGCGCGGCGCCGGCGGCGACGGCTTCCTCAGTCGCCTGCAGGAAGTTGAAGGTGTGCTCGCCCACCAGCACCGGGCGTCCCAGCGCGCACGCTTCGATCAGGTTCTGGCCGCCCAGCGGCAGCAGGCTGCCGCCGATGAAGGCGCAGTCGCATGCCGCGTAATACGCGAACATCTCGCCCATCGAATCGCCCAGCAGCACGTCGGTGTCCACGCGCTCCGGCAGCGCCGACCTGCGCGCCAGCGTCAAGCCGCGCTCCCCGACCATGCGCGCGACCTCGTCGAAACGCTGCGGGTGACGGGGCACGAGCACGAGCAGCATGTTCGCCGGGCGCTGGTCCATGGCCTTGTACGCGTCGAGGATCAGCGCCTCTTCTCCTTCGCGCGTGGAGGCGCACAGCAGCACGGGGCGATCGGCGAAGCGCGCGCGCAGCATGGCGCCCGTGTCCAGCGCGGCCTGCGGCGGCACGACGTCGAACTTGATGCTGCCCGTGACGGCGACCCTGGGCGCGCCCAGCGACGCAATGCGTTCGGCGTCCGCATCCGTCTGCGCGGCGACCAGCGTGATCGCGCGGGCGGCATCCGTCATCAGGCCGCCGATCTTGCGGCCGCGGCGCAGCGACTTGTCCGACAGGCGCGCATTCACGAGCGCCACCGGCACGCCGTGGCGCGCGCAGCCGTGGATCAGGTTCGGCCACACCTCCGTCTCCATCAGGATGCAGATCGCGGGCTCGAAATGGCGCAGGAAGCGGCCGACCATGAAGCCGGTGTCGTACGGGAGGAACGACTGGATCACGCGGTCGCCGTGCTTGCCGAACAGCGCCTTGCCGGTGGCCCGGCCGGTAGGGGTCATGTGCGTGAGCAGGATGCGGGCGTCGGGCCGCGCGGCCAGCAGGGCCTCGATCAGCGGTTCCGCCGCGCGCGTCTCGCCGACGGAGACGGCGTGCACCATGATGGTCGGGCGCTCGTCGGGGCGGGGTCCGTAGAAACCGAGACGCTCGCCCAAATGCGTGCGGTAGCCGGGCTCGCGGCGCCCGCGCCACCACAAGCGGCCCAGCACGAGCGGCAGCGCCAGCCACCACAGCAGCGAATACAGCGCACGCATCAGCGGCTCTCCAGCAAGCGCCGCGCGGCCGCCACGACCTCGTCGACCGATGGCGGTGCTCCGGTGTCGCCCAGGTTGACGATGCGCGGCGACCAGTTGCCCTCGGTCTTCCAGCGCGGCGAATCGGCATAGATCTCGACCGTCGGCCGCACGAAGGCGGCGGCGATGTGCGTGAGGCCCGTGTCGACGCCCACCGCGAGCGTCGCGTGGCGCGCCAGTTCCACCGCATCCATCATCGACAGTTTCGGCAGCACGCGCGCATGCGGCAGCGCGGCCGCGAGCCGCTCGGCCTCGTCCTTTTCGCGCGGCGAGCCCCACGGCAGCAGGATCGTCATGGGCGCGAGCGCCTGGCCGAGCGCGATCCAGTGCGCCGTCGGCCATTTTTTCGCGTCGCGCGCGGTCCCGTGGAAGAACACGGCGTAATCGTCCGGCGGCATCCAGGCCGGCCGCGCCGCGCCGCCGGGTGCCGGCAGGCCGAAATCGGGCGGCGTGTCGACGGCATAGCCGAGCGCCGCGGCCACGACCTGGCGCCCGCGCGCCACCGCGTGCGTGCGCGGTTCGACGGGGATGCTGCGGCTGTGGAAGATGCGCGAGACGCCTTCGTAGCCCGAGTCCTCGGTGCCGTTGGCCAGGCCGATCTTCTGGCTGCCGCGGGCACAGGCCATCACGATGCCCGTCTTGATCAGGCCCTGCGTATCGAACACGTAGTCGTACTGCTCGGCGCGCAGGTCGGCAAAAAAGCCGCGCAGTTCCGCCCGCACGGCCGCCTGGCCGAGTCCCTTGCGCCAGCGCCGCAGCGCGAACGGGATCACCTTGCGCACGTGCGGGTTGAGCTTGACGAGGCTGACGTAGCCCTCTTCCACCACCCAGTCCACCTGGGCATCCGGAAAGTGGCGCCGGATGTCGGCCACGATCGGGAGATTGTGCAGGACGTCGCCCAGCGACGACACCCGCACCAGCAGGATCTTCATCAGAACGGCAGCTTCGCGTCAGGCTTGGCGGCGAGGATCACGCGCGCAAATTCCTTCTGGATGCGGTCCAGCGCTGCCGGGTTCTCGCCCTCGAAGCGCAGCACGACGACGGGCGTCGTGTTCGAACCGCGCGCCAGGCCGAAGCCGTCCGGGTATTCCACGCGCAGGCCGTCGATGTCGACGATGCGGTCCGCGCCCGGGAATTCCGCTTCCGCGCGCAGCTTGTCGATCAGCGCGAAGTTCTCGCCTTCCTTCAGGTGCAGGTGCAGCTCGGGCGTGCTGGACGCGATCGGCAGGGCATTCAGCAGCGCCGACGGGTCGGCTTCGCGCGTGAGGATCTCGAGCAGGCGCGCGCCCGTGTACAGGCCGTCGTCGAAGCCGAACCAGCGGTCCTTCCAGAAGATATGGCCGCTCATCTCGCCGCCCAGCGGCGCGCCCGTCTCCTTCAGCTTGGCCTTGACGAGCGAGTGGCCCGTCTTCCACATCAGCGGACGGCCGCCGTGCTGCTCGATCCACGGGCCCAGGTGGCGCGTGCACTTCACGTCGTACAGGATCTCGGCGCCCGGGTTGCGCGACAGGACGTCTTTCGAAAACAGCATCATCTGGCGGTCCGGGAAGATGATCTGGCCATCTTTCGTGACGACACCCAGGCGATCGCCGTCGCCGTCGAACGCGAGACCGATCTCGGCGTCCGTCGTCTGCAGGCATGCGATCAGGTCCTGCAGGTTTTCCGGGTGCGCCGGGTCCGGGTGGTGGTTCGGGAAGTGGCCGTCCACGTCGCAGAACAGTTCGATCACGTCGCAACCCATCGCGCGGAACAGGTCGCCCGCGACCATGCCGGCCACGCCGTTGCCGCAGTCGACCGCGATCTTGATCGGACGCGCGATCTTGACGTCGCCGACGATGCGGTCGACGTAGGCGGCCTTGATGTCGTGCGTCGAATACTTGCCTGGCTGGGCGGCCGGCTGGAAGTCGTCGCGTTCGATGGCCTGGTACAGGCCCTGGATGGCGTCGCCGTAGATCGCCTCGCCGGCCAGCACCATCTTGAAGCCGTTGTAGTCCGGCGGGTTGTGGCTGCCGGTGACCATGATGCCCGAGCGCGCACCCAGCACGTTGGTGGCGAAATACACCATCGGCGTGGCGACCATGCCGAGGTCGATGACGTCCACGCCCGCGGCCTGCAGGCCTTCGGCCAGCGCCTTGGCCAGCTCCGGGCCGGACAGGCGGCCGTCGCGGCCGATGATCACCGTGCGTTCTCCCTTGGCCAGCGCGGCGGCGCCGAACGCCTGGCCGATGCGGCGCGCGATCCCCGCGTCGAGCGTGCTGCCGATGACGCCGCGGATGTCATAAGCCTTGAAGATCGTTTTCGAGAGAGAAACCATGGATTATCTACCTTGCTGGACGGGGCACCGGAATGCACGCGCACGGGCATTACGAACGCCGGTTGGGTCGGAATTGGAAAAGGGGATATTGTAACGGCAAGATGGACCGCTGGGGTCGGAATGCCGGGTGCCGGGTGAGGCGCACAGAACGCGCGCGCTCGGAAGGTATGAAGCGCCGCGATCTTTTGCGGAGAGATGCGCCGGTGCGAATCGTCCCCGCAAAAGAATGCGGCGCGCGCAATCAGACGCGCAGTTTGTCCAGCGATTTACCGCCTTCGACCCATTCCTTGACCCATTTCGGCTGGCGGCCGCGACCGGTCCATTGTTGCGACGCATTGTCCGGATTGCGATAACGAACGGCGACGGAGCCGGTATTCGCGCCCGCCGATTTACCGCCACGGCCGCTGGCGCTGATCAGGTCTTTCAAAGGTACGCCGACGCTCTGTGCGATGGCCATGATCTGTTCACGTGCCTTTTGCACTTCCTGCACCTCGCGTTTCTTCATTTCCTGCTTGATCTGCTCCTGCAGGTTGCGCAAATCGCCCAAGGACAAATTAGACAGATCCATCTTGATTCCTTTTAAGTAGTCTAGGTGTAAGGGATTTTATCGAATAATCACCAATTCTCGCAATATACTACAACTGAAATTTCTTCAGTTTTTTTTGTGCCAAATCAGCCACCGTGGCGACTTGAATCTCACGATACGTGCATACAACCATACGTAGCTGATAATGAACAACAGACAGAAGAATATCAAAATCCCCGTATTCCGCCAGAACACGGTTGCAGGGATAACGGCAGTGAGGGAAAACAGCCACAGGTATGGCGACGTGCGCGCATTCCTTTTCATCAGTGCGCGGGCTTCCTTGCGACCGACGGCCCATTGCACGATGCGCCGGAAAATCAGGCTGTGCAGGTGGATTCCGTCGGGCATTGTAGGAGATTTCCCACGCACAAACATTCGCCGATAAACGGAAAATACGGTTTCGAATGTCGGATAAATCAGCAGCAAAGCGGCATACCAGGTCGAGACCTGGGGATTGCGCATCACGAGCAACAGGGCCAGTTCGCCCAGCATGAATCCGATGAAATACGCGCCCCCGTCGCCGAGAAAGATGAGCCCGACGGGATAATTCCACACGAGGAATCCGGCGGTCGCGCCCGCAACCGTCAGCGCAGAGATCAACACGAACATATCGCCTACCTGCCAGCCCACGTAGGCGAGCGACAGCAGCATGAAGATCGTGACGACGCTGGCCAGGCCATTGAACCCATCAATGATATTCACCGCATTCGCAATGCCGGCAACGGCCAGTACGGTGAGCGGCAAAATCAGCCACAGCGATTCGAGCTTCCAGGTGACGAAGGGCATATCGAGACGCGCGATTTTCGCGTCCAGCACGAGATAGCCGAGGAGCGCGGCGGCCATCGTCAATATCAGGCGGCGCGAGGGGCGCACCGCTCCCGTATAGTCTTCGACGATACCGCCGGCGAATGCAATCGCCGAACATCCCAGCAGCGTCACCAGCCAATTACCGAGCCCGGGCACCCGCCATGCGGAAATGCCGGCGCTCAGGGCTACCGCGAGAAAGATCGGCAATCCGCCGATCCGCGCCACCGCATGCAGATGGACCTTCTGCACGCCGTCGAAATTATTGTCGAGTGCCGGGCCGTGCAATTTCGAATGCTTGACGACGAGGAGCGTCAGCAGCGCGGACACGACGAAACTTGCGAGGAAGGAAAACATTTTATTATTTTTTAAATACAATCCTTCGGGATTGTACCGGATTAGTCGCTGGCAAACCGGACCTCGGCAGTGTACGCGCATAGCCGTTCGTCCGATTGAGGAATTACGAAATACCGAAACTTTGGCGGACGCGCAAGACAATTTACAATCAGCAATTCCTACGACCAAGACCGCGGCACGAAACCCGGAAAAATCGATTAGTATCGATTCCGCAAAAACGAATATGAGCGAGATGAAAACCTATGTGATCGGCGACCTGCAAGGGTGCGCCCATGAAGCCGGCCTGCTGCTGGAACGGATCGGCGCAACCGCCGGGCCCGGCGCGCGCATCCTGTTCGTCGGCGACCTGATCAACCGCGGCCCCGATTCCCTCGGCGCGTTGCGCCACATGAAGGCGCTGGCGGAAGCGAGCGATGGCCGCGTCGATGCCCTGCTCGGCAACCACGACCTGCACTTGCTGGCCGTGGCCGTCGGCGCCCAGAAGATGAGCCGCTCGGACACGCTGGACGAGATCCTCGCCGCGCCCGACCGCGACGCGCTGATCGACTGGCTGCGCCGGCGCCCGCTCGCCATGTTCGTCGACGGGCATCTGCTCGTTCACGCGGGCGTGCCGCCGCAGTGGACCGCCGCGCAAACGATGGCCCTGGCGGCCGAAGTGGAGGCGGTGCTGCGCGGCGACCATTGGATCGAGTTCCTCGGCCAGATGTACGGCAACGAGCCGGACCGCTGGGACGACGGCCTGACGGGCATCGCCCGCCTGCGCTGCATCGTCAACGCACTCACGCGCATGCGCCTGTGCTGGCCGGACGGCCGCATGGATTTTCATCACAAGGAGAGCGACAAGGGCCCGGAAGGCACGGACCTGCAGCCCTGGTTCGACCTGCCCGGCCGCCGCACGCTCGATGTCACCGTCGTATTCGGACACTGGTCCGCGCTGGGGCTCGTGCTGCGGCCGAATCTCGTGGGGCTGGACAGCGGCTGCGTGTGGGGCGGCAAGCTGACGGCGGTGTGCCTGGATGACCGGTCGCTGCTGCAGGTGGATTGTCCCGAGTATCGGGAGCACAGCGGGAAAAAATAGTCAGGCCTGGCTCAACGCCCCCGCGATCGCATCATGCGCCGCCTGCGCCAGTTCGCGCCGGTGCGCGCCCGCCGCCGGGATCGGCGCCAGGCAGGCCAGCCGCGCGACGACCGGTGCGCCGCCGAGGATGCGCACGATGCTGTCGACGAACGTCGTCTCGCCCGTGTAGTCGACGGATGGATGCCACGCGCCGGCGCCGTCGACATAGGCCAGTGCGACCGGCTGCACGGGCACGGCGGCATCGATGGCGGCTTCGAACAGATTGGCGTGGAACGGCAGCACCGTGCCCTGGCTGGCCGTCGTCCCTTCCGGGAAGAACGCCACGCGGCGGCGCTGGCCGAGGGCTTCCACGAGGCCCTTGAAAATGTGGCGCAGGTCGCGCCGGTTGCCGCGCGCGATGAACACGGTGCCCGCCTGCGCGACGAGCCAGCCGACGACGGGCCAGGCGCGGATCTCGGCCT
>CBIHOW010000154.1:0-8167 GCA_966211695.1 uncultured Massilia sp. | reverse complement strand
GGCCTTCATCTTCGACATGGACGGCACCATCGTCGACAACATGGCGTTCCACACGGAGTCGTGGCTGGCGTTCTTCGCCCGCCGCGGCAAGACGTACGATCCGGACGCGTTCTTCCGCGAGACGGCGGGCGCCCAGGGCCGCGAGATCCTGCGCGAGCGCCTCGGCCCGGAGATCACGGACGACGAGATCGCCGTGCTGGCGCACGAGAAGGACGTCCTGTACCGCGAGATGTATGGCCCGCACCGCAGCGCGATCCAGGGCTTCGAGGGCTTCGTGACGGCCGCGCGCGCGCAAGGCGTGCAGCTGGCGGTGGCGACGTCCGCCCCGCCCGCGAACATCGTCTTCACGCTCGACGAGCTGGACCTGCGCCGCCATTTCGACGCCGTCGTCGGCGCGGCCGACGTCGCACGCGGCAAGCCGCATCCGGACGTCTTCCTGAAGGCGGCCGAAAAGCTGGGCGCGGATCCCGCACGCTGCATCGTCTTCGAAGACGCACCGATGGGCGTGGAAGCGGCGCGCCGCGCCGGCATGCAGGCCGTCGTCATCACGACCACCCTGCCCGCCAGCGCCTTCCGCGAATTCGACAACGTCGTGCGCATCGTCGCCCACTATGAAGACCTGGACGTCGGCGACCTGCTCGGCACCCCGTGATTCCAAACTAGACAGATACTGACATGAGCACCGAAAATCAAGAACAACACGAGCCGTCGACCCTCGCGGCCGAGGACAACAAGATCATCGCCGAACGCCGCGCCAAGCTGGCAGCGATCCGCGAAAAAGGCATCGCGTTCCCGAACGACTTTGTCCCGCAGCACAAGGCGGCCGACCTCACCGAGCAGTTCGGCGGCTGGACCCGCGAACAGCTGGAAGCGGAACCGCAGCAGGTCGTGCTGGCCGGCCGCATGATGCTCAAGCGCGAAGCGGGCAAGAAGGCCGCGTTCGCGACCCTGCAGGATTCCTCGGGCCCGCGCGCCGACGGCCGCATCCAGATCTACGTCACCCTCGACAACACGGGCGAGGAAGCGATGGAAGCGTTCCGCCACTACGACCTGGGCGACATCCTCGGCGTCGTCGGCACGCTGTTCAAGACGAAGACCGACGAGCTGACGATCAAGGTCACCACGCTGCGCCTCGTCACCAAGTCGCTGCGCCCGCTGCCGGACAAGTTCCATGGTCTCGCCGACCAGGAAACGAAGTACCGCCAGCGCTACGTCGACCTGATCATGAACGAAGAGACGCGCCGCACGTTCAAGGCGCGCACCGCCGCCATCGCATCGATCCGCCGCTTCATGCAGGACCACGGCTTCATGGAAGTCGAGACCCCGATGCTGCACCCCATCCCGGGCGGCGCCGCGGCGAAGCCGTTCATCACGCACCACAACGCGCTGGACATGCAGATGTTCCTGCGGATCGCGCCGGAGCTGTACCTGAAGCGCCTCGTCGTGGGCGGTTTCGACCGCGTGTTCGAAATCAACCGTAACTTCCGCAACGAGGGCGTGTCGATCCGCCACAACCCGGAATTCACGATGATGGAGTTCTACGCCGCGTGGACCGACTACAAGTGGCTGATGGACTTCACGGAGGCCGTGATCCGCCAGGCCGCCATCGACGCGCACGGCACCGCCGAACTGACGTACGGCGGCCGCGCGCTGGACTTGAGCAAGCCGTTCCACCGCCTGACGATCGTCCAGGCCATCAACAAGTTCGCGCCGCACTACACGGACGAGCAGCTGCACGACGTCGACTTCCTGAAGGCGGAGCTGGCCAGGTTCGGCGTCAAGCCGCACGTCATCTCGGGCCTGGGCGCGCTGCAGTTGTCGCTGTTCGAAGAGACGGCGGAAGCGCAACTGTGGGAACCGACGTTCATCATCGACTACCCGGTCGAAGTGTCGCCGCTGGCGCGCGCGTCGGACACCCGCGAAGGCATCACGGAACGCTTCGAGCTGTTCATGGTGGGCCGCGAGATCGCCAACGGCTTCTCGGAGCTGAACGATCCGGAAGACCAGTCGGCACGCTTCCTGGCCCAGGTCGAAGCGAAGCAGGCGGGCGACGAGGAGGCGATGTACTACGACGCCGACTACATCCGCGCGCTGGAATACGGCATGCCCCCGACCGGCGGCTGCGGCATCGGCATCGACCGTCTCATGATGATCATCACCGATTCGCCGAACATCCGCGACGTGCTGCTGTTCCCGCACCTGCGCAAGGAAGACTGAGCGTCACGCATCACAATTCTATGTGCCTGCCTTAAAACGTCGTCCCTGCGAAGGCAGGGACCCAATTTTGCGTGCGCTACGGCGACGCGCACAACTTGGGTCCCCGCCTGCGCGGGGACGACGGTTTGGGGCTATCGCACCACCCGGTAGCAGGGCACATACTCCTTGCCCGGCAACTTCATGCGGCTCTGCTCCACGAACGACTGCAGCAGCGCATCCATCGGCGCCATGATCTCGTTCTCGCCGTGGATCTCGAACTTGCCGAACTGCTCGATCGCGCGGATGCCCTCTTCCTTCACGTTGCCCGCGACGACGCCGGAGAACGCGCGGCGCAGGTTCGCGGCCAGCAGGTGCGTCTCCTGGTTCTTGTGCAGGGACAGGTTGCGCATGTTCTCGTGCGTGGGACGGAACGGCTTCTGGAATTCCGGATCGATCCTGAGACCCCAGTTGAAGTAGTACGCGTCGCTGCGCGACTTGCGGAATTCGCGCACCTGGCGGATCCCCTGCTGCATCTCGCGCGCCACCGCATCCGGGTCGTCGATGATGATCTTGTAGCGGCGCTGCGCCGCCTCGCCCAGGGTCAGGCCGATGAAGTGGTCGATCTGTTCGAAGTATTCGCGCGCCGTCGCCGGGCCCGTGAACACGAGCGGGAACGGCTGTTCCGCGTTGTCCGGGTGGAGCAGGATGCCGAGGATGTACAGGATTTCTTCCGCCGTGCCGGCACCGCCCGGGAACACGACGATGCCGTGGCCCGTGCGCACGAAGGCTTCCAGGCGCTTTTCGATGTCCGGCATGATCACGAGGTCGTTGACGATCGGGTTCGGCGACTCGGCCGCGATGATGCCCGGTTCCGAGATGCCGAGGTAGCGGCCGCCCTGCAGGCGCTGCTTGGCGTGGCCGATGGTGGCGCCCTTCATCGGGCCCTTCATCGCGCCCGGGCCGCAACCCGTGCAGATATCGAGTTCGCGCAGGCCGAGCTGGTAGCCCACGTGCTTCGAGTAGTTGTACTCGACGCGGTTGATCGAGTGGCCGCCCCAGCACACGACGAGGTTCGGATTGCGCTGCGGCTGGATCACGTTGGCGTTGCGCAGGATGTGGAAGACGGCATCCGTGATGCCTTCCGGGCGCGTGAGGTCGAAGCGCGGGTTGTCCGTCACCTCGAAATTCACGTAGACGATGTCGCGCAGGACCGAGAACAGGTGCTCGTGGATACCCTTGATCATCTTGCCGTCGACGAAGGCGTGGGCGGGCGCGCCGCGGATATCGAGCTTGATGCCGCGTTCGCGCTGGATGATCTTGATATCGAAATCCTTGTAGCGTTCCAGCAGCTCCTTGCCGTCGTCGATCGAACTGCCGGAGTTGAGCACCGCCAGTGCGCATTTGCGGAAGATCTGGTACAGCCCGCCCTGGCTCGTATCGAGGAGCTTGGACACCTCGGCCTTCGACAGGACCTCCAGCCGTCCTTCCGGGGAAATCAGCGTATCGACAACGTCGTAGTTCATGGTGTGTTCCTTTTCTCTACTGTAAATCGGTGTGACCTTTCCACCAATATACGACAAGTCAAAGGAGTTTGCGTCCCCGTTTTCGCTTATGCCGATTCCGCATAAGGCTGAGCTGTAAAAAGCTGGCCCCATATGCACGATTTCCACTAAAATGCGACGCTAGCCGCGGTCCTTACCCAGGACGCGCCGGCCAGGCAAAGACAATCACTCTTAAAAAGATTAGGGGAGGAACCGCATGAGCGGTGCAGCTACTTCAACCGCCGAACCGAAGGCGGTCCCGGAATTCAAGCAGATCATGGGCCATCCGGCGCCCCTCTGGATGCTGTTCATGACCGAATTCTGGGAACGCTTCGCTTTCTACGGCATCCGTTGGGCCCTGGTGCTCTACATCGTCGCCCAGTTCTACGGCGGCAGCGGCGTGGGCCAGGCCGACGCCAACCTGACCTATGGTTCCTACCTCGCCCTCGTGTACGCCGGCGCCGTGTTCGGCGGCTACATCGCCGACCGCGTGATCGGCTACCAGCGCTCGATCCTCGTCGGCGCGGCATTCATGGTCGCAGGCCTGTTCGCCATCACGGTCCCCAACCCGGACGTGTTCAAGCTGGGTCTCGCCACCATCATCGTCGGCAACGGCATGTTCAAGCCGAACATCTCCGCCATGGTCGGCCAGCTGTACGGCATCAACGACCAGCGCCGCGATTCCGGCTTCACGATCTTCTACATGGGCATCAACGGCGGCGGCTTCCTCGCCCCGATCCTGACCGGCGCCCTCGCGCAGAGCATGTCGGGCCAGACCGGCGTGCCGGCCTACAAGGTCGTGTTCTTCGCCGCCGGCGTGGGCATGATCCTGTCGCTGATCTGGTTCCAGATCGGCCGCCGCATGCTGAAGGGCATCGGCGCCGCCACCGGACCGCTGGCCAATCCGGTGCGCCTCATCGGCGTCATCGTCGGTTCGCTCGTCGTGATCCCCGTCGTGTACTTCCTGCTGAAGCTGGGCGCGGAAAAGCTGCAGGGCGTGCTGTCGGTCCTCTTCATCATCCTCGCCATCATGCTGATGGTGGAAGGCATCCGCGGCGGCGCGGTCGTGCGCGACAAGACGATCGCCATGCTCGTCATCTTCTTCTTCAACGTGATGTTCTGGTGCTTCTTCGAACAGGCAGGCAGCTCGTTCACCTTCCTGGCCGAATACATCGTGCGCCGCGACTTCGGCGGCTGGGTGTTCCCGACCGGCTGGTTCCAGTCCGTGAACACGCTGGCCATCATCGTGTGCGCGCCGATGGTCGCCGCCGTGTGGGTGGCGATGGGCCGCAAGAACCCGTCGATCCCGCGCAAGTTCGGCCTGGGCCTGATCTTCAACGGCCTCGCCTTCCTGCTGCTGATGTTCGCGTTGCAGCACCTCGTCGGCCCGGACAGCAAGATCCCGTTCTGGACGCTGTTCATGGTGTACGTGATCCAGTCCATCGGCGAACTGTGCCTGTCGCCGATCGGCCTGTCGATGGTGACCAAGCTCGCGCCGACCCGCCTCGTAGGCCTGGGCATGGGCGGCTGGTTCCTGTCCACCGGTATCGGCAACAACCTGTCGGGCATCTTCGCTTCCGTCGTCTCGGGTGAAAAAGGCATGACCGTGGAATCGGCGCTGTCCGGCTACACGTTCGGCTTCTGGGCCCTGATCGGCGCCGGCGCGCTGCTGTTCCTGATTGCGCCGCTGATCCAGAAACTGATGCACGGCGTGAAGTAAAACGACGGCCTTCGGGCCGTCGTTTTACACGAACGCCAGGTCATGCAGCTGGATCGTATCGTCGATCCAGTCGTCGCAATGCCCGAACCGGTAGCCCAGCGCCTGAGCGCGCGACGTGTCGAGGACCATCGCGCCCGGCACGTCGAACGGCGACAACCGTCCCATTTCCGCCGGCGGCACGCGCTGGCGCATGCGGACAGGAGTATCCAGCACGGCGCCGACCCGCTCGTACAGCCCTTTTGCCGACAGCGCCCCGTCGCACGCCCCGTTGACCGGCCCCGTGAAATCCTGCATCCCGACCCAGACGAGGAAATCGGCCGCGCCCTGCAGCGGCATGAAGGACAGCTGCGCGTGCGGGTTCGAGTATTCCAGCACCCCGTTTACGCGCGCCAGTTCCACGTAGTGCGCGAGGCGGCCCGTGAAATCCTCCGGCCCGCCCAGCACGTGCGCCAGGCGCGGCGTCACGAGGGGCAGCGAGCCGTCGCGCACGAGATAGGCCTCGGCCTGCACCTTGCCCGCCACATAGCATTCCGTCGCGCGGCACGGGTCGTGCCACGGATACCCCGTGTCGATCGGCTGCGCCTCCACGGCCAGGTCGCTCTCGCGCAGCGGATCGGCGTGCCCGTAGCCCAGCGTGCGGTAGGCGTCGATCGTGGACGCCATCACGTAACGCCCCACCTTGCCCGCGAACGTGCGCACGGCGATGGCCGCGTCCAGCGGGTTGTAGCACATCTGGTCGTACACGATGTCGAACGGGCCGAGGCGGGCAAACGCGTTGCGCATCGCGGTCTCGTTGCGGCGGTCGACGCGCACGCGCGCGATCCGGTCGCCGAACGGGTCGGGCGCATAGCCGCGCGTCGCGATGGTGACGCGATGGCCGGCGCGCAGGAGGCGCTGCACGAGCAGCTTGCCGATATAACGGGTACCGCCGATCACCAGGATATTCTTGGACATGAAGTTTTCCTTAGTCTGTGGGCGAGGCATCAGCACTGTTTTGGTGAATCCGTTATATTCTGTAACTAGAACGGCAATTGTTCAAACGAGAAAAATAAATGATATGAATAAGAAAAACTTAAGCTCGAGGATGGGTTGAAACCGCTGCGCAGCCTGTCGGGCCTGATCGATTTCGATTGCGCCGCGCGCTGGGGGAGCTTCAAGCTGGCCGCGCGCGAGCTGCACAAGACGCCCGCCGCCGTCAGCCTGCAGGTCAAGCAGCTGGAAGAAGCCATCGGTTTCCCCCTGTTCGTGCGGCATCCGCGCCACATCGCGCTGACGGCCAAGGGCCAGGAACTGGCCATCGTCGTCGCGCGCATGCTGGCCGACCTGCGCGGCAAGGTGGCGGCGCTGCAGCGGGGCGACGAGGAAGCCGTGCTGCGCATCTCGACGACGCACTCGTTCGCGATCAAGTGGCTGGTGCCGCGCATGTCGCGCTTCACGAAGCTGCATCCGGAGCTGGACCTGCGCATCGACTCGAACGACACGCCGGTCGACATCGAGGACGACGCGGTCGACGTGGCGATCCGCTACGGCCCCGTGCGCGACGACGACCCCGCCCTGCTGTTCCGCGAACGCCTCGTGCCCGTGTACAGCCCGGATCTGCTGGCGGAGGGCCAGGATGCCCTGCAGCTGTCGGACCTGACCCGGTTTCCGCTGCTGTGCGAACGCACGCCGGAATCATGGCTGCAGCTGTTGAACGAGAACCGCGCGCTGAAAGGCGATTACGATTTTGCGCGCACGTACAGCCACTGGGGCGTGCTGGCCCAGGCGGCCGTCGCGGGCCAGGGGATCGGCCTCGTGCCGTACGGGATCGCGTTCGAGGACATCCGCGCGGGCACGCTGCTGCAGCTTGCGTGCAAGAGCGCGCCGTTCGGCTATGGGTATCGGCTGCTCGTCAATCCGCACAAGGAGGCGATGACGAAGGTCCAGCATTTCCGCGACTGGATCCTCGCGGAGATGGAATCGATGAAGGCGACGATCGCGTGATTATTTCGTGGGCTTCTCCCGGCCGACGACGTACAGCAGCACGCAGATCGCCGCATACGGCAGGATCGACAGCACGTCCGCGCTGGCGCCCGCGAAGAACGGATTCGCGGCCTCGGCCCATTTGCTCATCGCATCGTCGAAGTCCGTCATGACGCCCGCCGTGATGGCGATGATGATGCCCGCCAGCGCGCCGCCCGCGATGTAGCCGGAAGCCAGCAAGGTGCCGGAGCTGCGGTCGCCCGCGGCCTGCAGTTCGTCCTCGTTCAGGCCCTGGTATTGCGGCAACCCGTTGTTGCGGCGGTCGACCAGCCAGCGGATGATGCCGCCGATCGCGATCGGCAACGTGGACACGAGCGGCAGGTACACGCCCACCGTGAACGCGAGCGACGCGACGCCGGACATCTCCAGCACGACGGCCACCATCACGCCGAACAGCACGAGGGTCCACGGCAGCTGGTGGTCGAGGATGCCCTTGATGATGTACGACATCAGCACGGCCTTCGGTGCATCGAATTTTTTCACTTCCGTGCCGTCCGGCCGCGTGTGGAACTGGCCGTTGATGCCCGGGTCGACGAGGTAGGCAAGCGAACCGTCGGCGCGCACGAGGTATTTGCCGGCGGGGCCGCCCACGGTATCCGTCTTCTGCCAGACTTTATACGTCCCGTGGTCCGCCGCGGCCTGCGGGCCCTGCAGCTGCGCGGTCTCCGTCAGCTTCGCCGCATCCGTC
>CBIHOW010000153.1:0-8231 GCA_966211695.1 uncultured Massilia sp. | reverse complement strand
GGCTGGCGGTGTCGGCGCGGGCTGCGACATGTGACTGAGGACGTACAGCGGCTGCTGCGGCGCGGCCGGCGCAGGCGTGGCCGTCGGTGCCGGCGTGGGCTGCGTCATGTGACTGAGGACGTACAGCGGCTGCTGCGGCGTGGCCGTCGAGGGCCCGGCCGCAGGCGCGAGCTGCCTCGTGTGACTGAGGACGTACGCCGGCGCGGGCGGCGCCTGGTCGCGCCGCATGCGTTCCGAGAACGCCGCGAATTTCGTGCCCAGGTCGACGCGCGCGTGGTCGCGGTTCAGCGTCGGCGTCGAATAGGGACGCGGCGCGCGCGCCTGCAGTTCCGGCGCCACGGATCCGTTGCGGGCGGGACGCGGCGCGCGGGTGGACGCGGGGGCCGGTGCCGGGGACGACGGGCCCGGGTCGTTCACCGGTCGAAAATAATTTGTGATGCGGGTTTGTGGCATGGGGACCTCGGGTGGTTGGTCGGTACGTCCAGCATAGGCAAGCGCGCGTGCCGGGCGCGGCGGGGACGCGATCCGGCCGCGCCGCCAGCGAAGTTTCGCATTCCCGGCGCCGCGCTTCGCATCGACGCGGCCGTCCGCCCGCCGGCGGGGCTATCGTGGCGCCACTGCCGACCCGGCTCGGCCCACCCGAAACAGCGAGAGACCCCATGACCGCATCGACCGACCCCCGCGTGCAATCCCTCATCGAGAGCATCGACACCAGCCTGGCGCAGGCCGAACGCCTGCCCGGCACGGCGGCGCACGACGCGATATTCGACCGCGTGCCGGCCCTCAAGGACCACATCGTCGACACGCTGGCCGGCGACGCGCAGGCGGAGGCCCAGGCCCTGGCCCACCTGACCGCCGTGTTCGAGCGCTTCAAGCAGCGCCGCCCGATCGTGCGGCTGCCGTATTCGCGGCTGCTCGACGGGCGCTACCCGTTCCGCGACGCGACGCATAGGCCCCTGCACATCGTCGCCGTGTCGGACGGGCCGGACAAGTTCGGCGCGTGCGACGATCCGCGCCGCGAGGCGGTGCTGCCGTTCCTCGATCCCGACGCGGGCGCGGCGGCGCTGGGCGCCCTCTACCATGACCGGCTGGTCTGCCGCACCATCACGGCCGCCGATCTCGCCGATCCGCGCGAGCGCGTGCTGGTGGGACAGCTCGGCGTGTTCGCGGCGCGTAACCTGCGCTACGGCGAATGCCTGGGCGTGTACGGCGGCCAGCTGCTGACGCCGGCCATGTACTTCGCGTGCGCCGACGATGCGTTCATCCTGTCCGCCGTGTCGGGCGAGAATGTCGCGTTCGTCGACGGCGAGAACATCCTCGCGATGGCCAATACCCGGCTCGACTACGACGCCGGCGGCCTGCCGGTGGCCCAGGCCACGGCAGGCTACAACATGAAGGTGGTGCGCTTCCACGTCATCGCGGAAGGCGGCCGGCGCTTTTCGATCGGCGCGTTCTTCGCCGCCGAAGACGTGGCGGCCGGCACCGAACTGCGCTGGAACTATGGCCACCCGGCCGAGACCATCGCCGCCGTGTACCGCCCCATGTACCTCGCCGGCTAGCAATGCCCCACACATTCAGCCTTGTCCGCGACCTGCTGGACGAACTGGTGACCCTGGTGAATTCCGACCAGAGCTTTTCGGACATTCACCTGGAACAGGACATGCCCGTGATGATCAAGACGCCGCGCGGCTGGCGCCAGGCCGGCGCCGAACCCGTCACGCTCGAGGACATGGCGCCGGTGCTCGGTGCGATCGACGAGCACTGGAAGGACAAGATCGCCGGCCGCGCCATCGACCAGCCGTTCGCGCTGACCGACTACCGGCTGCGCTGCAACGTCTACCGTTCCGCGGGCGGCGCCAAGGTCACGGTGTCGATCCGGCGCCTGCCGTTGCGCCCGATCCCGCTGGCGCAGACCGGACTGCCGCCCCACACCCGGGTGATGGTCGAGGCGACCCGCGGCATCATCATGGTCACCGGTCCCACCGGCTCGGGCAAGTCGACGACGATCGCCTCGATGCTGGAGCATATCAACGCCACGCGCAGCGCCCACATCGTCACCATCGAGGAACCGATCGAGTACCGGCTGCAGCGCAAGCAGTCGATCATCTCGCAAAAAGAAGTGCCGACCGACACGGCGACCTTTTCCGCCGGCCTGCGCGAAGCGTTGCGCCAGAAGCCGGACGTGCTCATGGTCGGCGAGATCCGCGATTTCGACACCGCCGAGACGGTCCTGCACGCGGGCGAATCGGGACACCTGGTGCTGGCGACGATGCATACCAACAGCGCGGTCAGCGCGCTCTCCCGGCTGCTGGCCTTTTTCCCGGCCGAGCAGCGCGGCCTGCGCGCGGCCGGCCTGGCGCGCTCGCTGGTCGGCGTGATTTTCCAGAGCCTGGTGCCGAACGAGCAGGGCGACGCCGTCGTGCTGGCCCACGAAATCCTCTTCAACCAGAATCAGCAGCTGGCGCGCTTCATCGCCGATCCGGCCAAGGTGCACCAGCTCGAGGACGTCCTGCGGCGCCGGGAAGACACCATGTCGCGCAGCCTGAACGACGTGCTGGTCCAGCTGGTGTCGCAGAACATCGTCGCTGCGCGCGACGCCATGCGCGCGGCCTACAACCGCCTCGAGCTGCACGACATGCTGCGCAGCATGCGCTGAACTTAGTCGCGGCCGCCGTCCGCGCGTGCCAGCGCGACGCGGTTGCGGCCCGCGTGCTTGGCCTCGTACAAGGCCTCGTCGGCCAGGCGGAACAGGTCGGCCGGCTCGGCGAAGCCGCCGGCGGTGTCCAGGTCCGCCACGCCGGCGGAAAAGGTGGCGTGGAAGACCGTCTCGTCCGCCTTGAGGCTCAGTGTGGCGAACAGTGCGCGGATGTCGTCGAGCACGCGAGCCGCCGCCGCCGCGCTCGTACCCGGCATGATTACGGCGAATTCCTCGCCGCCGTAACGGCCGATCAGGTCGCCGTGGCGCAGGCGTTGCTGCAGGAGGTGGGCGATGGCGCGGATGACGTGGTCGCCGACCTGGTGGCCGTAGGTGTCGTTGATCTTCTTGAAGTAATCCAGGTCGACCATGGCGAGCGCCAGGGGATTGCCTTCGCGCTTGCTGCGCGCCATTTCGCGCAGCAGTTGTTCCTTGATCGAGACGTGGTTGTACAGTCCGGTCATGCCGTCGCGCATGATCAGGCTGCGCAGCGCGCGCGAGCGCTCGACGCGCATCGTGACCGCGAGCGCCAGGTCCGCGCGCGGGCCCGGCGGCGCCAGGAAGTCGTCCACGCCGGCCGTCACGGCGCGCCCCCGCGCCGCGGGATCCCCGTCGTCCGACAGCACGAGCACGGGCAGGTCGAGGAAGGCCGGATCCTGCCGGATCAGCATGGCCAGGTCGACCCCGTTGCAGCCGGGCGTGTCGACGTCGATCACGATGGCGTCCGGATGGTGCCGGCTGAGGGTGGCGAAGAGCTCGAGCGGCTTGTGCAGGCGCAGCGCTTCCATCCCGGCCCGCGCCAGCGCCCCTTCGATCCCGTCGAGGCGGACGGCGTCGCTGGCGACCACCAGCACCCGGCAGGGCGGCTGGTTCATGCGCTGGACCAGCGTCTCGATGCGCGCCTTGAGGGCGTCGATCTCCAGCGGCCTGGCCAGGAATGCATCCACGCCCGCGCGGGCGGCCGCCAGGCGCACCTCGAACTTGTCCAGGGGCGCGAGCCACAGGATCGGCACCGGCGCCGCGCACTGCGCGCGGACGGCCGCGGCGCAGGCCGGATCGCTGAAGCGGCTGCCGCGGCCGGCCGGGGCCACGACGATGCAGGACAGGCCTTCCTGCGCGGCGAGCTGGTCGATCTGCGTCGCCACCGCCACGTCGAAGCCGGCCGCGCGCAACTGCAGCGCGGTGTCGCGGGCGAGGAGGGCGTTGTCGCCGAGCAGGCAGATACGCCTGGCCGGCTTCGGTGCTTCCGGAAACTGCATCGTGCTGATCCTCATGTCGGCGTGGTTCTTACTTGGCGCCGAACATCCGGCTCAGGCGGCTCGGGCCGGATTTATTGGCCGGGGCCGTCAGCGCCGCGACCCGCGCATCCTGCTGGGCCTTGATCTTTTCCAGATGCGCCTTGACCTGGGCCGGCGTCTCCTTCGGACGCGGCGACGCGGGGGCGGCGAGCCGTTTTCCGTTCACATCCACGCCCGCGCTGGCGTACGCCGCATCGCGCGCCGCGCGCAAGGCCTCCGGATTGATGTGGGGCCCGGCATTGACGCGGGTGTCGCCCGACGCGCGCAGGCGCTGCTCGACGAATTCCGGCGTGAGCACGTGCTGCTCGAACGCGCGCACCTTCGGGCGCGCATCGACCAGCAGGCGCTCGTAGTTGCCGGTCTTGACGGCGATCCGCGCTTCGGGCGTCAACTTGTCCAGCAGGGGCTTGTAGAGCACCCCGGTCTCTTCCCAGGTCGCCTTTTCCTGCGGATTGAGCGCGTCCGAGCCGAACAGGAAGCGGTCGGGATGGTCGTTGATCAGCTGCGCCCAGGCCTGGATCGATTCGTGATCCGGCACTTCCTTGCCGTCGGCATCGGTCTTGAGCACGATCTGGCGCGCCACGCGCGACCACGAGATGTCGATGTTGATGTGCTTCATTTCCGGATTCGACAGGATCGTGCGCAGGTTGTTGGCGTGGTCGACCGGCTTCTGGACGAAGCGTCCGACGCCGCCGCAGTGCGCCCAGATGATGGTCGTATTGCGCGTTTCGGGCGAGGCGAACAGCTGTTTCAGGTTGTCCAGGTGCTCCGGCTGGCCACGGCCGTTGGCGCGCTGGTTGGCGGTCGAGTCGACGTCGCAGTGCAGCACCACCGGCATGCCGACCACGCCGGCCGTGGCCACCAGGTTCTTGAACGATTGTACGTTGTCGGTCAGGTTGGCCTGGCGCGCGCCTTCGTACTGGCTCTGCACCAGTTCCTTGTGAATCGTCACCTCGCCCACGCCGGTGAACATGCCCGGGTGCGTGGCCAGCTTGAACAGCAGCGCCTGGGGGCTCAACGGCGAACCCAGGTGCAGGCCGGTGACCATCGGATCGAGGCGGTCGCGCTCGGCCTGGCTCAGCTTGGAAATATTCATGAACAGCGCGGTGTCCGCATCGACCTGCTGGTTCAGCATCAGGTGGGCGCTGCCCTTGATGGTCTGCTCGACCTCGGCCGTCAATTCATGCGGTTTGATGTTGGCAAACTGCGCCGGCACGTAGTACGACTCGGCCGGGATGTGGTTGTGATCGCCGTGATCGCCGCACGGCATGACGTCGGTCGGAATCGGCGACATCACCGAGCGGTGGATACCCACCTGGTCCATCATCTTGAGCATTTCGCGCGGCGTCATGCCCTGCTGGGTGTAGTTGGTGGGGTGGAAGTGCGAGTCCGACATCCAGTGGCCGGTCGTCAGGTTGCTGGCCAGCGCGGCGGGCAGGCGGTTGTGCACGTCGCCCTGCTTCATCTTGTCGAGCGTGGTGGTCACGGCGCCGACCAGTTCGCCGGTCTTGCGCGGGGAGCCGGCGTGCGCGCCTTCGGCCTGCTTCGGCAGGTCGGCCACCGTCACCGATGCGCTCAGGTCGTCGAAAATGCGGGTCGTCGCGACCCGGATCCGGTTGCCGCCATTGGCGGACGATTTCGGCGCCGAGGTGCCCGGACCGCCCGGCGAAGCCAGCGGCGAGCCGCCCTTGCTGCGCGACGCGCGCGGCGTTTGCGAGGTGGAAGCGTGGTGTCCTGCCGAGTCCGGCGTCGGCACGGCCGAATGCGAGGGTGTCTGGTTAACGCGTGTCATCTGGTTTCCTTAAGTAAGAGTGATGGGGCCTCCGGACGAATGCCGCGAGGTGCCGGGAAAGCTTAATAAGACGCTATCGCGCGCACGGCGCCGCCAGCGAAGCGGAGCCCCCCTCAGCGAAGCGCCGGCCGGGCGCGCGCCACGCTTCGCTGGCGGACACGGCAGTTCGCCGCGAGCCTGCAGCCGGTGCGCGGCGCCCACCGATACTTGGCCAACCTCGGCAAGCCTGCCCAGGGCCCGCGCTACCCACTTTCGTAGAGACGCCTATGCCATCCCCGACCCGACTTTCCGGCGCCAGCTCATCCGATATCCATGAGATCGCCGACCAGCACGCAACGCCGGCGCAGCCCGCGCGGCAGGAACCGACCCGGCCCTCGCGCACCCGCCAGAACGACGGCTGGATCGCGGCCATCAAGCGCACGCTGGCCCCGCGCCCGATGACCACGTCGAGCTCCCTGCTCGGCAGCGTCACCAAGGCGCGCCCCATGACCGCGCGCGCCAAGCTGGGCCTCGCGCCCGACGAAGCGCACAAGCCGGACCCGCGCGCCACCACCCAGGCGGCGGCCCTGCGGCACGGCCGCAACGTCGCCCGGACCGTCGGCGGCGCGGCCGAGACCGGCTCGGTGCGGGTGGCGCCGGACACGCCCATCGTCGAACCGGGCGGCACCGAGGCGGTGGCCGCGCGCCTGTTCAATCGCGCCGGCGCGGGCGACAGCCATGAACTGCCGGCCCGGATCGCGGCCGACCTGCGCGCCTACCTGGCCGCGCCAGCCGATGCCGGCGCCGACGTGGCGGCCGAGGCGGTCGGGCGCCAGGAACTGGTGCTGCGGCGCATGTCCCAGGCCTTCGGCACCGACGCGGCCGCCGCGCGCGGTGCGCTGGACGGCCTGGTGGCCGCCCCCAGTCCGCTGGCCGTCGAGCATGGCGCGTTCGAGCTGGCGCGCCGCCTGTCCGCCACGGCGCTGGGCCATTCGACGCTGAACGCCTTGTGCGCGCTGGACCGCCCGCGGCCCGACGACACCGCGCTCGGCGCGGCCATGCGCGACAATGCCCAGCGCCTCGCCTTCACGGCCGCCAACGCCCTGATCGATGCCTTGCCCGAGGGCGCGCCGCGTCCGTCCAGCCTGGCCGACGTCCGCCGGATCGCCGTGGCGGCGCTGGCGCCGCACGACCGGCCGCACGGCACGCCGTCGCAGGCGCCGCCGGCGCCGATGAAGGGCAACGTCAGCCTGGCGGCCAAGGCCTTCCTGGCCGCGGAGCAGCTGGCGGCCAATCCGGAAGCCGAACCCGAACGCCATCTCAAGAACGCCTATTTCTCGTGGCGGTGCGGCTTCACGGAGGAGGGGCCGGGCACCCCGCTGGCACGGGCCCAGCAGCGCATGTTCAAGCTGTCGCGCTATGCGAGGCGCGCCAGCAACCCCGGCACGCTGGCGGCCCTGCGGCGCACGTTCGGCTTCAACAAGTCGCCCATGTCGGCCCTCGCCATGGGCACCGGCGGGGCCAGCCTGCGCCAGCCGGACGAGGACTTCGCCAAGGTCAAGGTCATCCAGGACCTGGGCGACGTGCTGGTGGAACGGGCGCAGGCGCGCGGCACGGCCCCGCTCGCCGGACGCATCAGCGATGCGCTCAAGGGTGCCACGCTCGAGCAGTGGTACACGCGTACCGCGCAGAAGGGCTGGCGCGACACGACCACCGTCACGCCCTCCATGCGCAAGCGCATCGCCGCGCGCGCCGCCGAGCTGGCCGGCGTCAGCGTGGCCGAGGTCAAGATGAGCCCCACCTACCGGGAGCTGAAGGGGACCCGCTCCTTGCTGCGCCCGCGCGGCGGCGCGCAGCTCGACGTGGCGACCCTGCGCCAGTGGATCGCGCAGTGCGAACCGGACAGCGCCGAAGCCGCCGCCCTGCACGCCGGTGCCGACCAGCTGGCCACGCTGGAACACGATGGCGAAGTGCCGCTCGACACCTCCACCCCGCAAACCGTGCTCCAGAACTTCAGGCGCGTGATCACCGAGCCGCGCATGACGTACGACGTGCGCTTGTCCAACGGCGGCCAGTACGGCATCAACTTCAACGTGACGCAAGCGCTCAACCTCCCCGGGATCAAGCATCTCCCGTTCGTTCCCTTCGTGCTGGCCGGTCCGGACGTCAAGATGATGCGAGGCCGCATGGCGATGATCAACGGCGGCTCGTCGGCCAACCACGGGCAGTTGTTCATCGGCAGCGACCGGCGGTTCTCCGGCCACCTGGGCGCGTCCGGCACCGCCGGTGTCCACCTGTTCGGCAAGCGCCTGGGCGCCAGCGGCACGGTGCAGGCGCTGCCGCTCATGGTCGATACCTCCAGCCCGAAAGGGGTGATGGTGCGCTGCCGCTTCCAGCCGATCGGCCCGGCGCCGGCCGGCCATCCCGATCCGTGGCGCGCCAAGCTGCTGTCCGTGGTCGATGCCGC
>CBIHOW010000152.1:0-8457 GCA_966211695.1 uncultured Massilia sp. | reverse complement strand
TCTTCCTAAAAATCAAGGATGCGTTCCCCGGTAAGACGCGATGAACCTTTTTTTTTCGCGTCCGCGGCGATCCGGACGCCCGTGCTATGCTCGATTCATGAGCGACGATCCCGATTCCCGAGCCCGTTTGCCCTCCTCGGTGAGCGACAACATCGACACCGTCGCCGAGTTCTATGCGCGGCACGAGGAGCGGGTATCGACCACCCAGCGCATCGTGGAAAAGGTGGCGCTGTTCCTCGGCAGCCCCGGTTATGTGGCGGCGAACATCCTGTTCATCGTCGGCTGGATCGCGGCCAACCTGCTGGCGGAAGATTTCGGCTGGGAGCAGATCGACGAGCCGCCGTTCTTCTGGCTGCAGGGCGTCATCGGCCTGAACGCCTTCATCATTTCGACCACCGTGCTGATCCGCCAGAACCGCATGTCCACGCTGGCCGACCACCACGCCCACCTCGATCTTCAGGTGAATCTGCTGACGGAAGAAAAATCCAGCAAGATCATCCAGATGCTGGAAGAGCTGAGACGCGACATGCCGAACGTGCGCAATACAGAAGATCGCGAAGCGGCCGAACTGGCCCAGCCGGCGGATCCCAAGGCCGTGCTGACGGAGATCGAACGCACGCACGACGAACCGTACGGCCAGGCGGGCATCCACAAGTCGTGACGACGTGTCGTGCTTGTTCCAAAACCCAACACTGTGTGCGTGCAGCATTGAAATAGTTCTGAGTCTCTAATTTTTGCCGACACATGGGTGCTATATTTATCTTGCAAAATTAGCACGCCCATTCTTTTTTCGGACGGGGAGACTCACAATAATGATTAGAAACATGAGTATCGGCCAGCGTCTGGCCATCGGGTTCGGGGTCGTGATTGCCTTGCTGATGCTGCTGGCGGGGCTGTCGTATGTCAGGATTGCCAGCCTGAACAAGGAAATGGATACGCTGGTCAACGTGCGCTACGCGAACACCGTCGCGGCCAACCACATCAAGGAAGACGTAAGCGAAGCGACGCGCAGCATGCTCAACGTCCTCATCATGACCGACCCGGACCAGATCAAGAAGGAACTGGCAAACACGGAAGCGAGAAGCGCCGGCGCCACGGCCCAGGTCGCCGAACTGGCCAGGAGCACGGGCGATGCCGAGGCCGCCGATATCCTGAAGGCGCTGGCTGCCATCCAGAACAAATTCCTGCCGGCGCAGACGGCGTTCATCAAGCTCGTCAACGAAGACCGGAAGGACGAGGCGATGATGAAATTCATGTTCTCGCTGCGTCCCCAGCAGACGCGCTACTTCGAGCAACTGGACAAATTCGTCGCCTGGCAGAACGCGGCGATGCACCAGGCCGGCGATGACACGGCCGCCGTCACGCAGCGCACGGAGATGCTGATCCTGGCGCTGACGACGATCGCGGCCGGGCTGTCGCTGGGGGTCGCCTGGCTGGCCACGCGCAGCATCACCCGTCCGCTGGGCCAGGTGGTCGAGATCGCGCGCCGCGTCGCCGACGGCGATCTCACGAGCGACATCGCCGTCGACAGCCGCGACGAGGCGGGCCAGATGATGGAAGCGCTGCGCCACATGAACGCCAGCCTGATCCGCATCGTCGGCGAAGTGCGCACGAGTACCGAATCGATGTCCTGCGCGTCCGGTGAGATCGCCAGCGGCAACCAGGACCTGTCGACGCGCACGGAATCCCAGGCCATGTCCCTGGGGCAAACGTCGAGCTCGATGCGCGCGCTGACCGGCACCGTCCAGCAGAATGCGGACAACGCGCGCCAGGCGAATCAACTGGCGGCCCAGGCGTCGGAAGTGGCGGCACGCGGCGGTTCCGTCGTCGCGCACGTCATCGAAACGATGGCATCGATCACGGCGTCGTCGAAGAAAATCGTCGACATTATCGGTGTGATCGACGGTATCGCCTTCCAGACGAACATCCTCGCCCTGAATGCGGCGGTCGAGGCCGCACGCGCGGGCGAGCAGGGACGCGGCTTTGCCGTCGTGGCATCCGAAGTGCGCAGCCTGGCACAACGCTCGGCCGCCGCCGCCAAGGAAATCAAGCTGCTGATCGGCGATTCCGTGGGTAAAGTCCAGGAAGGCAGCACGCTCGTCGAGCAGGCTGGCGTCACGATGGAAGAGGTCGTCGAAAGCGTGCGCCGCGTCACCGACATCATGGGTGAAATCAGTGCTGCCAGCCTCGAGCAGAGCGCCGGCATCGCCCAGGTCAGCCGGACGATCGTCGCGATGGATGAAACGACCCAGCAGAATGCGGCGCTCGTCGAGCAGGCCGCCGCTGCCGCCGCGTCGATGCAGGAACAGGCGCAGCGCCTGGCACGCGCCGTCAGCGTGTTCAAGCTGCAGAATGCCCATGCCACCCGGGCACTGGCCGCGGCCTGAACCGTGGTCACCGATTTTCACAACGATAGCTTTCCCACCAAGGAGACAACCATGACTACCCGTACATTTGCCATCAAGGGCCTGCTGGCCGGTGCCATCCTGACCCTCGCCGCCAGCCTGCCGGCCGTTGCCGCCGTCGTCGACGTGAGCGGCTACAAGTTCGAAGACATGACGAAGGTCGCCGGCAAGGACCTGAAGCTGAACGGCGCCGGCATGCGCACCAAATTCATCGTCAAGGTCTACGCGGCGGGCCTGTACCTGCCCGAGAAGAAGAACAACACGGCCGAGATCCTGAAGGAAGAGGGCCCGCGCCGCGTGACCCTGCAAATGGCGCGCGACATCTCGTCCGAGGATTTCGGCAAGGCTTTCATGGATGGCCTGAACGAAAACATCGACAAGGCGGAAAAACAGCGCATCGTGGCCCAGATCAGCAAGATGGGCGAGCTGTTCGCCTCCGTCGACGGCCTCAAGAAGGGCGACGTGCTGCACCTGGACTGGATCCCGGGCACCGGCACCCAGGCCGAGCTGAATGGCAAGAAACTGGGCGGGCCTATCCCGGACATCAACTTCTACAACGCAATCCTGCGCATCTGGCTGGGCGACAAACCCGTCGACCGCTCGCTCAAGCCGGCGCTGCTGGGCGACGCCAAGTAACGCCCCCGTTTTCCCCAAAACGCGGCCCCGGGCAACCGGCGGCCGCGTTTTTTTTCGCCCTCGTTTTTTTGACTGCGCTCGGCCCGGATTTTTGGATGAGGCGGGCGCCCAGCCGGCCTGGCGACGCCACTGGCGGCTCATCCGTTCGACCAAACCGAAGATTACCTTAACTCATCCATACCACATGACCAACCGTGAACTTCCGATATTTTGCATTGATATCGTTGATAACGACGTCGATATGATCTCTATCTCATCGTTATGATGCACCAAATACGTGCCATGGCTCCAAATCGGCGAAATTCTCCATATTTCATCAACAGACGGCTATCATCTTTCAATTTCTCCCTATCTCATCATTTAATGGATCATCGATTTTTTGATATACCTTTAGATTATCTACAAATTGTTAAATGAAATCGGCAAAAAATGGCCTGACAACCCGAGCGACCAGGAGTTACCCGCGAGGGGTGAGAAACAGGGCGAAAAAAAAAGCGGCGCCCGGTTATCCGGACGCCGCTTTCGAGGAAGAAGCTGTGTAGACTAGACTGTAAGGATCAGTGCGATCCCACCGCTGCGGCCTGTGCGCGCTGCCTGCGTGCCGCCAGTTCGTCCTTCGTGGGACGGGGGCGTACCACCAGCACCAGTGCGCGTACGATGCCGACCAGCAGCGGGCGAAAGAACATCAGGACGCCGCCCAGCAGGGTCAGCTGGACCATGCACAGAAGCAGTTGGGTGAAGGGCAGAGCCAGCACCGGGGTCTGGAAAAGGGCGTCAGAGAAGGACATGGTGAGTCTAAGTGGCAAGCTGATCTATTCGTTCGATGTCACTATAGTGCAACGCAACATATAAATCTAATTACACTTAGTAATAGCTATTATATTGATCGTGAATGGAAATCGGGTACACTTACCGTACCGACAAACCATTTACTGCCAGTCCTGAACGGAGTCCCATGAGCTTCCTCACGCTTGATCTGAACCTGCTCCGCGTCTTCGACGCCGTCATGACCGAGCAAAACCTGACACGCGCCGCCGGTCACCTCGCGATGACCCAGCCGGCCGTCTCGAACGCCATCAAACGCCTGCGCGAAAGCCTCGGCGACGAGCTGCTGATCCGCACCGCCTACGGTGTGAAACCGACGCCGCGCGCGGAAGCGCTGTGGCCCGCCGTGCGCCAGGCACTGGCCGCGCTGGAAGCGGCCGTGATGCCGGAAACCTTCGATGTTTCCAAGGCCCAGGCGACGTTCCGCATGGCGATGGCCGACGCCACTGCCGCCCTGTGGCTGCCGTCCCTCGTGCGGTCGATCGAAAAAGAGGCGCCGGGCGTCAACATCCGCATGGTACCGCTGACCACGCGCGAACCGCGGCCGATGCTGCTGCGCGGCGACATCGACCTGGCCGTCGGCTTCTTCCCCGGCGTCGCGGCCCAGCTGTCGTACGAAACGGGCTCGCCGATCCGCCACGAGCGCCTGTATTCGGGCGAATACGTGGTCGTGATGCGCAAGAATCACCCGCTGGCGCAGGGCACGCTGTCCCTCGACGATTATTGCAAGGCGAACCACCTGCTCGTGAGCTTCTCCGGCCGCGCCCACGGCCTCGTCGACGAAGCGCTGGCGCAGATCGGCCGCGAGCGGCGCATCCTGCTGACCGTGAACCAGTTCTTCACGGCCGGCCGCGTGGTCGCGAACTCGGACCTCGTGACGGTGCTGCCGAAGCACCTGATCGCCTCGACCGGTGCGGCTGAACAATTGATCTGGCGCGAGCTGCCATTCCAGCTGCCGGCCGTGCACCTGGACATGCTGTGGCACGAACGCGACGGCCGCAGCCCTGCGCACCGCTGGCTGCGCAAGAACCTGGAAAGCCTGTCCGCCACGGCGCAAAAGATGCTGCCGCAGAAGTCGGAAGCGTCGGAAAAGATGGAAAAGATTGCCTGAAGAGCTCAACCTGCTCAAGCTCATATGAAACGTTTCGCGATACTCGCAGGCTGGTTCATGCTGGCGACAGCACCGGCGCTGGCCGCGGATCCACCGATACGCGTGATGCTGGTAGGAACCTATCACTTTGCCAACCCTGGCAAGGATCTGCACAACGCGCAAGCCGCCGACATGCAGACGCCGGCCCGCCAGGCCGAGTTGCAGGCCATCGTCGGCGGGCTGTCCCGGTTCGCGCCGAACGTCGTTGCCATCGAATGGTATGCGGCATCTGCGCGCGACGGCTACGCGGCGTATCTGAAAGGCGCCCGGGCTTCCAGCAACGAGGGGTCACAGCTGGGCTTTCGGCTTGCGAGCGCGCTCGGTCTTGCACAAGTCCACGGTATCGACGTCGACGGGACGTTCCCCTATGAGCCGCTGAGCACCTGGGCGACCGCGAACAACATGTCGGGACGGCTCGCCGACAGCCAAAAACAGATAGCGTCCCTGATGCAGTCGATCTCGGAACGACAACAGACCCGATCGATAGGCGGCGTGCTGAAGTGGATCAACTCGCCCGCCGTCCTACGACAGTCCGATGCAATTTACTGGGACATGTTGCGTTACGGCCGCGCCGACGAGCAACCGGGAGTGGCCCTGAATGCGGCGTGGGCGGCGCGCAATTACGGCATTTGCGCGCGCCTCGCGCAAGCCCTGAAGCCCGGGGACCGCGCCGTCGTGTTCTATGGACTGGGTCACGTGCCGTTCCTCAGGCACTGCATCGAGGAAATCCCTGGCATGGAGCTGGTGGACCCCGCACCCTATCTGCCGGATTGAGGGCCGCGACGAAGCTGCTTATTTGATGGGCAGCTTGGTCGTATTCTTGACCTCTTCCATCACCGCATACGTGTGCGTCTCGCGCACGCCTTTCTGCAGCAGTGTCTTGCCGAGGAATTCGCGGTAAGCTGCCATATCTTTCACGCGCGCCTTGACGAGGTAATCGAAGCCGCCGGCCACCATGTGGCATTCGAGCACTTCGGGAATCAGCTGCACGCTCTGCTTGAACGCGTCGAAGACTTCCGGCGTCGTGCGGTCCAGCACCACTTCGATGAACACCAGCAGCGACACGTCCAGCAGCTGCGGGTTCAACTGGGCCGTATAGCCCATGATGTAGCCGGACTCGTGCAGCTTGCGGACCCGTTCGAGGCAGGCGGCGGGCGACAGGTTGACCCGTGCCGCGAGCTCGACGTTGCTGATACGCCCGTCGCTCTGCAGTTCGGCCAGGATTTTCTTGCTGATCTTGTCCAGCATCTGTGCTCTCTCCACTATAAATATTATTTGGTGAAATTCTCTCACCAAAAACTATCTATTGCTAGTCTTCTGTAAAAACAGAATTAATCCAGAAGATTTCCTTCTACAATCGAATCATTGATCCGCACTTCAGTACGGCGTTCCGCCGGTGCTCGTCCTCATCCTTTTTTCCAGACCGTTCATGAACATTGCCGCCTTCCCGGCTTCCACCTACGTCCCTTTCGACGCCCTGCAGGCCGAAACCCGCCGCGAACAGACGCCGCTGCGTGCCGCGATCACCGCCGCCTACCGCCGTGACGAGACCGCCGCGGTGGAATGGCTGCTGGCCCAGGGTGCCTGCGCCAACGCCGACGCCTACATGCTGGCGCACCGCCTCGTGTCGGCCGTGCGCGAAAAACGTACGCGCTCGTCGGGCGTCGATGCGCTGATGCACGAATTCTCGCTGTCGTCCGAAGAAGGCGTCGCACTGATGTGCCTGGCCGAAGCGCTGCTGCGCATTCCCGACAAGGAAACGGCCGACCGCCTGATCGCCGACAAGATCAGCAAGGGCGACTGGAAAAAGCACCTGGGCGAATCGCCGTCGCTGTTCGTGAACGCCGCGACCTGGGGCCTGCTCGTCACCGGCAAGCTCGTGTCGTCCAGCAGCGAGAAGGGCCTCGGCGCCGCGCTGACCCGCATGATCGCCAAGGGCGGCGAACCGCTGATCCGCAAGGGCGTCGACCTTGCGATGCGCATGCTGGGCAACCAGTTCGTCACGGGCCAGACCATCGCCGAAGCCTTGAAGAACAGCGTAGAAAACGAGACCCGCGGCTACCGCTATTCCTACGACATGCTGGGCGAAGCGGCGCTGACGGAATCCGATGCCGACAATTACTATGCCTCGTACGAAGCGGCCATCCACGCGATCGGCAAGGCCTCCAATGGCCGCGGCATCAAGGACGGTCCGGGCATCTCGATCAAGCTGTCGGCCCTGCATCCGCGCTACAGCCGCGCACAGTACGCCCGCGTGATGGGAGAGTTGCTGCCGCGCGTGCGCAAGCTCGTGCTGCTCGCCAAGGAATACAACATCGGCATCAACATCGACGCCGAGGAAGCGGACCGCCTGGAAATCTCGCTGGACATGCTGGAAGCGCTTGCTTTCGATCCATCTTTGGCCGGCTTCGAAGGCATCGGCTTGGTCGTGCAGGCGTACCAGAAGCGCTGCCCGTTCGTGATCGATTTCGTCGTCGACCTGGCACGCCGCAGCGGCCGCAAGTTCATGGTGCGCCTGGTCAAGGGCGCGTATTGGGATGCGGAAATCAAGCGCGCCCAGGTCGACGGCCTGCCCGGCTATCCTGTGTACACGCGCAAGATCTACACGGACGTGTCTTACCTCACGTGCGCGCGCAAGCTGCTGGCCGCCACGGACGTCATCTACGCCCAGTTCGCCACGCACAACGCGCACTCGCTGTCCGTGATCTACACGTGGGCGAAGGCCGACAACGTCAGCAATTACGAATTCCAGTGCCTGCACGGCATGGGAGAAACCTTGTACGACCAGGTCGTCGGCAAGGACAACCTGAACAAGCCGTGCCGCATCTACGCCCCGGTCGGTTCGCACGAGACGCTGCTCGCCTACCTCGTGCGCCGCCTGCTGGAAAACGGCGCGAATTCGTCGTTCGTGAACCAGATCGTCGACGAGAGCGTACCCATCGACACCCTGCTGACCGATCCGTTCGAAGCCGCGCGCGCCGCGCACTGCCTGCCGCACCCGCGCATCCCGCTGCCGCTGGACCTGTTCCCGGACGGCCGCCGCAACTCCGCCGGCCTCGATCTCGCCAATGAACACGTGCTGGCCGAACTGGCCGCCGACCTCGGCACGCCGCGCCATTACGTGGCCGAACCGCTCGTCGACGGTCCCGTCGCAGCGACCGGCGCGCTGAACATCGTGAATCCCGCGCAGTCCGCGGACATCGTCGGCCAGGTAAAGGAAGCGACCACCGCCGACGTCGACACCGCGCTGCAGGCCGCCGTGGACGCGGCGCCGGGCTGGGAAGGCGTCGGCAATGCGGCCCGCGCCGACATCATCGCCCGCGTCGGCGATTTGTTCGAGCAATACCGCGGTGAACTGATGGCCCTGGCCGTGCGCGAAGCGGGTAAATCGCTGCCGAACGCGATCGCGGAAGTGCGCGAAGCCGTCGATTTCCTGCGCTA
>CBIHOW010000151.1:0-8505 GCA_966211695.1 uncultured Massilia sp. | reverse complement strand
CGGCGCAGGTACTGCTGGCCGCGTTGGCATAGGTCACGTAGTTGTTGGCCGTCAGTTCGGTACCGGCCGCGTTCTGGTTCAGGCTGATGGTGCCCGAGATGTAGATGATCTTCTTGCTCTTGTCGAGCGTGCCGCTGAACGTCCCGTCGGATTTGATCGTGGCGGTGTTGCCGTACAAAGCCTGGATCAGGCCGGCACGCGTCGACACGGTATAGATCTTGGCCGCCGCCGCGCCGTTCCCGCCGGTGGTGCCGGTCCCGCCCAGGTTGTTGGTACCGGTGGCTGCCCAGCCTGTCGCCCCGAGCGACGTGATTTGCGCGTGGACGCCCGCGCTGGCGCAGGACATTACGACTGTGCTCCAGAGTGCCTGGCAAAACTGCTTTTTGGAAATCGTCATTTCTTCTCCAGAATGGTGAAATATCTGATGTACCCAAGAACAGCTTCAGCGCCCGCTATCGCCCCTACCGCTATTTGGTCGGTCCGGTTTTTACAAATATGGCGTGGAAAGCGCTTATTTGTTGAAACTGGTCAGACCAGTTCAACCGATGCAGTATGACCGCAGTTGTGATAAGTGGCAATTAATTCTTGCGCTTCCGTGCTCGGTGACAAAGCGAGAGTCTGTCGCGATACACGGCGCAGTATGATCGCGGTTTCTTTCGCCGAAACAAGAATGACAGCAGCAACATCCCGCCCCGCCATTTCCACCCTGCTGTTGTCGTCCGCGCTTGCGGCCTGCGGCGGCGGTGGCGGCAGCGCTGCACCGCAGAGCCCGACGCCGCCTGCGCCCGTCGCGGTCGTCGCCAGCATCACGCCGGCGACGGCAATCCTGGACCGGCCCACCGATTTCGAAGTGTCCGGCACCGACCTGAACGACGGACTGCGCTTCCAGCTGGACGGCTGCGACGGCGCCATCGAAGCAGCCGGCGGCAGCAAGACCCGGCGGGTATTCACGTGTACGCCAACGGGCACGACGGGTAGCCATGCGCTGCAGCTGTATGCATCCGCCGGTGCATCGACGAGCCTTGCGACCCGGGCCGTCGACTACCTGACGCCTGTGGCCAAGGTCGGCGAGATCAATGGAAAACTGGCCGTCCTGAAAACGGACGGCACCTTGTGGATGTGGGCAAAGGCCCCGGCCGCCGGCACGGCCATCACGCGCACGCAACTGGCCGCACAGGTCACCGATATCGAAGTCGGCAACCATTACGGCCTCGCCATCAGCGCCGACGGCGGATTGTGGGCGTGGGGGATGAGCAACGATGGCGCATTCGCCGACAGTGGCGTGACGAGCAGCGCGACGCCTGTGCAGATCGGCCGGGACTTCATCAAGGTTGCCGTCAAAGGCAGCCATACCACCGGTGGCGAACGGGTCGCCGCCCTGAAACGCGACGGTACGTTGTGGGCATGGGGCTCCCGCTCCAGCCCGGTGCCGAATTCCGTCGAGATGCAATTGACCCCGCACCGGTTCGGCGCAGGGTTCAGCGACCTCGCCTACGGCAGCGCCGGCGCATCGGGCGCGCTGCGGGGGGACGGGTCGTTATGGTCGTGGAGCGAAAACCTGTCGGCAACCCCTTTCGTTCCCCAACAGACCGGCTACGATTTCCGCAGCGTTGCCACCGCCTACGACGCCACGTTCGGCATCAAGCGGAACGGGGAACTGTGGGCCTGGGGCCGCAATGCGCCGCACCGGGCACTGGCCGGCGGTGACGACGTGCCACTACTCCTGGGACAAGACTACGTGGCGGTGTCTGCCGGTGTCGACTACATCATGGCGCTGAAAGCCGACGGCACGCTCTGGGCGCACGGCAGTAATTCCGAAGGCCAGTTCGGCAACGGCACGACCATTGGCGGCGGCCCGGTTCAGGTTGCCGCTGGCATACGTAACGTGTGGGCCGGCGACTCTTGCACGATCGTCGAAAAACGCGATGGCACGTTATGGAGTACGTGGCGTTGCAGCCTGGGAGCGGCATCCGACATTCCTGCCTACGGCTTCCGGCAATTGCCGCAATTCTGACGACGGCGCCGGCGGGAACGAGATACCGCCGTATCGCATGACGGGCTGATTCAAAAAAGCGCCATCCGCAGGTGGCGCTTTCATTTCAATTCCTGTTTATTTAGCCTGTTTGCGACGACGCGATTTCAGCATTGCGCCGGCACCCAGCAGCATCAGCGCGGCCGATGCCGGTTCCGGAACATTCACCGGCGGAATAACGGCACCAAAGCCATCGATATAGGCATAACCCGTATGTCCGGTCGGCTCGCAATCCGCCGCCAGGATCGACAGCGTGAAATCGTGGCCCGAAAGCGACGAATCGATCGCAAGCTGTTCGATTTGCCAGGCCGAGGTATAAAACAGATCGCCGTCGACAGAGAAACGGCTGTCGACGCCGCCGCCGCCATCGCCGGCATTGTAGACGCGGTTGATCAGGACAGTGCCCGTCGTGTCGTCGGTCAGCGTGATCAGCAATTCGGCCGATTCATTGTCGACGTGGCCGCCATTTTCCAGCACGGCTTTCCAGGCGAAGAAGATGTTCGATTCCGTGTAATTCGTCACCTTCTGGCTGAGGACCGACGCATTACCGCCGATCGTGGTGTCTTCCGTGCGATAAGAATATTGACCCGAATAGACGGTCGAGCCCAGCAACGCGCCCAGCAACGGGTCGGCCGTACCTGCGGCGTTGATGGCCGAACGGGTTGCCGGCCCCGCGTACAGGCTGCCGCCCGGCAGGAACGTGGCCGCCGTCAGGCTCGGGTTGTCGACACCGCCGCGATACCCTTCCCCAGTGGTCCAGCCATTCGCATTGCCAGCCTCGAAGCCGCCATTGATAAAGGCGCCGGCGTGTGCGGTACCGGTGAGGGCGGTGAATGCGAGGGCTGCGGCCAGCGCGAATTTTAATTTCATCTCAGTGTCCTTTCAAGTGGATAAGCGTTATAGGTGCAAAGAATGCAGTGCGACGTGATAGCAATTCTCGTGCCAATAACTATATCTATTTGAAAGAAAATGGTTTTTTTAAAGCCGTATTGATATAGATCCTATAACTGTTAAATACTCCGACATTTAAAACGGGTAATTCCCGGATGGTTTATAAAACATATGCATTCGTAATACCCATGGCGCATTCATATTACGGGTATATTCTTATTACTAGGCGCAAATCATTTTACCTTAAAGAAAATTTGATTATCTGTGATATTTCCGATTAATCGGGAATATCAATTCATTCAAACGGCACCCCATAAATGCAATATCTCTTCCGCAATAACATCAGGGAATTCCTCTTGAAAAAATAGTTTTCCATTTGGAATGCGGCGAATACCTTGCGAACGGGGAAAAATACGGTCCAGGTAAGCGGCATCCGCGACAGGAAAAATGACATCGCCGGCGCCCCACACCATCCTCACCGGCACCGTGGTGCGCCTGAGTGCCGCCTCGATGCCCGCCAGCGGGTTCGGCGCCAGCGCGTTGTGGAACGCGTGGTACTGCCTGCGCCGCAAGGGCGTGCTCACCAGCGGGGCCACGTAGTAGTCGATGATGTCGTCCGTGAGCAGCGCCGGATCGTGGTACACGGCCGCGCCGAACGTCGCGCGCGCCAGGTTCCCGTCGGCCAGCCATTTCGCCGTGTCGTCGGCCAGCGTGCCGGCGCGGGCCATGTCGAGCACCGGCTGGATCATCGGCGGCGGGCTGTTGGGTTCCGTGTCGCAGTTCGTCAGGAGCATAGCGCGCACCCGCGCCGGATAGCGGACCAGGAACATCTGCGCAACCGCGCCGCCGCTGTCGGAAGCGACGATGTCGGCCTGGCCGACGCCCAGCGCATCCAGCAGCGCCGCCAGCATCTCCACCTGGGCGGCGGGCGCCACCGACTGGCCCTCGGGGACCTGCGAATAGCCGAGGCCCATGAAATCGGGCGCGATGCAGCGGCGGTACGGCGCCAGGCGGTCGATCGCGCCCCGCCATTGAAAGCCGTTCAATGGCGCCCCGTGCAGGAACAGCGCCGCCTTGCCCGCGCCCCGCTCGACGTACGCGATGCGGCCGCACGGCAGGTCCGCGTAGCGCCGCGCCTGGCGGTAGCGCTCCACGGCCGATGGCGTCGCGGCCTGCGCACGGCCGGCCACGACGGCTGCCGCGGTCACATACAGGAAATCCCTGCGTTTCATGGTCGACTCTCCTTCGATGATGTGGACATGAAGGATGCTAGCGACGTCGTGCGGGCCCGGCGCGCACCGGCGGCCGGCCACGGACACGAACGGATGATTTCCTGTACATTCACGAGACGCGTACCGGAGGATCCGATGACCGACCGCCCCGCCTGCTACCCCAGCCCGTCCAGCGCCCCGCTGCCGCTCCTCGACGTCCTGACGTCGCCGGTGCCGTCGGGCCGGTTCGATTCGCCCGTGGACGAGCGCCACGTACTATGCCTCCACCTGGGCGCGCCGGTGCCGGTGTCGTACCGGGCCGGCAAGGCCGAGCGGCCGGGCGTGCGCCTGCACGGCCAGTTCTGCGTCGTGCCGGGCGGCTCGAGCACCCGCTGGACCCTGTCCCGGCCGGCCACCTCGCTGCTGCTGCGGCTCGCGCCCGCGCACCTGCGCGCCACGGCCGAGGAGATGGAACCGGGCGCGCGCGTCTTCGACCTCGCACCGGCGATCCACCTCCGCGATCCGCACATCGAGCGCATCGGCTGGATGATGCAGGCCGAGGACCGTGACGCCCACCCGGGCGGCAGGCTGTTCGCCGACAGTCTCGCGTCGGCGCTCGCCGTACGCCTCGTCGCGCTGCAGTCGCCACGAAAGACCGCGCCGGCACGGGCACTGCCCGCCTGGCGCCTGCGCCACGTCATCGAATACGTCGACGCCCACCTGGACCAGGACCTGACGCTGGCCGAACTGGCCGCCGTCGCCGGGTTCAGCCCTTCGCATTTCAAGGCCTTGTTCAAGCAGGCGACCGGTACGCCGGTCCACCGGTTCGTGCTCGAACGACGCGTGGAACGGGCGCGGCTGCGCCTGCTCGAGGGGCGGCACAGCATCACGGAAGTCGCGCTGGAGGCCGGCTTTGCGCATCCGAGCCACATGGCGCGCTGGATGCGCCGGCTGCTGGGGCTCAGCCCTTCGCAACTACGCGCTTAGTCAGCGTTTGGGCGGCTGCCCGAACAACGAAAAATCCGGCAGCTTGCCGCGCGCCTGCAGGTCGGCCGCGTCACCGATGCGCAGGATGGTCGCCGGCCTGCCGTCGAACGCGGGCCAGTCGGGCAAGCCCTTGCCGTTCGGCGTCCCCGTGCGCGCGAAGCTCGCCCAGGTGTCGGCCAGGCGCGTGGCCAGCTGCCGGTCGTACGCGGACCACGGCCGCGGATCCTGGCCAAGATGGTCGAACACGTACTGGATCTCCGCGCCATGTCCCGCCCCGCAGCCATAGCCGCACGGGGTCGAAGGTTCGGTCGGCCGGTGCGTGAAATAGTAGAGGTAGGGTTTGGCCTTGCCGTAGCGCGCCTGCAGCGACGCCCAGTACCACGTGCGCCAGCCCCACCAGTCGGTCGTGAGCTTGTCGATGGATGCCTTGGCCTCCGCATCCGTCGCACCCGGGTACGCCGCCAGCACGGCGGCGGATGGCGCATGGCCCAGCAGCTTCGCCACGAGCGCCTTGTGGCCGGCGGCCGTGAACTGGTCCGTGCCGAGGATTTCCGGTGCGAGATCCTTGCCCTCTTCCGCATTCCAGCCCGCGAGCAGGGGCACGTCGTTCTGGCGGTGGTGGCGGTACGTCGTCGTCAGGTCTTCGCGCAGCAGGTGGCCGTCGACGATGGGGTGCGGCGCCCACGCCGGCTTCTGCAGCGCGGCGACGGGCAGCGCGCGCAAGTCCGCCAGGCTTTTCGCGCCCACGGTGTTGGCGAACGCCACGCCCGCGGTTTCCGCGGCCGCGCGGTCGAACAAGGCGTTCTCGCCGGCGTCGATGGGCATGGCGAAGTTGCCGCTTTGCGAGATCGCGCGCTGGAACAGGCCCTTGGCCAGCGGCGAGGCGACGAGCACCGCGACGGATTCGCCGCCCGCGGATTCGCCCATGATCGTGACGCGCGCCGGATCGCCGCCGAAGGCCGCGATATTGTCCTTCACCCAGCGCAGCGCCGCGACCTGGTCTTCCATGCCCTGGTTGCCCGACGCCTTGTCCGGCGACTCCGCCGTCAGCTCGGGGTGCGCGAAGAAGCCGAAGATCCCGAGGCGGTAATTGATGGTAACGACGACGACGCCGCGCCGGGCCAGGTTGCCGCCGTCATAACCGGGCTGGGCGCCCGTGCCGCCGTAGTAGCCGCCGCCGTGGATCCAGACGATGACGGGGAGCTTCTGCGCGCCGGCTGGCGCCCACACGTTCAGGTACAGGCAGTCTTCGCTTTTCGGATCCGGGATCCATTCAGCCGTCTGGGCGCACGCCGGCGCGTAGGCGTCTGCGCGCTTCACGCCCTGCCACGACACGACCGGTTGCGGCGAGCGCCAGCGCAGCGGGCCGACGGGCGGTGCGGCGAACGGAACGCCCAGGAACGTGTTCACCCCGTCGGCCGCCGTGCCGACGACCTGCCCTCCCGTGACCCGCACCGGGTCCGTCACCTGGCCCGCCTGAGCCGCGCAGGCCAGCAGGCAACCGGCGACTACCGCCACACCTTTCATTGTTGTCTCCTTAATTTTGTCGAAAAGACATTTTAGACGGCTCGTCTTCTGGCAGGGCATCGTGTCAAAAATAATTATCGAAATAATGGTTTTCGCGCTTGCCAAACGCGGAACGCTCGGATAAAGTTATCGACATAATGATTATCGCGATAAGCAATTTACGGCAGCAGAACATCTGACCCAACTACCGGAGGAATCGACATGAACCAGTCCATCGCCCGCACGCTGCGCAACGTCTTCGGCGCAGCCGCCTTCACCATCGCCGCCGTCGGTCCGGCCCACGCACAGACCGCCGACGCCTTCTCGTCCGTCAAGCAGATCGACGCGGGCGTGCTGAACGTCGGCTATGTCGACGCCGGGCCGGCCAACGGCCCCGTCGTGATCCTGCTGCACGGCTGGCCGTACGACATCCACAGCTATGTCGACGTCGTGCCGCTGCTGACGAAGGCCGGCTACCGCGTGATCGTGCCCCACCTGCGCGGCTACGGCACGACCCGCTTCCTGGATCCGAAAGCCGTGCGCAACGGCGAACCGGCCGCGCTGGCGCAGGACGTCGTCGACCTGATGGATGCGCTCAAGATCGACAAGGCAATCCTGGCCGGCTACGACTGGGGTGCGCGCAGCGCCGACATCGTGGCCGCGTTGTGGCCGGAACGTGTCAAAGGGCTGGTGTCCGTGAGCGGCTACCTGATCGGCAGCCAGGAAAGCGGCAAGCAGCCGCTGCCGCCGGCCGCCGAGCTGCAGTGGTGGTACCAGTTCTATTTCGCCACCGACCGCGGCGCCACCGGTTACGCGAAGAACCGCCACGATTTCGCCAAGCTGATCTGGAAGACGGCATCGCCGCAATGGCAGTTCGACGACCGCACGTTCGACCGCAGCGCCGCGTCGCTGGAGAACCCGGACCACGCCGCCATCACGATCTTCAACTACCGCTGGCGCCTCGGCCTCGTCCAGGGCGAAGCGAAGTACGACAAACTGGAACAGCGCCTGGCGACCTTCCCGGCCATCACCGTGCCGACGATCACGCTGGAAGGCGATGCCAACGGCGCGCCGCACCCGGAACCGGCCGCGTACGCAAAGCGTTTCACCGGCAAGTACAAGCATGAACTGATCAAGGGCGGCGTCGGCCACAACCTGCCGCAGGAGGCCCCGCGCGCCTTCGCCGATGCCGTCATCGCCGTCGACCACCTGTAATCACTTTAAAAGGAAATATCATGAGCAAGATCGACAAGGTTCTCTACACCGGTAAAACCCGCACCACCGGCGGCCGCGAAGGCAGCGCAAGGAGCGACGACGGCCGGCTCGACATCACACTGTCGCCGCCGGGCAGCCACGGCAAGGGCACGAACCCGGAACAGCTGTTCGCCGCAGGCTGGTCGGCCTGTTTCATCGGCGCGCTGGGCCTCGCCGCGCGCGACCGGCACGTGGCCCTGCCGGCGGAAACTGCCGTCGATGCGGAAGTCGACCTCGGCACCGGCACCGACGGCTATGCGCTGCAGGCGCGGCTGAACGTGAGCCTGCCGGGCGTGCCGCGCGACGTCGCGCTGGACCTGGTCCACGTCGCGCACCAGACCTGCCCGTACTCGAAAATGTCGCGTGGGAATATCGACGTGAACATCACGGTGGCGTAAGCGCTGAAACGACAACGCCACCGGCTGGTGGCGTCGTCATTCGTTGCGGTCGGTCCCCACGATCAGTGGAAGAACAGGTACAGGATGACCAGCACGATGGCCGGCACGCCCATGATCCAGGCGAGGAAATATTTGCCCATGATCGTACTCCTTTCATCTGCGATTGATCATGGGTTCAGGATGCCGCAGGCGGGCACGGGCGTCCGTACGCTAATGCACGGAGTGC
>CBIHOW010000150.1:0-8532 GCA_966211695.1 uncultured Massilia sp. | reverse complement strand
CCGTGCCGCCCGCCGCCCCGGCGGCCCCGCTGGCGCCCGTCGCCGTGCCGCCGAAGCCGCCCGTCGCGGTGAGCGAGCCGCCCGTGCCCGCGCCGCCCGCGCCGGCGGTCGCTGCCGCGCCGTTGGCGCCGCCGGTGTTCGCGGCGGTGTTGCCGATCCCGCCGATCGTGTTGCCGCTGACGTTGCCGGTCAATGTCGTGGTGGCGTTGGCCGTCGATGTGCTGGTGGTGGTCGTTGTCGCGTTATGCACGCTGTTGTCGTTCTGCGTGACGTTCGTCGTCGCGTGGTCGTACGTCGTGCTCGTGTTCGTGGCGGTACCGGCGTGGGCGCTCAGGGAATAAGCGAGCGACAACGCGGTGACAAGCAAGGTCTTCTTCATTCGGTTTTCCTCTCTGATGTGGGTCTGTGACGTGCCGGCGATCGTGCCGGCATGCATGCATTTGCAGGATCGGTGCCACGTCGCGGCTGCGCACGCTAACCCGTTGATTTCAGTTGGGCCTGTCGGACGCCTCTGAAGGGCTCGTCGGAATGCCAGACATGTCTGCCGGTGTCGCTTGCCGACAGGCTGTCAACGGGACGGTACAGGTACGTCGCTCATCGCCACGCAACACATGGGCTCGCCTGGACAGTGCCTGGCCCGGCCACGGGCGCCGGACGTCACGGATCGATGCCGTGCTTGCTCAGGAGCCGGTACATCGTGGTACGCGACACGCCCAGGTCGCGCGCGGCGCGGCTGACGTTCCGGCCGCTGCGCTGCAGGCATTCGCGCAGCGCGAGGCGCTCGGTGCGGGCGCGGACGTCGTCCAGGGCGGCCGGCATGACGAGCGGCGTCTCCAGCCCGAGGTCCTGCGGCGTGACGAGGCGCCCGTCCGCCATCACGAGCGCACGCCGGACCCGGTTGATGAGCTCGCGGACATTGCCCGGCCACGTGTGCTCCAGCAGCGCGGCGACGGCGCGGCTGGAAAACCCCGTCAGCCGGGGCGACCGTTCGTCGGCATACAGGTGAAAGAAGTGTTCGGCCAGCGTGACGACGTCCTCGCGCCGTTCGCGCAGCGCCGGCACGGTCACGGGCAGCACGGCGAGGCGGTAGTACAAATCCTCGCGGAAGCTGCCGGCGGCGACGGCGCGCTGCAACTGCACGTGCGACGCGGCGATCACGCGCACGTCCACGCGGAGGGTGCGCGTGCTGCCCAGGCGGCTGATCGTCTTCTCCTGCAGGAAGCGCAGCAGGTTCGCCTGCAGGTCCTTCGGCAGGTCGCCGATCTCGTCGAGGAACAGGGTGCCGCCGTGGGCCGACTCGATCAGCCCGGCCCGGGCGCGCGCGGCGCCGGTGAACGCGCCCCGTTCGTAGCCGAACAGCTCGGACTGGATCAGGTTCGGCGGGATAGCGCCGCAATTGACTGGCACGAAGGGACCGCGCGCGCGCGCCGACCGCGCGTGGATGGATTGCGCCGTCAGTTCCTTGCCGCTGCCGCTCTCGCCCCAGACCAGCACCGGGGCGTCCACGCGGGCCACACGTGTCACCTGCGCGCGCAGGCGGACCATCGCGTCGGCCCGCCCCACGAGCAGGCCGGCGTCGTCCTGCGGCGCGGACGGCCGGCGCAGCATCGCCCACCCGTGGGCATGGCCGAGCGTCCACGCCAGCCGGTGCGGATCGACGGGCTCCGTGTGGTAATCGAGCAGGTGTTCCACGACGAGATCGCGGCAGGCCGCGTGGTCCATGTCGTGCTGGCGGAAGACGCCGATCCACTGCGTGTCGCCGTGGCGGCGCAGGAAGCCGTCGAGGTCGAAGGACCGCAGCAACGATCGCGTGCGCAGCAGGAGGCCGACGGGGTAGCCTTCCGCGCGCAGCGCGCGGTCCGCATCGCCGAGGCTGTCCACGCAGCAGGTGTCCCAGTCATGGATGGGGCCGGTCATGAGCGCGGCGGTGTGGGCGTCGTCGGGAGCGATGCAGAGCAGGCGCTTGCGCATGGTCCATCTCCAGGAGGCATGACCGGTCGGCGCCATGGCTTGCCACGGCGCGTCGGCGGCGAGTTTGCGTGCGCACGGGTGCCGTGCGGGTCGTGTCTCCTGGTACGGCTTGTCGAAGCGCCGTTACGGCCATCATAACGGGACACCACGGGGACGGCCGGGCGCACCGAAGCCGGGCGCAGCCTGGAAGCGACAGGCTCGTGCGAGGGCACGAGCGCTCCGGACGAATGGGAAAGGCGTCAGCGCACGCGCCGGACCTTGGGCGAGGCGTTGATGCCTTCGATCTCGAGGAACATGGCGCCGAACATGCTGCGCACGATCTTGACCGGCGGATTGCTCATGGGCGCCAGGTCGGCCGAACTGCCGTCGACGACCTTCCACACCTGGCCGTTGGCGAGCGTGAAGATCGTGGACGGGTCCCAGCCGGCGAAGTTGCCGACGATGGTGCTCGCTATCGAGCGAGGCGCTTCCTCGGGCTTCCTGGGCTCGAGGCCGAACGACTGTGCGGCGGCGGCCGCCGGACGGCTGCCCGCGGGGATCGCGTCATAGCAGGCCAGGCGCGCGGCGCCGTCGGCCAGGTTGCGGCATGCCAGGAGCGCGGCGTCGTCGGCCAGGGCGACGCCGGTCGTGGCCAGCAGGGGCAGGGCCAGCAGGAGGGTGGTGCGAACAGTCATGCGGTTCCTTCAGGCGCGCGGACGCTGGCGGTGGAAGACGAGCGGGCTGTACGGGATGGCGGACGGCGGCGGCGAATTCAGGATGCCCGGTTTCATCGCGCCGATCACGTGCATCTCGCACGGCTTGCAATCGAATTTCAGCGTGTACTTTTCGTCGCCGGACACGAGGGTCATCGGCTCGGCGCGCACCTGGCCCTGCACACCCTGCACACCCTTGGCCTGCTTGGGGCACAGGTTGAACGAGAAGCGCAGGCAGTGCTTGGTGATCATCAGCGGCACCTCGCCCGGTTCCTCGTGCGCCTCGTACGCGGCCGCGATCAGCTGCACGCCGTGCTTGTGGTAGAACGCGCGCGCCTTGTCGTTGTAGACGTTGGCCAGGTAGCTCAGTTGCGTCTCCGGATACGCGGCCGGCGGCTCGACCGGTTGCGCGCGCTCCGGACGCTGCCAGGCCGCGAGGCGCGCCGCTTCCTGGGCGGCGATGGCATCGCGGCGCAGGCCGTTGATCGCGCTGGCCGGGACGAACCACGGCTGCGACAGGCTGACCGCGATGGTGCCCGCCTCGAACATCGTGTTGCCCAGCTTGCCCAGGCTCGCGCGCAGGCCGGCCAGCGCCTGGTCGGCCTGCTGGGCGGGCTGCAGCGCGAGGGTCGCGGTCGTCGTCGTCGTGATGCCGTCCTCGTCGGTCACGGTCAGGCGGAGGCCCCCGTCGACGTCTTCCAGGCGCAGGTCCGCACGTACCTTGCGCTCCGACGATTTCTTGGTGAGGGCCGCTTCCCACTGGTGGTCGCGGTTGCGGTGGATGACGGTGCCGACCTTCAGGCCCGGCAACGTGGACAAGCCCTCGTTCGGGAACACGCGCCAGCGCTGGCCTTCTTCGTCTTCACCGATCTTTTGCACGGTGTTCGCCTGGATGCCGACCGTGTCGCGCTTGTGCATGTAGTTCAAGCCGTCGCCATTGGCCATGGGCGCGTTCGTGACGAGATCGAAATTGTCGCCGCCGATGCGCGCGATGGTGCCCAGTTCCACGCCCACGTACTTGGGCGAATCGAAGGCGCCGATCGTCTGCTGGCGGCCCTGGGCAAAATAATCCGTGTGGCCGCGGTGGAAATTCTTGTCGACGTCCGGCGTGAACATCACCTGCGTGCGGCCGCTCGAGGCGCGTGCCAGCTCGGGACGGCGTTCGAGGATCTCGTCCAGCAGCAGGCGGTAGTGGGCCGTGATGTTCTTCACATAGCCCATGTCCTTGTAGCGGCCTTCGATCTTGAAGGAGCGGATGCCGGCGTCGACGAGCGCTTCCAGGTTGCGGCTCTGGTCATTGTCCTTCATCGACAGCAGGTGCTTTTCGTAGGCGACGACGCGGCCCTGGCCGTCGGACAGCGTGTACGGCAGGCGGCACGCCTGCGAGCAGTCGCCGCGGTTGGCGCTGCGGCCCGTGTCGGCGTGCGAGATGTAGCACTGGCCGGAGAACGCCACGCACAGCGCGCCGTGGATGAAGTACTCCAATGGCGTGTCGACTTCGGCGCGGATGGCCTTGATCTGCTCGATGGTCAGCTCGCGCGCCAGCACGAGTTGGGAAAAGCCGACCTGCGACAGGAACTTCGCCTTTTCCACGGTGCGGATGTCGCACTGGGTGCTGGCGTGCAGCTGGATCGGCGGCAGGTCCATCTCGAACATCGCCATGTCCTGCACGATCAGCGCGTCGACACCGGCGTCGTACAGCTGGCGGATCTGCTTCTCGGCCGTCTCCAGTTCGGCGTCGTGCAGGATCGTGTTCATCGTCACGAAGATGCGCGCGCGGTAGCGGTGCGCGAATTCGACGAGGGCCGCGATGTCTTCCAGCGTATTGCTGGCGTTGTGGCGCGCGCCGAATGCGGGCCCGCCGATGTAGACCGCGTCCGCGCCGTGCAGGATGGCTTCGCGGCCGATCTCGGCGGTTTTGGCGGGGGACAACAGTTCGAGCTGGTGGGCGAGCAGTGACATGGCGGGTGATCCTGGCTGACGAAGGCGGAAATTATAGCCAGATCAAGGGCTTATGTCACCGTTCGGCGTGCAGGACCTCTTCGATGGCGGTGCGCAGCGCCTCGGGCGCCACCGGCTTGGGCAGCACGGGGATGTCGTCCGGCAGGCCCATGGCCCGTATCGTGGCCGGGTCCAGGCCGCTGGTGACGACGATGGCCATGTCGCGGTACGCCTCGCTCGCGCGCAGCGTGCGGATCATGCGCAGGCCGTCCACGCCCGGCATGCTGAGGTCGCCGACGAGCAGGTGCGGCCGGGTTTCGCCGATCCGGATCAGCGCCTCGAAGCCGTTGCCGGCCCGGACGACGTCCAGCGCCAGGTCCCAGCCGGACATCGCCGTCTCGTACAGCGCGACGGTCGAGGGATCGTCGTCGACCACGAGCACCCGGTAGCGCGCGGGCGCCGCCCGCTCCAGCATCGCCTGGCGGCGGCGCTCCACGTGACGCTCGATCGACGACAGCGCGATGCGCCGGTGCCCGCCGGCCGTCTTCCACGCTTGCAGGGTGCCGCTTTCCACCCACAACTGCACCGTGCGGTGCGATACGCCCAGCATGGCGGCCGCCTGCCGCGTATTGCAGTAGGCGGCGGCGTCGAAACCGGGTTCCGGTGAGGGTGGGCGGTGGGGCGATGTCATGGCTGCCAGATTGTGTTGTTTGAAAGATTCCGTCTGATGCACTTAGGAATCTATCAAATAATCACAATCTATGACAGCAATATTTACTGAATAATACCAAAATTGCAACGATCAATGCAGCGGCCGGCCCGTCCCACCCGTGCGCTCGACGCGGATCGCGACCGATTTCGCCGCCGGCACCTTGCTCTCTTTCGCGTAGTGCCAGAGGGGAACCAGCGGATTACACTCCGGATAATAGCCCGCCACGCAGCCGGCCGGCACGCCGTACTCCACGACGCGCAAGCCTTCGACCTTGCGTTCGACGCCGTCGTCGACGGCCGTGCTGGCTGTGACAATGTCACCGTCCGCGAGTCCGAGGCGGGCCATGTCGGCGCCGGCCATGAACAGGACGTTCCGGTCCTGCACGCCGCGGAAGCGGTCTTCCAGGCTGTAGATCGTCGTATTGAACTGGCCGTCGCTGCGCACCGTGAACAGGCGCAGGGCGTCCTCGGGCACCGGCATGTCGGGGTCGGCCGACAAGGTGTCCGGCACGGTGAAATTGGCCTTGCCGGTCGGCGTGTTCCACTTCCGGTTTGCCGCCGCCAGCGGTTTGCGGAAGCCGCCCGGCTGCCACATGCGCTCGTTGAAGTCGTGGAAGATCTCCGGGTACGTGGCCGCGATGGCGTCGCGCACTTTCGCATAATCGGCCACCCACGCATCCCAGTCGACTTTCGGATTCGGATCCAGCGTCGCCTTCGCGATGCCGGCCACGATGGCCGGTTCGGACAGCAGCGTGTCGGCCGCCGGCTCGGCGCGGCCGCGCGACCCGTGCATGCAGCCCGTGGAATCCTCCATCGACACGGATTGTTCGCCGCCGGCCTGGCGGTCGATCTCGATGCGGCCCAGGCAGGGCAGGATGTACGCCGTCCTGCCGTGCACGAGGTGGCTCCGGTTCAGCTTGGTCGAGACCTGCACCGTGAGCGGGATGGCGCGCCAGGCGGCGTCCATCTGGCCATGGTCCGGCACGGCCCGCACGAGGTTGCCGCCGAGGCTGACCAGCGCCTGCAGCTTGCCGGCCTTGATCGCCTCGCACATCTCGACCGTGTTCATGCCCTTGTCGCGCGGCGGCTCGAACCCGTACAGCGCCTTGAGCTTGTCCAGCGGCGCCAGTTCCGGTTTTTCCGTGATGCCGACCGTCCGCTGGCCCTGCACGTTCGAGTGGCCGCGCACCGGGCAGATGCCGGCGCCCGGCTTGCCCATGTTCCCCCGCAGCAGCAGGAAATTGACGAGCATCTGCACGTTCAATACGCCGTTGCGGTGCTGCGTGAGGCCCATGCCGTAAATGCCCATCACCTGCTTCGCACGGAGGTATGTGCCGGCCGCCTGCTCGAGCTGGCCCTGGGTGAGACCGGATTCCTTCTCGATCTCGTCCCACGTGCGCGCGCGCATGGCGGCCGCGAACTCGTCGAAGCCGTGGCAATGTTCGTCGATGAAGGCGGTATCGATGGCGCGCGGGCCGCCGGTCGTGCGGGCACGCTCGTCCGCCTCCAGCACGGCTTTGCAGAGGCCCGTCAGCGCCGCCAGGTCGCCGCCGGCCTTCACCTGGTGGTACTGGGTGCTGATCACGGTCTCGTGGCCGCTCAGCATCTCGACCGGCGATTGCGGGTTCGTGAAGCTGACGAGCCCGCGTTCGCGCAGCGGGTTGAACGTGACGATGGGCACGCCGCGCTTCCTCGCTTCCTGCAGCTGGTGCAGCATGCGCGGGCTGTTCACGCCCACGTTCTGGCCGAAGAAGAAGATGCAGTCGGTCTGCTCGAAGTCGTCCAGCACGACGGTCCCGATCGGCACGCCGATCGTCTTCGGCAGCGCGACGGACGTGCTTTCGTGGCACATGTTGGAACTGTCGGGCAGGTTGTTGTTGCCGTACATGCGCGCCAGCAACTGATACATGTACGAGGTTTCCAGCGAGGCGCGGCCGGAGCTGTAGAACGCGACCTGCTTCGGATCCATCTTGCGCAGTTCGGCACCGATTTCGGCAAATGCGCGGTCCCAGGTGATTTCCACGTAGCGGTCCAGCGCGCCGTCGTAGCGCATGGGCACCGTCAGGCGGCCCGCTTCCTCCAGTTCGTGGTCGTTCCACCCCTCCAGTTCGCGCAGGGTATGGCGCTTGAAGAACGTCGGATCAAGGCGCTTGCTCGTGATTTCCCACGCCGTCGCCTTGGCGCCGCTTTCGCAGAATTCGGCGGGATGCGGATGGGCCGGCTTTGCCCACGAGCAGCTCACGCACATGAAGCCGTCCGGCTTGTTCTGCTGCATCAGCAGTTGCGCGCCTTCGAGGGGCACGCGTTCCTTCAGCAGGATCGTGCTGACTTCCTTCAGTGACCCCCAGCCGCCGGCCGGGATCTGCGGTTCGTTGGGTTCATTCGTTTTGCCGCCGTGCTTGCTCATGATCCGACTCCCAGTGCGCGATACCGTGGAGCTTGATCCCATGCCGGGGCCATGTCTGTTCGACACCGCACACGCACTCCGTACGGCGCTGCACAGACCGCCGGGTCGCGCGCCGCGATGATCTGCACATCATCATTCAATCACTGGACCCCATCATGACCGCCCCGATCCCGTTCGAACCGCGTTTCGAGACCCTGGAAGACGACGAAGCGCAGACGAGCTTCGACCTGCAGACGACGATGCGCAGCATTTCCACCAGGACGTACGAGGATTCCGGCCGTGCGCTGCGCAGCGTGCACGCCAAGACGCATGGCCTGCTGGTGGGCGAGCTGACCGTGGAGGCGGACCTGCCGGAAGCGTACGCCCAGGGCATGTTCGCCCAGCCGGATGCGTATCCCGTCGTGATGCGGCTGTCGACGACACCGGGCGACGTGCTCGCGGACGACGTCTCCACGCCGCGCGGCATGGCGATCAAGGTGGTCGGCGTCGAAGGCCCGCGCGTGGGTGGCAGCGAACACGACGTCACCCAGGACTTCGTGCTCGTCAACGGCCCCGTGTTCAGCGCGCCCGACGCGCGCACATTCCTGGGTAGCGCGAAGCTGCTGGCCGCGACGACGGACAAGGCGCCTAACCTCAAGCGCCTGTTCTCCGCGGTGGCGCGCGGCGCCGAACGGGCGGTGGAAGCCGTCGGCGGCGCAAGCGTGACCCTGAAGGCGCTGGGGGGGATCCGGACACGCATCCGCTCGGCGAAACGTATTACAGCCAGGTGCCGATCCTGTACGGCCGCTACATGGCGAAGGTGCAGGTGGC
>CBIHOW010000149.1:0-8720 GCA_966211695.1 uncultured Massilia sp. | reverse complement strand
CGTCCGCGAAAACGATCCGGCGACTGACCCCATCGACCGGAAACAGGCAGCAGCCATCAACCATCCGTCGGACCAGAACGAACGCGCCGCGACCGGTGCGGGGATTCTTGCGTCCGTACGCAAAGGAGACACGAATGAAGAACCGTTCAACCCTGCCGGCCCGGCGCGCACTCCGGCCGGTCATCGGCCTGTCGCTCATGGCCGGCCTGATCGCCCAGGCCTATGCGCAGGAGGCCGCCCCGCAGCCGCCGGAACCGGCACCGGCCCAGGCCAACGCCGCGCCCGAAGCAGCTTTGCAATCCGTCGTCGTGACAGGCTATCGCGCTTCGCTGCAGACGTCGGCGAACGCCAAGCGCCAGTCGGTCGGCTTTTCCGATTCGGTGTTCGCCGAGGACATCGGCAAGTTCCCGGATACGAATATCGCCGAGTCGCTGAACCGCATCCCCGGCATCCAGATCGGCCGCAACATCGCCGGCGAAGGCACGACGGTGCAGATCCGCGGCCTCGGTCCCTCGTTCACGAAAATCACCCTCAATGGCGCGCCCTTCGCGCCGGTGAGCTCGTCGTGGTCGTCCATTCTCAGCGCCAGCGGCACGAGCCGGGACATCGACCTCGACATCCTGCCGACCGACCTGTTCACCAAGCTGACGGTCAGCAAGAGCCCGACGGCGGGCCAATCGGAGGGCGGCGCGGCCGGCACGGTCGACATCCGCAGTGCACGCCCCTTCGACAAGAAAGGCGAGTACGTGGCACTGAGCCTGGACGGCAAGTATTCGTCATATGCGAAGAAGGGCTATCCGAAAGGTTCCGTCCTGGTCAGCAAGACCTGGGGCGACACGTTCGGCATCCTGGCCGGCGCCGCGTACTCGCGCACGCAGCGCGTCAGCAAATCGTTCGAAGCCGTGGGCTGGACCAACGCCAACCTGTCGGCGGCCCAGAGCACGCAGCCCAACCGCAACAGCACCGGCGGCGGCAACTGGACCATTCCCGCCGTCGTGCCGGCAAGCGCCGCGGGCAGCGGCCTGACGCCCGGCGCGGCCGTCGACCAGGCGTTCCTGCTGGCGCATAATCCGGGCGTGGGCATCGATGCGATCGACAACGGTTACGTCGCCCGCCTGGCCCGTCCGATGACCGATCGCGGCACGAACGAAAAAGCGACCGGCATCATCAGCCTGGAATACCGTCCGACGAAGGACCTGCATTTCTACCTGGATTCGCTGTACTCCTCCGGTATCGGCGCGTACTCCCGCACCGACATGAACTTCGTCGTGCGCAACAGCGGCAATATCCCGCTCAACTACAAGATCGACCGCGGCGACTGCCTGAACGGCTGCGTGGTCACGAACGCGCAGTTCGCCAATAGCACGAACTTCCTCGAATACCGCATCTTCAACGAACGCAACCATACCTCCAATTTCAACCCGGGCATGGAGTGGAAGCTGACGGACAAGCTGACCTTGAACGCACAGGCGAACTTCGGCCACAGCAAGTTCACCCGCGAGATGCCGACGATCGTCATGAACACGCCGTTCGACGGCGGCCTCGCGACGTACACGAATACCACGGGCACGCCGACGGTCCAGGCCGGCGTCGACCTCGACAATCCGAACAGCTTCACCTGGGTGGGCGGCTCGTCGCGCGTGCAGATCCAGGACGAGCAGCGCACGGCGGCCAACAAGGGTGCCCGCACCGACCTGGCCTGGGGCACGAAGGCGTTCAACGTGAAGGCCGGCGCGTCGTACGACGACTGGGAACGCCGCATCACGAACTTCGACAATTCGGTGGCGTACCAGGCGGCAGTCTGCGGCAACAACCCGTCGGTGGTCCTGCCGTCGCCGAATACATCGAGTGCGTGCTCCGGCGCCAGCACGCAGGGCGCCAGCGCGGCCGCGCTGCTGCCCGGCTATGGCACGAATTACACGGCAGGTGCGTCGGCACAGCCCACCTACGGCGGTTCGCTGGTCCCGGCCAACGCCGTGCCAAGCTACCTGATGCCGGGACCCGACGGCTACGTGACGCTGGACTGGAACAAGTTCGTCGCCGCGACCAACTACGACGCCTATCACAGCGCGACGCAACCGTCGGCGACCACGGCACTGACGACGCCGGCCGCCTACATCCGTGAACGCATCGGCGGCTTCTTCGTCGAGACGAACGGCGAGATCGACGTGGCCGGCAAGCCGCTGCGCTACGACGCCGGCATCCGCTATGCGAAGACGCGCCAGACGGTCGGCAGCTTCTCGTCCTTCTCCGACCCGCGCAATACCGCCTCCGTGCTGAACGGCGGACGCTATCCGGACGTGCTGCGCTGGGTGTACCAGGACCGCGACTACAACAACACGCTCCCGTCCGCGAGCCTGGCATACAACCTGCGCAAGGACATCGTGCTGCGCGCCTCCGCGTCGCGCACGATGACGCGCGCCGATCCGACCCTGCTCCGTCCCGGCATCACCTTCAACGCGACGTCGGCGGACACGGGCTCGATCGGCAACGCGAAGCTGAACCCGTTCACGTCGGACAACCTCGACCTCGGCGTCGAGTGGTACACGGGCCGCGAAGGTTATGTCTCGGCGACGCTCTTCGAGAAGCACATGAGGGGCCTGACGGTGTCGGAAAACGTGACGATGCCGTTCTCGAACCTCGCGCAGTACGGCGTCACGTACGACACGCTGACCCCGACCCAGCAGGTCGCCATCAACTCGCGCGGCGGCCCGGGCGCGGCGACGGTCGTCATGACCCAGAACCGCAATGCCAACGGCTACCTCAAGATCCAGGGCGTGGAGCTGGGCTGGGTACAACCGCTGGATGCGTGGCTGCCGGTCCGGGGCTTCGGTTTCAACGAGAACTTCACCTACGTCCACCAGAAGGCGGTGGGCGAGGCGGCCGGTACGTTCGTCGCCATCGGCGTGCCGAAGAAGTCGAACAACCTCACCGTCTATTACGAGCGTAACGGCTACATGGCGCGCCTGTCGCAGACCTACTCGGCAGGCCTGCAGGCAACCCCGGCCAACCAGTACGGCGTGACGCAGGCGGCGGTCTATCGCGACGCGTTCAAGCAGGTCGATTTCTCGTCGAGCGTCGACCTGGAGGAAGTGCTGGGCCGCGATCACTGGCCGACGCTCACGTTCGACATCGCCAACGTGAACAACGCGAAGATCCGTTACTACAACCAGTACGCCAATGCGACCGAAGCCATCAACGGCGGCGGCCGCGTCGTCTCGGTGGGTCTGCGCATGAAGTTCTGATCGAGCAGGCGCAGCAAAAAAGGGCCCGATGCGTGCATCGGGCCCAAAGCGGAAGCGGACGACTGAAATGGCATCCGGCCCCGATCGGCAGGAGATCGCTGCAGATCCGTTGAAGTCCCGCATCGAACACGTACAGATCCTCTTACCGTGATGATGATTGGCCGGGCATTTTCCTATGCCGCAATCGGACGGAATTTCGAACGGGATCAGAAGCGCTTGTCCAGGCCGAGGAACACGCTGCGGCCGTAGATGTCGTACACGCCCGGCGCCGTGCCGACGCCCCAGGTCACGGCGCCCGATCCCAGCAGCGGCGGCGGCCGGTCGAAGACGTTGTCGATCCCGCCGTGCAGGTTGACCCCGCCCGGCAGCGCCAGCGCGAACGACAGGTCCACGTAGTGCTGCGCCTTGACGGTGGCGGCGGTGATGTCGGCAGGATCCGGTTGCACCTTGCCCTGGCGGAGCGGGAGCAGGAGCGTGTCGCGCATGACCTGGCCGACGAAGCGGTAATGCAGCGACATGGTCAGCGCGCCCTGGCGCCAGGTCGCGCGCGTGCTGCCCTTCCAGCGCGGGGCCGGCATGCCGCAGATGGCGCCGTAGGCGCCCACGCAGCGGTTCTTCACCCCGGACAGGTTCTGGACGGGCGTAAAAGTGTAGTCCCGCGTGAAGCTCCAGTTGCTGCCGATGTCGAAGCGGCCCGCGCCGCCGAAGTCGATCCCGTACTGGGCGTTGACGTCGACGCCTTCGGTCCGGATGCCGCCCGTGTTCGCGAGCGTCTGGTCGACGTAGGCATTCCCTCCCATCAGCGCACCGGTGGACGGGTCGCGGTGGATCGCCTTGCAATAGGCGTTGCCTGCGTTGGCGAACACGTTATAGCAAAGGTCGAACAGATTCTGCAGGTTGCCGCCGAACGGCGCGATCGCGCCACCGAGATTGATCCGGTAATAGTCGGCACTGAACGCGAGGTTCGCGGCGCGCCGGGGCGTGTACACCACGCCGAACGTGATCGTGTTCGCCGTTTCCGGGCCGAGCTTGTCGTTGCCGCCATTGACGGCCGCGATCTGGACATTCGGCTGCACGCCCGCGCCGAACACGGCCGCCGCCGGGACGCCGGTCGCGACGCACAGGGCACGCAGCGCGTCGGTACGGGACACCGCGATGTCGCGGCTGGAGCACGGGTCGTTCACGGTCGGCGTGTCCGCGATCCGCGCACTGTAAAGCTCGCCGATATTCGGCGCGCGTATCGCTCTCTGCACCTGGCTGCGCACGGCGACGTCGCGCACCGGCATCCATTGCACGCCCGCGGAATGCGTCCACACGCCGCCCATTCCCTTCAGGCTGTAGGCCGAATACCGCGCGGCGCCATTCAGGGACAACCGTTCGGCCCAGGGTGCGTCCCGCAGCAGGGGCACGCGGGCCTCGGCGTACAATTCCCTCACGTCGACGCTGCCCGACACCGGCAGACCGACGAACTGGCCGGCGATGTCCTGCCCCAGGGTGAGCGCATCCGGCTTCAGCACGATCCGGTTGTGACGCCATTCGAATCCCGCGCTGAAATCCACCGGCCCGGCCGGCAGACTGCCGATCGTCCCGGCCAGATTGCCCGTCGCGACCTGTTGTTCGTTCGACGTCCTGCTCGTCGTTGCGACGGCGACCGCGTCCAGCGCGGCCGTCGACAGGCTGCCGGGTCCGAACGGATTCAACACCGGCGCCGCCCCGCCTCCGGACAGCATGGCGTCCTGCCACCGGCTCAACGAAAAGTTGTTCGGCTCGCGGTCGACGAGCCGCGTACGCGCGTACGAATAGTAGACGTCGTAAGCCAGGTTGCCGGGCAGTTCGCCCTTCATGCCGAACATGGTACGCAGCACCTTGCGTTCCACGTCGTCGATGCGCGGCCCCATCTCGGTGTTGCGGCGGCTCAGGCCGAGGAGCGCCAACCCGTCGCCAGGCGTCGTCGTGTATTGCCGCGGGCCCAACCGGATGGTCGTCGCGCCGGATTCGGCCTGGTCGAGCTGGCGCAATACCGCCCGGTCCGGCGCGGACAGGTAAGGATTGTCCGTGTCGACCAGCATGGTCGTGTTCGCGAAACTCGGCGCGGTGACGGTCTGGCCCCGGCTGTCGGAAAGGTGGAGCTCCAGATAGCTGCTCGCCCCGTGCCCCAACCGATAATTGACGAAGCTGCTCAGCATCACGCGCCGCAGCGGCGTCTGCATGTAGTTGACCGCATTGTTGTTATAGCGGTCCGCGGGGTCGAGCGCGGGACGTGCGGCGTTGCTGCCGCGGTCGAAGGTGAACCCGAAGTCGGACATGGCGGCCAGCCCGGCCGCCCGCAGGGCCGCGTCCAGGCCCGGCGTCGATTGTGCCGAGCCGTAGCGCGGCACGCCGAAGAAACGCCCGCCGGGGATCAACGCGGAGTTGGCCGCCACGAAGCCGGGGCGGCCGCCCGCGCCGGTACAGGTCTGCCCCGCCGGCACGGCGAGCGCAACGCCCGCGCCCCGGTCGCTGTACGATGCCGGCGTCACGCAGCCGTCGGCCAGGCCCACCGCCGCCCACGGAAACCGGCTGCGTAGGATGCCGCCACGGTTGTAGTAATCGATCGACACGACGGCGTTCCCGTCGTCGTGCGCGAAGTTCGACCCTGCGGTCAGGGTCAGCGAATTGGCCGGTGTCTTCGTGTACGCATCCCGCTTCGTTTCGGCCGTCAGTTCGACACCCTGGAAATCGTTACGGATGATGAAGTTGACGACACCGGCCACGGCGTCGGAACCGTAGATGGCGGACGAACCTCCGGTCACGACCTCGACCCGCCTGACGAGTGCCGCCGGGATCGTATTCAGGTCGCTCAGCGAGCTCGTATCGGTGATGGTGTACCGCCTGCCGTTGACGAGCGTGAGGCTGCGTTGTTCGCCAAGGCCCCGCAGGTTGAACGCGACCACGCCCATGCTGCCGGCATTGCCAGTCGCGTTGTAGATGCTGCCGAAGAACTGGGGCTGCTGGGCCAGGATCGTCTCGATGACCTGCGTGCCCGACAGCGCGATGTCGGGGCCCGCCAGCACCCAGGTCGGGGACGGTGCGGAGTAGCCGCGGCTGACGAGGCGCGAGCCGGTGACGATGACGGTCTGCTCGTCGCCGAGCTCGGTGTCTGCCGGCGCCGGTGGGGTACGTGCGTTCGCATCGGACGCCTGCCGTATCGGCGCCGGCGGGGGGGCGATGATGAAGATGGTGCCGTTCGGATTGACGCGGCTGGACAGGCCCGTATGTGCGATCAGCTTCGCCAGCGCATCGCTCACCGACATCTCGCCACGGACTTCATTGGTCGTGATGCCCGCCAGGCTCGCGGCGGACGCCAGCACGCTCACCTCGGCCTGCCGGGCGAACTCCTGGATCGCGGTTCCCGCCGGGCCGCGGGCGACGTGAAACGGCCTGCGCACTTCCTGCGCAGCCGCGGTCAGGCAAAAGGCGTGCATGGCCATGCCGACGACCCATGCGATTGTCGTTGTGCGTCCAACCGATGGTGGCACGCGCGTCTCCTCTGTAGTACCCGCAGCAGGGCTATGCTGCCCTGTCATGACGAACTGGACCTGCTACATCTGCAATCCTAGCGCTTGTACCGCTCCTGCTCTTTCCCTTTCGCCGCCTCGTCCCCACCGATCGTGATCGTGTCCGCGGTAACCGACAGCGGTACGCCCAGGTACGTGCTCACGTCCTTGGCGAAGACTTCCGGCGTATCGACCGGATACTGCCCGATGAATTTCATGCGCAGGATGGCCGGATCGCCGATCACGATCTTGCGCGGACTGTAGCGATTGAAGTCGGCCACCGCCTCGCCCAGGGTCTGGTCGGTGAAGATCACCTTGCCCTTGCGCCAGGCGAGCTTGCGCTCGATATCGTCCGGCGCGCGTACGCCTTTGAAGTCGCCGCCCTGTTCAGGAACGACCGCCTGCTCGCCCTTCGACAGCAATACCCGCCTGCTCTTGCCGGCACGGTTCCACACCTCGACGACGCCTTCCGTGACGAGCACTTCCGCACCTTGCGGCAAACGGCGCACGGAAAACGCCGTGCCGACGGCACGCACTCGCACTTCGCCCGCCTCGACGACGAATGGCTTGTGCTTGTCCTTGGCCACCTGGAACCAGGCCTCGCCGCGCTTCAGGATGACCTGGCGCGCCGTCGTCATCAGCCGGACTTCGACGTCGCTGCCGCTGTTCAGGCTCGCGACCGATGTGTCTGCGAGCGGGAACTGGCGCATTTCGCCCTTCGCGGTGACCAGTTCCGTCGCGTCGACGGCGTCCGGCACGAACACGGTGCCGACCGTGATCGCCACGGCCGCGGCGATGCCCCCGAACAGGGCCAGCACGGGCCAGCCGCGCCGGCGTGCCGCCAGCGCGGGGTCGGTCGCCACGGACGGCCGCAGGTTCTGCTGTACCGTCATGCGACTCAAGGCATTATCGATGGCCATGGCACGCAGATATGCGCCCTTGTGACGGATATCGGCCTCGTACCACGCCTCGAACGCGCGCTGTTCCACCCCGGACGGTTCGCGTCCGGTACGCAGGACAACCCACTCTGCCGCCTGGTCGTCAATCGTTTGCATGCTGCTTCCTTGCTCGCGCTTTTCTTTTTTTCCCTTCGTCCCGAGACGGTTCATCGTTCAGGCCCACGCTGGCGATCATCTTCTGGATCAATTTCATGCCACGCATCGTCTCCTGCTCCACGATTCCTTCGGAGATGTGCAGGGTCGCCGCCGTTTCCTGCTGCGACAGTCCTTCGATGCGGCGCGCACGGAACACGTCCTTGCACCGGTCAGGCAAATTGGCCATCAGGCCAAGAACCCAACGCAATTCGGCACGCGCGACCGCGACCCGTTCGGGCGACGGGGCTCCATCTTCGATATTCAGATCTTCCAGATTCGCCACCGCCTCGATACTGACGATGGCATCGCGCCGCAACCGCATGAGTACGACGTTCTTCGCCATCGTGACCAGGAAAGCGCGCGGCTCGCGGACATGGGCCATGCTTTCCATCGTCAGGATCTTGTAGTAGACCTCCTGGATGACATCATCGATTTCGGCCGGTCCGCTGCAGACGTGCCGAAGCATGCGGCGCAACTCGGCCTCGAACGGCAGGAAATTCGATGTCACCCAATCAACAATGCCCGGATCCATAGATTCGCTCATGCAATCTTCACTCTACTATGATGCATGAGGGGCGTGTTTCCTAGAACTATTGCGAAAGATTGTCTCGGAGCCTAAACGGTTCGAGTCAAGCACGACATCGTAGTCCGGTCAGATCCTCGGAGATCGAAGTAGGTGGCTCTGACAGAACACCTCTTGGACGGATTAAGACCTGATCTGAATCAGTATTCGAGCGTTGGGCAGGGCACAGGATAGGATGGAGGCGAGGATGGGAGTCGAACCCATCTACACGGCTTTGCAGGCCGCTGCATAACCGCTTTGCTACCTCGCCGGAGGAAGACTT
>CBIHOW010000148.1:0-8826 GCA_966211695.1 uncultured Massilia sp. | reverse complement strand
AGCGTTCCTGTTTCTTCAGCAGCGCGATGGCCGCGGCCAGCACGACCGGGTAGGCAAGCGCCATCGGCCAGATGGCGTGCGCGAGGTCGGCCAGCCCCAGGCCTTTGTTGAATACGCCCCGGCTGATGCTGAACATGTAGCTGGCCGGGTAGACCGTGCCGATCATGCGGCCCACGCCCTCCAGCGACGAGACGGGATTGAGCAGCCCCGCGAACGAGACGGCCGGCAGCAGCGTGCCGATCATCGTGAAGAACATGGCGGCGATCTGGCTGCGCACCAGCGCCGACGCCAGCAGGCCGATGGCCGTCGTGCCGAGCACGTACAGCAGCGTGGCGAACAGCAGCGCCGGGAAGCTGCCGGTGACGGGCACGTGGAACACCGTCACGGCGGCCACGGTCATCAGCACGAAGTTCAGCAGCGCCAGCGCGACGTACGGCAGCTGTTTCCCGACGAGGAATTCGGTGCGCGTCGTCGGCGTCACGTACAGGTTGACGATCGAGCCGAGCTCCTTCTCGCGCACGACGGCGAGCGCCGTGAGCATGGCGGGCAGCATCAGGAGAAGCAGGGGGATCACGGCGGGCACGATCGCGGGCAGGCTGCGCACGTCCGGGTTGTAGCGGTAGCGCGTCTCGACCGACGCCGGCAGGGGCGGCGTCGCCAGGCCCCGTTCCTGCGCCTGGCGCGCCAGCCATTGCTGGTGCAGGCCCTGCACGTAGCCGCCGACGGTGTCCGCGCGCTGCGGCATCGCGCCGTCGGCCCAGATGCCGATCGCGGTCGTGCGGCCGTGCTCGAGGTCGCGCGCGAAGCCGGGCGGGATCTCCACGGCGAGCGCGATGTCGCCGCTGCGCATGCGGTCGTCGAGGTCGGTGTAGTCCGCGAGCGGCGGCCGCGCGGTGAAGTAGCGCGACCCGGCGATGTTTTGCACGTAGTCGCGACTGAGCGCCGAGTCGTCGCGGTCGAGCACGGCGAAGCGCAGGTTTTCCACGTCCATGTTGATGCCGTAGCCCATCACGAACATCAGCAGCAGCGAGCCCGCGAGCGCAAGCAGGCCGCGGATCGGGTCGCGCCGCAGTTCGAGCGCCTCGCGCCATGTGTAGCTGATGATGCGCGCGAGCCCGCCGCGCGTGGCCGCACCGGCGTGGACGTCCGGCGCGGCCGGGGCGGTCGGAGCGGCGGCCGGCGTCTCGGCCGCGCCGGCGTCGCGCAGGTAGGCGATGAACGCCTCCTCGAGCGTGGCGGCGCCACGTGCGGCGACGAGGGCCTGCGGGGCGTCGCAGGCGAGCACACGGCCGGCGTGCATCAGCGAGATGCGGTCGCAGCGCAGCGCCTCGTTCATGAAGTGCGTCGAAATGAAGATCGTCACGCGGTCCTTGCGCGCCAGGTCGGCCATCAGGCGCCAGAACGCGTCGCGCGCGAGCGGGTCCACGCCGGACGTCGGTTCGTCCAGGATCAGCAGTTCCGGCTCGTGCACCATCGCGACGGCGAGCGACAGGCGCTGGCGGATGCCGAGCGGGAGCCGGTCCGGCAGCGCGTCCAGCACGTCCGCGAGGCCGAAGCGCGCGGCCATGTCGGCCACGCGCGCGCCGATGCGGGCTTCCGGTACGTGGAACAGGCGCGCGTGCAGCACGAGGTTCTGGCGCACCGTCAGCTCGCCGTACAGCGAGAACGCCTGCGACATGTAGCCCACCCGGCGCCGGGTCGCGAGGTCGCGGCCGTCGACCCGGTTGCCGAACAACAGCGCCTCGCCGGCGCTGGCCGGCAACAGGCCGGTCAGCATCTTCATCGTCGTCGACTTGCCGCAGCCGTTCGAGCCGAGGAACCCGAAGATCTCGCCGCGCCGGATGCGGAAGCTGACGTCGTCGACGGCCGTGAAGTCGCCGAAGCGCATCGTGAGGCCGCGCGCCTCGATCGCCACGTCGTCCGCGCCGTCCGCGTCCATCGGCGGCACGACGAGCGGCGCGTAGCCGGCGCGGCGCTCCGGCGGCAGCAGTGCGATAAAGGCGTCTTCCAGCGTGGTGCTGCCCGTGCGGGCCAGCAGTTCGCCGGGCGTGCCGGTGGCGAGCACGCGGCCGGCGTCCATGGCGACGAGCCAGTCGAAACGGCGCGCCTCGTCCATGTACGCCGTCGCCACCATCACGCTCATGCCGGGTCGCCCGGCGCGGATGCGGTCGATCAGTTCCCAGAACTGGCTGCGCGCCAGCGGGTCCACGCCGGTGGTCGGTTCGTCGAGGATCAGCAGGTCGGGATCGTGGATCAGGGCGCAGCACAGGCCAAGCTTCTGCTTCATGCCGCCCGACAGCTTGCCGGCCGGACGGGCCAGGAAGGCGTGCAGGCCGGTGCTCCGGGTCAGCGTGTCGATGCGGCGCCGGCGCTGTGCCGCGTCGTGTCCGAACAGGCGGCCGAAGAACTGCAGGTTTTCCTCGATCGACAGGGTCGGGTACAGGTTCTTGCCGAGGCCCTGCGGCATGTAGGCGATGCGTGGGCAGACGCGGGCACGGTGCGCGCTCGACGCCAGGTCGCCGCCCAGCACCTCGACACGGCCGCGCTGCATGCGGCGCGCGCCGGACAGCAGCGCGAGCAGCGTCGACTTGCCGACGCCGTCCGGGCCGATCAGCCCGACCACGGCACCCGCCGGGACGTCGAGCGTGACGCCGTCCAGCGCGCGCACCCGGCCATATGCCATCGCGACGTCCTCCAACCGGGCGACGCGCGTGGCCGCGGGGGCGTCCCTCATGGCGCGACCTTGCCCGCCAGCGCGGCCGGGAGCGGCGCCTTGGGATCGAGGCGCACCCAGGCGACGCCCGGCAGGCCGGTCTTGACCTGCTGCAGGTGCTTCTGCAGCAGGTCGCGGTCGATCCGCGCCTTCACGCGGAACATCAGCTTCTGGCGCTCGTTCGCCGTTTCGACCGTCTTCGGCGTGAACTGGGCCGTGCTAGCCACATACGACACGGTCGCCGGAATCGCGTAGCGCGGCGCGGCGTCGAGCACGATGCGCACCTCGGTGCCGAGGCCCACGCGGCCGGCCACGGTCTCGGGCAGGAAGAACGTCATGTAGACGTCCGTGAGGTCGACGAGGTTCAGCACCTTGCCGCCGGCGCCCAGCACTTCGCCGGGCTCCGCGACGCGGTATTGCACGCGTCCGGCGCGCGGGGCGGCGAGGACGGTGTCGGCCAGTTCGGCGTCGATGCGCGCGACCGTCGCGGCGGCCGCCTTTTCGTTGGCCTGCGCGCTCGTCACCTGCGTGCGCGCCGCGTCGACGGCGGCCGTGGCGGCGCGCACCTGGGCCCGCGCCGCCGTCAGCGCCGCGCCGGTGCCGTTGACACGCGCGCGGTCGTCGTCCAGTTCCTGCAGCGAGGACGCGCCTTCCTCCGCCAGCGTGTCCGAGCGGACGAGCCGGCGGCGTGCCGCGTCCAGGTCGCTCTCGCGCTGCCCGACGACGGCGCGTGCCGCTTCGAGGTCGCTGTCGCGCAGCGCGACCTGGGACCGCGCGCCGGCCAGCGCCGCGACGGCCTGCTCGTAGCGCGCCACGGCTTCGTCGCGCTGGGCCTCCATGCTGCGCGTGTCCATCGTCGCCAGCACCTGGCCCGCTGCGACGAATTCGCCTTCGCGGGCGGCGATCGCGCGCACCCGGCCGGCGACCTTGGTGGCGACGTCGATTTCCGTCGCTTCGATCCGGCCGTTGCCCGTGACGAAGCCGGGATGGTCGTCGCGCCGCGCGAGCGGACCCCAGGCGGCGAAGGCGGCGGCGCCCGCGGCGGCCAGCAGCGCGGCCGGCAGCAGGAATTTCAGTGTACGGTTCATGTCCATGGTGTTCGATCAATCCATCGTCGAGGCGCCGCCGCCCAGCGCGCGGTACAGCGCGACCTGGGCGGACAGCTGCTGGCGGCGCAGCTGCACGAGTTGCTGTTCGGCGCCGAAGCGTTCGCGCTCCGCGTCCAGCACTTCCAGGTAGGCGGCGGAGCCGTGTTCGTAGCGCAGCCGGGCCAGGCGGGCGCGTTCGGCCTGCAGCGCCAGCGTCGCGCCGAGGGCGTCGGCCTGGTCGGCGAGCCAGCGCCGTGCGGCCAGCGCGTCGGCGACGTCGCGGAACGCGGCCTGGATCGCGCGCTCGTACTGGGCCACCGCGACCTCGTCGCGCACGCGCGCCACCGCGAGCTGTCCTTTCAGGCGGCCGCCGTTGAAGATCGGCACGGCGAGCGACGGCGTGAAGCGCCATGCGCGGCTGCCGCGGTCGAACAGGTCGTCGAGCTGGGTGCTTGCGGCACCCGCTGCCGCCGTCAGCGCGATACGCGGGAAGAACGCGGCGCGCGCAGAGCGCACGTTGGCCTCGGCGGCGCGCAGCGCGTGCTCGGCGGCGGCGATGTCGGGCCGCTCGAGCAGCAGGGCGGACGGCAGGCCGGGTTCGAGGTCGCGCGCCAGCGGGGCGATGCCCAGCGCGGCCGCGGGCGGCGCGAGCGTCACGGATGTCCCCACGAGCAGGTCGAGCAGCGCATGCTGCTGGGCGCGCGCCTGCTCCAGCTGCGCCACCTGGGCCAGGGCCTGTTGGCGCAGCAGCTCGACCTGGGTGAGGTTCAGGCGCGACGCGGCGCCCAGTTCCCAGCGGCGCCGGAAGATGCGCAGCGATGCCTCGCGCGATGCGAGGGTGCTTCGCGCCAGCAGCAGGCGCTCGTCGGTCTCGCGCAGGGCAAGGTAGGCGTCGGCGACCTGCGCGACGAGGCTGACCGCGGCCGCGCGCCGCGTGGCATCCGTCGCCAGCCAGCTTTCCAGCGCCGCCTCGTTCAGGCTGCGCAGGCGGCCCCACAGGTCCACCTCCCAGTCCGCCATGCCGATGCCGGCCTGGAACTGGTTGCCCATCACGGCGCCCCCGATGGGGCTTTGCGCGGGCGGGACGCGCGCGCGCGTCGCTTCCACGCTGCCGTTCACGACGGGCAGCCGGGCGGCCCGCTGGATATCGTAGGCGGCGCCGGCTTCCTGCACACGCAGCATGGCCGCGCGCAGGTCGCGGCTGTTGGCGAGCGCGAGCCCGACGACGCGCCGCAGTTCGGGATCGGTGAAGAATGCCTGCCAGCCGGGCAGGGAGGGTCGGGCGGCCGCGGCGGCGGTCTCCTGGCCGGGCCAGGCTGCCGGTACCAGGTCCGTCGCGGGTACCGGTGGCGGCGGCAGCGGCGCGCAGGCCGCGAGGGCCAGGCAAAGCGGTAGCGCGGCCAGCCGGGGGCGCATGTCCTTCGGGTTCATCGGTTCACCTCCCCGCGACGGCCCGCGTCTCGCGCGCGATGACGGCTTCCTCGTCGGCCGGCAACGCCCACACGGCGACGGCGCTGTCCGGCGCATGCAGGCGCGGACCGCCGGATGCGTTCGCGTCGGCATCGAGGCGCACGCCGAGCCACGCGGCCTGTTCGCACACGCGGGCGCGGATGGCCGCCGCATGCTCGCCGATGCCGCCCGTGAACACGAGCACGTCCAGCCCGCCGGCGGCCGCTGCCAGGGATCCCAGTTCGCGCGCGATGCGGTACACGAACACGTCGACGGCCTCGCGCGCGGCGGGGTCCGGGCTCGCGAGCAGGGTGCGCATGTCGCCGCTGATGCCGGACAGGCCCAGCATGCCGCTGTCGCGGTACAGCAGGCGCTCCAGCGCGTCCGGGGTCATGTTCTTTGCGCGCAGCAGGTGCAGCACGAGGCCGGGGTCGAGGGCGCCGCAGCGTGTTGCCATCGGCAGGCCGTCCAGCGCGGAAAAGCCCATCGACGTGGCGACGCTGCGGCCGCCGACCATGGCGCACATGCTGGCGCCGCTGCCCAGGTGGGCGACGACGACGCGTCCGCGGGCACGCGGTTCGATGGCTGGCAGCGCGTCGGCGATGTGGGTGTACGACAGGCCGTGGAAGCCGTAGCGCAGCATGCCGTCGTCCGCGAACGCGCGCGGCAGGCCGTACAGGCGCGCGACCCGCGGGTTCCCGAGGTGGAAGGCGGTGTCGAAACAGGCGACCTGCGGCAGGCCCGGATGCAGGTGCGCCATCGCTTCCATGCCGGCCACGTTGTGGGGCTGGTGCAGCGGCGCGAGCGGGGCGAGGGCCTTCAGTTCCGCCAGCAGCGCTTGTGTGACGAGCGCCGGTCCCGCGTGCGCATTGCCGCCGTGGACGACGCGGTGGCCGATGGCCGCGAGCCGGGCCGGCGCGAGGTGGCTTTCGACCCACTCGATGACGGCGCCCAGCTGCGCGCCGTAGCCGGCACCGGGCGCGAGCCCCGTCTCCTGCGCGAGCGTGCCGTCCGGGGCCCACGCGAGCAGGCGCGGGCGGTCGCCGCCCCCGTCCACTTCGCCGCGTCCCGTCTGGACGAGGTCCGCGCCCCGTTCGGCGTAGACGGCGAACTTGATGGTGGACGAGCCGGCGTTGATGCAGGCGTAACCCGCAGTTGCGTTGTCGTTCATGGCGCTCCGATCACGGCGGGCGCCGCCGTCCGGCGCACGAGCAGGGCCGCCAGCGCGCACGATGCGAGGCGGGCCAGCGGGCCGTCCGCGCGGCTGGTGAGCATGATGGGCACGCGCGCGCCGAGCACGATGCCCGCGACCTGCGCCTCCGCCAGGTACTCGAGCTGCTTGGCCAGCATGTTGCCCGCTTCCAGGTCGGGCACGACGAGGATGTCGGCGCGGCCGGCCACGGGCGATACGAAGCCCTTCGTCTTCGCCGCTTCTTCCGACACGGCGAGGTCGAACGCCATCGGCCCGTCGATGATCGCGCCCTCGATCTGGCCCCGGTCCGCCATCTTGCACAGCGCGGCCGCCTCGATGGTCGACGCGATCTTCGGATACACCGTCTCGAGCGCGGACAGGATCGCCACGCGCGGCGCCGCGATGCCCAGCGCGTGCGCCAGGTCGATCGCGTTGCGGACGATGTCGCGCTTGTCCTCCAGCGTCGGGTAGATGTTGATGGCGGCGTCGGTGAGGAACAGGGGCCGCGGGTACGTGGGCACGTCCAGCGCGAACACGTGGCTGATGCGGCGGCCCGTGCGCAGGCCGGTGTCGCGGGCGACGACGGCGTGCATCAATTCGTCCGTGTGCAGCGCGCCCTTCATGATGGCGCCGACCTCGCCCGTGCGGGCGAGCGCCACGGCGGCGTCGGCGGCCGCGTGGCTGTGCGCCGTCGGCACGATGCGGTAGGGCGCGAGGTCGACGTTCGCCTGCGCGGCCGCCTGGCGGATCTTCGCCTCCGGCCCGACGAGCACCGGTACGATCAGGCCTTCGCGCGCCGCTTCGACGGCACCCAGCAGCGACACCGTGTCGACCGGATGCACGACGGCCGTGGGCATGCGCGGCGCGTCCTGCGCGGCCGCCAGCAGCGCGCGATAGCGGCCGCCGCGCTCGCGCAGGCGCACTTCCGGCAGCGCGACACGGGGCCGCGCCACCTTCTCGGTCGGCGCGATCACCTCCGCCGTGCCGCTCGCCACCTGCTGGCCGTCCTGGTTCGTCACCGTGCAATCGAGCGTCACGTGGTGCTTTACCGGGTCAAGGCGGGCGACGGTGAGCAGGACGGTTACGGTATCGCCCAGGCCCACCGGTTTCAGGAAGCGCAGCGACTGGCCGAGGTAGACCGTGCCGGGACCGGGCAGCTGCGTGCCGAGCACCGTGGAGATCAGCGCGCCGCTCCACATGCCGTGCGCGATGACCTCATGGAACATGCTGCTCCGCGCGTATTCCTCGTCCAGGTGGGCGGGATTGACGTCGCCCGACACGACGGCGAACAGTTCGATGTCGGCGCGGGTCAGCGTACGCGCGAGGCTCGCGCTGTCGCCGACCTTCAGCTCGTCGAACGTGCGGTTGCTGATCGTGTCCATCGTTCACCCCAGCACGTGGTAGCCGGCGTCGACGTATTCGACGTTGCCCGTCACGAGGCGCGCGCCGTCGCTGGCGAGGAACGCGGCGAAGGACCCCACGTCGTCGAGCCGGGCCAGCATGTGTTCCGGCGCGCGCGACCACGCGTCGCCCAGCAGCTCGTCGAAGTGTTCCAGGCCGGACGCGGCGCGCGTGCCGATCGGGCCGGGCGAGACGGCGTTCACGCGGATGCGCCGGCTGCCCAGTTCCGCGGCCAGCGAGCGGACCGACGCTTCCAGCGCGGCCTTCACGGGACCCATCAGGTTGTAGTGGGGGACGACTTTTTCGCCGCCGTAGAAGGTAAATGTCAGCAGGCAGCCGCCGTGCGGCATCAGCGGTTCCGCCAGTTTCGCGCAGCGGATGAAGGAGTGGCACGACACGTCCATCGCCAGCGCGAAGCCTTCGGCGGAACAGTCGACGACGCGGCCCTGCAGGTCGTCCTTCGGCGCGTATGCGATCGCGTGGACCACGAAGTCGAGCGTGCCCCAGGCGGTGCGCACGGCGTCGAACACGGCTTCCAGCTGGCCCGGCGCGCGCACGTCGCACGGCAGCACGAGGGGGCAGCGTAATGCCTCGGCGAGCGGTCGCACATGGGGTTCGGCCTCGTCGTTCAGGTACGTCACGGCCAGTTCGGCGCCGCACGCGGCCATGACGCGGGCGCAGCCCCAGGCGATGCTGCGGTCGTTGGCGATGCCGAGAATGAGCCCGCGCTTGCCGCGCAGGTCGATGAGAGCATTCGACATGGGATTCTCCTGTAGAGGTTCAGCGTTCCAGCACGTAGCGGCCGGGGGCCGGGTCGAGCGGCGCGCAGCCGGGTGCGCCCATCGCCGGCGGGGCGGTGCGCCCTGCGCTGCCGGCTTCCAGCCAGTCGGCCCAGGCGGGCCACCACGAGCCGTCGCGCGCGGGTGTGGCGGCCAGCCAGTCGTCCGGCGCCAGGTACGTGTCGCCGTCGGTGCGGCGCGCGA
>CBIHOW010000147.1:0-8846 GCA_966211695.1 uncultured Massilia sp. | reverse complement strand
GCCCCATGACCGCGCGCGCCAAGCTGGGCCTCGCGCCCGACGAAGCGCACAAGCCCAACCCGAATGCCACCACCCAGGCGGCCGCGCTGCGCCACGGGCGCAACGTCGCCCGGACCGTCGGCGGCGCGGCCGGGACCGGTCCGACGCGGGTCGTGCCGGACACACCGATCGTCGAACCGGGCGGCACCGAGGCGGTGGCCGCGAGCCTGTTCAATCGCGCCGGCACGGGCGACAGCCATGTGCTGCCGGCCAAGATCGCGGCCGACCTGCGCCTCTACCTGGCCGCGCCGGAGCACGCGAGCGCCGACGTGGCGGCCGAAGCGGCCGGGCGCCAGGAACTGGTGCTGCGGCGCATGTCCCAGGCCTTCGGCAACGACGCGGCCGCCGCGCGCGGTGCGCTGGACGGCCTGGTGGCCGCCGCCAGTCCGCTCGCCGTCGAGCATGGCGCGTTCGAGCTGGCGCGCCGCCTGTCCGCCACGGCGCTCGGTCATTCGACGCTGAACGCCTTGTGCACGCTGGATGGCCCGCGGCCCGGCGACACGCCGCTCAACACGGCCATGCGCGACGACGCCCAGCGCCTGGCCTTTACGGCCGCCAATGCCCTGATCGATGCCTTGCCCGAGGGCGCGCCGCGTCCCGCCAGCCTGGCCGAGGTCAGCCAGATCGCCATTGCGGCGCTGGCGCCGCACGACCGGCCGCACGGCACGCCGTCGCAGACGCCGCCGGCGCCGATGAAGGGTAACGTCAGCCTGGCGGCCAAGGCCTTCCTGGCCGCGCATCAGCTGGCGGCCAACCCGCAAGCCGAACCCGAACGCCATCTCAAGAACGCCTATTTCTCGTGGCGCTGCGGCTTCAAGGAAGAGGGCCCGGGCACGCCGCTGGCGCGGGCGCAGGAGCGCATGTTCAAGCTGTCGCGCTATGCACAGCGCGCCAGCAACCCCGGCATGCTGGCGGCCCTGCGGCGCACGTTCGGCTTCAACAAGTCGCCCATGTCGGCGCTCGCCATGGGCACCGGCGGGGCCAGCCTGCGCCAGCCGGACGAGGACTTCCTCAAGGCCGACGTCATCCAGGACCTGGGCGAGGTGCTGAGGGAGCGGGCGCAGGCGCGCGGCACGGCCCCGCTGGCCGGACGCATCGGCGATGCGCTCAAGGGCGCCGCGCTCGAGCAGTGGCACACGCGCATCGCGCAAAAGGGCTGGCGCGACAAGACCACCGTCACGCCCTCCATGCGCAAGGCCATCGCCGCGCGCGCCGCCGAGCTGGCCGGCGTCAGCGTGGCCGAGGTCAAATTGAGTCCCACCTATCGAGAGCTCAAGGGGACCCGTTCCGTGCTGCGCCCGCGCGGCGGCGCGCAGCTCGACGTGGCCACCCTGCGCCAGTGGATCGGGCAGTGCGAGCCCGACGCTCCCGAAGCGGCCGCCTTGCGCGCCGGTGCCGACAGGCTCGCCACGCTGGAGCACAATGGCGAAGTGCCGCTCGATACCTCCACGCCGCAAACCGTGCTCCAGAACTTCAAGCGCGTGATCACCGAGCCGCGCATGACGTACGACGTGCGGTTGTCCAACGGCGGCCAGTACGGCGTCAACTTCAACGTGACGGAAGCGCTCAACCTCCCGGGGATCAAGCACCTCCCGTTCATCCCCTTCGTGCTGGCTGGTCCGGACGTCAAGCTGATGCAGGGCCGCATGGCGATGATCAACGGCGGCTCGTCGGCCAACCACGGGCAGCTGTTCATCGGCAGCGACCGGCGGGTCTCCGGCCACGTGGGCGCTTCCGCCACCGCCGGCGTCCACCTGCTGGGCAAGCGCCTGGGCGTCAGCGGCACGGCGCAGGTGCTGCCGCTCATGGTCGACACGTCCAGCCCGAAAGGGGTGATGGTGCGCTGCCGCTTCCAGCCGACCGGCCCGGCCGCGGCCGGCCATCCCGATCCGTGGCGCGCCAAGCTGCTGTCCGTGGTCGATGCCGCCACCGCGAGCGGCCCGAGCGGCGGCTTGCCGACCGACGTCAACGCCATGTGGGACGCGCTGTCGCATACCTTCTACAAGGACCCCGACGTGTCGCTCAACTGGCTCGAGTCGAAAGGCACCTCGGTATCGAGTGCGATCGGCGCATCGGCGGGCGCGCGCTACCAGCACAACGACTACAAGGTGGGGCCGAACGGCCAGGTCAGCGCCGGCAAGACCTGGTCGACCCGCTTGCGCAGAAAGGAGACACCGGGACCGTTGCGCGCCGAATATGCCGCCAGCTCGAGCTCACGCCAGGTCGGCGTCGGGGCCACCCTGGTCGCCGCCGCCCCGCCGCAGGGCGATTTTTCCGGGGAGACCGGGCACGTCAAGTCGGTGGTGCTGCCGAGCGCGTCGATCATCGGCTTCGGCACCACCATCCTGCAGTCGGAAATCGGCTCGGTATGGCGCATCGCCGAGGAGGACGGGCATATCGATCCGGCCCTGACCTACCGCGACACGACCTTCACCAGCATGAAGGAGATGAAGCGCTACGTCGACAGCCGCCGGGCCGCCTGGGACGCGGTCTATCCCAACCAGCCGCCCGGCGCGACCGATCCGGCCGAGCCGATCGACAACTACCTGGCCCGCGTGGAGCACGACGCGACGGCGGGCAACCAGCTGTTTGCCGAGCGGGTGTGGCTGCGTCCGGATGCGGCCCGCCAGATCAACGTGCTGCGCGAATTGCGCGACGCGGTCGTGGCGCCGAACGCGCAGCCGAGCCAGGACCAGGCGGCGCAGATCGCCATGCGCAACGCGCAGATCAGCGCCCTGCTCGAATCGGACCAGAGCTGGGACAAACGCTTCTTCTATTCGCTGGAAATCACCGGCCAGTCGCGCGCTGTCGGACCGAACTTCATGGTGACCGGCCAGCAGGTGTCGGAGGTCTCGCATCCGCACCAGTTGAGCGTGCTGCGTGCCGAACGTCCGGTTCCGCCGGCCGGACAGTAAGAACCGATCACAAGCATATCAGGAGACCAGGATGACCAGGATTAAGTCACCAACCACGGCGAGCCTTGCCGCCCAGCCGGGCGGCTTGCCGTCGGCAAAGACGATCAAGCCGAGCAACAAGATCACGATCAGCAAGCTGGGCGGCACCATCGGCCTGAATGTCTTCGGAACGAAAGGCAAGGAGAATACGTGGAAGTTCAACGGCGACAAGAAAAAGATCAGCTCGAACTGGCGCACGTACGACCTGCCGCCTAGCAAGACCGGCAAGTCCGGCACGAAGAGCCTGGACACGATGCTGGCGCGTGCCGAGCAGCGCAACCAGACGCGCGTGCCGGACCAGGCGCGCCAGGTCGTGGCGCAGACGGACCACGTCGCCGAGCGGTTGGCCGCGCTGGAAGGGCGCCTGAAAACGGCCAGCGAGATCGCCGATACGGCCCCGTCCGATTCGCCGATCCATGCCACCGTCGCCAGTCTGAAGGAGAAGGTGGCCGAGCTGCGCCAGCAGTCGAAAACGCCGCTGGCCCAGCGCGCCGTCGCGCAGCGCGATGTCGCCGCCGACTCCATCGACGACGTGCGCGCGGCGGCCGACCATGCGCTGGCGGCATTCGCGCACGAGCCGTCCGAGGCGACGAAGACGGCCTACGAGAGCGCGCGCCTCGACCTGCTGGGCGCGTCCGTGCAAAAGTTTTTCCATGGCTACCGCACCCTCAACGACCACGTGAGCGACCAGGGGCGCGCCAAGGGCATGGCGTTGATGATGCCGGCGCTGGCCCGCCAGCTGGAACTGCCCGCCAAGTACCTGGAGGGCGTGGCCGCGATGGAAGTCGCCGAGCCCAAGCTGGAGAGCCGCTCCGCGCCGGGCGAACTGGGCGAGAACCGCGCGGCGGTACGCGACGCGCTGGTGGGCCGCCGCGTGCGCGACCTGACGGCGGGGCGTGCCTACGAGCTTCCCGGTACGCCGCCGCTGGCGTCGGAAGCGAAGCAGTGGCAGGGCGAAGCGGCCAGGCTGCGCGGTCTCGGCGACAAGTTCTCGGTGGCCGACAAACTGCTCGGCGACACCGTGGCCCCACTGAAGGCGCGCGTCGCGACCATGCAGCAGACCTGCATGGACGACCTGGTCGCGCACCTGCCCGCGCTGACGACGATGAGCCCGGCGCAGCGCACGGAAACCCGCCAGGTGCTCTCCACGCTCGCCGAGAACCTGCGCAAGACCGCGGGCGATACGCTGCACAAGGACGCGGAACTGGCGCCGGCGCAGCTGATGCACATCGTCGACATGGCGGAGAAAGTGACGGGCGGGGATCCGGACCGCTGCATCGACGTCTACAAGTCGCTGGCCCAGGACAGCGTGCACCAGATCATCGGCGCCACCGTCGCGAGCCGGACCGCCGGCACGCCGCCCACGCAGGCGCAGCAGGATCTGGTGGCGATCTGGGAGATGGGCGCGCACCAGCTGCCGGACGCCGTCAACTCGCTGCTGGCGGCCAACCCGGAGCACCGCGCCGCCAAGGTCGACTGGCGCGACGTGCAGACGTTCTTCCGCTGCACGCAGGAGCACCAGCGCCTGTCGGCCCAGCCCAACGGCGACGCGGGGCACAAGGCGCGCATGCTGTCGGCGATGACGAGCATGCGCAACGAGCTGGCCACGGGCGAAAAGCCGGCCGTCGGCACGCCCGAGCGAAGCGCCTGGGCCATGGTCAAGAGCGCGGTGTGGCACCAGGATAACCTGCAGAACGTGGTGCACGCGTTCGAAGCCTTCAAGACGACGATGGCGTTGCCGAGCACCGTGGTCAACCAGGTCTACCAGCACTTCGACGCCAAGGGCCGCGGCGCGGTGGCCGAGGAAGCCCGGACGCAGTTCAAGCAGGTGCTGCACGACTTCAAGGGGATCGCCCACGCCACGCTGGCCAGGCCCGACGCGACCCTGGCCCAGAAGGGCAATGCGAAGTTGCTGGCGGCGCTGTGCGACTACATGGGCAAGCACCGCGGGTCGGAGAAACTCCTGACCACCGCCAAGCGCAAGCTGACGGGGAAGGAGGGCACGTTCAATTCCGGCAGCGACGTCTGGTCCAATCCCCTCAAGGCGAAGGAAAAGAAAGCCATCCTGGAAGCGGCGGGAACGGATATCTCGGTGGCCCGGGCCGATGCGCCCCTGCTGCGCAACCTGGAGGCGGGGCACAGTGCGCTGGAGCTGCTGCAGGACGTGGTGAAGGACGTCCTGCCCGAAGCGGAACGGGGCGAACCGATGCAGCGGCTCGCGTCGCTGGGCGGCCTGGTGCGACTGGCCAAGGGAGAGGCGCTGCAGGGACCGGCGCAGATCCGTACGTTCCTGCACGACGCCATCGACCGCACGTCGCTGGGCGACCGCACCGATACCATCAACGCGAAACAGTTCAAGATGGCCATTCCGCTCGTCCTGCCGATCCCGTTCGCGAGCCTGAGCGCGACCATCGGGGGTTCGAAGAGCAAGGGCACCATCGTCAACGTGCAGGCCAATAACGATTGCGTGCAGCTGACCCTGGGACAGATGTCGGAAAAATCGATCAACACCAGCCTGGGCGCATCGATGGCGCCGGAGATCCTGAGCGCGCACGCGGAAAAGGCGCTCAAGAAAACCTGCCTCGACGTACGCTTTCCGGGCTTGAGCTGGAAGAAGGAGGAGAAGCAGCGCACCGATCCTGCGGTCGTGCTGAAGTTCTCGATCGAACCGGTCAAGGGCTTGCGCGACCTCGACGAGGCGCGTACGCAGCTCAAGAAGGCCGTCGACATCCTCGTCGACTTCGACCCGCAGAAGCCGGAATACGCGCACTACGGGTCGGCCTATGAAGCCTTGTGCGACAAGCTCGATTCCCCGTTCACGATCGACGACGAGGTGCGCGAATACTCGACCGTCAGCAACGAGACCGCGCTGACGCCCGGCCGCGTGGCGCTCAAGTACAACAAGGAGAAGTTCGGCGCCACGCCCAAGGGCAAGAACGACCCGGTCCGGACGGGCGCGGGCATGACCGTGAAGTTCACGGTGAACGAAGACAAGATGGCGTCCATCAACCAGCAAAAGGCGGCAGAATTCTACGACACCGTCAAGAAGACCCTGGTCACGGACGCCTTCTTCGGCATCAACACCCGCCATACCACCGCCGAGGCGAAGAAGAAGACCGGCATCACGGACGGCAAGAAGTTGCTGAGCGTGCCGGTGCAGGCGGGGGCGACGGGCTCGCTCACGGCGAACGTCGGCGGCAGCGAATACAAGGACAAGAAGCCGGTCGGGACCGACAAGCTGAAGGCCTACAAGTCGGAATACGGCGATTACAGCCGCGACATGAACAAGGCGATGGACGTGCTGCTCGAAGCGATGCCGTCGGTCAGCAACCGCGTCCAGGAAGTCGTCGACAAGGGGTTCCGCGACCAGCTGATGGCGCGCCTGGCCGAGCCCGCGGCGGCGAAGCTGGCGGAACGCCGGCAGGACATCGCCCGGTTGCAGGCCGAGATCGCGGTGCTGCAGGGCCGCCTTGCCGGCAGCGACCCGCAAGCCGAAATCCAGGAGGAGACGCTGACGGAAGCCGAGGCGGCGGCCCTGGCCATCGAGCTGTCGGTCAAGCAGGAACTGCACGCGGACCTGGTGGAGAAGTACGCCGGCACGTCGGTCGACCAGGTCAAGAAACAGATGGTCGACAAGGAAATCGGCAAGATGTGCGGCGAAGTGCTGATGAACTTCGTCCGGGCCCTCATGGAAAACAAGACCGACCGCTTCTCGGTGAAGCTGGAATCGAAGCAGCAGTGGGCCCACCGCGGCATCGACGCGGCCATCGCCAACGCGGAGGCGGCGGGACACCATGGGATGGCGGCCGTGATGCGCGCGGTCAATTCGGACATGTTCGAAGGGGAGCGCGACCAGGCGGTCAAGTACCTGATCGCGGCCGGGGACATGAACAACAAGGACAGCCAGTTCAACTGGAAGAGCCCGCTCGTCTTCAAGCGCCGGGAAACCAAGGGCATGACCGAGGATCCGATCCCCGACACCCGCACCGCGACCTTGCAGCCGACCGCGGACCGCCTCGTCGACGTGCGCCACACCGGCACCCCGCTGACGGACCTGCAGGCGGCGATCGTCAAGGAAAGCCTGGCGGAGGTGCGGGCGCAGGCCAGGGCGCACGAGCAGGCCGGCGGCGCGTGAAATAGTCGGCGCACGGGCGAACCGGATGCGGCGTGGTGCAACTCATCGAAGTCCGTCACCACGAAAAGGAGTCCATCATGCATCCGGTTGCCCATTCATCCCGCGGCACGCTGACCGCGTTCGTACTCGGCGCCATGCTGTGCCTGGCCGCCGCCGGGGCCCGCGCCGCGGAGCCCGTGCCGGCCGCCGGCCCGATCTTTTCCACCACGCCCGTCAGGCCGCAGTCGCTGGACGACGACGATTGCGACGACGTCGCCGCCGAGGCCCAGCGTGCGCCGGCGGTACCGTCGTGGGAGGTCACGCCGGCCGACAAGACGCTGAAGGCCGCGTTGACGCGCTGGGCCGAGACGGCGGGCTGGCAGCTGGTGTGGGAACTGCCGGTCGATTACGCGGTGTCGGCGCGCACCGAGATCAAGGGCCGTTTCACCGAAGCGGTGGAGGCGGTCACCGCGAGCATGGCGACCGCCGACACGCCCATGAAGGCGATTTTCTACGACGGCAACCGCGTGCTGCGCATCGTCGCCAGGTAAGGCGAAAGCTCAACAATTCTCAATGTCTCAGCAATCCTCACGGATCGGCTTTTTGCGCGAAATCGACAGGTATCTTTGATCCATCGCAACGTTACTGGAGATTGAACATGACGATGGATACGCATGGCGCCGCCCTCGACCTGGACCAGCTGTTCCGCACGCACCACCGCCACCTGCTGCGCTTCGTGCAGCGCTACATGCGCAATGCCGAGGACGCGGAAGACGTCGTCCAGCAGACGTTCATCGAAGCGCTGCGCTGCGCGGACCGTTTTGCCGGGCACTCGAAGCCGTCGACCTGGCTGTTCGGCATCGCGCTGAACCTGGCGCGGCACCACGTGCGCCGCACGTACACGCAGGCGCACGACGCGCTCGACGAAGCGGCGCTGGAGCAGGTGGCCGACGCCCACGGGGACCCGGCCCTGCTGCTGGAGTGGCGCCAGACGGCCGCCATGGTGGAGGGGATGCTCGCCGCGCTGCCCGCCGCGATCCGCGCGACGTTCGAAGCGGTGCTCGATGGCGGCGCGACGTATGAAGAGGCGGCCGGCGAACTGCGTATCCCGGTGGGCACGGTGCGGTCGCGCGTGTCGCGCGTGCGCGCCGCCGTGCGCGCGGGGTGCGGCCGCTAGGCCGGCTCATTTGCGCCTGGCGCCGGCCTGCCAGAGCTGGTCCTCGTACCGCGCGAGCGCCGCCTGGAACGGTTCGAGGCTGGCGGCCAGGTCCTTCAGCTTGCCGTCGTTCCCCGTTTGCAGGACGGCGTGCGCCGCCCGCTGGAGGTCGTCCATCGCCCGGCCCAGGTCCGGCGCCCAGGATGACCGGGTGCGCGCGGCAATCTCCGTGCGCACCTTTGCGAGGGAGGTCGACTGGGACTCGAAGGTTCTCCGCATGTACTTCCAACCGCGTGCATCCAGTGTCCCGGCTCGCGCTTCCAGCGTTCTTGCCAGATTGCGGAAGCCGATATAGGCATCGTCGGCCGCACGCAGCACGTCGTACTTGGCACTGGCGACAGGCCCGCGCGTCGAGGTCTTCAAGGTCGGGTTATACCTCCCCGCGCGGGCGAGCTCGTTGCCGGCGGCGCGCGCCAGCTGGCCGTTCATCGTGACGTGCTGCGGCCGGTACGGCGCGCCCCGGATCTCGAACAGCATCAGGCCGTTGCGCTCGTCGACGCCCATCGCGCCCATCCCGTAGTCG
>CBIHOW010000146.1:0-9588 GCA_966211695.1 uncultured Massilia sp. | reverse complement strand
TCTCGTAGTACTGGTAGCGCGCATTCCCGAACGTGAAGTTGTTCATCGTGCCCTGGGCCGCCGCCATCACCCCGAGCGCGCCGTACAGCGCGTTCGTGATGCACGTCGACGTCTCCACGTTCCCGGACACGACGGACGCCGGATAGTGCGGATTGAGCATGGAGCCCGGCGGGATGATCACGTTCAGCGGTTTCAGGCAGCCGGCGTTCAGCGGGATCTCGTCGTCGACGAGCGTGCGGAACACGTACAGCACGGCCGCCATGCACACGGCGGACGGCGCGTTGAAGTTGTTCGGCAGCTGGCCGGAGGTGCCCGTAAAATCGATCTCCGCGCTGCGCGCCGCGCGGTCGACGCGGATCGTCACCTCGATGCGTGCGCCGTTATCGAGCTCGCCCACGAAATGCCCGTCCGCCAGCGCCGTGATCACGCGCCGCACGGCCTCCTCGGCATTGTCCTGCACGTGGCCCATGTAGGCCCGCACGACGTCCAGGCCGTAGAAGGCGACCATCTTGCGCAGCTCCTCGACGCCCTTCTGGTTCGCCGCGACCTGGGCCCGCAGGTCCGCCATGTTCTGGTCCGGATTGCGCGCCGGCCAGCGCGCGCCCGCCAGCAGCGCCCTTGCCTCGGCCTCGCGCAGTACGCCGTCGGCGCCGTCGACCAGCTTGAAATTATCGATCAGGACGCCCTCTTCCTCGATGTGCGTGGAATCCGGCGGCATCGAGCCCGGCGTCGTGCCGCCGATGTCCGCGTGGTGGCCGCGCGAGCCGACATAGAACAGGATGTCGCGGCCCGCCTCGTCGAACACGGGAGAGATCACCGTCACGTCGGGCAGGTGCGTGCCGCCGTTGTACGGGTCGTTCAGCACGTAGACGTCGCCGGCCTTCATCGTGCCGGCGTTCTTGCGCATGACGGCCTTGATGCTCTCGCCCATCGAGCCGAGGTGCACGGGCATGTGCGGCGCGTTCGCGACGAGGTTGCCGTCCGCGTCGAAGATGGCGCAGCTGAAGTCGAGGCGCTCCTTGATGTTGACGGAGTACGCCGTGTTCTGCAGGCGCAGGCCCATCTGCTCGGCGATGGACATGAACAGGTTGTTGAAAATCTCCAGCATCACCGGGTCGACCGTCGTGCCGATCGCGTGCCGCTGCGGCAGCGCCTGCACGCGGCGCAGCACGAGGTGGTCGTACGCCGTGACCTCGGCGCGCCAGCCCGACTCCACGACCGTCGTCGCATTCGCTTCCGCGATGATGGCCGGGCCGTCGATGACGTCGCCCGGCGCGATGTCCTGGCGGCGGTACACGCCCGTGTCGCGCCACGCGCCGTCCCCGTACATCCTCACGGTCTCGAACACCGGCGCGGCGCCGCCCCGGGCCTTGACTTCCACCGCCTGCTCGGGCGGCGCATCCGAGCGCCCCAGCGCCTCCACCGACACGGCTTCCACGACGAGCGCCTTGCCCGGCATGAGGAAGGAAAAGCGCCGGCGGTACGCCTCCTCGAACCGGGCCTGCAGCGCCGCGCGGTCGCCATCCGGCACGACGATCGCGGAATCCGTGCCCTCGTAGCGCAGGTGCACGCGCCGCAGCACGTCGACACGTTCCGGTGCGACGCCCTGCGCCGCGAGGTCGGCACGCGCCGCATCGGCCAGCGCATCGAGTTCCGCCGCCAACGCGTCGGGGCCGACGTCGTCCAGCCGCCGCTCGACGGCCCGCTCGCGCATCGCACCCTGGTCCGCGAGGCCCATGCCGTACGCGGACAGCACGCCCGCCAGCGAGTGGATGAACACCGTCTTCATGCCCAGCGCGTCCGCGACGAGGCAGGCGTGCTGCCCGCCCGCGCCGCCGAAACTCGTCAGCGCGTAATCCGTGACGTCGTGCCCGCGCTGCACGGAGATCTGCTTGATCGCGTTCGCCATATTGCCCACGGCGATGCGGATGAAGCCCTCCGCGACGGCTTCGGGCAGCGGCCGCGTTCCGGTCGCCCGCTCGACGTCGTCCGCCATCGCCTCGAAGCCGGCGCGCACGGCGTCCGCATCGAGCGCCTGGTCGGCGCCGGGGCCGAACAGGTGCGGGAAGTGCCGCGGCTGGATCTTGCCCAGCATGACGTTGCAGTCCGTGACGGCCAGCGGCCCGCCGCGCCGGTAGCTCGCGGGGCCGGGGTTGGCGCCGGCGCTGTCCGGCCCCACGCGGTAGCGGCTGCCGTCGAAATGCAGGATCGAGCCGCCGCCCGCGGCCACGGTGTGGATGCTCATCATGGGCGCGCGCATGCGCACGCCGGCCACCTGCGTCTCGAACACGCGCTCGAATTCGCCCGCATAATGCGACACGTCGGTCGACGTGCCGCCCATGTCGAAGCCGATGATGCGCTCGAACCCGGCCAGGCGGCTGGCGCGCACCATGCCGACGATGCCGCCGGCGGGGCCGGACAGGATGCTGTCCTTGCCCTGGAACGCGCGCGCATCCGCCAGGCCGCCGCTGGACTGCATGAATTGCAGGTTCACGCCCGGCAGTTCGGCCGCCACCTGGTCGACGTAGCGGCGCAGGATCGGCGACAGGTAGGCATCGACGACCGTCGTGTCGCCCCGCGCCACGAGCTTCATCAGGGGGCTCGTCGCATGCGACACGGACACCTGGGTAAAACCGATGTCGCGGGCGATGCGCGCGACGGAGTCCTCGTGCTGGTGGTAGCGGTAGCCGTGCATGCACACGATGGCCAGCGCGCGGATGCCGGCGTCGTAGGCCGCCTGCAGGTCGCGCCGCGCGGCCGCCTCGTCCAGCGGCACGACCACGTCGCCGTGGGCGCCGATGCGCTCGTCGAGCTCGACGACGTGCCCGTACAGCAGCTCCGGCAGCACGATGTGGCGGTCGAACAGGCGCGGACGGTTCTGGTAGGCGATGCGTAACGCGTCACGAAAACCCCGCGTGATCGCGAGCGCGGTCCGTTCGCCCTTGCGCTCGAGCAGCGCATTGGTCGCGACCGTCGTGCCCATCTTGACGACGTCCACCTGTCCCGCGGGGATGGGCGCGCCGGGCGCGAGGCCGAGCAAATGGCGGATGCCGGCCACGGCCGCGTCCCGGTACTGCTCCGGATTTTCCGACAGCAGCTTGTGCGTGACGAGGCTGCCGTCGGGCCGGCGCGCCACGATGTCCGTGAAGGTGCCGCCGCGGTCGATCCAGAACTGCCAATCCATCGTCATCCCCAGAAAGTCATCGAGCGGCTATTGTAGTCGCGCGCGGCGCCGATTTTGGCGACAATGCGGTTTTCGCAATTCTCACTTGCGTGGAACCACCATGGACAATCCGCTCTACAGCGTCGCGCAGATCCGCGCCATCGAACAGGCCGCGCAGTCGCGGCTCCCGCCCGGCAGCCTGATGCAGCGCGCCGGCGAGGCCGCCTCGACCTATGCCCTGGAGGTACTGGGCGGCCTGCCGACGGGCCGCATCCTCGTGCTGGCCGGCCCCGGCAACAACGGCGGCGACGCGCTCGAAGTGGCCGCCAACCTCGCCAACCTGGGCGCCAACGTGGACGTGGTCCATGTCGCCGGGCCGGCCCCGGCGCCGGAAACGCAGCATGCCCTCGCGCGCGCGCAGGCCAGCCGGGCGCGTTTTGTGCCCGACCTGGACGATTGGCATGGCTGCTGCCTCGTCGTGGACGGCCTGTTCGGCATCGGCCTCGCGCGCCCGCTCGCGGGCCGGGCGCGTGCGCTGGTCGAGCGCACGCATGGCATGACGTGCCCCGTGCTCGCGCTGGACGTGCCCAGCGGCCTCGATGCCGACACGGGCAGCGTCATCGGCCCGGACGGCGTGGCCGTGCGCGCCACGCACACGATCACCTTCCTCGGCGACAAACCGGGCCTGCACACGGGCGACGGCTGCGACCACGCGGGCCGCGTGCACGTCAACCGGCTCGGCGTGGACGGCCTGCACGCGGAAACCCCGCACGCGCGCCTGAACACGCCTGCCCTGTTCGCACACTGCCTTGGCCCGCGCCGCAACAATTCGCACAAGGGCACGTATGGCGACGTCGCCGTGCTGGGCGGCGCGCGTGGCATGGCGGGCGCCGGCATCCTCGCCGCGCGCGCCGCGCTGTATGCAGGCGCGGGGCGCGTGTTCGTGGCCGCCGTCGACGGCGGACCCGGCCTCGACCCGCTGCAGCCGGAGATCATGTTCCGCGACGCGGCTGGCTTCGCCTTCGACGGCCGCACCGTCGTCGCCGGCCCCGGCATGGGCGATTCCGCCGGCGCCACGCACCTGCTCTCGAAGGTGATCGACGCCACGGGGCCGCTGGTGGTCGATGCGGACGCGCTGAACCTGTGCGCGGCCAGTCCCGACCTGGCCGCACGCCTGGCCGCGCACGACGGTGACGTCGTCGTCACGCCGCATCCGCTGGAAGCCGCGCGCCTACTGGGCGTGACGGCCGCCATCGTGCAGGCCGACCGGCTGGAGAACGCGCGCGAGCTCGCGCAGCGGCTGGATGCCGTCGTCGTGCTGAAGGGGGCCGGCAGCGTCATCGCGCGGCCGGACGGCCAGGTGGCGCTCAATGCGACGGGCAATCCGGGGCTCGCCACCGGCGGTACGGGCGACGTGCTGGCGGGCCTCATCGGCACCTTGCTGGGCCAGGGCTGGTCCGCGTGGGAAGCGGCGCTGGCCGGAACCTGGCTGCACGGCGCGGCGGCGGACCGGCTCGTGGCGAGCGGCATCGGCCCGATCGGTCTCACGGCGGGCGAACTGCCGCGCGCCATCCGCGCCGAGCTGAATGCGCTCGTCGCCGACGCGGCGCTGGCGTAGGTGCCTGGAAACTGCCCTCAGACGGCCAGGCGGCCCGCGGCGATCGTCAGGGTGCGGCCGCAGCGCGCGGCCATGGCGGGATCGTGGGTGACGAGCACCAGGGTCGAACCGCGCTCGCGATTCAGCTCGAACATCAGCTGGATGACCGCTTCGCCGGTGGCCGCATCGAGGCTGCCCGTGGGCTCGTCCGCGAACAGCAGCGGCGGTTCGGTGACGAAGGCGCGGGCCAGCGCCACGCGCTGCTGCTCGCCGCCCGACAAATACTTCGGATAATGGCGCAGGCGGCTGGCCAGGCCCACGCGGCCCAGCATCGCCTCGGCTTTTGCGCGCGCGTCCGCATCGCCCCGCAGCTCCAGCGGGAGCATGACGTTTTCCAGCGCATTCAGGTGCGCAAGCAGCTGGAACGACTGGAACACGAAGCCCAGCTTCGCCTTGCGGAACGCGGCGCGGCCGTCCTCGTCGAGGGCGAAGATGTCCGTACCGTCGAGCAGGACCCGGCCCGACGACGGCGTATCGAGGCCGGCCAGCAGGCCCAGCAACGTGGACTTGCCGGAGCCGGAGGCGCCGACGAGGGCGAGCGTCTCGGCCGGTTGCACGGTAAAATCCACCTCGTGCAGGATGGTGAGCTCGCCGCTGGCATCCGCCACGCGCTTCGACAGGCCGCGGACTTCGATCGCGGGCCTTGCCGTTCCGTTCACACCTGCACTGCCTTTTGACGCCTCGGGAATATCACGCATGCTTGCTTTACTCAGGAAATGGACGATCGCTGCCGTCGCGGTCCTTGGAATGGCCGCGGCGGGGAGCGCCTATTCTGCCCCAAAAACCGTGCTCGTGGTGGGCGACAGCCTGTCGGCCGAATACGGTCTCGCGCGCGGCACCGGCTGGGTATCCCTGCTGGAACAGCGCCTGAAAGCCGAGAAAATCGATGCGCGCATCGTCAACGCCAGCATCAGCGGCGAGACGACGAGCGGCGGCCGCACCCGCCTGCCCGCGCTGCTGCAGCAGCACAAGCCGGACGTCGTCGTGCTGGAACTGGGCGCGAACGACGGCCTGCGCGGCCTGCCCGTGACGGCCGCCGCCGACAACCTGCGCACGATGATCCAGCTCTCGCAACAGAACAAGGCGAAGGTCCTGCTCGTCGGCATGCGCATGCCGCCCAACTACGGCCGCGCCTACACGGAACGCTTCGCCGGCATGTACAAGGACCTTGCCGGCACCTATAAAATCCCGCTGGTGCCGTTCATGCTGGACGGCGTCGCGCAGGACGCCGCGAACTTCCAGGCCGACCGCATGCACCCGCTCGCGACGGCCCATCCGACCATCCTCAACAACATCTGGCCGCAATTCGCGCCTCTCGTCAAACGATAATGAAATACCCCGCAGTCCTCGGCGTCGACGACGTCCTGCCCATGCTCGACCAGTTCGACACCATCATCGACGCGCGCAGCGAGTCCGAGTTCGCGCTCGACCGCATCCCGGGCGCCATCAATTGCCCGACGCTGGACGACGCCCAGCGCGTCCTCGTCGGCACCACGTACAAGCAGGTCGGCGCCTTCGAGGCCAAGAAGATCGGCGCCCCGCTCGTCGCGCAGAACATCGCGCGCTACGTCGAGACGCTGTTCACCACCAAGCCGAAGGAGTGGAAACCGCTCGTGTACTGCTGGCGCGGCGGCAACCGCAGCGGCTCGATGGCGCTCATCTTCGCCAAGATCGGCTGGCCCGTCGTGCAGCTCGACGGCGGCTACAAGGCGTATCGCGCCTACGTCGCGGCCGCGCTGGAAAACCCGCCGCAGCTGGACTTCCGCGTGATCTGCGGCACGACGGGCAGCGGCAAGAGCCGCCTGCTCGAGACGCTCGAATCCATCGGCGCGCAGGTGCTCGACCTGGAACGCCTCGCCGCGCACCGCGGCTCCGTCCTCGGGCACCTGCCGGGCGAGCCGCAGCCGAGCCAGAAGATGTTCGAGACGCGCATCTGGGACAAGCTGCGCCGTTTCGATCCTGCGAAACCCGTATTCGTGGAATCCGAGAGCAAGAAGGTGGGCAACCTGCGCGTGCCGGAGGTCGTCATGGAACGCATGCGCGCCTCGCCCTGCATCGCGCTGCAACTGGACCGTCCGCTGCGCGTGCAGCTGCTGATGGAAGACTACCACCACTTCTGCGCCGATCCTTCCGCGCTGAATGCGCAACTGGAGCACCTGGCACAGCTGCACGGCCGCGCGCGCATCGAAACGTGGCAGGACATGGCCAATTCGGGGCACATGCCGGAACTGGTCGACCAGCTGCTCGTGGAGCACTACGATCCGGCCTACCTGCGCTCGATCGACCGGAATTTCGTGCAATACCCGCAAGCGGAGACGCTGACCTTGCCGGGCATCTCGAAAGACGACTTCATCGCAGCTGCCCGGCAACTCCACGCTTAGGGGAGCGGGTCGATACTGTCCGCTCCGGCAAGTTCCTGCCCTATAAGCAGTACTGAGTCATTCCTTCGCCAGATAGCCCTGCGCGGCGGCCTTGTCCTGATCCTGGAACACGGCCATCGCCGTCGCCATGCGCCGGAAGCCATAGCGCGCATAGAACGCTTCCTTGCCGGGCACCGAATACAGGATGATCTTCGCGTGCCCGCGCGACAGTTCGACCAGATGCGAGATCAATGCGTCACCCAGCCCGCGCCCCTGGTGGCTGGGCAGGATCGCCACGTCGCAGATGTACGAACAATCGAGGCCGTCGGCCAGCGCGCGCCCGGCCGCGACCAGCACGCCGTCCTCGTAGCCGAAGCGGCGGAACATGCTGTTCGTGAACACCGTCTTGAGGCGCTCCGCCGACTTGATACCGAGCGGCGCCTTGCGGTACAGCTCGGAGAGTTCGTTCCAGTCGACGTCGTCGAGCGAATCGGTCCAGGTCACGGTCATGCCATCTCCTTCCGGTGGTTGTCGAGACCATCATTCTATCGGCACACGCGAACGAAGGCGGGCCGCGAGGCTCAAACGCAGACAGGAGCCGATCGCACCGCCATGCACACACTGGACCTTGGCGCATTCCGCCTGACGTCGCTCGACGACGGCACCTTCCCCGTCGCCGCCGGCGTGTATTTCGCGAACGTGCCGGACAGCGTCTGGCGCCGCGAGCTCGCGACCGACGCGAACGGCTGCATCGAGGTCGGCCACAACTGCGGCCTGATCGACACCGGCGGCGAACGCGTGCTCGTCGACACGGGCTATGGCGACGATACCCACGGCGGCCGCACCGGCCATTTGCTGGCCGAACTGGACCGTGCCGGTATCGCCCCCGACGACGTGACCATCGTCGTCAACACGCACGCCCACGGCGACCACGCGGGCCGCAACACGATCCACGGCGTCCCGGCCTTTCCCCGGGCCCGTTATTTCCTCGCACGCGCCGACTGGGCTCATTTCGGGGGTCGTGCGGACGATGTCCACCACGTCGCGCGCAATATCGGCATCCCGGCGGCGCACGGCGTACTGACGCTGTTCGACGGACCGCTCGAGCTCGCGCCCGGCCTCTCGCTGCTGCCGACGCCGGGGCATACGCCCGGCCATACGAGCGTACTCGTCAGTCTGCGTGGCCATACGGCGCTGTGCCTGGGCGACGTGTACCACCATCCGCTGCACGTCGCGCATCCGGACTGGGCCAGTGCGTTCGACGTCGACCCCGCACGCAACGTCGAAACCCGGCGCTGGCTGTTCGCGCTCGCGTACGCGCGCGAGGCTATTGTCCTGTGCCCGCACGCGCCGGCGCCCGGGCTAGGGCGGCTTCGGCGCCATGGCGCGGGCTTCGTTTGGGCCCCGCTCCAGCCATGAAAAAAGCCCGGTCCGCTTGCGCGGCCGGGCTTTCACGTGACGCGTCCGGATTTATTCGGACTTGGCGCCGAGGTCGGCAGACTTGACGTTGATCTTCGCCTTCGCCTTGTGCTTCAGCGCTTCGACGAAGCCAAAGGTCTCGGCATTGCCGACGGCACGGCCGATCTGTTCCGCTTCCTGCTTGCGACGGGCCACGTCCGGCTGGGCCGGCTGGCTCACCTTGCCGATGCGGTAGACGCCGTAGCCCACGCCCGGGATATCGACGCCGACATAGGCAGGCAGCTTGCTCACGTCCGCCTTCAGCACGGCGATCGCGGCCGTCTGGTTGATCGTCGGCTGCTTCGTGCGCGCCACGATCTTCGCTTCGCCGAAATCGGCGGCGTCGCCCGATGCCTTGGCGGCGGCCAGTTTCGCCTCGCCGGCCTGGCGTGCCAGCTTGGCCGCTTCTTCCTGCGTGACGCGCTGGCGGATCGCCGCTTCGACGTCGGCCAGCGGACGCTTGGTCGCCGGCTTGAATTCCACGACGCGGCCCGCGACCAGCGTACCCGGCGCCACTTCGACTGCGTCCGTGTTGCGCTTGTTTTTCACCGCGTCGCTGCCGAAGATCGCTTCCAGGAACTTGGCATTGTTGACCGGCGACGGACCCAGGGCCGGGTTCGGCGTACGGGTCAGGCCTTCGGCGGTCTGGATCGTCAGGCCCAGCTTGTCGGCCGCCGGCTTCAGGCTGTCCGCCTGCTCGTACACCGTATTGCGGAAGGTTTCGGCCAGTTCCGTGTACTTCGCCGACATCTTCGCCTTCTTCAGCTCGGCAACGATTTCCGGCTTCGCTTCTTCCAGCGACTTCTGGCTTTCCGGCACGACTTTCGTGATCTTGATGATGTGATAGCCGAATTCCGAACGCACGAGGCCGCTGACTTCGCCTTCCTTCAGGCCATAGATCGCGTCTTCGACGGGCTTGACGAACACGCCCTTCTGCACGACGCCCAGGT
>CBIHOW010000145.1:0-9704 GCA_966211695.1 uncultured Massilia sp. | reverse complement strand
ACTGTTGAGTCAGCAAATATAGACCTGGGGATAGGGCCAGTCAAGAACGGCGGCCCCTGTCGGTAGTATACTGGTTGTTTGCCCGCGTCCGGTCTTTACATGCATATCCCGTCTTCGCCCGTTTCCTGCCGCCCCGGCTGCGGCGCCTGCTGCATCGCCCCGTCAATTTCTTCCCCGATTCCGGGCATGCCGAACGGCAAACCGGCCGGCGTGCGCTGCGTGCAGTTGGACGAGCACGACGGTTGCCGCATTTTTGGGCACCCGGACCGGCCCCGCGTGTGCGCCAGCCTGCCCCCATCGCGCGAGATGTGCGGCGAGTCGCGCGAGCAGGCGATGTTGTTCCTTACCGAACTGGAGCGCTTGACGGCCTGACATTGCCTGCCGCAAAAACGCCTCCATGTAGACACGGTAACTCGACGGTGGCCCCCTTCCTCATGGTAAGCTTGCGGCCCGCGCAACACCTGCCGCGCTCGCGTCCCCAACCCTACCGAACCGCATACACCAATGGATATCATTCTCGCCCTGAAAGCGATCATCATGGGCCTCGTCGAGGGCTTCACCGAATTCCTGCCGATCTCGTCCACCGGACACCTGATCCTGGCCGGTAGTCTGATCAATTTCACGGGCGAAGTGGCCCAGGTGTTCGAAATCGCCATCCAGGCCGGCGCGATCCTGGCCGTGATGTGGGAATACCGTGCGCGCATCGGGGCCGTGCTGGGTGGCATCACGTCCGATCCGCGCCAGCAAAAGCTCGTCGTCAACCTGATCGTCGCGTTCCTGCCGGCGGCCGTGCTGGGCTTCCTGTTCAGCAAGGCGATCAAGGCGCATTTGTTCGCACCGGTGCCCGTGGCCCTGGCGTTCATCGTCGGCGCGTTCGTGATCCTGTGGGCGGAGCGCCGCCACAAGGTGCTGCCGGGCGCGCACCGCGTCCAGACCGTGGACGACATGACCGTCGTCGACGCGTTCAAGGTCGGCTGCGCCCAGTGCTTCGCGCTGATCCCGGGCACGAGCCGTTCGGGTGCGACGATCATCGGCGGCATGCTGTTCGGCCTGTCGCGCACGGCCGCGACGGAATTCTCGTTCTTCCTCGCGATCCCGACCCTGCTGGCCGCGACCGTGTACTCCGTCTTCAAGGCGCGCCACGACCTGCACGCGGCCGACCTGCCGCTGTTCCTGATCGGCGGCGTGGCGGCGTTCATTTCCGCCTTCCTGTGCGTACGTTGGCTGTTGCGCTTCATCAGCACGCACGACTTCACGGGCTTCGCCTGGTACCGTATCGTGTTCGGTGTGATCGTGTTGATCACCGCCCATTTCGGCTGGGTGGTCTGGGCCGAATAATTCGAGAGCAGCAAGTAACATCATGACGAGCGACATCGAGCAACGCGCCCTGCAAATCCTGCAGACGGTCTTCGGCTACCCCGCGTTCCGCGGGCAGCAGGCCGACATCGTCGGGCACGTGGCGTCCGGCGGCGATGCGCTCGTGCTGATGCCGACCGGCGGCGGCAAGTCGCTGTGCTACCAGATTCCCGCGCTGCTGCGCGACGGCGTCGGCGTCGTCATCTCCCCGCTGATCGCGCTGATGCAGGACCAGGTCGACGCGCTGGCCGAAGTGGGCGTCCGCGCCGCGTTCCTGAACTCGACGCAGACGTTCGAAGAAACGCTGCGCATCGAACGGATGGTGCGCACCGGAGAGCTCGACCTCGTCTACGTGGCGCCCGAGCGCCTGATGACGCCGCGCTGCCTGGAATTGTTCGAGTCCGCGCACATCTCGCTGTTCGCCATCGACGAGGCGCACTGCGTGTCGCAATGGGGCCACGACTTCCGGCCCGAATACATCCGCCTGTCGATCCTGCACGAGCGCTTCCCGCACGTGCCGCGCATCGCGCTGACGGCAACCGCCGACCAGCTCACGCGCGCCGAGATCGCCCAGCGCCTGCAGCTGGAAGAGGCGCGGCAATTCGTGTCGTCGTTCGACCGCCCGAACATCCGTTACTCCATCGTCGAAAAGACGAACGGCCGCAAGCAGCTGCTCGACTTCATCACGGCGGAACACCCGGGCGACTCCGGCATCGTCTACTGCCTGTCGCGCAAGAAGGTCGAGGAGACGGCGGAATTCCTGAACGAGAACGGCATCCGCGCCCTGCCCTATCACGCGGGCATGGAGCATTCGCTGCGCGCCCACAACCAGTCGCGCTTCCTGCGTGAAGACAACATCGTGATGGTGGCGACCATCGCGTTCGGCATGGGCATCGACAAGCCGGACGTGCGCTTCGTCTGCCACCTCGACCTGCCGAAATCGCTGGAAGGCTATTACCAGGAAACGGGCCGCGCGGGCCGCGACGGCCTGCCCTCCAATGCGTGGATGGCCTATGGCCTGCAGGACGTCGTGCTGCAGCGCCGGATGATCGACGAGTCCGACGCCGACGAGAATTTCAAGCGCGTGCTGTCGTCGAAGCTCGACGCGATGCTGGGCCTGTGCGAGACGCTCAGCTGCCGGCGCATGCGCCTGCTCGAATACTTCGGCGAGCGCTCCGGCCCGTGCGGCAACTGCGACACGTGTCTGATTCCGCCGACGTCGTTCGACGCGACGGTGCCCGTGCAAAAGCTGCTCTCGGCCATCTACCGCGTCGACCAGCGCTTCGCGGCCGGCCACGTGATCGACGTGCTGCGTGGCGTGTCGTCCGAGCGCATCGTCCAGTGGCACCACGACAAGCTGTCCGTGTTCGGCGTCGGCGCCGAACGCAGCGAGCAGGAATGGCGCGCCATCGTGCGCCAGACGATCGCCCTCGGCCTCGTCACCGTCGACCACGACGCGTTCAGTTCGCTCAAGTTGACGGAAGCGGCGCGGCCCGTGCTGAAAGGCGAGCAGAAGGTGCAGCTGCGCCAGTACCAGAAGCCCGTAAAACCCAAGCGCACGTCGACGCCGCGCGGCAGCTACGAGGAAGTCGAGCTGTCGAAGTCGGAACAGGCAATCTTCGACAAGCTGCGCTGGTGGCGCGTCGAGACGGCGCGCGCACATGGCGTGCCCGCGTACGTCGTGTTCCAGGACGCCACCCTGCGCGAGATAGCCAAGGTCAAGCCCATGTCGCTCGACCAGTTGCGCGGCGTCTCGGGCGTCGGCGAGAAGAAGCTGACGTCCTACGGCGACGAGATCGTCGGGATCATCAGCGAGATGGTGTAAGGCTTACGCGTGGGCGCGGGGCGCCCACCAAATGCATGCGTTATCGTTTCGTGAAGACCAGGTCCCACACCCCATGGCCCAGCTTGAGTCCGCGGTTCTCGAACTTGGTCAGCGGCCGGTAGGACGGCTTCTCCGCATAGCCTTCGGCCGTGTTCTGCAGCGCCGGCTCGTTGCCCAGCACGTCCAGCATCTGTACCGCGTAATCTTCCCAGTCGGTGGCGCAATGGATGTAGCCGCCCTGCGCCAGCTTCTGGCACAGCAGTTGCACGAACGGCGGCTGGATCAGGCGGCGCTTGTTGTGGCGCGCCTTGTGCCACGGGTCGGGGAAGAAGATGTGCACGCCCGACAGCGAACCGTCGGCAATCATGTTGTTCAGCACCTCGACGGCATCGTGCTGGATGATGCGCAGGTTCTGGATGTCCTGTTCGCCGGCCAGCTTCAGCAGGCTGCCCACGCCCGGCGTGTGCACTTCGACGCCGATGAAATCCTTGTCCGGCATCGCCTTCGCGATGTGCGCCGTCGTGTCGCCCATGCCGAAGCCGATTTCCAGGATCAGCGGCGCGGTGCGGCCGAACGGAGCGTGGAAATCGAACAATCCCTTGCGGTACTCGATCAGGTAACGCGGGCCGTACGCCTCCAGTGCGCGCGCCTGGCCGGTCGACAGGCGGCCGGCACGGGTGACGAAACTGCGGATGCGGCGTTCGGTCGGGTCGTAGAGCATGGGGCGGCCCTGCTCGTTGGTAGGCGTATCGGAAGACATGGTCGGTTCGGACGAGACTGAAAGGGTCGACATTATAGCCCAAGCCCTATCGGAAACATGGGCAACGGCGCGGCTTAAAAATTACTTCTTGACATGTAAGTTGCCAATGTGAAAACATCCGGCTTTTACCTCAAAGAAGAACCGCCGATGATTTCCTTCGTACGCAACCTGTCCATGGCCGCTTGCCTGGCCGCCCTGTCCCTGCCCGCCGCGGCGGGCGTCGCTCACGTCTGGACGGACGATCCCTATACGGATACGGGCGCGCTGGGCCAGACCTGGACCGTGTCGTGGTCGGGCTGGAATGCCTACGAAATGGGCAGCGACGTCGCGATCGAGGGTCCGGATCTGGGATACAGCTTCCGTTCGCCGCCGGCCGGCTTCGCCTACAACGGCACCCCGACGCAGACTTATGTTTTCGCCACGACGGCTGCACGCAGCGGCGACCTGGCACTGCTCATCGACCTGTCGTCGAACGCGCTGTGGGACAACTCGGCCACGGACATGTACATCTGGCAGGGCGATACGGATCACAAGACGCGCCTGGCGGGAGCCACCGGCGACGCCATCGACCATGCGGACGTCACGCTGAACCTGGCGGCGGGCGAGGCATGGGGCTTCATGGCCGTCAGCGGCAGCATCGGCGACGATCCCCGTTATTCCGGCACCCTGTATGGCAATTTCAACGTGACCGCCGCCGGACCATCCGGCGATGTGCCGGAGCCGGCCTCGCTGGCCCTGCTGGCCCTGGGCGCCCTGGGCGCTGCTGCCGCACGCCGCAAGCGCTGATCGCGCCGTCCGGTACGGACGGAAGGGAACGGAGTGCGGCGGCGATCTCGGAGATAATGACGTGTCACCGAAGGAGTCCGCATGCAGACCACCATCCATCCCATCGCCACCGAGGACAACGTCGCCGCCTACCGCCTGGCGTCCTTCCATTACGGCGCGCCCGGCCGCGGCAGGAAAGTCTACATCCAGGCCTCGCTGCATGCGGACGAGGTGCCTGCGATGCTCGTCGCGCACGTCCTGCGCCGTGAGCTCGACCGTCTGGATGCGGAGGGAAAGGTCGCCGGCGAGATCATCCTGGTGCCGGCCGCGAACCCGATCGGGCTGTCGCAGGTGATCCACGGCGCGCCGTTCGGGCGCTTCGACCTTGCCACCGGCACCAATTTCAACCGCTCGTACCGGCACGTGGCAGCGGCGTTGAAGACGTCCCTCGAGGACAAGCTGGGCGTTGACCCCGCCGCCAACGCGGCCCTCGTGCGCGAGCACGCGCGCCGCGAAGTGGCGGCCTGGCTGCCGAAGAATGCGACGGAAGAACTCAAGAAGACGCTGTTGGGCATGGCGATCGACGCCGACATCATGCTCGACCTCCATTGCGACAACGAGGCCGTGCTGCACATGTACACGGGCACGCCGCTGGCGGAGCGCGTAAAACCGCTGGCCGCGCTGATGGGCGCGCACGCCGTGCTGCTGGCGACCGAATCCGGCGGCGAGCCGTTCGACGAAGCCTGCAGCCGCGTGTGGTGGGAACTGGCGGAGCACTTCGGCGGCCGCTTCCCGATCCCGTCAGGCTGCGTGGGCGTGACGGTCGAACTGCGCGGCGAGAACGACGTGCGCTACGATTTGGCCGAACGGGATGCGCACGCGCTGCTGCAATACCTGGCGCGCGAAGGCGTCGTCGACCTGCCCGTCGAGCCGCTGCCGGATCCGCTGTGCGAGCCGACGCCTTTGGCCGGCGTGGAACCGTTGCACGCGCCGCATGCGGGCGTGCTGGTGTTCCTGAAAAAGCTCGGCGACCAGGTACAGGCGGGCGATGCCGTCGCCGACATCGTCGATCCGGTCAGCGGCAGGACGACGACCCTGCGGCCCACGCAGTCCGGGGTGCTGTTCGCCAGCACGGCGCACCGGCACCTGCTGCGCGGGATGCACGTCTGTAAGATCGCGGGGGCGCAGGCGTGGCGGACGGGGAGTCTGTTGGGTGCCTGACCATGCACCGTCGCCCCTGCGAAGGCAGGGGCCCAATTTTGCAAGCGCTACCGCGACGCATGCTTAAATTGGGTCCCCGCCTTCGCGGGGACGACGTGTTTATTGCAACGACTAGGCGGCCAGCGCCTCCTTGAACAGATACCTCTGCGCCAGCAACGGCGCAATCGACGCCGCCGGCTGCGGCCGCGCGACCAGGTATCCCTGCACCTCGTTGCAGTTCAGCGCGCGCAGGATCTGCAACTGCTCCTCGTTCTCGACGCCTTCCGCCACGACTTCCATCCCGAGCGCGTGCGCCATCGAGACGATCGCCTGGAAGAACACGGTGCCTTCGCGCGAGCGTCCCAGTTCGGCCGTGAACGAGCGGTCGACCTTCAGCACGTCCATCTTCATGCGCTGCAGTTGCGACAGCGACGAATAGCCGGTGCCGAAATCGTCGACGTGCAGCTTGACGCCCAGCGCACGGATCGCGGCCAGCTCGGCGAGGATCTCGGCCTGGTCGCCCATCATCGCGGACTCCGTGATCTCCACTTCGAGCAGGCCGGCCGGCACGGCGTGGCGGCGCAGCGCATCTTCGAGTTCGCGCTGCACGCTGCCGCGCAGGAACTGCTTCGGCGAGACGTTGATCGACACGGGTACCGGCACCGCGCCATGCGCGCGCCAGGCGGCCAGCTGGGCACAGGCCTGGTCGATCACGATGGCGCCGATCGGCACGATCAAACCGCTGGATTCGGCCAGCGGGATGAATTCGTCCGGGCGGATCATGCCCAGTTGCGGATGCTCCCAGCGCAGCAGCGCTTCCATGCTCAGGAGCTCGCCCGTGCGCGTGTCCACGCGCGGCTGGTAGTGCAGCACGAACTGGCGCTTGTCGATCGCTTCCAGCAGGCGCTGGCGCAGCTGGGTGCGGGTCTTGAGGATGTTCGACTGCGCGGGGTCGAAGAAGCGGTACTGGCCCTTGCCCTCGGCCTTGCCCGCGTACATGGCGATGTCGCCGTGGCGGATCAGGGTCGCCGCATCGAGGCCGTCGCGCGGGTACACGGCGATGCCGACCGAGGCGCCGATCATGTGCTGGTCGTCCGCGATCGGGAACGGCTTGCTGAAGGCGTCGACGATGCGCTCGGCGACGACGGCAACCTGCTGGTCGCTGTCGAAGGGGCTCAGCAAAACGACGAATTCGTCGCCGCCGAAGCGCGCTACGCTGTCGCCCGGACGCAGTTGCGACAGCAGGCGCTCGGCCGCCAGCTGGAGCAGGCGGTCGCCGACCGCGTGGCCGTGCGTGTCGTTGACCTGCTTGAATTCGTCGAGGTCGATGAACAGCAGTGCGGCGCCATGGTCGCCATCCTCGGCGCGCGCCAGCGCCACCGGCACGAAGTTCAGGAACCAGTGGCGGTTCGGCAGGCCGGTCAGGCTGTCCTCGTTGGCCAGGCGCGCGAGCTGCGATTCGTGTTCCTTGCGCTCGCTGATGTCCTGCAAGGTGACGGCAAGGTTGTCGCCCACGCGCACGATGCGGCGGTGGCCCCAGCGGATGTTCAGCCGGTTGTTGTCGGGCATGCGCCGGTCTTCCTGGTGGAAGCCGACGGCCAGCGCCGTGCGGTAATTGGCGGCCAGGTCGTCGAACGACTTGCCGTGGTGGAGCTGCGAAATCAGGCTGCCGACGAGCTGCGCGTGCGTCGTGCCGTAGAAGAAGGCGCCGCGCTCGTTGCAGTCGACGATGCGGAAGTCGACCGTCTGCCCCTTGCGGTCGCGCACCGGCGCGACCATGTAGAAGCCGTCGTTGCCGCTGTCGGTGGCCGTGCGGTAGGCACGCTGGATCTCGGCCCGCTCGCGCGCCCGCTCCGCCGCGCGCAGCGACAGCATGCTCGCGCCCAGCGCCAGCAAGGTCAGTACGGCGGTCGCCACCAGCGTGTGGTTGCGGCTGTCCGTCCAGTAGGCGTCGGCCGCTTCCAGCACGGCCGTGTGCGACAGCGCGACGAGCGCCACGAGCGGATACGCGCCGGAGCGGCGCCAGCCCAGCACGCGCGGCTCGCCGTCGGCAAAGCCGCCGTGCCCGTCGACCAATTGCACGCCGCGCGCCACCGGCCAGCGGTCGGCGTTCGCGGGCAGCAGGGAAACGGCGCCCATCGACCGCACGATGCCGCTCGCATCCTGCTCGACGCGCAAGGCGTTGTCGGTGCCGACCAGCGCCAGCAGGCTGCCCGGTCCCAGCGTGGGCGAGCTGACGAACGACGTGAAATACGCGGCGTCGACGGCCATCAGCAGCACGCCGTCGAACCCGTCGTCAGGCGTGTCCAGCCGGCGCGTGAACAGAATCGTGCCGCGCAGGATCGAGCCGAGCGTCGCTTCCAGTTCCGGCGGCGGCGTGCCGATCCGCAGCGCGGTCGAGATGGCGTTGCGGTGCTGGACAAAGAAGTCGGCCCGGGCCAGGTTCAGCCCCCGCTCGTGAATGCGGCTCGAGGAGCGGATCGCGCCGTCGGGACCGATCACGCTCACGTTGACGAAGGCGGCGTCGGTGAACATGCCGTCGCGGCGCATGTTCTCGATCAGGCTGCGGTCATGCGCATGCTCCCAGCTGTGCTTGAGCTGCATGGTGATCTGGTCGACCTGCGCGACCGAGCGCGTGACGTACTGCTCGTAGGCCTCGGCATACGCGTCGGCTTCCTTGAACGCCTGCTCCTCGGCGCGGCGGCGTTCCGAGCCGGCGTGCAGGATGGTGGCGGTCCAGAGGGCGGCGCAGGCGAGCAGGGCCAGCGCGGGCCACAGCAGCGCGAGGAATCGGTGGGTGCGCGGGGCGGTGTGCGCACTGGACTTGGACATGCGGGTTCCGTCAGAGGGGCGTGCGGGGATGCACGCTCAGTTACTGTTCAGCAACTCGCAGTGTAAGAAGTGAAAGTGACAGGATGATGACACGCCCCGCGTCAGGACGGGGTGCCCTTCGCCAGCGCCTGCGCCAGCGCGTCGACGTCGGCCGGCTTCACGAAATGGTAATGAAAGCCCGCGGCCTTCGACGCGTCGCGGTCCTGCTGCTGGCCATAGCCCGTGAGCGCGATGAACAGCGCCCCGGCCGCCCGCGGCAGCGCGCGGATCTGGCGCGCCAGTTCGTGACCGTCCATGCCCGGCAAGCCGATGTCGAGGACGAACGCGTCGAAGGACCGTTCGCGCGCGGTGGCGAGCGCCTGCAGCGGGTCGTATTCGATGGAGGCCTCGTGGCCCAGCACCTCCAGCAGCATCGCGACCGTCTGGGCCGCGTCGGCATTGTCGTCGACGACGAGCACGCGCCGCACGCCCGGCTGCGCCGCGGCCCCGCCGGCGGCATCACGTGCCGCGGGCGCCGGCGCCGGATGCGGCGGCCTGGCCGCCGACGCGCCGCCCTTGGCCGGCCCCGTGCCGTGCGGCGAAGCCTGCCCGCCGCGCCGCTCGAGAAGGCTGTTGAATTGCCGCTCTTCGATGGTTTCGTACATACGCTCGTCCCCCGCATTGACTATGGTACGAAAATACGCCGTCCCGGCGCGCAGCCTACGCGGGATGGCATGCGTCTAGGATAGCGCTCCTGGTTCCCTCCGGCAATACGCGCACGCTTGAACGTTCAGCGCCGCGCTTCCGCCTGGGCCAGCACCTCGTTGACCTCGTTCAGGTCGGCGGGCTTGACGAGGTAATGATCGAAGCCGGCCTGCTGCGCTTCCTCGCGATCCTGGTTCTGGCCATAGCCGGTCAGGGCGACGAGCGTCGCGCCCGCGTTCTCGGGCTGCGCGCGCAGGCGCCGCGCCAGTTCGTAGCCGTCCA
>CBIHOW010000144.1:0-9924 GCA_966211695.1 uncultured Massilia sp. | reverse complement strand
CGAGCCAGGTCTGCAGCTTGCTGTCCTTGCCGACGACCTTCGTGAACACCAGCCATTCCGGCACGTCATACAGGCGGTTCGGCGCGTTGCGCTTCAGGCGGCCCAGCTTGCGCTGGTCGGCCGCATAGTTGTCGAGCCATGCCTGCAGGTCGGCGCGGTCGCCGGCCGCCGCCGTTTCGAACCAGACCGTGATCCACGTGCACTCGGACGCCAGGCGCGCGGCGAAGCCGGGACCGGAGTTCGTCATGCAGCTCATGCTGCCGTTATGCGTGACTTCGTGGCGGATGGAGGTCGAGAACGGGATGAAGAACTCCTCGCCGGCGCCGTAGCGCACGCCGCCGTTCAGGCGATAGAAGCGCGGCAGCGGCATCCAGTTGTCGATCACGCCCACGATGGTGAACGGGAAGCCCATCAGCGTGACGCGCTGGCCCACCGGGTCGGCGTCGCCGTACAGTTTTTCCGCGATCTCGCGGCTGAGGACCACGACGTCGGCGCCGCGCGCGTCGTCCTGTTCCGTCCAGGCCTGGCCGTGGAGGAAGGGCACGTCGAACATGGCGAAGAAGTCGCGGGTGGGCGCGAGGCCGGACAGGTTGAACGGCTGGATGTCCGCGCGCGGCGGCTGGATCGGCGCGGAGACGCCGTACAGCGCCGTGCGGCGCATGCCCTGGCCGCCCTTGAGCAGGTTGACGGCGTCCTTGTAGCTGATCTGGATGTCGTCCGGATCCTCGCCCGGCGTGTAGCCCTCGACCGGGCCGTTGTCGATCAGCGGCACGAACAGCCGGCTGCTCTTTTGCGGGATCGGGTCGCTCGACATCATGTGCAGGATCGTCAGCGTCGACACGCTGGCGGCCACGCCCACGGCCAGGGTCAGCACCATCAGCGCGGTGAGGGCGGGATTGCGGCGCAGGCTGCGCACCCCGAGCTTGAAGTAATAGCCGAACATGGCGCCTCCTCAGACCGCGGCGGCGGACTTGGTATCGACCAGCGTCGGCCCGCGCCGCACGAGGTCCGACACCTGGCCGTCGATGATGTGCACGTTGCGCGTGGTGCGCACGGCCAGTTCCGGGTCGTGCGTGACCATCAGGATCGTCGTGCCGGCCGCGTTGATCTCTTCCAGCAGTTCCATCACGCCGCGCGCCATCTGCGTATCGAGGTTGCCGGTCGGTTCGTCCGCCAGCAGCAGCTTGGGCGAACCCGCGAGCGCGCGCGCGATGGCCACGCGCTGCTGCTGGCCGCCGGACAGCTCGGCCGGATAATGCTTCATGCGCGACGCCAGGCCCACCTTCGACAACGCGTCCTCGATGCGCTTCTTGCGCTCGGCCGCGTTGAAGCCGCGGTAGCGCAGCGGCACGTCGACGTTGTCGTACAGGTTCAGGTCGGGGATCAGGTTGAAACCCTGGAAGATGAAGCCGAGCTTCTCGTTGCGCAGGCGCGAGCGGGCGTTGTCGTCCAGGCCCTTCACGTTGACGCCGTCGAGGATGTACTCGCCGGACGTGAATTCCTCGAGCAGCCCGGCGATGTTGAGGAAGCTCGTCTTGCCCGAGCCGGACGGACCGGTCACGGTGACGAACTCGCCTTCGCGGACTTCGATCTCGAAGCCGCGCAGCGCGTGCGTCTCGATCATGTGGGTGCGGTATACCTTGGAGAGATTGGTCATGCGCAGCATGGCTTGTCCTTTGGTTGGTTACTGATTGATCGAGACGCGTTGTGCGTTATTGAAGGCGTCGGTGCCGGCGATGACGACCTTGTCGCCCTGTTTCAGGCCGGAGAGGATTTCGACGGCCGAGATGCTGGTGGCGCCCATGCGGATCGGCGTGCGCGCGGCGATCCCGTCGCGCACGACGTAGGCATAGCGACCGCCTTCGCTTTCGACGAACGGGCCGCGCGGCACCATCAGCACGTTCGGCTGTTCTTCGATGAGCAGGCGTGCCGTCACGCGCTGGCTCTGGCGCAGGCCCTTCGGCTGTTCGCCGTCGAAGCGCACGCGCGCCAGCACCATGCTCTTGACGACTTCCGGCGACAGCGCCGACAGCTTGCCCGTCGCCGTGCCCGAGGGCAGCGTGACCTCGGCGTTCATGCCCAGGCCCAGGTCGGCCGCATACGTCTCCGGCACCTCGATCTCGACCTCGAGCTTCGACAGGTCGACGAGCGTCATCAGCGGCGCGTTCGCGGCGACGACCATGCGGTCCTGCACGTTCAGCGTGCCGATGAAGCCGTCGACGGGCGCGCGCACCGTCAGTTCGTCGACGCGGCGCTGCGCCTCTTCCATCGACAGGCGCGCGCGTTCCAGGTCGTTCATCTTCGTCTTGATCGCGAGCGCGACGTCCTCGCCTTCCAGCAGCGCGGCCTGCGACGCGTGCTTCGCGCGGATCTGCGCGGACTGCACCGCGTCCTTCGCCTTCTGGTAATCGATCTTGGCGATGACGCCCAGCTGGCCCACGCTGTCGTAGCGCTCCAGCGTGCGCTGGGCGGACAGGCGGTCGATTTCGGCGGTGTCGGCCTCCTTCTGCGCCAGCAGCTTCTGCTTGCGCGACAGGATCTGCTGGCGCGCCACCTCGGCCTTCAGGCCTTCGTAGGCGGACGTCTCGCGTTTCAGCACGTCCGTCAGGTCGGGCGATTCGAGCACGGCCAGCACCTGGCCCTTTTTCACGGTGTCGCCGGCGGCGACCTTCAGGTTGACGGTGGCGGGCGCCTTGGCATACAGGGTCGGGCTGACGGCGGCGACGACGCGGCCGTTGACGGACGCATCGCGCACGAGCGTGCCGCGCGTGACCTCGGCGATGCGCAGGCGCGACGCGCTGACGGACGCCTCGCTGCCGCGCCACGTCGACACGAGGCCGGCGCACAGGGCGGCCACGAGGACGGCGCTGCCGATCCAGAGCGCGCGGCGCTTCAGCTTGTGGCCCGGGGGCGGGGCGATGACGGCGTCTTGTTGTGATGTATCGCGGATCATGATGTGGACACGGGTTGTGGACAGTGCCTGTGTTTGCACGATCCGTGCCAGTCTCTAACCCGTTGATTTCACTGGCGCGGACAGTGGACACGGCCGCGTCCGCGACTGTCCGGGCCCCGTATGGACGGACAGTGCGGACGGTCTTGATATTCCGGAAACCGGCCATAGTTTCTTGCCAACAATAATCCGGCGCCGCCGAGGAAAGTCGTGCATGAACACATTCAACTCCGATCCGGGCGACTGCCCGTTCACTCCGGACGAGTTGGCCGCCTTGCGCCTCGCCGTGCCGCTGGATGCGGATGACCTGCTCGACGACGCCACCTGGCGCGACCAGCTGCTGCCGGGTTATGCGGACACGCTCGCGCCGGGCACGAGCATCTTCGGGCGCCAGGTGCTGGAGCGTGACCTGCGCGGCGGCCTCGATGACGCGGCGGTGGCAGCGCGGCGCGCCCGCGTGCAGGCCCTGTTGGACGATCCCGCGCAGATGGACGCCCTCTCACGCAAGCTCGCGTGCCTGCGCGAAGCGGACATCGACGTGGCCACGCTGCTGTTCGCGGACACGCCGCCGCCGCGGCCCGCCTGGGTCGGCAAGCTGCTTTGGCTGCCCGTGCTGCTGGCGGCGTCGATCGCGGCCGCGCTGCTCGTCTCGCCGTGGGGCTGGGTCGGCGTCGGCGTCGCCATGTACTTCCTCGTGATGGTGCACATGCGCTACCACGACCGCGTCGGCCTCTGGAAGCGATCCGTGCGCGCGCTGCAGATGCTGCTGCGTGCCTGTTCGCTGCTGGACGGCAGCGGCCTCGCGCTGGCGGCGTCGTTCACGGGACGGGGCGCGCGGGCGGGGCGTTTGAACCGCTCGCTGCAGGCCGCAACCGGCGTGCCCGGCGCGCGTGAATACGCGAACTGGTTCGCGGCGGCCGACGTGCGCTACTACTACCGCACGCTCGACCGGGTCTTCGGTGCGCGCGATTTCCTGCGCGAGTGCTACTGGCTGTGCGCGGAACTGGAAGCGGACGTCGCGCTGGCCCGTCACCTGCGCGCCCGCCCGACGTGGTGCTGGGCCACGCGCACCGACGCGCGCACCCTGGCGATCGACGGCGACGGCCAGGTGCTGGAGCCCGGCGTGCTGGGGCGGACGAACGGTGTGGGGCTGCTGGCCGAGCATGGGTTCGACATTGCCGTGCAGCGCAAGGCGGAGCAGGTGGCGGAATGGTTGACCCAGCAACGTTGCACAAATTCGGGGTCAGAGCACGTTTTTTGACGGCGAATCGTCAAATTGCGCGACGTTGAATGTGCGTTACTGGGAAAAGCCGGCAGGTTGTCGGCAAAGGCCAAAAATAATGTGCTCTGACCCCGAATTTAGTCGCGTGGGAGCGGCTTGCCTTTGGCGATCACTTCGTGGCAGTCGCCCTTGATGGTGGCGTTGTCGTAGTCGGTCCAGCCGTAGCTGTCGACGTAGCGCTTGTGCTGCTTGAAGGCGGCGTTGACGAAGCTCCACTCCAGGCGCTCGTCGGGGTAGCGCACGTCGCCCAGGTCGAGCAGGGTGTGGAACATGTTTTCGGTCGCCAGCCTCGCCTTGCGGTGGCGGCGCAGTTGCGTGACCTTGTCCGGGAAGCGGTCCGCGTACGCATCGGAATACCAGGCGAACGCGGGGACGTGGAATTCGTATTGCGTGTTGTGGCCGTGGAAGGCGAGGCGGCAGCTGTTGTCGTACAGCGTCTGGCCGTGGTCGGCCACGTACAGCATCGCGGCCGGCTTGTCGGCCTCTTTCAAGGTACCGATGACGTGGTCGAGGAACCAGTCCGTGTACAGGATCGAGCTGTCGTAGCTGTTGTTCAGCTTGTCCTTGATCCTGATGTCCGTGTAGACGGGCTTGTCGATGCCGTACAGAGACGGCAGCCATTTGTCGAACTGCTTCGGGTAGCGGTGGCTGTAGTTCCAGTGGCTGCCCAGCGTGTGCAGCACGATCAGTTTTTTCGGCGCCGGATCCGCGACGGCATGCTTCAGCGGGCCGAACAGGATTTCGTCGTAATTGGAATTGTCGGTAAAACCGCCGAGGTTCAGGAAGTCGACGACGTCCGCCTCCTTCGCGAACACGGAGACGGGGGTGTCGAACTTGCCGAACGAGATCTGGTTCGACAGCCAGAACGTTTTATAGCCCGCTTCCTTGAACGCGGTCAGGAAGGATTTTTCCGAAAAGCCGTCCTTGAGGCTTTGCGTGGCCGGCTTGCGCGAGATGATGACGGGGACGGAGAAGCGCGTGGCCGACACGGACGTGATCACGTCGCGCAGCACGACGAGGTTGTCTTCCTTCGACAGCAGCGGGTTCGTGTCGCGGTCGTAGCCGTTCAGGCTCCAGCGGTCGTAGCGCGACGATTCGCCGATCACCATCACGATCACCTGCGGCTCGTCGTTCGGCTCGGCCAGGTGCGCGTGGAAGCGGAAGGCGGCACTGCGCCGGTTCAGGTCGGCGAGATACACGCGCTCCTTGTAAAAATCGACACCGCGCGCGGCGAGCCCGAACGGCCAGGAGTGCGCGAACGCATCGAGGTCGAACGGCAGCTTCATCCAGTGCGCCAGCGGCGGCAGCGACGCGGGCCGCGGGATGCTGGATGGGCGGGGCAGGGCGGTCTCTTCGCTGGCGGCCTCGGCGCTGTCGGAAGCGGACGCCTTCACGAGCCGGACGGCCGCCGATCCCGGGGCGGCACCCGCCAGCGGCGGCGGGGCGACGCCGTATTTCAGCCCATAGGCGAAGACCAGGGCCACGAGCGCCAGCACGCCCAGCACGACGGGGCGCGACACGTCCGCCCAGTCGAGGTCGCGCGTGCGCCAGGCCGCGATCCAGCTCGTGACGAACCACGCGAGCACGCCAGTGAAGACGCCGATCAGCAGCCAGACTTTGCTGCCGAGGAATTCCATGGCCTCGGCCGGGCTCGTCTCCGCGATGATGCCGAGGTGGTGCGTGGAAATGCCCTGGCCGTAGAACGCATATAAATAGAGCTCGACGGGCAGCGCGAGGAAGGCCGGCAGCAGCAGCCAGTGGAAGTACGCCGGGCGCTTGAACACGCCCCATACGCCCAGCCAGGCCAGCAGTTCGATGCCGGCCACCTGGCCGGGATGCGACAGCGGCTGGCCGAACAGCGGCGCCACGTACGGCACGCAGGACAGGAGCAGATAGGTGAGCGCGACGTACAGGTTGCGCGGGCGTAGCAGGAATGACATCGAACGTGCGTGTGCGGCAGGGCGTAGGCGAAGTCGGCTATTATCCGATTTTTGCCACAGGTAACGCTATTCCCTCTGCACAACGGATGAAATCCGGCGTACACTGGTTGTGTCGTTATCACGACATCTACTGAGCAATTACACAATCTTCCGCCGCTGTCGCGGTGCCTGGTCAGCAAGTTTGTTGACCCGGCTCCGCTTCAGGTCTATACTCGCGAGTTCTCGAATTATTCTGCACATGGTTTACGCATAACAGCCGCTCCCGCTGGTGAGTGGCTGTCGTCGCCTGTACGGAAAGTAACGGGACAAGGTTTCAGCCCCCGGGAAGCAAGAGCCCCGGGTCATTAACTAGTAGTCATTTTGTTGGATTTTTGAACGATGCCAACCATCAATCAACTGATTCGCAAGCCGCGTGAAGCCGCGGTTGTGAAGAGCAAGTCGCCGGCACTGGAAAACTGCCCGCAAAAGCGTGGTGTCTGCACCCGTGTCTACACGACGACCCCGAAGAAGCCGAACTCGGCACTGCGTAAGGTCGCCAAAGTTCGCCTGACCAACGGTTTCGAAGTCATTTCGTACATCGGCGGTGAAGGCCACAACCTGCAGGAACACTCGGTCGTGCTGATCCGCGGCGGCCGTGTGAAGGACTTGCCGGGTGTGCGTTACCACATGGTCCGCGGTGCACTGGATACCCAGGGCGTGAAAGACCGTAAGCAGGCCCGTTCGAAGTACGGTGCCAAGCGTGCCAAGGCTGCCAAGAAGTAATCTTCTTGCAACCTGGGTAAATTAATATTGAGTTAGTTGAGGCGGCCGGAAGGCCGAGTAAGTGAAGGGCTTTGATGGCCTTTCGCGAGTGCGAACAGCGCTCAACTGAAGACAAAAAGGAATTGAAATGCCACGTCGTCGTGAAGTACCCAAGCGCGAGATTCTGCCGGATCCGAAATTCGGCAACACCGATGTCGCCAAGTTCGTCAACGTTCTGATGCTGTCCGGTAAGAAGTCGGTCGCTGAGAACATCATCTACGGTGCATTCGACTACATCCAGTCCAAATCGGGCAAGGACCCGCTGGAAGTGTTCGCAACCGCGATCAACAACTGCAAGCCGCTGGTGGAAGTGAAATCCCGCCGCGTCGGCGGCGCCAACTACCAGGTGCCGGTTGAAGTGCGTCCGGTCCGCCGTATGGCCCTGTCTATGCGTTGGTTGCGCGAAGCCGCAAACAAGCGTAGCGAGAAATCCATGCAGCAGCGCCTGGGTGGCGAGCTGATGGAAGCCGCAGAAGGCCGCGGCGGCGCGATGAAGCGTCGTGACGAAGTCCACCGCATGGCTGAAGCGAACAAGGCGTTCTCGCACTTCCGCTTCTAAGCAAATGGCCAATCTCCACGGGGGCAGAACGCCTCCGGGGTGGTGCGGCCATGCAGTATCCGTTGTTCAGGCCGAGCTCATTTTGATCACCAGAATGCTGCTCGGTTTTGTCCATTCAAAAGTTAGGAAAATTTATGGCACGCACTACCCCTATTGAGCGCTACCGTAACATCGGTATCTCCGCTCACATCGACGCCGGTAAGACCACCACCACCGAGCGCATCCTGTTCTACACCGGTGTGAACCACAAGATCGGTGAAGTGCACGACGGTGCAGCTACCATGGACTGGATGGAGCAGGAGCAAGAGCGCGGCATCACCATTACCTCGGCAGCGACGACCTGCTTCTGGAAGGGTATGGCCAACAACTTCGAGCCGCACCGCTTCAACATCATCGATACCCCGGGCCACGTCGACTTCACCATCGAGGTGGAGCGTTCGATGCGCGTCCTGGACGGCGCCTGCATGGTCTACTGTGCAGTCGGCGGCGTGCAGCCGCAGTCGGAAACCGTGTGGCGTCAGGCTAACAAGTACAAAGTCCCGCGTCTGGCATTCGTCAACAAGATGGACCGTACCGGTGCGAACTTCTTCAAGGTGTACGAGCAGATGCGCGCCCGCCTGAAGGCCAACCCGATCCCGCTGCAGATCCCCATCGGCGCCGAAGACAACTTCAAGGGCGTGGTCGACCTGGTCAAGATGAAGGCGATCTACTGGGACGACGCATCGCAGGGCATGAAGTTCGACTACCGCGACGTGCCGGCCGAGCTGGTCGATCAGGCCAACGAATGGCGTGAAAAGCTGGTCGAGACCGCTGCCGAAGCGAGCGAAGAGCTGATGAACAAGTATCTCGAAGAAGGCGAACTGTCGGAAGCCGAGATCAAGACCGCACTGCGCGCACGTACCATCGGCGGCGAAATCGTCCCGATGATGTGCGGCACCGCGTTCAAGAACAAGGGCGTGCAAGCGATGCTGGACGCCGTCATCGAATACCTGCCGTCGCCGGTCGACATCCCGCCGGTCGCAGGTACCGACGAAGACGACCAGCCGGTCACCCGCAAGGCCGACGACAGCGAGAAATTCGCTGCGCTGGCATTCAAGATCATGACCGACCCGTTCGTCGGCCAGCTGATCTTCTTCCGCGTGTATTCGGGCGTCATCAACTCGGGCGACACCGTGTTCAACCCGATCAAGGGCAAGAAAGAACGCGTCGGCCGTATTCTGCAGATGCACGCGAACCAGCGCGAAGAGATCAAGGAAGTCCGTGCAGGCGACATCGCCGCAGCCGTGGGCCTGAAAGAAGCGACCACCGGTGAAACGCTGTGCGACCCGGCTGCACCGATCATCCTGGAAAAGATGGTGTTCCCGGAGCCGGTGATCCAGCAGGCCGTCGAGCCGAAGACCAAGGCCGACCAGGAAAAAATGGGCCTGGCACTGAACCGTCTGGCTCAGGAAGACCCGTCGTTCCGCGTGCGTACCGACGAAGAATCGGGCCAGACCATCATCGGTGGTATGGGCGAGCTGCACCTGGAAATCATCGTCGACCGCATGAAGCGTGAATTCGGCGTGGAAGCGACCGTCGGCAAGCCGCAGGTTGCATACCGCGAGACGATCCGCAAGGCCGTCACCGACGTCGAAGGCAAGTTCGTCAAGCAGTCGGGTGGTCGTGGTCAGTACGGCCACGCCGTCCTGAACATCGAACCGCAAGAGCCGGGCAAGGGCTTCGAGTTCGTCGACGCCATCAAGGGCGGTGTGGTTCCGCGCGAATACATCCCGGCAGTCGAAAAGGGTGTGCGCGAGACGCTGTCGAGCGGTGTCATGGCCGGCTACCCGGTCGTCGACGTCAAGGTCACGCTGGTGTTCGGTTCGTACCACGACGTGGACTCGAACGAAAACGCGTTCCGCATGGCTGGTTCGATGGCATTCAAGGAAGGCTGCCGTAAAGCCAACCCGGTCATCCTCGAGCCGATGATGGCCGTGGAAGTCGAGACGCCGGAAGACTACGCCGGTACCGTGATGGGCGACCTGTCGTCCCGCCGCGGTATGGTGCAGGGCATGGACGAGATCCCGGGCGGCGGCGGCAAGATCATCAAGGCCGAAGTCCCGCTGTCGGAAATGTTCGGTTACTCGACCGTGCTGCGTTCGGCAACCCAGGGTCGTGCGACCTACACGATGGAATTCAAGCACTATGCTGAAGCACCGAAGCATGTGATGGACGCCATCGTGACGGCTAAGGCCAAGTAATTAGTCAGTTATAGTCAGTTGAGGACAGAGCAGAAGGCGATAAACCCTGCTCTGTCCCGCAAATAATTAAAATATTGTTCTTTTAAAGGAAGATCAAAATGGCAAAGGAAAAATTCGAACGGACCAAGCCGCACGTGAACGTCGGCACCATC
>CBIHOW010000143.1:0-9992 GCA_966211695.1 uncultured Massilia sp. | reverse complement strand
CGCGATTGCGCCAGCCATTCGAGGGCGTCGCGGATGACGTCTTCGTCGTCGACGATATGCAGCATGGAGTCTCCTTTTTTTCGTCGTATTGTAAAGCACGAATCAGGTGACGGACGCTTCCTGCGCCTGCTGCAACGTGAACGTAAAGACGGTACCGCCGCCCGGATTGGCCGCGTGGGTGAGCGTGCCGCCGTGGAATTCGATCGCGGTGCGGCAGATCGACAGGCCCATGCCCATGCCCTCCGCCTTGGTCGAAAAGAACGGCGAGAACAGGCGCTCGGCCACTTCCGGCGGGATGCCGTGGCCGTTGTCGATCACGGACACGGCCACCTGGCCCTGCTCGCTCGCGTGCGCGGCGATGCGCAATACGCGCCGCTCCGGGTCGACGGCCTGCATCGCCTCGATCGCGTTGCGCGTGAGGTTCAGCAGCACCTGCTCGATCAGCACGCGGTCCGCGAGCACGGGCGGCAGGTCGGGCGGGACGTCCACCTGCAGCGCGACATAGCTCTGGCGCGCCTGCAGTTCGACGAGGGCGCGGATGCCGTCGACGACGTGGGGAATGGCCACCGTCTCGCGCCGCGGCTCGCGCTTTTTCACGAATTCGTGCACGCTGCGGATGATCTGGCCGGCCCGGCGCGCCTGCGTGTTCGCCTGTTCCAGCGCGCGTTTCAGCATGCCGGTGTCGAGCGGGGCCGCATTGGTCTCGCGCGCGAGCACGTTCAGCGCGCCCGCCGTGTAGCTGGAGATGGCGGCCAGCGGCTGGTTCAGTTCGTGCGCCAGCATCGACGAGATTTCGCCCATCGTCGCCAGGCGCGCGCTCGTCTCCAGCTTTTCCTGCTGCTGGCGATTGAGTTCTTCCGCGCGCTTGCGGTCCGTGATGTCGAGGATGGAACTCATCCAGCCCGTGTGGCGGCCGTGGGCGTCGACGAGGGGCGCCTCGAACACGAGCACGGGCACGCGCACGCCGTCCGAGCGCTGGAACACGGTCTCGAACTGCGGCGTGGCCTGGCCCGAGAGCACCTGGCGGAACCGGCCCTCATACTCCGCCATCGCTTCCGGCGCCCAGTACGGCATCGGCGGCTTCTTGCCCAGCAGGTCTTCCGCCGGATACCCGACCATGCGGCAGAACGCCGGGTTCACGTAGGTCACGCGTCCTTCCAGGTCGCGCGCGCGCAGGCCCGTGAGCAGCGAATCTTCCATCGCCGTGCGGAACGCCATCTGCTGGCGCAGCGCGTTTTCCGCCGCGATCGTGCGTGCGATGTGGCGCCACAGCGCGACGAGCGAGATCACGAGCCCCAGCGCCAGCACGATCACGGAGCCGACCAGCAGGTTCGGCAGCAGCTTCGGGGCGGCCTTGACGCTGTCGGTGGCGAGCACGATCTGGGAGCCGGGCAGGTCGAGCGCGCGCTTGTGCGTGTAGACGCCGCGGCCCGGTCCGCCGGCCGCGCGCTGCGCCACGACGTGGTCGTCGCGGTCGAGCAGGGACAGCGCGTTGTCCTGGGCGAACCACCACGGCACGTTCTCGTCCAGCAAGGTCTGCAGGTTGTACGTGGCGACGAGGCTGCCCATGTATTTGCCGGCGTGATACAGCGGCAGGTGGAAGTCGATCAGGCCGTGCACGAGGCCGGTGGCGCCGTACGGCTCGCTGTAGCGTCCCAGGCGCGTGCTGCGCGACATGGCGGCGGCATCGCGCGACGATTGCGTGAGGCCTTCGGGCGGCAGTTCCATCCCCCGGCTCGCCTTGACCTGGCCCTGCGCGTCGTACCAGATGATGCGCTGGAGTTCGTGGCCGTTCTTGAACATCTGCGCGAAACGGGCCTGCAGCGCGGCCTGCGCCGGCGTCTCGATGACAAGGTCGTTGCCCAGCGCCGCCAGCGCCTCTTCGCTGCGCGCGAGTTCGAAGCGCAAGGTCTGCTCGACCCACAGCGTATCTGCGATCAATTGTTCCTGCCGCTCGTTGCTCTCCATCTGGCGCGCCTGCCAGGGCAGCCACAGCAGGACCAGCAGGAACAGCAGCACCAGCAGCACGGGCACGAGCCAGCGCCACGGACCTTGCTTGACGGGGCGGGGCAGGGTGAACGGAGTTTTCATGTGATAACGTTTCATCTTTTGCCGGCCGTCGTACAGTCGTGGTTTTCCACGATAGCGGCCGGCCAGCGGAACCGGCACACTGGCGGTCGGTATCCGACTATACACCGCGGGAAGATGAAATTTATGCGCATCAAAGCCTTGCTGGCCGCGCTCGCCATCGTGACCGGCGCCGGCGCGCACGCCCAGGCCCCGATCATCATCAAGTTCAGCCACGTCGTGTCTCCGGACGCGCCCAAGGGCCTGGCGGCCGAACGCTTCCGCGTGCTGGCGGAACAGCGGACGCACGGCCGGGTGAAGGTCGAAGTCTATCCCAATAGCCAGCTCTACAAGGACAAGGAAGAGCTGGAAGCCTTGCAACTGGGCGCCGTGCAGATGCTGGCGCCGTCGCTGGCCAAGTTCGCGCCGCTCGGCGTGAAGGAATTCGAGGCGTTCGACTTGCCATATATCTTTCCGACCAAGGCGGCGCTGTACGCCGTGACGGAAGGGCCGATCGGCAAGAGCCTGCTGGAAAAGCTGGAATCGAAGGGCATCACGGGCCTGGCCTACTGGGACAACGGCTTTAAAGTGATGTCGGCCAACCGTCCGCTGCACAGCCCGGCGGATTTCCGCGGCCTGCGGATGCGCATCCAGGGCTCCAAGGTGCTCGACGTGCAGATGCGCGCGCTCGGCGCGGTGCCCCAGGTACTGGCGTTCTCCGAAGTCTATCCCGCCCTGCAGGCCCACATCGTGGACGGCACCGAGAACCCGCCGTCGAACATGTACACGCAGAAGATGCACGAGGTACAGAAGTACGTGACGGTGTCGAACCACGGCTACCTGGGCTACGCCGTCATCGTCAATAAAAAATTCTGGGACGGCCTGCCGCGCGACATCCGGGCGCAACTGGAGCAGGCGATGCGCGAAGCCACCGCGTTCGAGAAGACCATCGCCCAGCGCGACAACGACGCCGCCCTGGAAGCGATCCGCAAGACCGGCAAGACGAAGATCTATACCCTGACGCCGCAGGAGCAGGCCGACTGGCGCCGCGCCCTGCTGCCCGTGCAGAAGGAAGTGGAAGGACGGATCGGCAAGGATCTCATCGACGCGATCAACAGGACGACCTCGCGCGCCACGGCGCCCGTCACGACTGCCCAGGCGCGGTGAGTATCTCCCTCATTCGGTGCGGGTAAATCGTGTTAGTTGCCTGTAATCAATGAAACACCAGCACTAGCATTTTTATGACATGTCATGGGGGCTTATGACCGAAATATATTTCGTGAATGTATATAAAAAACTACGCTTTTCTTATGCGGTTGCGTTATGATGGGGCACCTTTCGGCACCAACCTGGTGCGGACAAGCGAACCGAATACGATTTGGGAGAGGGAAAAGAAAGCGGTAAACACAAACTTTACCGTAAAACAGTTAGGAGGAGACACACGTTTTACATGATGCAGCCGGCAATGACCAGGCAGCCGAAAACGTGACCAAATTAGAAACGCACCCACGGGTGCGTTTTTTTTTGCCCTGGTTTCGCGGACCTTCGGCGGCTCTTGCGAACGCGCTCGCCGGGTCTTACACTGCATCGATGAACACACAACAAGGCAGCGAGATTTTCAACGCCATCATCGCGGCGCCGTTCGGGGCGATGGGCATCCGTACCGAAGACGGACGGTTGCGCGAACTGGTCTACCTGCCGTCGCATTACCAGGAAAAATCGGCGCAGGATGCCGTCGCCGAACAGGCCGCCGTCCAGGTGGCGCGCTACTTCGAGGATCCCGATTTCCGTTTCGACCTGCCGCTGAAGGAAGCCGGCAGCGCCTTCCAGCGGCGCGTCTGGGATACGATTTGCGCGATCCCGCGCGGCAGCGTCCGTACGTACGGCCAGATCGCCAAGCAGCTGGAGTCTGCGCCGCGCGCCGTCGGCCAGGCCTGCGGCGCCAACTGGTTCCCACTCGTGATCCCGTGCCACCGCGTGACGGCGTCCGGCGGCCTGGGCGGTTTTTCCAGCAGCGACGACGAACACGGATTCCAGCTCGGGATCAAGCGCTGGCTGCTGCGCCACGAAGGCGCGCTGGCGCTCGAGATGCCATGGCAGCAGCAGTCAATCTTCCCCTGATCGACGCGTTCTGCGACACGCTCTGGCTCGAGCACGGACTGGCGAAGAATTCCCTCGACGCCTACCGGCGCGACCTGCGCCTGTTCGCGCGCTGGCTCGAAGTCAAGCGGCCGGAGCGGGGCGACCTGTACGCCGTCGAACCGCAGGACATCGCCGCCTATTTCGCCGAACGCCACGAAGACACGAAGCCCAGCTCGGCCAACCGCCGGCTGTCCGTGCTCAAACGCTTTTATCAGCTTGCGTTGCGCGACCGCCGCATCGCCGCCGACCCGTGCCTGAAGATGGCGTCCGCGAAGCAGCCGCAGCGTTTCGTCCATACGCTCACCGAGGCCCAGGTCGACGCGTTGCTGGCCGCGCCGGACGTATCGACGCCGCTCGGCCTGCGCGAGCGCACGATGCTGGAACTGATGTATGCCAGCGGCCTGCGCGTGTCGGAACTCGTCGCGCTGAAACTGGTCGAGCTGAGCCTGAACGATGGCGTGCTGCGCATTACCGGCAAGGGCAGCAAGACCCGCCTCGTGCCGTTCGGCGAGCAGGCGCGCCACTGGCTGGAACGCTATATGAAAGAGGCGCGCGGCATCATCCTCGACGGCCAGGTCGACGACGCCCTGTTCGTGACGGGCCGCGGCGGCCCGATGACGCGCCAGATGTTCTGGGTCGTCATCAAGAAGCATGCGGCGAAGGCAGGCGTCACGGCGCCGCTGTCGCCCCACACGTTGCGTCACGCGTTCGCCACGCACTTGCTGAACCACGGCGCCGACCTCCGCGTGGTGCAATTGCTGTTGGGCCATTCCGACATTTCCACGACCCAGATCTACACCCACGTCGCGCGCGAGCGCCTGAAGCACCTGCACGCCCGGCACCACCCGCGTGGTTAATTCTCAAGACGATGCGGGATGACTGGTCCATAATGGACTGGTACGACCTTTCCAACGATAGCCTCGAGGTGAGCATGGCCAAGACGAATTTCCAGTACGAAAAGCGGCAGCGGGAGTTGGAGAAGAAGCGCAAGGCGGAAGAAAAGGCGCGCAAGAAGCAGGAAGCGAAGCTGCACAAGGGCGACGAAGCGCCGGCGCTGGATGAGGATTCCGGGGAAGAGGCGCAGCAGGAACACGATCCGGCCTGAACGTGTAAACGTCGTCCCCGCGGAGGTGGGGACCCAATTTCTGTCGCCACAATCGCGACGTTCGCCTGCCGGCACACAAACTTGAGCCCCCGCCTTCGCGGGGGCGACGGTATAGCTTACGCGGTCTGTTCCTTTGCCTCGGCCGTATCGTCCTCTTCATGCCCCTTCCTGAACCACGCCGCCACCCGCTTGCCGAGGCTGTCGAGATAGGTGTACGCCACCGGCACGACGACGAGCGTCAGCAAGGTCGACGTGATCACGCCGCCGATCACGGCACGTCCCATCGGCGCCTGCGTCTCCCCGCCTTCGCCCATGCCGATCGCCATCGGCAGCATGCCGAAGATCATCGCGAGCGTCGTCATCAGGATCGGGCGCAGGCGCACCTGGCCCGCTTCCATCAGCGCGTCGAACTGTGACCGGCCTTCGCGCTGGCCGTGGTTGGCGAAGTCCACGAGCAGGATCGCGTTCTTCGTCACGAGGCCCATCAGCATCACGACGCCGATGATGGAAAAGATGTTCAGCGTCGTCTTCGTCACGAGCAGGGCGATCAGCACGCCGATCAGCGACAGCGGCAGCGACACCATGATCGCGATCGGCTGCAGGAAGCTGCCGAACTGCGATGCCAGCACGAGGTAGATGAAGATCACCGCGATGCCCAGGGCGACGCCGAAGCCGGCCATCGTCTCGTCCATCTGCTGGGCATCGCCGCCGATGTCGAAGCGCACGCCGTCCGGCAGCTGCATGGCCTTCATCGCCTTGTTCACTTCGCCCATCACGTCGCCCAGCGGACGGCCTTCGAGGCCGGCGAACACCGCCACGCGGCGCTGCAGGGCCTGGCGCTTGAGCATCTGCGGGCTCGTGGACGGGATGAATTGCACGACCTGGCGCAGCGGGGCCATGACCGGGTTGCCCATCGCATCCCGCTTGCTCGATGCCACCGACAGGTCGGCCAGGTCGGCCACCTTTTCGCGGCCCGACTTCGGCAGCTGCACGTTGACTTCATAGTTCTGGCCGTCCGGCGCGAGCCAGCGGTTGGTCTGGTCGCCGGCGACGAACGGACGCAGTGCCGTGCCGATCTGCTGCACGGTGAGCCCCAGGTCGGATGCCAGCTCGTGGTTGATCTTGACGATGGTCGCCGGGTTCGCGCCTTCCTGGCTGTATTCGATGTCGGCCACGCCGCGGATCTTGCGCATCTTGTCCATCAGGGTGTGGGCCACGGTGTCCAGCTTCGCTTCGTCATTGCCCAGGATGGCGATGTAGATCGGGCGCTGGCCCACCGTCATCGAGATGCCGGCGATCTTTTCCAGGCGGTCGCGGATGACCTTTTCCATCTCCTGCTGCGAGCGGCGGTGCGTCTTGTGCACGTTCGTCAGCTTCAGGTGCACCTGCGAGTAATTGCGGCCTTCCCACGAGCCGACGATGGTCGAGACGCTCTCGATTTCCTTGAACTCGGCCAGCGCCGCTTCGGCCTGGCGCAGTTTCGCATCCGAGTATTCCAGGCTGGAGCCGATCGGCGTCTTGAGGCGCAGCTGGATGAAACCGTCGTCGACCTGCGGCACGAATTCGCCGCCGATCTTCGGCACCAGCAGCAGGCTGCCCGCGAACAGCACGACGGCCAGCAGCAGCGTCGACTTGCGCCAATCCAGCGCCAGCGCCAGCACCTTCGCGTACACGCCGTGCAGCCATTCGATGCCGTGCTCGATGCGCGCCATCACACGGCCCAGCCACGGCACGTAACTGAAGCGGTTCTTGACCGGATCCGGCCACACGGACGACAGCATCGGGTCGAGCGTGAAGCTGACGAACAGCGACACCAGCACGGCCACGGCGACGGTGATCCCGAACTGCAGGAAGAAGCGGCCGATGATGCCTTTCATGAACGCGATCGGCACGAACACGGCGACGATCGCGAACGTCGTCGCCATCACGGCGACGCCGATCTCGTTGGTGCCGTCTTCCGCGGCGCGCACGTGGTTCTTGCCCATGCCGAGGTGGCGCACGATGTTTTCGCGCACGACGATGGCGTCGTCGATCAGCAGGCCGATGCACAGCGACAGCGCCATCAGGGTGAGGAAGTTCAGCGTGAAGCCGAAATACTTCATGGCGATGAAGCTGGCCAGCACGGAGATCGGCAAGGTGAGGCCCGTGATGATGGTGCTGCGCCACGAGTGCAGGAAGAAGAACACGATCACCATGGTCAGCAGCGCGCCTTCCATGATGGTGTCCTTGACGTTGTCGAGCTGGCCCTGCACGTTCTTCGCCTTGTCGTCCAGGATGCGGAACTGGACGTCCTTCGGCAGCGTCGTCTTCATCGCGTCGATGGCGGCCTTCACGCCGGTGCCCACCTGCACCGTGTTGGCGTCCTGGATCTTCGCGATCTCCAGCGTGATGGCACGCTCGCCGTTCACCCGCGAGATCGACTGTTCCTCGGCGGCGCCGTCGGAAATGTCGGCCACCTGGCTCAGGTAGATCGGGCCGCCCGTGCGGTTGGCGACGACGATGCGCCTGAAGTCGGCCGCTTCCTTCATCTTGCCCTCGATGCGCACGAGGTTCTCGCGCGCGCCGCGGCTGATGCGGCCGGCCGGCAGGTTGGCGTTGGTCGTCGTGATCGCGTTCATCACCTCGTCGATGCCGACGTTCAGGCTCTTCAGCTGGTCGGGGCGGATGTCGATCAGCACCTGGCGGTCCTGCTTGCCGTTGACGCGGATCTGGCCCACGCCGGCCACGGCCTGCAGGCGCTTGACGATCACCTGGTCGGTCAGCATCGTCAGGTCGCGCAGGCTGCGCTCCTTCGACGTCAGCGCCAGCAGGACCACGGGCTGCGTGTTCTCGCCTTCCTCGCGGAACACGACCGGTTCCTTCACCTCGCGCGGGAAGCTGCCGCGCACGGTGCTGATGCGGTCGCGCAGGTCCTGCACGGCGCGGTCCATGTCGACCGTCAGCTGGAATTCGATGCCGACGCCCGAGCGGCCTTCCCACGACGTGGCGCGGATCGTCTTGATGCCGCCGACGGTATTCGCCGCTTCCTCGAGCGGACGGGTGACGTCGTTCTCGACCTGCTCAGGCGACGCGCCCGGGTACAGCGTCTCGATGAAGACGGCCGGGATCTCGACGTTGGGCATGCTCTCGACGCCCAGCCCGCGGTACGCGAACAGGCCGAGCACCATCAGGCCCACCATCACCATCGTGGCGAAGACGGGGTATTTGATACTGGTACGGGTGATCCACATGGCTCAGCCTTTCGCGTCCGGCAGTTTGACCTTGCTGCCCGGCTTGATGCCGTCCAGCGGCACGGCGAGCACCGTCATGCCGGCGTCGACGCCCTCGAGCGCCTCGACGACGCCCTCGTCCTGGTTGCGCAGGCCCAGCTTCACCGGCTGCGCGACGACCTTGCCGTCGGCGATGCGGTAGACGACGTCGCGGCCGTTGTCCTTGCGGACGGCGCCGAGCGGCAGCAGCGGGTGCGCGTTTGACTTGTCGGTGACGATGGTGCCCTTGGCGAACATGCCGGCGCGCAGCACGCCGTCCGGGTTCGCCACGTCCACGTACACGATCATGGCGCGCGAGCCCGTCTCGGTCGCCGGGTTGATGCGCGCGACCTTGCCCGTGAAGTTGCGGCCGTCGAAGCCGTCGACCTTGAACTGCACGTCCTGGCCCACCTGGATGCGGGGGATGTCGGAGGCCGGCACCTGGGCGTCGAGCGTCAGGTGCTTCAGGTCCACGATCGAGAACACGGGGCTGTCCGGCGACAGCTTTTCGCCCGCCTGCGCGTGGCGCCTGCTGACGACGCCCGAGAGCGGCGCGTGGATCGTCGTGTCGGCCAGCGCGATGCGGGCGAGGTCCAGCTGGGCGCGCGCGGAATCGACGGCGGCCTGCGCCAGGTCGACGGCGTTCGCGGACGTGTCGTACGCGTTCTGCGCGATGAAATTCTGCTTGAGGAGCGAGGCGCTGTTGCTCAGGTTTTTCTTCGCCATCGCCAGGCGCGCCTGCGCGTCGGCCAGCACGGCCTGCTGCTGCGCGACGCGGGCGCGCGCCTCGGCGGGATCGAGCTGCGCGATCACCTGGCCGGCCCTGACGTCCATGCCTTCCTGCACGGCCGTCGAGAGCACGATGCCCGACACCTTCGACTTGACGGTGGCCTGCGCCAGCGGCATCAGCGATCCCGTGACGGGCAGCGTGACCGCGAGCGGCCGCGCTTCGATGCGGGCGATGTCGCGCACCGACAGCTCGTGCACGGGCGCCGCTGCCGGAGCCGGCGCGGCCGCTTGTGCGGGCACGGCGGCGCGGTGGGTCAGCGCATAGGCGCCGGCACCCGCCAGCGCGACGGCGAGCAGCGACAGCGCGATGAGCCTGGCGCGGCGGCGTGCCGCCGGTTTCTTGACGGGCTGTTCGGCGGACAAGGGCAGGGACTCGATCTTCATGGTTATTCTTTATATGATGGTGAGCGCGAGCGGAAAGGGGAGCGCACGTGCTCCGTCCTGCCAGGCAGGATGGAGCTCCCAGCGCATGACGGCATGGTAGGTTTGTCCATGACGAACCGCTATCGGAATGCGACGAGCGGTGCAAAAGGAATGCTGAACTGCGAAAAATCCGGGGCGGATGCGCAGACAGTCGAAACACTAACCAACGTCGCCCCTGCGAAGGCAGGGGCCCAAGTTGCTTGCGTTATCGCGACGCA
>CBIHOW010000142.1:0-10091 GCA_966211695.1 uncultured Massilia sp. | reverse complement strand
TCGCGCTGTGGGACGGCCACTATCGCCACAACCCGGCCAATCCGGGCTGGATGAACCGCGACCGTTTCCTGTTGTCGAACGGCCACGGTTCGATGCTGCACTACGCGCTGCTGCACCTGTCGGGTTACGACCTGTCGATGGACGACATCCGCAACTTCCGCCAGATGCATTCCAAGACCCCGGGCCACCCGGAAGTCGGCATCACCCCGGGCGTGGAAACGACCACCGGCCCGCTGGGCCAGGGCATCGCCAACGCCGTCGGCATGGCGCTGGCCGAGTGGCTGCTGGCAAAGGAATTCAACCGTCCGGGCTTCGACATCGTCGACCACTACACGTACGCGTTCGTCGGTGACGGCTGCCTGATGGAAGGCATCTCGCACGAAGTCGCGTCGCTGGCCGGCACGCTGCGCCTGAACAAGATGATCTGGCTGTACGACGACAACGGCATCTCGATCGACGGCAAGGTGGAAGGCTGGTTCACGGACGACACGCCGCAGCGCTTCGCAGCGTACGGCTGGAACGTGATCCCGGGCGTGGACGGCCACGACGTCGCCGCGGTCGACGCGGCCATCGCGCAGGCCAAGCAGTCGGACCGTCCGACGCTGATCTGCTGCAAGACCATCATCGGCAAGGGCTCGCCGAACCTGCAGGGCGGCGACAAGGTGCACGGCGCCGCGCTGGGCGAGAAGGAAGTCGCCGCGGTGCGCGAGCACCTGCTGTGGGATCCGATCCCGTTCGACATCCCGGCCCCGATCTACGAAGCATGGGACCAGAAGCAGAAGGGCGCCGCCGTCGAAGGCGCATGGAACGAGCTGTTCGCCGGCTACCGCGCGCAATACCCGGAACTGGCCGCCGAATTCGAGCGCCGCATGAAGGGCGAGCTGCCGGGCAAATTCGAAGAGACGCTGGCCGCCGCCATCGCGTCGACCATCGACAAGAAGGAAACCATCGCGACCCGCAAGGCGAGCCAGAATGCGATCCAGGCGCTGGCGCCGGTGCTGCCGGAATTCCTGGGCGGCTCGGCCGACCTGACCGGCTCGAACCTGACCAACTGGAAGGAATCGGTCGCCGTCCGTTCGGGCACCCCGGGCAACCACATCAACTACGGCGTGCGCGAATTCGGCATGTCGGCCATGATGAACGGCGTCGCCCTGCACGGCGGCTTCATCCCGTTCGGCGCCACGTTCCTGACGTTCTCGGACTACAGCCGCAACGCCCTGCGCATGGCCGCGCTGATGAAGATCCGTTCGCTGTTCGTGTTCACGCACGACTCGATCGGCCTGGGCGAAGACGGCCCGACGCACCAGTCGATCGAACACGTCTCGTCGCTGCGCCTGATCCCGAACCTGGACAACTGGCGTCCGTGCGACACGACGGAATCGACCGTCGCCTGGGGCGAGGCCGTCAAGCGCAAGGATGGTCCGTCGACCCTGATTTTCTCGCGCCAGAACCTGCCTTTCATGGAGCGTGACGCGGCGACCGTCGCGAACATCGCCAAGGGCGGCTACGTGCTGCGCGATGTGGCGAATCCGGCCGCGGTCCTGATCGCGACGGGTTCGGAAGTGGAACTGGCGGTGAAAGCCGCCGAGACCCTGGCTGGCCAGGGTATCCAGGTGCGTGTGGTGTCGATGCCGTCGACCGACGTGTTCGAGCGCCAGGACGCGGCCTACAAGGCTGCCGTGCTGGGCCGCGGCATCCCGCGCGTGGCCGTCGAGGCTGGTGTGACGGACTTCTGGTACAAGTACGTCGGCCTGGAAGGTGCCGTGGTGGGCATCGATACCTTCGGCGAATCGGCTCCGGCCCCGGTGCTGTTCAAGCACTTCGGCTTCACGGTCGAGAATGTCGTCGCCAAAGTGAAATCGGTTCTCCCGGCCTGATGGATTGCGCCCGCCGGACTGTGCGTACGGCGGGTTTCACGCTATGCTTCGGTGTTAGGATTTTTTTAATCAGGAGTGAATAAATGACGATCAAAGTAGCAATCAACGGTTATGGCCGTATCGGCCGCAACGTGCTGCGCGCTTTCTACGAAGGCGGCAAGAAGCAGGACATCCAGATCGTGGCGCTGAACGATCTCGGCAACGCCGAGCACAACGCCCATCTGACCCGTTACGACACCGCGCACGGCAAGTTCCCGGGCACCGTCGAAGTGGATGGCGACTATCTGATCGTCAATGGCGACCGCATCCGCGTGTTCGCGCAGCGTAACCCGGCCGAAATCCCGTGGGGCGAGCTGGGCGTGGACGTCGTGCTGGAGTGCACCGGCTTCTTCACCACCAAGGAAAAGGCATCGGCCCACCTGAAAGGCGGCGCCAAGAAGGTCATCATCTCGGCACCGGGCGGCAAGGACGTCGACGCCACCATCGTGTACGGCGTGAACCAGGACGTGCTCAAGAGCACCGACACCGTGATCTCGAACGCAAGCTGCACCACCAACTGCCTGGCCCCGCTGGTCAAGCCGCTGAACGACGCCATCGGCCTGGAAAACGGCCTGATGACCACCGTGCACGCCTACACCAACGACCAGGTGCTGACCGACGTGATGCACGAAGACCTGCGCCGCGCCCGTTCGGCCACGCAGTCGATGATCCCGACCAAGACCGGCGCCGCCGCCGCCGTCGGCCTCGTGCTGCCGGAACTGAACGGCAAGCTGGACGGCTACGCGATCCGCGTGCCGACCATCAACGTGTCGATCGTCGACCTGTCGTTCATCGCCAAGCGCGACACGACCGTGGACGAAGTCAACCAGATCCTGAAGGCCGCCGCCGAAACCGGCCCGCTGAAAGGCATCCTGACCTACAACACGGCACCGCTGGTCTCCGTCGACTACAACCACAACCCGGCATCGTCGAACTTCGACGCGACCCTGACCAAGGTGTCGGGCCGCCTGGTGAAGGTCTCGTCCTGGTACGACAACGAGTGGGGCTTCAGCAACCGCATGCTGGACACCACCGTGGCGCTGATGAACGCCAAGTAATCCGCACCATTCAACGAAAAACGCTCCCTCGGGAGCGTTTTTTGTTTGTGCGGATCGCAAACGTTACGCGTGGGCTCGGGGAGCCCACCCTACGGCCGCGGTACGCAGGATGGGCACCCCGTGCCCATCACAACGTTCGCGCACCGGTTATTTCGTTTTTGGCCAGGGCGTCAGGATCTCGAACCCGTTCTTGGTCACCGCGATCATGTGTTCCCACTGCGCGGACAGCGAGCGGTCGCGCGTCACGACGGTCCAGCCGTCGTCGAGCTGTTCGACGTCGGCGTCGCCCAGGTTGATCATGGGTTCGACCGTGAAGGTCATGCCTTCCTTGATGAGGAGGCCCGTGTTCGGGCGGCCGTAGTGCAGCACCTGCGGGTCTTCGTGGTAGACCTTGCCGATGCCGTGGCCGCAGTATTCGCGCACGACGGAATAGCCCTGGGCCTCCGCCAGCTTCTGGATCGCATGGCCCACGTCGCCCAGGCGCGCGCCCGGGCGCACGGCGCGGATGCCGGCCATCATGGCGTCGTACGTCGTGTCGACGAGCTTCTTCGCTTCAGGGCTCGGCGTGCCGACGAAGTACATGCGGCTCGTGTCGCCATGCCAGCCGTCCTTGATCACGGTGACGTCGATGTTGACGATGTCCCCATCCTGCAGGATCTCGGTGGGGGAGGGGATGCCGTGGCAGACGACGCTGTTCACGGACGTGCACAAGGTCTTCGGGAAGCCGTGGTAGCCGACGTTGGCGGGCGTCGCCTTCTGCACCTTGCGGATATATTCGTTGCAGCGGCGGTCGAGTTCTTCCGTGGAGACGCCGGGGACGACGTATTCCGCGATCATTTCCAGCACCTCGGCCGCCAGGCGGCCGGAGACGCGCATCTTGGCGATATCTTTTTCGGTCTTGAGTTTGATAGGCATGTTCGCTTTCGGTGGGGCGCGCAAGTAAATGAGCATGATACAGCCTGAGGGGCGAAGGCGTCCGCCATAAAAAAACCGCCCGCGCGGGGCGGGCGGCTCGATGGGGGATACCCTTCGATCAGAGCTTGACGCGGATACCTGCGTACCAGCGGCGGCCGATCGGGTCGTAGGTGCCGCCATCCGTCTCGGTGCCGGTCACGTCGCCCGGCAGGCCCGAGATGATCGGCGGGGCCTTGGTGTCGAACGCGTTGTCGAGGCCGAAGTACAGCTCGGTCCGCTTCATCAGCTGGTACGACAACTGCAGGTTCGTGTAGGTACGCGAACCGACCTGGAGCGAGTTCGGCGGCAGATCGAAGCCCGCCAGGAACTGGTCGTCCAGCGACGAACGGCCGATGTAGTCGAACGTGGCGCTGACGTTCAGGTCTTTCCAGCGATAGCCCACGTTCAGGTTGGCCTTGTTCTTGGCCGCGCCGACTTCACCGGCGAACGGATCGCGGTCTGCGCCAGGCAGCGGGACGTCGTAGCCCGTCTTCGTGTACGTGTACGCGAAACGGGTCGACAGGCGGCCCGGACCGACCTTGTCGTTCCAGGATGCCGTCAGGTCGATACCCGACGTGGCCTTGCCGCCGCTGTTCGACACGGCGGTGTCGATGTAGCGCAGTGCGCCGGCGCTGCTGGCGCCGTTTGCGGTCGGCCAGCGGGTGATGAACTGGCACATGGCCGGGTTCGTGCCGCTGTAGCAGCTGGTCAGCGCGAACTGGCGCGGGGTCGACACGATGGCGTCGGCGATCTTGATGTTGAAGTAGTCAGCCGTGAAGGTGAAACGGTTCAGCATCGGGATCGAACGCGGGGTCCAGACGACGCCCAGCGTGGTCGAACGGCCTTTTTCCGCATGCAGGTTCGGATTGCCGCGGTTGTAGCCGCTGACGCCTTGCTGGTCGGCCAGGGTGTTCGTGAACTTGCCGTTCAGCGCGATGTTCGCGGCCACGCCCGGATCGGCACGGCAGCGTGCGTCATACACGCCTTGCGACGTCGCGGTGACGCCTTCGCACGGGTCGGTCAGGCCGCTCGGGAAGTCCTGGCTCGGTGCCTGGTACAGCTCGTTGATGTCCGGTGCGCGGGTCGACAGCGAGCGCGTGCCGCGCAGCTTGACGTCGTTCACGACGGTCCATTCGAAGCCGGCGTTCCAGCTGTTGGTGCTGCCCACCGACGAGTAGTCGCCGTGGCGGAAGGCGATCGGCAGGCTCAGCTCCTTGATGAAGGGGAGATCCTTCAGGACCGGCACGTGGGCCTCGACGAAGATTTCGCGCACGCTGAAGTCACCCTGCGTCGGCGGGGTCGCGTTGCCGGCGTTCAGGCCGGCCTGGGTCAGCGCGTCGGGCGTCGATTCCGAGTATTCCTTGCGGAACTCGACACCGGCAGCCACGCCCAGCGGACCGGCCGGCAGGTCGAAGATTTCGCCGTCGATGTGGCCGCCAGCCAGTTTCTGGGTGGTGCGGGTCGTCAGCGAGCCCGGCGCGTTCACGTAGGCCAGCGCTTCCTTGCTGATCGTGTTGAAGCCGAAGATATTGATCGGCACGCAACCCTGCGAGACCGCATTGGCGTCGGCGCAGACCGGGTTGCCGTTCGCATCGGGAATGGCGTTCAGCGCGTTGCGGAAGTTCAGGACGTTGACCTGGCCGCTCGACTGCTGCGCTTCCTTGGTCTGGCCGTACGCGACGTAAGCCTCGTAGTTCCAGTTCTTCCACAGCTGGAAGTCGCCTTTCACGCCGGTGGCGAGGCGGAAGGTGTCGCGGTCCACGCTGTTGTGGCGGGTGCCGACTTCGGCCATGCGGCGGGTGAACGAGTAGTCGGGGATGCCGTCGCCGTCGGTGTCCGAGATGCGGTCGTACAGGTATTGCGGCACCAGCGGGTTCTTCACCAGCTTGCCGTCGACCATGGCGCCGGCCGGTACCTGGGCGTTGCTGAAGATGTCGGCCGAGCTCAGGGCGAACGGCTCGATCACGCTGCCCGAACGGGTCGACACATAGGTGCCTTCCACGAAGGCGCTGTTGTGTTCGTCGATCTTGCGCTCGCCATTGAGGGCCAGCACGAAGCGGTCGACCGGCACGGCGATCGAGCGGTAGTACGAACGGTTGAAGCCGGACTGCGAAGAGACGAAGGGAATCGGGTTGCCGTTCGCGTCGTAGGTGTAGTTGCCGGTCTTGCCGTTCGCACCCTTGTAGGTGAAGCGGCCCTGCGGCGCGTAGCTCGAATAGGTCGGGCGGACCGCGACGAAAGCGTCGGCCGGGTCGCCGGTTTCGACGACCATCTTCGACGATTGGTCGACGGCCGATGCCTCGCGGTCACGCGACCAGACCTGGCCGTCGCGCGTGAAGCCGATGTGGCCCATCAGGAAGCCGTTGTCGTTGCTGGTGCCGTAGGTGATCGACAGCTTGCGCTTGGCGCTGTCGCCCTTGGAGCTTTCGCCGCCCTGCGCATCGATCGTCAGGCCGTCGAAATTACGCTTGGTGATGATGTTGACCACACCCGCGACCGCGTCCGAACCGTAGGCTGCCGACGCACCGCCGGTCATCAGTTCGACGCGTTCGACGAAATCGGTCGGGATGGCGTTCAGGTCGACGGCGGCGCTGCCCGGCACGCCGGACACGAAGCGGCGGCCGTTGACGAGCACCAGGGTACGCGACGTGCCGAGGTTGCGCAGGTCGACGGTGGCCACGCCGGCGCCCGACGTGAGGAATGCGGTGTTGGTGCGGCTGTAAGTGGGCGTGCCCAGGGTCGGGTTCTGCAGCAGCAGGTCCTGCAGGTTGTTGACACCCGAGGCAGCGATGTCCTGCGAGGTCAGCACCTGCAGCGGCGAGGGCGACTCCGCGTTCGGGGAGGCGATGCGCGAGCCCGTCACTTCGACGCGCTGCATGGGCACGGGTTGGGTTTCCTGTGCGTACGCCACATGCATCCCGAAGGCGACACCGCCGAGGCACATCAGGCGGATCGACCGGGACAAGACTTTTTCGATCATGGTTACAAGACTCCTAGGGATGATGGCACGACAACGGATGGTCGCCGTGTGAACTGGGTCGCTGGTGCGACTTTTTGAAAGCAATGCAGGGTTAACATATTTTTCAAGCTGGCAATGGAATCATTTGCCACAGCGGCGTGTCAATGATCAGGAGTACATATTTGAAATTGTTGCAGCCTTGCGTAATGACAGTAAAATCGTCGAAGTTATATGTATTTGATGCATATACAGTTGCATAAAGACACAAATCTATGCGCGAAGCGTGGGTTTGGGCGTAGAACCACCTATGGAATGCTGAATTAAGCACAACATTCTTTTACGGATGGAATGCACCGCATTGGTGCGGGTAGCGCGCCCTGTTTGTTTTGACTGTTACATTTGTACAACAGGCAAAATTCTCGCAGAGAAACATCGTGTCCGGCGACGCCGGGCTTTGTGTCAGAACGACTGGCTGTAGCGCACGTAGAACAGGCGATCGATCGGCAGTTGCGGATCGACGGCCGACGACGCCGACGTGCCGTTCACGAAGGACGTGTTGGCGTCGTAGACGATGCGCGGCTTGCGGTCGAACACATTGTTGGCGCCGACCAGCAGCTTCCCTTTCCACGGCAGGGCATAGCCCAGCGCCAGGTCGCTGTACACCATCGCGCCCAGCTTCGTGTAGCCGGTGCCCCAGCTGACCGGGTCGTTCGGGTTGCTGCACTCCTCGTTGTTGGCCGCGCTCCAGCAGTGAACCTTTACGCCGCTGTAATAGCGCGACGCCAGGGTGGCGCTCCAACTGCCGAGGTTCCAGTCCAGCGCCAGGTTCGACTTCACGCGGTTGTACGTGAATTCACCGGCGTTGTTGTCCCAGTTCGACGCCGGCGTGCTCTTGATGCGGAAGGTATCGACATAGGTCGATTCCGAACGCAGATTGAACTGGCCGAACGCCGTGCGCGGGAAGCGCCAGGCAAGGGCGAGGTCGACCCCCTTCGTCTGCAGTTCGCCCAGGTTGGCATTGCCGCGCGACAGGCTCGCGATCATGCCGGTGGCCGGGTCGCGCTTGATCCTGTCGCAGAACGCCTGCACCCCGCCGACGTAGCACTGGTTGATCTCGTACGTCGCCGTCACGGCGGCGATGCGGTTCCTGACGTGGATGTCGAACCGGTCCAGCGCGATCGATGCGCCGTTCAGCCAGCCTGGGCTCAGCACGAGGCCGACGGTCGTCGTCGTTGCCGTCTCCGGCTGCAGCGTTGCGTTGCCGGCGCCCTGCTGGAACGGGAACGGCGTCTGCCCGCCGCCGGCCGGGACGGGCGTTCCGGCCTGGTTAACCTGGCGGAACCCGGCCGGCACGCCGGCCGCCGCGCAACGGGCCGCCACGGCCGAGTTCTTCGCCGCTTCGCCATACTTGCTGTCGCACGCGTCCAGGTAGGCGTCGTAGGCCTGCGAGCCGCCGCCGAACGTGTCGTTCAACGTCGGGGCGCGGAAGCCCTGGGCCCAGGTGCCGCGCACCAGCAGGTCGCGCACCGGCTTCCACATCACGCTGGCCTTGCTGTTCGTGGTGTTGCCGAAATTGCTGTAGTCGGAGTAGCGCGACGCGATGTCGACGCTCAGCAGTTGCGCGAACGGCTTGTTCTTCAGCAGCGGGACATTCAATTCCACATAGGCTTCGCGCACCGTGTACTTGCCGGCGGTGCCGTTGCCGGCCAGGTCGGTCGAGTAACCCGACTGCTCGAACTGGCCCGGGCGGTCGTAGCCGTCGACGGCACGGTGCTCGAGGCCCGCCGCGATGCCGACGGCACCGGCCGGCAGGTCGAACAGTTCGCCGGTGAAATCGGCGGTGGCGCTGTCGACGTTGGAACCATAGGTCGCCTGGCCGGTGGACATCACGTAGTCCAGCGCGGCGGCGGTCGCTGCGGACGGGCCGCCCAGGACGTCGAACGGCACGCATTCGGCCAGCGGGAGCGGGCTGGCGGCCGTGCCGCATTGCACGACACCCGCCGCGTTCATGAACGATGGACCGAGCGCTTTCTTCAGGTTCGGCAGGTTCAGGTGGCCCTTCGACAGGATCGAGCCCCGGATGACGCTGTGGTTGTAGCCGACGTTCCAGCTCCAGGTCTTGCCCAGCAGGGCGACGCTGCCTTCCAGGCTCGCGTCGATGTGGAGCGTCCGGTTCTCGTTGTCCGACACCCGCGGCAATTCGATCGTGCGCCGGTAAAAGAACAGGTCCTGGCCCGGGTACGGGTTGTACCAGCTGGCCTTGTCGATGTAGACGGGGAATTTGCTTTGCGTGAGCGAGTTCAGCGGGAAGCCGGCGTTCGCGCGCGATGACGTCCGGTCCGCGAACATCGCCGTGGCCGTGACGCGCATGTCGTGCGGCAGGGCGATGCTGCCCCGGGTGAAGATGGACGCCATCCGGGTCGGCGACAGATACATCATCTGGCCGGACGGGTTGAACGCGTCGGCATCCGCGCCGGCATAGTTGTGGTAATTGTCCGGATTGCGCGAATTGGCGCCGGTGCCGTCGCCCAGGTACGAACCGGTGTGGTCCAGTATCTTGTTGAAACCGGTCGCGCCGCCGCCGGCGCCCACCTGGCGGATGCGGCCCCACGGGCCCAAGCCGAGGCTGGCATCCAGGTGGCCGGGGCCGTAGAGCAGCGTGGTGACGTCGCGGTCCTTCGCCCACACGGCGCCGTCCGTGGTGTACGTCAGGCCGAACACCAGGTTGGCCCCGTCGTCGCCAGCGCCATAGGACATCGCGTAGTCCTTCTTTCTGCCGTCGCCCTGTTCGTTGCGGCCTTCGTATACGCTGTCCAGGCCGCCCTGCATGCGCTTCTTGAGGATGATGTTGACGACGCCGGCGATCGCATCCGACCCGTAGATCGACGAGGCACCGTCCTTCAGGATGTCGATGCGCTCGATCAGCGCCGCCGGGATGGTCGACATGTCGGTGTAGCCGGCGACCGTCTGCGTCCAGCGCTTGCCGTTCACCAGCACCAGCAGCCGGTTCGCGCCCAGGTTGCGCATGTTGATGTACTGGCCGCCCTGTTCGCGGTTCGACGTCAACGTTTGCCCTTTCGAAAAGGCCGGGGTGCCGGCGGCGGACAGGTTGTTGATGATGTCGCCGACGGTGACGAGGCCGGTCTTCTGGATCTGCTCCTGGGTCAGCACCTGGATCGGTTGCGCCGTTTCCAGGTCGACCTG
>CBIHOW010000141.1:0-10278 GCA_966211695.1 uncultured Massilia sp. | reverse complement strand
ATTACAGCCAGGTGCCGATCCTGTACGGCCGCTACATGGCGAAGGTGCAGGTGGCGCCCGTGTCGCCCGCGTTGACGGCGCTGGCGGGCCGCGAGGTCGACCTGAAGGACCGGCCGGACGGCCTGCGCGACGCGGTCGTCGACCATTTCGCGGGCGCGGGCGGCGAGTGGGAATTGCGGGTGCAGTTGTGCACGGACCTGGACCGGATGCCGATCGAGGATGCCGCCGTCGAATGGCCGGAAGACCTGAGCCCCTACGTGACCGTGGCGCGCCTGCGCGCGGCGCCGCAGAAGGCGTACGGCGAGGAGCTGGCGCGCCGCATCGACGACGGCATGCAGTTCAATCCGTGGCATGCGCTGGCCGCGCATCGTCCACTCGGGTCGATCATGCGCGTGCGCAAGGCGGTGTACGCCATGTCGAAGCGCTTCCGGGCCGAACGCAACGGCAGCGCGATCGCCGAGCCGCGCGACATCGAGGGGCTGAAGGCCGCCGCGCAGCCTTGAATGGTATCATCGGGGCCGATGACGCCTCCCCACGATTCTGATACCGACGACTTGCCGTCCCCCGCACGCACGCGCCATGTGCTGCGCATGCGCGCGGGCGAGCTGGCCGAGGTGGACGACCTCGTCGTCGACGAAGTCCCCGTCGCCCTGGTCTACAACGGGATCTCGCACGCCGTCATGATGGCCACGCCGGCCGACCTGGAAGATTTCGCCCTCGGGTTTTCGCTGAGCGAGGAGATCATCGTGGGGCCGGGCCAGTGCTACGGGATCGACGTCGAGCGCACCGCGGGCGGCATCGCCGTCCAGATCGAGATCGCCGGCAGCGCGTTCATGGCCCTCAAGGAGCGGCGCCGCAGCCTGACGGGGCGCACAGGCTGCGGCCTGTGCGGCGTCGACAGCCTGGACCAGGTCTGCCGCGCGTTGCCTTCCTTGGGGCCGGCGCGCGGGTTCCACGTCGAGGGCGTGCGGCGTGCCTTGCGCGCGATCGGCGCCGAGCAGGCGCTGACGAAGCTGACGGGCGCCGCCCATGCGGCGGCCTGGTGCGGCATGGACGGCACCCTGCACATCGTGCGCGAGGACGTCGGTCGCCACAATGCGCTGGACAAGGTGATCGGCGGGATGGCGCGCGAGCGCGTGTCGCCCGGCGCCGGCTTCCTGTTGATCACCAGCCGCGTCAGTTTCGAGATGGCGCAGAAAGCCGCGGTGGCGGGCGTGTCGGCACTGGTCGGCATGTCGGCGCCGACGCTGGCCGCCGTCGAACTGGCCGACAAGGCCGGCATGACGCTGCTCGCGTTCGCACGGGGGAACGACTTCGTCTGCTACACCCATGCCGACCGGCTGGGCCTGGACGGCGCCGGGGACTCAGCCGGAAACGAGCGCCAGTAAGGCTTCCCGGTCGGCGGCGCGCTGGCGCTGGGCCGTGACGCGGTCCCACAGCAGGAACATGCCGTACGCCCATTGCGTTACCAACTCCGCTTCCCCGGCCGGCCGCGTCGACGCGCTGCCCAGCAGCCGTTCGATCTCCGTGCGCGCGAGCTGCGTGACCTGGTCGTAGTTCCACGCGCCTTTCGGCAGCATCTTCTGGCGGGCGCGGTAGCGGCGGGCGCGCTCGGCGTCGCTGAGCTTGTCCTCTTTCGGCGGTCGGCCGCGCTTCTTCGCCAGCGCCGCGTCGAGCGGCAATTCGATCGTGCTCAGGTCTTCCGGTTGCTTCATGGTGCGGTCGAGAATGGGTTGTCGCTCTATTATTCGTGACGCATTTCAATAAAGCAATAGGGAACCGCGCGGGCCGCGGCCTGCCTAACGATGCGGGAGGGTCGACATAACCCCTTGTGCCGGGAGGTTCCATGGCAACCAATCACATCGCAATCGCCTGCCAGGGCGGCGGCAGCCACGCCGCGTACACGGGCGGCGTCCTTCCCATCCTGCTGGAGCAGTTCGACAACCGCGCCGACGAGGACGGACCCGATCACACGGCGCTCGTCGCGATCAGCGGCACGTCCGGCGGCGCCATCAGCGCGCTGCTCGGCTGGTACGGGTTCATCACCGGCGGCGCGCCCGAAGCGGGGCGGCGGCTGGACGCGTTCTGGCAGGGCAATTCCGCGCTCGGCGCCGTCGAGTCGACCGTCAACCACTTCGGCCGCGGCGTGGCCGACATGGCCGCGATGGCCGGCTGGGACGTCAAGTCCAGCCCGTACGTATTGCCGCTGGCCGGCATGGAGCTGTGGAATGCGACGGCCTGGCCGGCGCTGGCCCGCATGCTCGGACCGGACAATCCCTGGATGCGCCCGAACTTCTTTTCGCTGCCCGGCCTGCTGGGTCCGGCCGTGGACTGGCCCGTCGTCGCGCTGTTGGGCGAATTCGCCAGTATTCCGACCGAGGTCGAGCGCTGGCTGCGCAGCGACCTGGAGTCCGCCATGTTCCCGGCCACGGCCCCCTGCCAGGAACGCTACCGGGCCGACCGGGGCGCGGTCGAGGGCCGGATCGCCGGGAAGCTCGGGGCCATCGATCGACTGCGCGCGCGCATGGCGCAGGCCGGCATCCGGCCCGACAGCCTGCTGCACGCCGCGCTGGAACGGTGGCGGCCGCCCGCCGTGCGCTTCGATGCCGAGGCGCTGGGACAGCTCGCCGATGCCGTGCGCCACGTGTTGCGCCCGATCCCGCGCCTGTTGCTGGGCGCCGTGGAGCTGCACGAGGGCGAATTCGTCGCGTTCAGCTCCGAGCGGGCGCCGGGCGACGGCGGCATTTCGATCGACGCCGTGCTGGCGTCCGCGGCCGTCCCCTGGCTGTTCCGCGCGCACGAGATGGCGGGCCTCGACGAAACGACGCTGGCGCCGCGCCCGCTGACGCTGTGGGACGGCCTGTTCTCGCAGAATCCGCCGGTCCGCAACTTCCTGTCCGGCGTCGAGGACGACGCGCGCAAGCCGGACGAGATCTGGGTGGTGCAGATCAATCCGACGCAGGCCAGGGCCGAACCGGGAGGGGCGCACATCGCGTTCAACGGCGGCGAGATCTGGGACCTGCGCAATGCATTGGCCGGCAATCTCGCGCTGAACCAGGAACTGGGCTTCGTCGATGCGATCAACCGCCGCATGGAGAGCGGCCGCGGCGATGATACGTCCCCGGCGAGCGCGGCGGCACAGCGGCGCGACAAGCTGGTGCAGGTCGACCGCATCGTCATGGACGGCATGGCCGTCCAGGCGGCCGCGGGCATGCCGCTGGGCGCGAACTCCAAGCTGGACCGCGACCCGGTCCTGCGCGGCGCGTTGTGGGAGCACGGCGCCACGCAGGCGCGGCGCTACCTGGCGCTGCGCCAGCACGTGCCGGCGCTGTTTGCCGACCTGGACGGCACCCTGGCCGGCGCGTGCGCGTGCGCGGCCGGGCAGCGTCCGGACGGAGCCGGCGGCGCGCTCCGCCCGGACGGCGCGGCGCGCTTCGGCGAGCTCGTGATCGGTGGCGCCACCGTGCACGGCATCGCACCGGACGTGCCCGGGACGCCGCAGGCGCTCGTCGGCTGGCGCTCGGCCCATACGCTGATCAACGGCCGGCCGGTGCGCATCGAAGGGGAGTCGGAGCTCATGGTGGCGGAAGGCGGATGGCGGCTGAAGGACGTGCGGATCACCACCGTCGTGCCGAAGGCGCAGCCGCCAGAGAGGCGACCCGCGCGGGCACGTCAGCTCGCAGGCCGGCAATCCGTGCCGGTGCAACCGCCGTCGGAGGTGCGGCATTGAATATATAATGTACTAGAAGCAACGATCCCGGTAAAATGACATGGTTGTGCGTTCGTTAATACTGTCAAGGAGTCCGGGATCGTGGGTTCATCATTCAAAAGGTCGGCGGCGGCCGTCGCCGCCGTCTGTGCGCTCGTGGGCGGCGCCTGTGGGGCGCAGGAATCCGGACCGCAAAGCATCGTCGTCACGGGGCAACGGAGCACGTCGCCCTGGGTGCGCGCCGAGAGCGCCCACGTGGTCGTCCTGTCCGATGCGCCCCGCGAAGACGTGGCCCGGCTCGTGGACCACCTGGAACGCCTCGACAGCCTCCTGCGCGTGTACACGGACGATTATCGTCCCAGGTCGGCGGCGCCCGAGGCCAAGCTGAGCCTCGTCTACCTGAACGACCCGCGCGACCTCGACCGCGTCGCCGCGGACCGCCCGGCCAACGGCATCGCACTGTTCCGCGACTGCCCGGACGGCACCCAGGGTTTCCTCGTGCGTACGGCGCCGCTCGTCGAGATCGACGACGACAAGCTCGCCGTGACCCCGCTGCACGAAGGCCTCGCCTACGTGTCGGAAGCGTATGCACGCCACTTCCTGTATCGCCACACGGACGTGCGCAGCCCGTCGGCCTGGGTCGAGGGGTTCGCGAATTATTTCGCGGGCGTGCGCTTCGGCGCGAAGCAGATGGTGATCGGCCGCACACCGCCGGGCGTGGGCCGGTATTTTTATTTTCTCGACCAGGGGCACCGCTACAACCTCGACTATGCCGACGTGCTCGGGCCGCGTCCATTCGGGACCCTGTCCGGGTCGCGGCGCGCGGCCGCGGGCGTGGAGTTCGAGGCGCGCTCCTGGATCCTCGCGCACTACATCCTCGGCTCAGGCGACCGGCGCAAGAAGCTCGGGACGTTCCTGGACGCCGTCCACCACGGGGCCGATCCGGCCGCCGCGCTGCGCGACACGTTCGGGCTGGACGTGGGCGACGCATCGACGGCGCTGTGGCGCTACCGGCGCGCGGCCGAGGTCATGCGCGTGGAGCAGCCGCCGGGGCCGCGTCCCGAGGTCGCCATCACGACGATGTCCGCGACGTCCGGCGGTTTCATGCTGGCCGACGCGGCGCTGAAGGCCTGTCCGGCCCGCACGCAGGGAGAGTCGCTGTTGCGCACCCTGACGGCCGACGCGGGCGCGGTCCCGAACGTCGAGGCGGGGCAACTGGCGTTGAGCCGTGCCCGCGTCGACTGGGGCGATCCGGCCGCCGCGCTGCCGTGGCTGGAGCGGGCCGCGCGCCGGGCGGACGCCGGCGCCGATGTGGCGCTGTTGCTGGCACGGGCGCACCTGAAGCTGGCCGCGCGCCTGGACGCCGGCGCCCGTGCATCCCACCTCGACGCCGCCCGCGCGAATCTCGCACGGGCGCGCGCACGCGATCCGGGCGCAGGCGCCGTCGCGCTGGCGACGCTCGACTTGTCCCTGCTCGCCGACGGCAAGCCCAGCCGCGAAGCGCTGGACGGCGTCCTGGCGGCATGGCGCACCGCGCGCGATTCGCGGCCGCTGGCCCGGGCGGCGGTGCTCGCGTATTGCTACCAGGTCGATGCGCCCCGGGCCGAGCACATCCTCCGCACGCTGCAGAACGACGTCCGCGATCCGGCCACGGCCGCGTGGGCAACCGCGTTCTACCGCCGCCTCGAAGGCGGCCTGACCCTGGCCGACATCACGGCGGAGATGCGGCGCGTGCCGGAGGCGGGCGGCTTCAGCGAATGGACGATCGACCAGGTCAGCGTGATGCAGGACGTCGAATACAATGCCGGGCTGGAGGACGCCCGCGGCTATCTCGACGGGTTGAGCCAGAATCCGGATCCGTCCAAGGCATTGCAGAACGCGCCGGTCAGCCGCTAAATAATTGGAACTTTTTCGGGCGGTCGAAGGAACATAAGTTCACGCACTGGCGTTTCCACTCACTTGAACCTGTTCGATGATTCCGACCAAGCACGCACTGAACGTCCTTCCCGCCTTGCTCGTTTCCTGTTTTGCCGCAGCGCCGTCGTCCGCGCAGACGGCGGCGCCCGCCAGGCCGCCCGCCGTCAACGCCGCACCGGAGACGAAGTCCGACGACGGCGTGGCGACCGTCGACGTGGTCGCCACGCGCCCGACCAACAAGGTCGACCGCGATGTTTACGACCTCAAGAACGACATCAGCGTGAGCAACGCGTCCGCCGCCGACATCCTCAACAACGTGCCGTCCGTCACGGTCGACCAGGACGGCAACGTGGCCCTGCGCGGCAACCAGAACGTGCAGATCATGGTCAACGGCAAGCGCGACGCCCAGTTCCAGGGCCAGAACCGGAGCGATGCGCTGAACGCGTTCCCGGCCGAGGCCATCGAGTCCGTCGAGGTGATCAACGTGCCCGGCGCCGAGTTCGGCAACGAGGGCGGCAGCGGGCCGATCATCAACCTCGTTCTCAAGCGCAACCGCAAGGCGGGCTCGCGCGCGAACCTGAGCGTCAACAAGGGCACCGAGGGCCGCGGCAATGCCTTCCTGAACGGCGAGCATGCGGAAGGCCCGTACTCGATCTCGGGCAATATCGGCGTGCGCGAGAACGTGCGTAACATCTACACCGAGTCGCAGCGGCAGGATCTCGATCCGGCTACCGGCGCCGTCAGGGATGCACAGGATTCGGTCGGCAACCGGCAGATCCGGTCGCAGGCGCTGAACCTCGCGTCGACGCTCACCTACAACGTCGGTCAACGCGACCAGGCCGGCGCCACCGTCAGCTATTCGAAGATTCGCAACGAGAACGACGGCACCACCTCGACCCGCCGGTTCGCGGCGGACGATTCTGCGCTGGCCGATTTCACCAGCCGGTCGCGGAGCCGGTCGCCGGCCGAGAACTTCGGAATCGGCGCATCGTACGATCACAAGAGCGGCGTACCCGGGGAAGACCTGAAATTCGACCTGCGCTACACGGGCCAGAACAACCATTCGGATTCGGACGTGTTCTACGACTACCGCCTGCGGCCGACGCCGTTCATCGCGAACAGCCTGCGCTCGACCGATCGCCGCAACCGCATCCTCGACATCTCCGTCGACTACGAGCGCAACGTGTGGGACACGTGGCATCTGAAAGCCGGGGCGAAGGTCGCCGACAGCAAGACCCGTAACCCGACGAACTATCTCGGCCAGGACCCGGCCACGGGCGACTACGTGCCCGTGGCCGGCCGCATCAGCGATTTCGAATCGAACGACCGCAACGCGGCCATCTACGGCATCCTGTCCACGAAGCTGGGCAAGAACCTGAGCATCCAGGGCGGCCTGCGCGGCGAGTACACGGAGCTCGACGTCCACCAGCCGCTGCTGAACGAGGAGGACAAGTATTACTACATGAACTGGCTGCCGAGTTTCTACGCGACGCGCGACATCGGCACCGACGGCATGCTGCAATTCCGTGCCTCGCGCCGCATCGCGCGGCCGAACGAGCGCGACCTGAACCCGAACCTCGTCTACCTGAGCGACTTCAGCGCGCGCCAGGGCAATCCGCACCTGCAGCCGGTGAACAACGATAACGTCGAGCTGGCCTACCGCGACCGCCTGTTCGGCGTGGACAGCAGCTTCGTCCTGTTCAAGCGGCGCGAGTCGCCCGTGATCGGCAACCGCAGCTATGCCCTGGCATCCGATCCGAACGTGATCGTGACGTCGCCCATCAATTTCGGGACGAACGATTCGCTCGGCATCGACCTGAATTTCAATGTGCGCAAGCTGTTCGTGTCGGGCCTGTCGGCCAATCTCGGCGCGACCCTGGCCAACGAAAAACGCCAGCGCATCTCGAACTTCACGGCCGGCTCGACCACCGTCGAGCAGACGAACCACCGGGAGAACATCAAGCTGCGCCTCGCGTACCAGGTCGGGATGGAGTCCCTGCAGCTGAGCGTCAACCGCAACGGTGCCACCCTGAACGGCCAGGGCATCAACAGCGCGGTCACGATGACGAACTTCACGTGGATGCACCGCATCACGCCGCGCCTGTCGCTGAACCTGAACGTGAACAACGTCTTCCACACCGGGAACATGGAAAGCGACATCGAGAACGAGGTGCTGCGCCTGCATACGCTGAATGTGAGCCAGCCGCGCATCGTCCAGATCGGCCTGCGCTACCAGTGGGGCGGCGTGACGGGCGACGAGCGCCTGCGCAACGGCAACCGCGGCATGTTCCGCGGCGGCCGGGGCGAAGGCGGGGAGGGTGGTTTCGGCAACGGCCGTGGCGGGTACTGAGGCGGCGGTTTATCGACCCGCGCCGAGGTCGAGCACGACCCTTCCTTCGATGGCCCCGCGGCGCATGCGGTCGAAGACGTCGTTGATGTTATCCAGCCTGTCCGTGGACACGGTTGCCTTGACCTTCCCTTCGGCCGCGAACTGCAGGGATTCCAGCAGGTCGAGCCGGGTGCCGACGATCGACCCGCGTACGGTGATCCCGTTCAGCACCATGTCGAAGATCGGCAGCGGGAAGTCTCCGGGCGGCAAACCGTTCAGCGACACCGTGCCGCCGCGGCGGACCATGCCCAGGGCCTGGGAGAACGCGTGGGACGACACCGCCGTGACGAGGACGCCGTGCGCGCCGCCGATTTCGCGCTTGATCGCCGCCGCCGGATCCCCGGTCCGGGCGTTGATGGTGAGACTCGCGCCCAGGCGCCGCGCCAGCGCCAGCTTGGCATCGTCGACGTCGACCGCCACCACGTTCAATCCCATCGCGCGCGCATACTGGACGGCCAGGTGGCCGAGTCCGCCGATGCCGGAAATGGCCACCCAGTCGCCCGGCTTGGTATCCGTCACCTTCAGGCCCTTGTAGACGGTCACGCCGGCGCACAGGATCGGCGCGACGTCGACGAAGCCGACGTTGTCCGGCAGATGGCCGACATAGTCGGCTTCCGCGAGTGCATATTCGGCAAAGCCGCCGTTGACCGAATAGCCGGTATTCTGCTGCGATTCGCACAGGGTTTCCCATCCACCCAGGCAATGCGGGCAATGGCCGCAGGCGGAATGCAGCCAGGGGACGCCCACGCGGTCTCCGCTCCGGACGTGCTTGACCCCCGGGCCGACTTCGGCCACGTAGCCGACGCCTTCGTGTCCCGGGATGAACGGGGGATTCGGCTTGACGGGCCATTCGCCGCCGGCGGCGTGCAGGTCCGTGTGGCAGACGCCGCACGCCTCGATCTTGACGAGGACCTGGCCGGGGCCCGGCACGGGGATCGGTGCGTCCTCGATAGTCAGCGGTTGGCCGAAGGCACGGACCACCGCGGCTTTCATCATCTTGCTCATGTTTCGCTCCTGTCGTTATGAGTTTGATGCTAGGAAATGCACCGGAAAATGCCAATGATGCAGATCAAAATCGACAGGATTCGAATCGGATAAGCCGTTCTCCTAGACCTACGCAAAGCTAACCATAGTTAACTTTTGCCGCTGGGTTCCTGCTTCAGCGGGACCGGTTTCGTCCTGTGCTTGCGCACGGGGCCAGAGCCGTTCCCTCCACAGGCAGTTGCGATGGAACTCATCGCCATATTCTTCAGGTTGACGGCCGCGTTGACGTCGCGGTCGTGCTGTACCCCGCACCCGGGACAAGTCCAATGGCGCGTCCCGAGTGCGAGTTCTTTCAGCCGATGTCCACAGCACGAACATGTCTTGCTGCTCGGGTACCACCGGTCGACCACGACGACATCCCCGCCACGCCACGCGGCCTTGTAACTCAACTGCCGGCGCAGCTCGTGAAAACCCATGTCGGCGATTGCGCGCGCCAGGCTCGGGTTCGCCAGCATGCCCCGCACGTTCAGATCTTCGATCCCGATCGTATGAAAGCGCCGGGTGACGCCGGTCGTGAGCTTGTGCAGACTGTCGCGGCGCATGTCGACGATCCTCGCGTGCAGCCGGGCCAGACTTCGCTTTGCCTTGTCCCGGTTGCGAGAGCCCTTTACCTTGCGCGACAGCGAGCGCGATAAGCGCCGTAGCCGTTCGAGGAGCGAGCGCAACGCCTTTGGGCCAAGCCACTGTTCCCCCGTCGACAGCGTAGCCAGTACCGACACCCCGAGATCGATCCCCACCACACCTTGGTTTTCGGCCGGTGGCAGGGATGCTTCGGTCGCGTCGATGGTAATGCTGACATACCATCGGTCCGCGCGGCGGGATACCGTTGCCGAGACGATCCTGCCAGTAAAGCGCAATGCTTCGCGCATGCGGACAGGGCCCAGCTTGGGAATGTAAAAGCGCTTGCCGTCCACGCGAAACTGGTCGTTCGTCAGGGTGAAACGGTCATCGACGCCCTTGCGGCGGAACCTCGGATAGCGTGCACGATGCGAGAAGAAATTCTTGAACGCGTCGCCCAACTGGATGATCGCCATTTGCGGCGCGTTCTTCGTGACGTCCAGCATCCAGGGGAATTGTTCACGCTTGATCGCGTTCAGTTGGCGCCGCAGCGCGAGCTGTGACGGCGCCGGCAGCGTCGGATCGGCCTGGTGTGCCACATATTGTCGCTGCCATTCGGATAGGGCCCAGTTGTAGGCAAAGCGTGCGACGCCGGCGGCGC
>CBIHOW010000140.1:0-10330 GCA_966211695.1 uncultured Massilia sp. | reverse complement strand
CGCCGGCGAAGCGGCCGTAGCCGTCCTCGATGCGGCGCGTGAAATGCAGGTGCGGTTCGGACCGGGCGGTGTCGCCGAAGGTCTGGCTGACGAACACCGCGTGGGCGGTGCCGTTCGCGTGCACCGTGAAATAGGGAGCGCGCGACACGTCCTGCGGCGGCATGGACGGATTGCTGTCGACGATGGTGCCGTCGCGGTCCGCGACGCTGACCTGGAACACGAGTCCCGGCGGCAGCAGCTCTTCGGCGCGCAGCGTCGGGAGGGCGGCGTGGGTGCCGTTCAGTTCGACGGCATACTTGATGACCTTGAGCGTCTGGTCGATGGCATTCAGGTTGCGCGCGACCTGCGCCTCGTACGTGTCGAGCTGCTCGCGCACGGCATCGCGCGCCGCGTCGACGGCCGCGCGCCTTTCCGTTTCGATGAAGTGGAACGTCGCGACCCAGATCGCCAGCAATGGCAGCACGGCGAACAGCGGCAGCGCGACATGGGTCTCGAGGGCGCGCGCGAGCCAGCGCGGACGGCGCCGTTCACGGGAGGCGGCGGGCGACGTCATCACTGCACCACGAGGACCGGGCGCACGCTCGCGTCGAGCGCGCTCCGTTCGATGTACCCGATCGCCTCCGGATCGTCGGCCACCTTGCGCCGCACGGCCGTGCTGTCGTGCAGTTCGGCGGGCGGCTGGCCGCGGCCCGTGAACACCATCTTCGACCAGTGCGCCTTCAGCAGCGCGGGCGTCTTGTTCGTCACGCGCGCATAGAACTCGTCGCGCATCGGCGTGCCGAGGCGCAGGTCGAACGGCACCGCTTCCGTGCCGTCGGGGAAGCGCACGGACTGGCCGAGGAAGATCGCGGCCACCTGGTCCGCGCGCAGCGTGGCGACGGGATTGCGTGCGGAGACGATCACGACGAGATCGGCCGCGCTCGCGGGCGCGCCGGACAGGATGCCGAGCAGCAGGGACGTGCCCAGCAGGCGGAAAGACTTGAGCGTCGCCATGCTAGTACACGAAATCGAGTGCGACGCTGGCCACGTGGACCGGGTGCCCCGGCGTGAAGCGCGGCGTCGGGTTGATGAAGGTCCCGCGCGAGCCTGCCTGCGGCGTGACGCGGTCGTATTGCAGCTTGAGGGCCAGGTTCGTGCGCAGGTCCCAGCGCACGCCCACCGCCTGCGACGTCTGTTGCGGGATCGTCCACAGCAGGGTGTTCAGGCCTGCGTTCAGCGCGGCCGCCGTGGGCGCCAGCGCCGGGGGCAGGGCGGCCGCCGGCAGGCCGGGTTCCGTCGTCGCGCCCGTGGCGCGCACGCGCGCATACGTCGCGTACGGCGTGAACGCCTGCCAGCGCCAGCCCGCGCTGACGTAGGCGCTGCGCGTCGAGCCGAGGAAGGAATGGCTGATCGTGCGGCCCGCTTCGGCCATCACGAACCACGAACCCGGGTCGTAGTTCACGCCGATATTCGCGAGCGTCATGCGCTTGTGGTCCATCGCATAGCGCCGGGTCAGGTCCCGGCCGATGGGGCCGAAGGCGTCGAGGCCGTTGAACAGCGCGGCGCCGATGTCGCTGGAGATCTCGGCGCTGACCACGTTGGCGCGCACGCTGAGCGCACCCCAGTCGCTCGTGTTGGAAATGCCGATGCCGCGGCGCCCGTACACGTGCAGCGGCTCGATCAGGGATACCGAACTGTGGCCGTAGAATACCTGCGACGCGTTGCGCACCGGTCCCAGGTCCCAGCGCAGCGTGGCGTCGATGCCGTCGCTGCTCGTCACGGGCAGGACGTTGTAGCCTTCGACGGGCGGGCGCACCCACGGATACGCATAGCCGACCTTGCGGTAGTCCGCCGTCAGGAAGATGGGCAGCGCGATGCGGCCCACGCGCAGCGCCAGCTCGGGCGTCGCCTGGTACTTGATATTGGCCCATTCGACGCGCGGCCGGTACGTGTTGTCGAGGCCTTGTTCGCTGACCACCTGCAGCACGGCCGACCAGCGCCGCGCGAGCGTGGCGTCGAGCTGCATGCCGAGGCGGGTGTCGACATCAAGGCTCCAGCGGCGCGTGGCGCCGGTGCCGCTGACCTTGAAGACGGATGACGTGTAATCGGCCTCGCGTTCGCTGGCGTGCGCGACGCCCAGCGTACCGAAGCCGGAGATGCGCCAGTCCGGTTTGTCCTGGGCGCGGGCAGCGCCGGCGAGGGCAAGTCCGGACAGCGAAAAGAGCAGGAATTGGGCGAGGCGTTGTTGCTGCATGGTCTCGTCGGGATCGGCCGGCCGGCCGGGAATTCATTCAGCCCGCAGGGATGGCAGGCACCGGGCGCAGGAAGCGCGGACTTCGACTGTAATCGGTGCGCATGCGAAAGTCGACAGCTTTTGGCCGCGAGCGGCCGCTGTTCAATATCTTGTTGTGCTACGGCAACGAGGGATCGTGGCGATTCCGGCCATCCCTGGCGTTTATTGCAACTGCGGTATCACGCCCACAAGCGTTCGCCGCCCAGTTCCAGCTGGGTGAGGTACAGCCGCACGTCGAACTCGACCTGGTGGTAGTCCGGCTCCATCCAGCAGCACAGTTTATAAAAGGCCTTGTCGTGGTCCTTTTCCTTCAGGTGGGCCAGTTCGTGCACGGCGATCATGCGCAGGAAGGCGGGCGGCGCGTCGCGGAACACGGTGCCGATGCGGATCTCGTGCTTGGCCTTCAGGCGGTTGCCCTGCACGCGCGAGATCGCGGTGTGCAGGCCCAGGGCCTGCTGGACGATGCCGATCTTGCTGTCGTACGCGACTTTCGAGACGGGCTCGGCGTTGCGCAAGTATTCATCTTTCAAATCCTGCACGTAGCCGTACAAGGCCTTGTCGGTGCGGACGTCGTGCGCGTCGGGATAGCGCTGGCGCAGGTGGTCGGCCAGGCGGTTGTCGGCGATCAGGCGCTCGACCTGGGAAAGGATGTGCGCGGGGTACGCGCTCAGATATTTCAGGTGCGAAGTGGCGGACATAAGGATGGAACTGTAGCACGTCCATGTTCCTGCTGCATCTACCCATTATGCGATGAGCGACCGCGCCCGGCACGGCGGCGCGGTCGGCGCTTGCGCGCTGCGGTGAGGGGTCTCCCCCGAACGTCATGACTCCTTGCCACCCTGGCGGTTGCCCGGCTGGGTGCCGGATTTTGCGGCGGCGGCGGCGCGGTTGGCCGATTGCCGGCTTTCCCCGCCCTTGCGCCCGATGTCGGCCATGTGGGCGCGGTTGCGGCTGACCACTTCCCCGCCTTTCTGGCCCGCCCGGCGCGCTTCTTCCGAATCGAATTCGTGCGCCGTCCCCTTCTGGTGGGCGGCCTGGCCGCCCTTGCTGGCGATTTGACGCTGCTGGTTCTGGTCCATCGCAGCGAAACCGCGCTTGGCCGGCTGGCTTTTCTGCTCGTTGCCGCCGGAGTCGGCCGCGCCCTTGTGGCCGCCTTCCTTGCTTGTCGCCATATCGATCTCCTTGTGCCTGAACTATCAACGAGCGTTCATGGATGCGCTCGTGCGGTTAGAGAGGCAGGGGATCAAATGGTTCCGGCGGCATGCGGTTCGTTCAACGTGCGTCGTCCGCGACCTTCAGCACCAGCTTTCCGAAGTTCTTCCCTTCGAACAGCATCGTGAGGGCGTCCGGGAAGTTGTCGAGGCCTTCGACCACGTGTTCGCGGCTCTTGATCGCCCCAGCGCGCAGCCAGGCGGCGAGGCGTTGCACGCCTTCCGGATAGCGCGCCGCGTAGTCGAAGACCACCATGCCCTCCATGCGCGCGCGGTTCACGAGCAGGGACAAATAATTGGCCGGGCCGCGCACCGGCGTCGTGTTGTTGTATTGCGAGATCGCGCCGCAGATCACGATGCGCGCCTTCAGGTTGATGCGGGCCAGCACGGCGTCGAGGATGTCGCCGCCCACGTTGTCGAAATAAACGTCCACGCCCTGCGGACAATGTTCCCTGAGCCCCGCCGGCACATCGCCCGCCTTGTAGTCGATGCACGCGTCGAATCCGAGCTCCTCGACGACGTAGCGGCATTTGTCCGGCCCACCGGCGATGCCGACGGCACGGCATCCCAGCTGCTTGCCCACCTGGCCCACCGTCGCGCCCACGGCCCCCGCGGCGGCCGACACGACGACCGTCTCGCCGGCCTTCGGCTGGCCGATGTCCGTGAGGCCGAAGTACGCCGTCAGGCCGGGCATGCCCAGCACGTTCAGCCAGGCAGGCAGCGGGGCGAGGGCGGGATCGATCTTCATGGCCGCGGCCGCCTTTGCGTCGACGGGACCCGTCCAATACTGTTGCACGCCGAAGCTGCCGCTCAAGGTGTCGCCGACGGCGACGTGCGGCGAGTTCGACGCCTCGACGACGCCGACGCCACCGGCGCGCATCACTTCGCCGATGGCAACGGGACGGATGTACGACTTGCCCTCGTTCATCCAGCCGCGCATGGCCGGATCGAGCGACAGGTACAGCACGCGCACGCGCACCTCGCCGTCCTGCAGCGGAGCGAGGGGTTCTTCGGTCAGTTGCCAGTCGGTGGCCCTGGGCATTCCGACGGGGCGGGCGGCGAGGCGGAATTGGCGGTTATTCATTTTGCGTCTCCTTTGGGGAAAATGCCGGTATGGCAATCCATGCGACAATGGCCGGGTTCAGTCAACCTCAACCATTCTGAAGTATTTAGCAATGTATCCAGAATATATCCTGACCTTGTCCTGCCTGGACCACCGCGGCATCGTGCTGCGCGTCTCGGGTTTCCTGGCCGAACACGGCTGCAACATCATCGACTCGGCCCAGTTCGGCGATCCGGAATCGAAGCTGTTCTTCATGCGCGTGCATTTCGCGCTGGAAGACGACGCGATCTCCGACGAATTGCTGCGCGCCGGCTTCGGCTCGCTGTGCCAGGACCTGGGCGCGGACGGCGCGCTGCACGACGCCAAGCGCAAGCCGCGCGTGCTGATCATGGTGTCCAAGATCGGCCACTGCCTCAACGACCTGCTGTTCCGCTACCGCAGCGGCCTGCTGCCGGTGGAGATTCCGGCCATCGTGTCGAACCACATGGACTTCTACCAGCTCGCGGCCAGTTACAATATCCCGTTCCACCACTTGCCGCTCGAGGCCGGTGCCAGCGAATCGGCCAAGCTCGCCCAGGAGGCGCGCATCATCGAATTGCTGGACGCCCACCGCATCGACCTGGTCGTGCTGGCGCGCTACATGCAGATCCTGTCGCCGGGGCTGTGCGATGCCTTGAAGGGCAGGGCGATCAATATCCACCATTCGTTCCTGCCCAGCTTCAAGGGCGCGCGTCCGTATGCGCAGGCGCATCGTCGCGGCGTCAAGCTGATCGGCGCGACGGCCCACTTCGTCACGGGCGACCTGGACGAAGGCCCGATCATCGAGCAGGACGTCGAGCGCGTCGACCACGCCATGAGCGTGGAGCAGCTGACGGCCATCGGCCGCGACGTCGAGAGCGTCGTGCTGGCCCGCGCGGTCAAGTGGTTCGTGGAACACCGTATCCTGCTGAATGGCGACAAGACCGTCGTGTTCAGCTGAACCGACCGAAAGAAAAGATTACCTGATGGCCCTGAAAGCAACGATTTACAAGGCAGACCTGAACATTGCGGACATGGACCGCAATTATTACCAGGAGCACGCGCTCACGATCGCGCGGCATCCTTCGGAAACCGACGAGCGCGTGATGATCCGCCTGCTCGCCTTCGCCTTGCACGCCGACCCGGCGCTCGCCTACGGCAAGGACCTGTTCGACGTCGAAGAGCCCGCCCTGTGGCTCAAGGACCTGACCGGCGCGATCGACCTCTGGATCGAGGTCGGCCAGCCCGACGAACGCCGCCTCATGAAGGCGGCCGGCCGCGCCGAACACGTGATCGTGTACAGCTACAGCGCCACCAGCAACATCTGGTTCAAGGGCCTGGCCAGCAAGCTCGAACGCGCTAAAAAAATCTCCATCATCAACATTCCGGCGGAAACGAGCGCCCAGCTCGAGCAGATGGCCCAGCGCACGATGCAGCTGCAGTGCACGATCCAGGACGGCCAGGTGTGGCTGACGGATGGCGAGCGCACCGTGCAGGTAGAGCGCGAAGTCCTGCTGGCCGAGCGCTGATCGACTGGACAATATGTCTCGGGCCGCGCGTGCGCCACGCCGTGCATACGCGGCTATAATCGGCACATGCCGATTCTGCCGACTCGTTCGATGACAAAACGCCTGCGTTTCGTGTGGCTGGCACTGTTCGCCGTGCTGCTGAATGCGCTCGCGCCGACGGTCTCGCATGCGCTGGCCGCCAGCCGGCCCACGATTCCGCTGGACGTCTGCAGCGTCGACGGCGGCGCCTCGTTCGCCGCCGCGGCCGCGTTGCTCGTGCAGGACGAGCATGCCGGCATGGGCGTCCTCGACGATTGCGGTTATTGCCTCACGCACGCGGGCAGCCACGGCCTGCCGCCGCCCGTGCACGCGCCGCCGGCGCTCGTGGACGGCACGGAAGCCCGTCCGTTCCTGTTCCATCACGCGCCCCGTCCGCTGGCCGTCTGGCTGGCGGCCGTCCCGCGCGGTCCCCCTGTCTTTGCCTGACCTTCTTGTTTCGTCATTCCATTTTTTGTCAGGTAAAGTCATGTTCAAACAATTCGTCATGCTGGCCGCGGCCAGCCTCCTCACCACGTCCGCCGCGTTCGCCCAGGTGACCGTCGGCGACCCGTGGATCCGCGCCACCGTGCCGGCCCAGAAGACGGCCGGCGCCTTCATGCAGCTGCGTTCGCCCAAGGCCACGCGCCTCGTCGACGTGCAAAGCCCCGTCGCGGGCCGCGCCGAAGTCCACCAGATGGCCATGGAAGGCCAGACCATGCGCATGCAAAAGGTCGACGGCATCGACCTGCCTGCCGGCCAGAGCGTCAACCTGTCGTCCGGCGGCTACCACGTCATGCTGTTCGACCTGAAGCAGCAGCTCAAGGAAGGCGAGCAGGTGCCGCTGACATTGACCTTCGTCGGTGCGGATAAAAAGCGCGAGAACGTCACCGTGCAGGTGCCGGTCAAACCGCTGACGTACACCGCCGCGCACTGACGGAGGCCACATGAAAGGCATCTGGATCGCCGCCTTGTCCGCGGCGCTGCCGGCGCTCGTCCATGCCGATGACACGCACCTGGAAACCGTGGTCGTGACGGGCGGCCGCCCCACGTCGCTGCCCGCGCAGATCCCGACGACGATCGAAGGCATCACCGGCGCCCAGGTCGAGGACCGGATCAATGCGGTCGACAGCGAGGACGCGCTGAAATACCTGCCCAGCCTGAACGTGCGCAAGCGCTACACGGGCGACTACGACCACGCCGTGCTCGCGAGCCGCGCGTCCGGTACGGGCAACAGCGCGCGCTCGCTCGTGTACGCGGACGGCATCCTTCTCTCGAATTTGCTCGGCAACGGCGCCACGTACACGCCGCGCTGGGGCCTCGTCACGCCGGAAGAGATCGAGCGCGTGGACGTGCTGTACGGCCCATTCGCGGCCGCGTATCCGGGCAATTCGGTCGGCGCCGTCGTCGACTTCCAGACCCGCATGCCGTCGAAGCGCGAAGCCCACGTCAAGCTGTCGGGCTACTCGCAAGCCTTCAAGCTGTACCGCACGGACGACCGCTACGACGGCTGGCAGGGCAGCGCGTCGCTGGGCGACCGCAGCGGCGCGTGGTCGTACTGGATCGACGTGACGCGCCTGGACAGCGATGCGCAGCCCATCGGGTTCGCCAATAAACTGCTGTCGGCCGGCGTACCGGGTGGCGGGGGCATTCCCGTGACGGGCGCGGTGGCCGGCCGCAATCCGTCGAACAAGGATTGGTGGCTGATCGGCGCGACGAGCCAGACGCACACCGTGCAGGATCACGCGAAATTCAAGCTCGCGTGGGACATCACGCCCAGGCTGCGCGCCAGCTACACGTTCGGCTGGTGGCGCAACGAGGCGAAGCGCGCGGCCGAATCGTACCTGCGCGATGCGGCCGGCAATCCGGTCGTCACGGCGGCCAGGGTGAACATCGACGGCCGCGCGTACGACATCCGCGCGTCCGACTTCGCGCCCAGCCGCGGCACGCTGGAACACGCGATGCACGGGCTGTCGCTGAAGCGCCATAGCCGCGACGCGTTCGACTGGGAGATCGCCGCGAGCCTGTACGACTATGCGCGCGACCGCGTGCGCACGCCGACCGTCCTCGTGCCCAATGCCGACACGAACGGCGCGGGCCAGGTCACGGACATGCACGGCAGCGGCTGGAGCACGCTCGCACTGAAGGGCATCTGGCGGCCCGAGGGCCACACGGTCGAATTCGGCCTGCAGTCGGACCATGCGAAACTGCGCACGCGCGTGTTCGGCAGCACGGGCGACTGGCTGCACGCGGGCGATGGCCGGCAGGTCTCTATCTTCAACGGCAACACGTGGCTGGAAAGCCTGTATGCGCAGGACAGCTGGCGCATCGGCGACGCCTGGCGCGCGACGGTCGGCGCCCGCTTCGAACGGTGGCGCGCGTATGGCGGGGAGTTGTCGAACGCCGTGCTGGCGGCACCGCTGGCCTTCCCGTCGCGCAGCGAGACGGCGTGGTCGCCGAAGGCCGCGCTGTCGTGGCGCGTCAGTCCCGACTGGACCATGAAGGCGTCGACGGGCCGCGCCGTGCGCAACCCGACGGCGGCCGAGCTGTTCCAGGGTTCCATCGTCGACAACGCGATCGTCAACAGCAATCCCAACCTGAAGGCGGAGAAGTCATGGACGAGCGAGCTGTCGGCCGAAACGCTGAACGACAGGGGTTCGCTGCGCGTGACCCTGTTCCGCGAGACGACCCGCGATGCGCTGTACTCGCAGCCGCTGCTCGCGGTCGCCGGCACGACGGTCAACACGGTGCAGAACGTGGGCCGCATCCGTACGAACGGTCTCGAAGTCTCGGCGCAGGCGGACGATGTCGGCGTGAAGGGACTCGACCTGACGGGCAGCCTCACGTATGCCGACTCCATCGTCACGGAGAATGCCGGGTTTCCGGCCAGCGTCGGCAAATGGCAGCCGCGCGTGCCGCGCCGGCGCGCGACGCTGCTGGCAACGTGGAAGGCGAACGACCATTGGACCGCGACCCTGGGCGGGCGCTACAGCGGCCGCCAGTACGGGACGCTGGACAACAGCGACCCGAATGGCGCTGCGTACATGGGGGTGTCGGACTATCTCGTGTTCGATGCACGGGTGCGTGTCCGGTTCGACCGTCACTGGAGCGCGGCGGTCGGCGTGGACAACCTCAACGACCGCACCTACTGGGCGTTTCACCCGTACACTCGGCGGACCGTCGTGGCCGAGGTGCGGTGGGATTTGTGATCAACGGGGCGATGCACCCAGGCGCTTCACGTTGCCCGAGCCGACCACCGAGCGGGTGACCTGCGGATCGCCGTAGTAATTGACGTCGCCGGAACCGGCCACGGTCAGGCTCAGGCTGTCGCGCACCCACAGGGTCGCGTCGCCGGAGCCGGCCACGGTGACGCTGGCGTTCTCGGTGCGCACGTGGCCCATGTCGACGGTGCCCGAACCGCCGATCGAGATCGACGTGCTGCGCGCCGTGCCGTCCAGCGCCTGCAGGTTGCCGCTGCCGCCGAGGGCGACGTTGACGGATTCGCCTTCGAGCTTGCGGACCTTGATGGAGCCGGAGCCGCCCACGTCGAAGCGCACGCGGCTGCCGCGCACGACGTCCGCATCGATGTTGCCGGAGCCGCCCAGCGCGAGGCGGTCGATGTCGCGCGCCTGCACGACGACCTTCAGGTTACGGGTGCGCAGGTTCGTGTTGCGCTTGGCGCGGATCTTCAAGGTGCCGTCTTCGACGACGGTTTCGATCAGCGGCAGCAGGTTGTCGTCCGCCTCGACCGTCACGCCTTCGCGGCCGCTGCCGCTCTTGATCTCGACGTTGCCCGGCAGGGACATGGCGAGACCGCTGAAGTGGGCTACGTCGCGCGCCTGGCTCTGCACGCGGCCGCTGCCCTGCACCGGTTCGCTCTTGCTCCAGGGCCAATCGCCCGCTTCGGCCTGCGGCGCGAGGGCGATGCAGGCGAGGGCGCAGGCGGCGATGAGGAAACGGCGAGTCTTATTGTTCGTCATGATGTTCTCCCTGGTGTGCATGGTGTCGATGTGCACATCGTATGCGGGAGGCGTCAGGCGGGGTACCGGTTTGCGACAAAATGCATGAAAACCGGAGCGGAATGCACGAATGGAGGGTGAGCCCGCACGTCGTCCCTGCGCAGGCAGGGACCCAATATTGCACGAGCTATCGGAACGAATGCAGAACTTGGGTTCCCGCCTGCGCGCACTGCTGTCCGGGATAATTCGTTGAGGATGAGTAG
>CBIHOW010000139.1:0-10347 GCA_966211695.1 uncultured Massilia sp. | reverse complement strand
CTGATGAGCAGCACAGCAATATTATTCCGGACAGCAGTGCGCGAAGGCGGGAACCGAAGTTTTACGCGCAGTGGCAGCGCTTGCAAAATTGGGCCCCTGCCTTCGCAGGGGCGACGTGGCCGCGTAAGTTAATGGCTGAAGTCGTACGGCGCCGGCAAGAAGTCCGCCAGCGTGAACAGCACGACCGACAGCACGAGGGCCACGACCACGTAGGCGAAGCGCGACGGCTTGTCGCGCAATGCTGCAATCCATTCACTCAAGAGCTTCGCCATACCGGCCTCCGTTCAGCTAACGGCCCAGCATAGGTCGCAAGGAATCGCACTGTCAATCGACAGGCGCAGTGTTTCGTATCTTAATGGCCGTGCGTGAGGAACAGCACGATGACGACGCCGAGGCCGATCAACAGGACTTGCGGAATGGATTCGCGCACGGTGGCCCGGCGCTGCATCTGCGGCATCAAATCGCTCACGGCGATGTAGATGAAGCCTGAGGACGCGAACACCAGCACGTAGGGAATCAGGTCGCTGGCGCGGTCCAGTGTCGCGTACCCGAGTATCCCGCCCAGCACGGCCAGCAGGCTGCACAAAAGGTTGAACACGTAGGCGCGCACGCGCGAGAAGCCGGCGTTCAGCAGCACGATGAAGTCGCCGATCTCCTGCGGGATCTCGTGGGCGATGATGGCCACGCCCGTGACGATGCCCAGTTGCGGGTTGGCGAGGAAGGCGGCCGCGATCAGGATGCCGTCCGTGAAGTTGTGCATGCCGTCGCCGATCAGGATCATCCAGCCGGCGCGCCCCGCCTGGCGCGCGTCGTGGCCATGCGCGTGATGGTGCCCGTCGCCCTCGTGGTGGTGCGAATGGCGCAGCAGCGCCACCTTCTCCAGCAGGAAGAACGCCAGCAGGCCGCCCAGCAGGGTGGCGAACAGCGCATGCGTATCGGCCTTCGACTCGAACGCCTCCGGCAGCGCGTGCAGCAGCGACGTCGACAGCATGATGCCGACCGACAGGCTGACCATGCGTTCGACGACCTTCGACAGCAGCGTAAAGGAAAACACCGCGGCGGCCGTGATGCTGACCACGCCCGCCAGGCCGGTGGCCAGCAGGATGGAGATGAGAATCGGGTCGATCTGGAAGCCTCTTCTTTTTCTTGGGGCGTGCGGATGCACACGCCCCGGGCGCAAACCGTTGATTGTAACCCGACGGGCGTGCGCCGTCAGCCGACGCCGTGTTCGCGGAACCAGGCCAGCGCGCGGGCGAAGCCGTCGCGGGCGTCCTTCGCGTTGTAGCTCGGACGGTAGTCGGCGTAGAACGCGTGGCCGGCGTCCGGGTAGACGACGATCGCGGAATCGCTGCCGCCCTTGCCCAGCGCGGCCGTCATCTGTTCGACCGTGGCGACCGGGATGCCCGTGTCCTTGGCGCCGTACAGGCCGAGCACGGGCACCGTGAGCGTGGACGCGATGTGGATCGGATGCGTGGGCTGGCCCGGCGGATTCGGATCGGCCACCAGCTTGCCGTACCACGCCACCGCCGCCTTCACGCGCGGGTTGTGCGCGGCGTACAGCCAGGTGATGCGTCCGCCCCAGCAAAAGCCGTTGATGCCGAGCCGCTCGACGTCGCCGCCGTTCCTGTCGGCCCAGGCCACGCAGGCATCGATGTCGCCCATCACCTGGGCATCCGGCACCTTGCGGATGATCTGCGCCATGATCGTGGCCATGTCGGGCAGCGTGGACGGGTCGCCCTGGCGCACGAACAGTTCGGGGGCCAAGGCAAGGTAGCCCTGTTTCGCGAAGCGGCGCGCCACGTCGGCGATGTGTTCGTGTACGCCGAAGATCTCGGACACGACGATCATCACGGGGAGCTTGTCCTGCCCGGCCGGGCGGGCGTGATAGACGGGGAATTCCTGGCCGTCGACCGTGAGCATGGTGGTGCCCACGGCGAGGCCTTCGGTATCGGTATGGATCACGGTGTGTTCCGTGATGGGCTTGGCCGCCGCCGCAAAACCGCTGCCGATGCTTGCGTTGTCGTTCATCGCCTTCCTTCGTTGGGTCATGAAAGGCTTGCTATCTTAGCAGCGGCAGCGGCGGCACGCTTGCTTACGGAGCGAGCGTGAAATCGACCTTCGTCGCGTTGGCCGTCGAGATGTCGACGACGTCGATGGTCTTGGTCGTGTAGCCCGTGCCGGCCGCCTCGACGCGGTACTTGCCGGCGCCCGGCAGGACCGTCGTCGCCGCCGTGAAGGTCAGCGGCAGGGTCGCGCTGTAGACGGCGTATTGCGGCGCCGTGACCGGCAGGTTCGCGATCGTGTAGGCACCGGTCGCGAGGTCGGCGCCGGCATACCTGACGGTCACCGTCGGTCCCGCGGCGAACGTCTGCTTCGCCGACACGTAAGCCGCCTCGGTGGCGTTCGCGGGCAACGTCACGGTGCCTGCGATCGAACCCGTCGCGCCGGCCGGCAGGTCGAGCGGTGCGGCCGTGGTGCTCAGCACCGTGCTGCCGCTGGCCGCCACGGGCACGGCGCCGACCACGCCGGCCGCATGGCTGTCGGCCGTGATCACCACGTCGTAGTTGCCGGTCGCCAGGTGCGACAGGAAGAATTCGCCCGTGGTCGCATTCGGCACGGTGGAGGCGATCACGACGCCGTTCTGCTGCGCCGACACGGTCACGTGGCTGCCCAGCAGCGCCGGCGCCACGACGCCGGAAATGCCGACGATCGCCGTCGGCACGACCTTCACGACAGGCTTCAGCAGGTAGCGGCCCTTCCCTTGCGTGACCACCGACTTGCACGCGTCGAAGTCGAGCACGAGGTCGACCTGCTGGCCGGCCTTGACGTCGAATTCGTTCACCAGCTTGATGCCGCTCTGCGTGGCGCTCGGCGTCACGAGCGCCTGTTCGGTGCCGCCCGTCGGCACGACGGTGTTGGCGTTCGCATCCAGCACGAGGCGCAGCTGCGAATAGTGGCCGGCCGCCAGCGGCGTCTGGCCCAGGGTGTCGAGCACGCCGTTGGTCAGGTTCAGCAGGTTGATCTTGCGGGCCGGGTTGAGGGTGATGTCGGTCCAGCCCGCATCCGTATCGCTCGCGCTGGCGCTGGCGTTCACGCGGACCTTGCTGACCGTGACGTTGACGGCATCGAAACCGCAGGCCGGCGCATCGGTCAGCGCGACGCTCAGGGTGCCCGTGGAGGCGGTCGTCGTGGGCGCCGGGGTGCCCGAACCGCCGCCGCCGCCGCAGGCGACGAGAGTGGTTACTATCAGTGCGCTGCCTGCCAGCAGTCCGGCTTGGTGGAATGTCTTGTTCATGGTGTGTGCCTTTATGGATGCCCGCCTCATCACGGACGGTACATACAATTTACGTTCCAATTGGAAATTTTTATGTTAAGCAACGCACATTGAAACGTCTGCTTACACCTGAAGCATTTTGTAGCGGCCAAAACATACTGAACAAGATATGTTTGACAACATAATATGGCTGCGTATTCTGCATGGCACTCATCCACTCACCGAGGAACATCATGAATACGCTCATCACCGTCAACGGCATGCAAATCCACGTGGAAGAACACGGCACCGGCAAACCGCTCGTGCTGCTGCACGGCGGCATCATGGCCAGTGAAGTGTTCGGCCCGAACATCGCCGCGCTGGCCGAGGACCGCCGCGTGATCGCCATCCACCTGCAAGGACACGGCCACACGCCGGACGTGGACCGCCCGCTGCGTTTCGAAACGCTGGCGGACGACGTCGCGGCCGTGATCCGGGAACTCGGCCTGGGCAAGGCCGACCTGCTGGGGTATTCGTTCGGAGGCGGGGTGGCGCTGCAGACGGCGATCCGGCATCCGGACGTCGTCGACCGGCTGGTCGTCGTATCGGCGGCCGCCAGGCGCGCCGGCTTTTATCCGGAAGTGCGCACGGCTTTCGACCACATGGACACGCAAGCGGCGCAGGTCGGCGCCCACGTGGCGCAGTCGCCGCTGGGCAAGCTGTACCCTGAGGTGAACTGGGAAACGGCGTTCCGCAAGATGGGAGAATTGCAGCGCCGCGACTACGACTGGATGCCGCAGGTGAGCGCCATCCAGGCGCGCACGATGCTGGTGTTCGCGGACGCCGATGCGGTCACGCTGGACCACATCATGGAATGCTACAAGGCGCTCGGCGGCGGCCAGCGCGACGCGGGGATGGATGGTTCATTGCGCGCCGCCGCCCGGCTGGCCATCGTGCCGGGGACGACGCATTACAACCTGCTGGCGACGACGGCGGTCGCGCGCCTGGCCGGGGAGTTTTTGGATGCGTAACGTTCGCGTCATGTTGACGTAACGCGTGGGCACGGGGTGCCCACCCAACGATTAATGTGCTTCCTCCCAATTGGCCCCGACACCCGTTTCGGCCACGAGCGGCACCTTCAGCGTGGCCACGCCGCCCATCAGTTCCGGCAGCTTCCGCTTGACGAGGTCGAGTTCGTCCTGCGGCACTTCCAGCACCAGTTCGTCGTGCACCTGCATCACCATGCGGGTGCGCAGACCATCCTTCTCGATCCAGTCCTGCACGGCGATCATCGCGAGCTTGATCAGGTCCGCGGCCGTGCCCTGCATCGGCGCATTGATCGCGGCCCGTTCGGCGCCGGCGCGGCGCGGGCCGTTCGGCGAGTTGATCTCCGGGAGCCACAGGCGGCGGCCGAACACCGTCTCGACATAGCCCCGCTCCTTCGCAAGCAGGCGGGTCTCGTCCATGTAGCGCTTGACGCCCGCGAAGCGCTGGAAGTAGCGCTCGATGTAGTTGCTGGCCGCGCCCCGTTCGATGCCCAGGTTCTGCGCGAGGCCGAACGCGCTCATGCCGTAGATGAGGCCGAAGTTAATGACCTTCGCGTAGCGCCGCTGCTCGCTCTGCACTTCCTCCGGCGGCACGCCGAAGATCTCGGCGGCGGTGGCGCGGTGGATGTCCTCGCCGGCCGCGAACGCGCGCAGCATCGCCTCGTCTTCCGAGATGTGGGCCATGATGCGCAGCTCGATCTGCGAATAGTCGGCCGACACGATCACGCTGCCCGCCGGCGCGACGAACGCTTCGCGGATGCGCCGGCCTTCGCTCGTGCGCACGGGGATGTTCTGCAGGTTCGGATCGTTCGACGCGAGACGGCCCGTGATGGCGACGGCCTGCGCGTAGTTCGTGTGCACGCGCCCCGTCTTCGGGTTGACCATCTTCGGCAGTTTATCCGTGTACGTCGACTTCAGCTTGGACAGGCCGCGGTGCTCCAGCAGGATCTTCGGCAGCGGATAGTCTTCCGCCAGCTTCTGCAGCACCTCTTCGTCCGTGGACGGCGCGCCGGTCGCCGTCTTCTTGATGACGGGGAGTTGCAGCTTGCCGAAGAAGATCTCGCCGATCTGCTTGGGCGAGCCGAGGTTGAACGGGCCGCCGGCCAGTTCATAGGCCTGCTGCTCCAGTTCCCCGATGCGCGCGGCCAGTTCGTTCGACTGCGCCGCCAGTTTATCGGCGTCGATCAGCACGCCGTTGCGCTCGATCTTCTGCAGCACGACGGACGTGGGCAGCTCGATCTTGCGGTAGATGAAGTTCAGGCCTTCGTCGCTTTCCACATGGCCGATCATCGCGTGGTGCAGGCGCAGGGTGATGTCGGAATCCTCGGCCGCGTACTCGGTCGCGCGCGCCAGCTCCACCTGGTCGAAGCAGATCTGGCTCGCGCCCTTGCCGCACACGTCCACGTACGGAATCGTCGTGTAGCCCAGGTGGCGCAGCGCCATCGTGTCCATGTCGTGCGGCTTGTGCGATTCGAACACGTACGACTGCAGCAGGGTATCGTGCACGATGCCGCGCAGTTTCACCCCGTGGTTTTCGAAGATGTGGCTGTCGTACTTCAGGTTCTGGCCCAGCTTGGGCTTGTCCGGATTTTCCAGCCACGGCTTCATGCGCTCGAGGACTTCCTCGCGGTTCAGCTGTTCCGGCACCCCGGCGTAGCGGTGCGCGAGCGGGATGTAGGCGCCCTTGCCCGCCTCCACCGACAGCGAGATGCCGACCATTTCCGCCGTCATCGGATCGAGCGACGTCGTCTCCGTGTCGACCGAGGTGAGTTCGGCCTTGTCGATCAGCGCCAGCCAGCGCTCGAACTGTTCCTGCGTCGTGACGGTCTCGTACTCGCCCTTGATGATCGGCATGCCCGGCTGCGTACCGGCCGCGCCTTCGGGCGAATTCAGTGCCGGCGCCGGCGCGCCCGGCGTGCCGTACTTGGCCGCGTTGCCCGGTCCGAGGTCGCGCAGCATCGTCTTGAAGCCGTAGCGCTGGAAGAAGTCGCGCAGCGCGTCCTTGTCCTCGGGGCGGCCGATGAGGGTCTCTTCGATCGACACCACGTGGCCCACGAGGTCGCAGTCCGTCTTCACGGTGATCAGTTCGCGGCCCTTCGGCAGCCATTCCAGCGCGGCGCGCAGGTTCTCGCCGACGGCGCCCGTGATGCTGTGGGCGTTCTCGATCACGCCGTCCAGCGAGCCGTGCAGGGTCAGCCACTTGACGGCCGTCTTCGGACCGCACTTGGTGACGCCGGGGACGTTGTCGACGGTGTCGCCGATCAGGGTCAGGTAGTCGATGATGCGGTTCGGCGGCACGCCGAACTTGGCGAGCACGCCCGCTTCGTCGAGCTTCTCGTTGCTCATCGTATTGATCAGCATGACCTTGTCGTTGACGAGCTGGGCGAGGTCCTTGTCGCCCGTCGAGACGACCGTGTTCAGGCCGCGCGCCGTCGCCTGCGCCGCGAGCGTGCCGATGACGTCGTCCGCTTCGACGCCCTCCACCATCAGGATCGGCCAGCCCAGGTGGCGCACGACTTCATGGATCGGCTCGATCTGCCTGGACAGGTCTTCCGGCATCGACGCGCGCGTCGCCTTGTATTCCGGATACAGGTCGTCGCGAAAGGTCTTGCCCTTCGCGTCGAACACGCAGGCGATGTACGCGGCCGGGAAGTCCGCGCGCAGGCGGCGCAGCATGTTGACCATGCCATGCATCGCGCCGGTCGGGTAGCCGTCCGGGCTGCGCAGGTCGGGCAGCGCGTGGAAGGCGCGATAGAGATAGCTGGAACCGTCGACGAGAAGCAGGGTATTGTCCATAGAGCGCTCAAAAGTGGGGCCGCGGCGGCACGGCAAAACGTGCGCCATTATCGCAGAATCGGGAGTGGAGAAAAGATGAGCGGGCGATGTCCGGAATATGGGGATCCAGCCACACTTTTCACAGGGAAGTGGCTCCCTTTGTTACAATGGACTAAACGACAAAGGTGATCATCATGCCGCGTACCCCTATCCGCCTCGCCACTCTCGCGCTGTTCCTGACTTGCCAGGCAGGATTGGCCGTGGCCCAGCAGCAGACCACGCAGCCGACCCCGAGCCCGGCACCGCCGAAGCTCGAGCGCATCGAGCCGGGCAGCGACGTTCCCGCGACCACGATCCCGCCGAAGCGCGGCACCCAGATCAAGGAAACGCGCGACGGCGGCCAGGTCACCGAAGTCGAAGTCACCACGCCCGGTGGCAGCCATTACTACATGAAACCGAACACCCAGCCCGGCAACGCGCAGACGAATTCGATCCGCGCGCCGCAGTGGAAGGTGGGTGAGTTCGACCTGTCGGGCAAGCGGAAAGCCACGAGCGAATCCGGTACCAACGCCCCGACGACGGCCGACGCGCCGCCTCCTCCTCCCATGCCGGCTACCGCCGAGCCCGAGAAGAAGTAACAAGCCGTCAACAAGACCGGCCGCCCGAGCGCGGCCGCACCCGCGACTTTTCTTACTTACACAATGGCAGTCTTCACCCCGGTCACGCTGGATGACCTCTCCCAGTGGATCAAGCAATTTCCTCTTGGCAAAGCACTCGCGCTCAAGGGCATCGCGAGCGGTATCGAAAACAGTAACTTCTTCCTGACGACGGAACGCGGCGAGTACGTCCTCACCATCTTCGAAAACCTCAGCTTCGAGCAACTGCCCTTCTACGTCCAGCTGATGCGCCACCTGGCCGAGCGCGGCATTCCCGTGCCGGCGCCCGTGGCGAACGAAGCGGGTGAGCTCGTCGTGGCATTGCACGGCAAGCCGGCCGCCATCGTCAGCAAGCTCGACGGCAGCTCGCAGATGGATCCGCAGCCGGTGCACTGCGCCGAAGTGGGCACCATCCTCGCGAAGATGCACCTGGCGGGACGCGACTTTCCCCTGCATCAGCCGAACCTGCGCGGGCTGGACTGGTGGGTCGAGACGGTGCCGAAGGTCCTGGCTTACCTCGACGCGGACACGGCCGCGCTGCTGCAATCCGAACTGGCATTCCAGCGCGACTTCGCGGCCGGCACGACGTATGCGCAGCTGGAGCGCGGCCCCGTCCACGCCGACCTGTTCCGCAACAACGTGATGTTCGTGGGCGAACGCCTGTCCGGCTGCTTCGACTTTTATTTTGCCGGCTGGGACACCTGGCTGTTCGACCTGGCCGTCACCGTCAACGACTGGTGCATCGACCTGGACACCGGCCGCCTCGACGAAGCGCGCGTGCTCGCACTGACCCGCGCCTACCACGCGGTGCGTCCGTTCACGGCGGCCGACCAGGCGGCATGGCTGCCGATGCTGCGCGCGGCGGCGCTGCGTTTCTGGCTGTCGCGCCTGTATGATTATTACCGTCCGCGCGAAGCCGAAATGCTCACGCCGCACGATCCGACCCACTTCGAACGAGTCCTGCGCGAGCGCATCGCACGGGGCGCCCCTGATCTGACAGCATGAACGATTTACCCGCACGTACCGGATGGGAGTGGCTGAAGCAAGGCATCGGTCTGTTCCGCAAACAGCCTGCCGCCCTGACGACGCTCCTCTTCGCCAATATCCTGTTCAGCATCGGCCTGTCGGCCGTGCCGATCCTGGGTTCGGTACTTGCGGTCGTATTGATTCCGTCGTTCACGATGGCCTTCATGCAGGCCTGCCTGATGATCGAGAACGGCGACCGGGTCACGCCGGCCGTGCTGCTGACGGGCTTCCGCCAGCCGGCACTGGCCGCGCTGTGCAAGCTGGGGCTCGTCTACCTGGCCGTGTCGCTGCTGATGATGGTGATCACCCGGCTGGCGATCCCGCCCGAGGTGATCATGCAGATGATGCCGCGGCCCGACGCCAAGACGCCGCCGACGATCCAGACGTCGCACATGCTGGCCCTGTTCGGCGTCTTCCTGCTGGACGTGGCCGTGCTGGTGACGCTGTGCTTCGCCGCCCCGCTCACCTACTGGAAGCACATGGGGCCGGGCAAGGCCACGTTCTACAGCTTCTTCGCCGTCATCCGCACGGCACGCCCGTTCCTCGTGCTGCTGGCGGCGTGGTTCGGCATCTTCTTCGGCGTGTGCATCGTCGCCGCGCTGGTGTTCGGCGACGCGGCGCTGGGCCGCGTCGTGCTGATGTGGCTGATCTTCCTGTTCATGCTGCTGCTGCAGTGCGCGATGTATGCCGGCTACCGCACCATCTTCGGCAAGCCGGCCGACCAGGCGCCGCAACCCGCGTGATCAGCGGCCGATCCTTTCGAGCTTGGCCACCGACAGGTCGAGCACCTTCATCCCCGCCGCGCCAAAATTGATCTGGGCGCGCGCGTTGCTGCCTCCGCCCTCGATGTTGACGATCACGCCTTCGCCGAAGCGCGCGTGACTGACCGATTCGCCGATGCGCCAGCCGGTGCCGTTGCCTGTGGCCGACTTCTGCGCGATCTGCTTGGCGATATGGTTGTCGCTGCCGCCTTCGCGGAACTCGGCGTCGTCCCACGCCGTCGTCGACTTGCGGCCGGCGAACCAGTTCGTCTGCACGCGCGGCGTCAGCCATTTGAGCGCGTGTTCCGGCAGCTCGTCGAAGAAGCGCGACTTCATGTTGAAGCGCGTCTGGCCGTGCAGCATGCGCTGCTGGGTAAAACTCATGTACAGGCGCCGGCGCGCGCGCGTGATCGCCACGTACATCAGGCGACGCTCCTCGTCCACGCCATCCATCTCGCGCGCGCTGCTCTCGTGCGGGAACAGTCCCTCTTCCAGGCCCGTGATGAACACGGCGTCGAATTCCAGCCCTTTCGCGGAGTGCACGGTCATCAGCTGGATCGCTTCCTGGCCGGCCTGCGCCTGCGCATCGCCCGCTTCCAGCGACGCGTGCGCGAGGAACGCGGACAGCGGCGACATCACGGTAGCCAGCGGCGCATCCGCATCGAGCACCTCGACGCCGTCGCCGTCCACGATCGCCGTGCCGGTCGCGGCCAGCGCCTGCGGGCCGAGGTGGGCGGGCGCGTGCGTGCCGAAGCCCTCTTCCTGCACGAACTGGGTGGCCGCACCGACCATCTGCTGCAAGTTCTCGATGCGTTCCTGGCCTTCTTTCT
>CBIHOW010000138.1:0-10436 GCA_966211695.1 uncultured Massilia sp. | reverse complement strand
GACTGGGCATCGGCTGGCGCTCCACGTGGGAGATCCAGGCCGAGCTGAAACGGGGGGAACTGGTGACGGTGCTGGACGAGTACGCGGTCGGGAATTACCCGATCCAGGCCGTGTTTCCGCAGCAGCGCTATTTACCGGCCAAGATCCGGCACTTCATCGACCACCTGAAGGCGGTCTATAACACGCCGGGGTATTGGGAATCCTGACGCCGGCGGTCAGGCGGCCGCGCGGGCCGGCGGCGCGGCCGGTCCGCGCACGTTCAGCAGCGCGAGGCGGCCGTCCGCCGCCGCCTTGCGCAGGTCGGCGTCCGCCGCGGCGATCACACCCGGCGTCAGCGCGGTCGCATCCGCGATGCCGACCGCCTGGTTGCGCCCGCCCGTCTTGGCCGCGTACAGGCACAGGTCCGCGAGGTGGACCAGCTGTTCCCAGTCCGGATCGACGTCGCCCGGGTGCAGGGACTTGGGACAGAAGCCGATGGAGATCGTCACCGTGAGCGCGCGGTCGTCGAGGGCGATCGGCGTACCGCCCACGGCCGCCAGCACGCGTGCGCACACCTGACGGGCCTCGTCCGTGCCGATGCCGGGCAAATACGCGAGGAATTCCTCGCCGCCCCAGCGGACCAGCACGTCCTGTTCCCGCAACGTGACGCCAAGGCGCGCCGCGACATTCTTCAGCACGACGTCGCCCGCGCCATGGCCCAGCGTGTCGTTGATGGACTTGAAGCGGTCGACGTCCATCAGCAGGAACACGCCGCCCGTGCGCCCTTCCGCGCCGGCGCGCCGCTCGGATGCGGGGCCCGCCTTGCGGTGGTGGTGCGGCACGACCTGTTCGTAGAAATAATGCCGGTTGAAGAGCCCCGTCAGCGAATCGCGCGTGCTTTGCAGGAACAGCTGCTCGTTCTTCTGCTGCAGCGATTTGTTCGCCTTCGCCACGCGCCGGTACAGCAGGGCGATGACGACGACGGCGGCGAGCGTGATCGCGGCGAGCAGCGCCCACAGGCTGCGCAGGCGCCGCACGTTGTGCAGCTCCGCGGCCTTGAGGATGCTGTCGTGGTGCAGCGCGGCCAGGTCGTTCTGCTTCTTCTGGTCGGCGATCGCGCGCTGCAGCGTCTCGTACGCCAGCTGCTTTTCCTTGCGCCACGCGGCCAGCGACACGGCGCCCGCCTTTTCGTACACGGTCATCGCGACGTCGCCCTCGCCCACCTGGTTCAGCGCGTGGCCGTACTGCAGCAGCATGGGCACGTACTGGTCGTCGCTCGTGAGTCCCGCGAGCGCCTTGTCGACCGTGGCGCGGCCGGCGGCGATGTTGCGGAAGCAGATGTCGACGATCCCGACCTGGAACGACGCGAGCCGGATCGCGTCCTCGTCGCCCACCTCGCGCGCGATGCGCAGCGCCTTGCGGGCGGCCCGTTCGGCCTCGCCGTAGCGGCGGGCCTGGACGTACATCGCCGCCTGGTGCGCCAGCGGCACCGAAAGCCGTTCCTTCGCATCGAGCTTGTCGAGCAGGTCCACCGCGGCCTGCAGCGCGGTCTCCGCGCGCCTGGGCTGGCCGGCCCGCGCGGCCGTCGCGTATTCCGCCAGCCGCGCGTACGCCAGCTGGGCCGGGATCTTGCGCGCGCGGGCCAGCCGCAGCATCTCATCGGTCAGCGCCAGCGCCTCCTTGTGACTGCCCACGCCCGCCAGCAGGCGGGCCCGCTCGCGCAGCGCCATCGCCAGCGCGTCCGGATCGCTGCCGGACCGTGCCTGCGCCTCGGCGCGCGTCAGGAATTCCAGGCTGTCCGCCGTGTCGCCGTCTTCTTCCGCCAGCAGGCCGCGCGTGACGAGGGCCTGGGTCTGCAGATAGGTGTCGTGCGTGCCGTCCGCAAGCCGCGCGGCGCTGTCGATCAGGCGGCGCGCCGCCTGCTGGTCGTGCACGAACTTCGAGAGCGCATAGGCATGGCTCAGCATCGCGCCGGCCAGCAGCACGTCGTCGTGCGTGTCGCGCCCGATCCGTTCCGCCTGGAGCGCGGCGTCCAGCGCCCCGTCCTTGTCGCGCAGCCAGAAGTGCGCGCGGCTCGACACGACGAGCACCTCGCCCAGTTCGCGCCCGTCCCGGCCGGCCTTCAATGCATCGAGCCGGCGCACCACCTCCTTCGGCGTCACGTATGCCTCTTCGCGCACGACGGCGAGGTCGCGCTCGAAGTCGGCGTGCGGGCCGCCGGCATGGGCCAGGCCCGCCCGGCACAGGAACAGCAGGCCCAACAGGAAGCGGTGCACGCGCATGTTGTCTCCAGGAATCAATCCCGAATAGTAACATCCGGCAACTCTAAATTCCACAATTCAACTTGAGTCGTATCTTATCGGCACATTCGCCCGATTCTTGATTCACTTTCCCGTAAACACAACAAATTAATTAATTTGAGAAATTATTGGTACTTGTAGGAAATTTCTTACACAGAATGTGATTAAACTGATGAGGTAACCTCAACCATGTGCCATAAACAGTCGGAGACGTGATGAATTTCCTGAAACGCATCGGCATTGCGACCCAGTTGTACGCCGCATTCGCCCTTATCCTGTCGGTCACGTTGATCGTGTCCGTTCTCTCGGTTACCCGGGTCAACAGCATCGACGGCGCGCTGCAAAAGGCGAATGCCGTGCGCAACAGCGAACTCGAACCGCTGTACGCGGCGCGCGAGGCGCTCGCCCAGACCGGCATCGCGGCCCGCAATGCCTACGTGTTCAAGGATGACACCGCGGCCGCGCGCGAACTGGCCCTCGTCGACAGTTTCAAGGCCGACTACCTGGCGGCGCTGGGCAAGCTGGATGCGGTACTGGGCAACGACGCAGACTATGCGAAGGTCAAGGCGGGCATGCTGAAGATGGCCACGGAACTGGAACGGCCGCGCGCCTACCGCACCGCCGGCAACATGGACGGCTATGGCCAGTTCCTCGTGAACGAATGCAGCCCGCTGCGCCGGCAGATCGTCGCGGACATGGACGTGCTGCTCAAGCGCATCCAGCAGGACAACGCCGCCACGAGCGCCGCCGCGAGCCTCGAGGCGAAGGGCGCGCGCTACTGGATCACCGCGCTCAGCATCGTGGCGGGCGTGCTCTGCGCCGTCGTCGGCGTCGTGATCGTGCGCAGCCTGATCGGCCAACTGGGCGGCGAACCCGCACAGGCCACGGAAGTGGCGCACGCCATCGCGAGCGGCCAGTTGACGTGCCACGTGGACGTCTCGCGCGCCGGGCCGTCGAGCATGATCCATGCGATGAACGCGATGCGCCACGGCCTGTCGGACATCGTCTCGAAGGTCAGGACGGGCACGGAGACGATCGCGTCGGCCTCGTCCCAGATCGCGACCGGGAACAACGACCTGTCCAGCCGCACGGAAACGCAGGCGGCGACCCTGCAGCAGGTCACGGGCGCGATGGCGCAACTGGTCGCCTCCGTCCACCAGAACGCGGACTACGCGCGCCAGGCCAGTACGCTGGCCACCACGGCATCGGCCGTGTCGGTGGAAGGCGGCGCGGCGGTGGACCAGGTGGTCGCGACGATGCACCTGATCGAAGAATCCTCGCGCAAGATCGTCGACATCATCTCGGTCATCGACGGCATCGCCTTCCAGACGAACATCCTGGCATTGAACGCGGCGGTGGAAGCGGCCCGCGCCGGCGAACAGGGACGCGGCTTCGCCGTCGTCGCGGGCGAAGTGCGCAACCTCGCGCACCGCTCGGCGGCCGCGGCGAAAGAGATCAAGGCCCTGATCGAGGATTCGGTGGCGAAGGTCGGTGCCGGCACGTCGCTCGTCGGCCACGCGGGCGACACCATCCGCAAGGTCGTGGACGGCGTGCAGCGCGTCAGCGAGATCATGGACCGCATCAGCGGCGCGACCAAGTCGCAGCAGGCCGACATCGGCCGCGTGGACAGCGCGATCTCGCACCTGGACGAGATGACGATGCAGAACGCGTCGCTGGTCGAGGAAGCGGCGGCGGCCGCGGAGTCGCTGCGCATGCAGGCGGTCGAGCTCTCCGCCGTCGTGAACATCTTCCAGATCGAAGAAGCCGCACCGAATCGCCAGCGCCGGCTGGCCGCATGACCGTGGGACCCGTCAGGCGGGCATCGTTTCCCCGGCCCGCAAGGTCAGCACGCGCACGCCGTTGCGCGTCACGGCCACGGTATGCTCGAACTGCGCGGACAGCGCGCCGTCGCACGTACGCACCGTCCAGCCGTCGTCTTCGGTGCGCACGGCGTGGCGGCCCGCGTTGAGCATCGGCTCGATCGTGAACACCATCCCTTCGCGCAGCACGAGGCCCGTCTGCGGACGGCCCCAGTGCAGCACCTGCGGCGGCTCGTGCATCTCGCGCCCGATGCCGTGTCCGCAGTATTCGCGCACGACGGCATAGCCGTGGCGGCGGGCGTGCCGTTCGATGGCATGGCCCACGTCGCCCAGCCGCGCGCCCGGACGCACGGCACGGATGCCCTTCCACATCGCCTCGTACGTCACCTGCACCAGCTTCCTCGCGGGCGCCGCCACCTCGCCGACCAGGTACGTCTTGCTGGAGTCGGCGATATAGCCGTTCTTTTCCAGCGTGATGTCGAAGTTCACGATGTCGCCGCTTTTAAGGATCTCCGCCGGCGACGGCACGCCGTGGCACACGACGTCGTTGCGTGACGCGTTCAGCGCGAACGCGTAGCCGTACTGGCCCTTGCTGGCCGGGCGCGCGCCGAGCGTGTGCACGATGAAGTCGTCGACCAGGTCGTTGACCTGCATGGTCGACATGCCGACCAGGTCCAGCCGGTCGAGTTGCGCGAACACGTCCGCCAGCAGCTTGCCGGCCGCCGCCATCAGCGCCACTTCCTCCGGCCGCTTGGTCATGAGGCCACCTTGAGCGCCTGCGGCACCACGCCCGCCGCGCGCAGTTCGCGCGCCATGATCTCGTTGTAGCTCTGCGTCGGATTCAGCTCGCACAGCATGCCGATGCGGACCCAGAACGCGGCCTGCGCGTTGATCGAGCGGCACGATACCGTGCTCGCCTTGCGGATCTGGTCGTGCAGTTCCTCTTCGATATTCACGATGCCCATCATATGCCCCATATACGATCCATGTATGGAGTATATACAAGCATTACTTGTCCGACAAGCTATTTATTTACATAGCATATAAAGGCCATGTCACAATCGTTCCCGGCCGTGCACCGGCATGGCTCACGCTGGAAAGGACAGTTCATGTCGATTCGCTCCGTCGCGCTGGCTGCCGCCGGCCTCCTTTTCGCCCTGCACGCCGGCGCCGAGCCGGCCGGGTCCGTCGCCGCTTCCCCTTCCGACGGGATCCAGAGCATCACCGTCACGTCCCAGCGCAACCCGTCGAAATGGTTCCGTGCCGAAAGCCAGCACGTGATCCTGTACTCCGACACCAGCCAGGATGAAGCGCAGCGCCTGCTGGACAACCTCGAGCGGCTGGACGACCTGCTGCGCATCTACACGAAGGGCTATGCCAGGACCGGCGGGCCGGAAAGCAGGATCACGCTCTACTACACGGCGCGCTTCGACGACCTCGCCCGGCTCGGCGCCGCACTCGGTGCGCCGACGCCGGAGACCGTCGGCGTCTACAGCAGCTGCACGGACGGTGTCGCCGGTTTCGGTGCGCAGTTGCAGGCCATCGACACGCTCGACAACGGCAAGCTCGCCCGGTATCCGTTGAACGCCAGCCTGTCCTTCCTGTTCGAGGCGTACGCGCGGCATTTCCTGTACCGCCACACCGACCTGCGCGCCCCGACCTGGTTCATCGACGGTTTCGCGCACTATTTTTCGAGCGTGCGCTTCACGGACAGCCGCATGGCGGTTGGCCGCTGGCCGACCATCCTCGGCCGCTACTTCGGCCTGCTGGACGGCGAAATGGGCAGCTACGCCCTGTACTACCGCGACGTGCTGGAACAGAACGAGGACGGCGGGTTGGGCGGGGAAGGCAAGCTGCGCCAGCAGGTCGAGTATGCGGCGCGTTCCTGGCTGCTCGTCCACTACGCCCTGTCGTCGGAAGACAACCGGCGCCGCCTGGGCGCCTACCTGAAGGCATTCCATGCCGGCGTGCCGTCCGTGCAGGCGTTCGAGCAGAGCTTCGGCATCCGCGTGGGCGACCTGTCGACCGCGATGTGGCGCTACCGCCTGAAAGGCCTGCAGGTGCTGCACGTCGACCGGCCGGGGCTGCCGCGCGCCGTGATCAATGTCGACGTCCTCCCGGAAGCGTCCTCCGACTACCTGCTGGCCGAGGCCGCGCTGAAATCGTGCCCGTCCGGCGCGGCCCGGCAGGCGACGATCGAACGGGTGCTCGACGCCGCACCGCCACCGGGTCCGTCCGCGAGCGTGCTGGTGCAGCGCACGGTGGCCCGCGCGCTGATCGACGCGGGCCGGCCCGCCGACGCGCTGCCCTACCTCGACGCGGCGCTGCGCAAGGACGACGCCGACGCGGACCTGCACTTACTGGCGGCCCTGGCCCAGCTGCGCCTGGCCGAAGGCGGCGCCGCCGACAGGACATCCCGCCTGGCCGAGGCGCGGCGCCGTTTCGCACGCGCGGTCGAACTGGCCCCCGCGTTGCCGGGCGCCGCGGTCGGCAAGCTGGGCGTCGATCTCATGGCCGGCGGCGAGCCCGGCCAGGACGCCATCGACGACGTCCTGGCGGCATGGCGCAGCAGCCGCGATGTTGGCGGCCTCGGCCGTACCGCAGCCCTCGTCTACGCCTGGCGCGGCGACGGCGTCAAGGCCGCGAACCTGCTGCGCTCGATGGCCGGCAACCGGCGCGACCCGTACACCGCGGCCTGGGCGGCCGACTGGCAGCGGCGGCTCGAAGCCGGCGCGACCCCCGATGCGATCCGCGCCGGCCTGGCGGCGTTCCCGTGGTCCGGTCCGGCGTTCCGCGAATGGACCATCGATGCGACGGCGGACATCGACAGGATCGAACTGAATGCCGGCCTGCAGAAGGTGGGGAAGTTGTTCTTCGCGCCGCCGCAGCCGTTTCCATTCAAATGACGTCCGTCAGGCCGGCTCGCGGCGCGGCCACGCCAGGTTTTCCAGCTCGTCCGAAATGACCTGCTGGCCGTGCTCCACCATGAATTCGTGGAACGACGCGGCCACGGTCGGAATCGCGCGCGCCGCCTTGTGCATCACGTGCCACTCGCCCTGCACGACGACGCCGGGCACCGGCAGGACGCTGAGCAGGCGGTTGCGCACTTCCAGCGTGCACGCGTGGACGGACAAGAACGCGACGCCGAGGCCCGCCGCCGTCATCTGCTTGATTGCCTCGTTGCTGGACAGCTCGGACCCGATCGCGAGGGCCACGCCCTCCTCCTCGTAGCGCCGCTCGATGGCCGCGCGCGTGCCGGAGCCGCGTTCGCGCACGAGCAGGTTATGGGCCGCGATGTCGGCCAGCGTGACGTCGTCCTTCTCCAGCAGCGGGTGGCCCGGCGCGACGAAGAACGCCATCGGGTGGCGCGCGAAGCGGCTCGCACTGGTCGGGAATTCGCGCGGCGGCGTGCCCATGATGGCGAGGTCGATCTCGTCGCGCGACAGCATGCCGATCACCTCCGGGCGCGAACCCACCTGCAGCTTGATGCGCACGTGCGGGCGGCCCGTCGTGAAGCGCACGAGCATCGGCGGCAGCAGGTGCTCCGCCGTCATCACCGCGCCGATGCGCAAGGTACCGGACGTGACGCCCTTCAGCGCCGCGATCTCGTCGCCCGCCTCTTCCCACAGGCCCAGGATGCGCTCCGCGTAACCCACCAGCAGCTCGCCCGCGGCCGTCATCTGGATGTTGCGGCCCTGGCGGCGCGTGAGCGGCACGCCGGCCGCCTCCTCCAGCAGTTTCAGGTGCAGCGACACCGCGGGCTGCGTGACGTGCATCGCTTCGGCCGCGCGCGACACGCTCTGGTGGCGCGCGACGAGCATCAACGCCTGCAGTTGCTTGAAGCTGGCTGGATACATAAGTCAGACCTTATCGGATTTTAAAAAAGATTTATTTTTATTTTATCCGGCGTGGCCGTATAGTTAAAGCAATTCAAGCGACAACGACCTGCAAAAGGAGATCATCATGACGGCACAAGCGTTCATCTTCGACTTATCCGCCTTCCGGGGTTCAAAAGCGGCCGATGCCGCAGGAAACCTCCCCGCCGACGCCGAGCGCCTGCTGGACCAGGCGATCGAAGACGGCCTGCCGTGCGCCCTGATCTCCGAACTGCCGCACCAACAGGCCGGCGAACAACTGCGCCGCCGCTTCGGCGACACCGCGCACCACATCTTTTCCGTCGTGCTGACGGGCGCCGATTTCGAGGCGCGCGGCCACAAGGCCCCGTATTCGGTGGTTCTCGACCAGCTGGGCGTACAACCCGACGCAGCGCTGGCCGTGACGACGTCGCCGCGCGCCATCGCCGCCGCCCGCACCGCGCGCATCGGCGTACGCACGCCCAAGGCGGTCGTCATGCGCAAGGACATGCGCAAGGTAGTGATGCAGACCACGGCCCACTGAAGCAGTCTTCCCGGCATCCGCGGGCGCTGCTCCCGCCGGATGCGCGAACGCAGCGCGGCGCGGGAAGCCCCCGGTGCCGCATCGATTCGAAAAAAGAAGGGAGCACACCATGCAGTCCATCGTCATCGTCGGAGGCGGCGTCGCCGGCCTCGAACTCGCCACCCGCCTGGGACGCCGCCTCGGCGCCCGCAGCAAGGATCGCGTGATCCTCATCGACAGCGCGCCCACCCACTTCTGGAAACCCCTGCTGCACGCCGTCGCCGCCGGCACCATCGACCCGGCCGACCACATGATCGACTACGCGCGCCAGGCCATCGACAACCATTTCACGTTCGTCTGCGGCGAAGTCGTCGACGTCGACCGCGCCCGCCGCACGCTCACCGTCCGCAGCCGCTTTGACGATGCGCCCGACGCCCACACGACGATCGACTACGAGCGCCTCGTGCTGGCCTACGGCTCCGTCACGAACTTCTTCGGCATCCCCGGCGCGCAGGAACACTGCCTGGCGCTCGACAGCGTGAAAGGCGCGGAAGCCTTCCGCCAGCGCTTCCTCGGCCTGTGCGCCCAGGCGGGACGGCGCCGCAATGCCCGCACGGACGCCGGCGCGCCGCTGCTGGACATCGTCATCGTCGGCGCCGGCCCGACCGGCATCGAGCTGGCGGCCGACCTGCGCCACACGGTCGACACGCTGGCCCACTACGGCCTCGCGGGCCTGGAGTCGCCGCACCAGGTGCACATCCGCATCGTCGAGCGCGGCCCGCAGGTGCTGCCGTCGCTGGATGCCGAGGCGTCGAACCTGGCCGTGCGCAAGCTGCGCGCGATGGGCATCGAGATCTGCACCGACACCGCGATCGCCGAGGTGCGCGAGGACGAGGTCATCACGACGGACGGCCGCGTGTTCCCCGCCGCGATCACGGTGTGGGCGGCCGGCGTGAAGGGACCGCGCTTCAGCGCGGGCCTGAACGTGGCGCTGAACCGCAACGACCAGGTCGTGGTGGACAGCCGTCTGCGCAGCGTGACGGATCCGGAGATCCACGCGATGGGCGACTGCTGCACCCTGCTCAATCCGGACAAGACGGCGATGGCCCCGCCCAGCGCCCAGGCCGCGCGCCAGCAGGCCATCTACCTGGCGACGCTGCTGACGCACAAGGCGCCGGACACCCTGCCGGGCTTCCAGTACCGCGACTACGGCACGCTCGTGTCGCTGGGACGGGCGGGCGCGGTGGGCATCCTGCGCCGCGCGCTCGGCAACCGCCACCTGCACGTCAAGGGGCCGTTCGCGCTGGCGATGTACGGTCTCACGTACCAGCGCCACGTGATGGGGCACCTCGGCCTGGTGCGGATGTGCGGCAACCTGCTGGCGCGCTGGTTCCGGTCGAAGATGCTGATGCCGGTGCGGTGGCACTAGATTGATCCGGGCGAACACGCACCGTGTCCGCCCTCCCTACACTGGGCCGGTTGCCCATCAACCGGAGAAGCACATGGCCCAGAACATCGCCATCCTCGGCGGCGGCGCCGGCGCGCTGGCCGCCGCTTACTTTCTCAGCGCGAAGCCCGACTGGCGCGAGCGCTACGCCATCACCGTCTACCAGCAGGGCTGGCGCCTCGGCGGCAAGGGCGCGAGCGGACGCAATGCGCAGCTGGGCCAGCGCATCGAGGAACACGGCCTGCATATCTGGTTCGGCTGCTATGCGAACGCCTTCGCCCTGGTCCGCGCCGTCTACGCCGAACTGGAACGCCCGCTCGACGCCCCGCTCGCCCGCTGGAACCAGGCATTCCGCCCGCATGACTACGTGGCGCTGGCCGAAGAGGTCGACGGCGACTGGCGGCCCTGGCACCTCGTGCTGCCGCGCCGTCCCGGCGAACCGGGCACGGGGCTCGATCCCGTCACGCCGTGGCAACTGGCGCTGGCCGCCATCGAATGGCTGCCCCGCTGGCA
>CBIHOW010000137.1:0-10440 GCA_966211695.1 uncultured Massilia sp. | reverse complement strand
GCGACGATTACTACCTGGTGAATTCCTCGTTCACGAATTTCCCGGGACTGCCCGTCTTCCGCTCCCGGGACCTCGTCAACTGGACGCAGGTCGGCAATGCGCTCGATCGTCCCGGCCAGGTCGACTTCACGGGCGTGCGCGCATCGCAGGGCATTTATGCCCCGGACATCTCCTACCACGACGGCCTGTTCTACATCGTCACCACGTGTTCGAGCTGCCCGGGCGGCACGGGGAATTTCGTCATCACGGCGACGAATCCGGCCGGCCCGTGGTCGCAGCCGGTCACCATCCGGGGCCTGCAGGGCATCGATCCGTCCCTCGTGTGGGAAGGCGACAAGCTCCATGTCGTGTACAACAATGCCCCGGAAGGCCAGCCGCGCTACGACGGACATCGGGCGATCTGGATCGCGGAGCTGGACCCGCGCACGCTGCAGTTCGCAGGCAAGCCGAAGGTCCTCGTCGACGGCGGCGTGGTCCCGGAGAAGCGGCCGATCTGGATCGAGGGACCGCACATCTTCAAGAAGGACGGCCATTACTACCTCATCTGCGCCGAAGGCGGGACCGCCGACAACCATTCCGAAGTCGTGTTCCGCGCCGACGCCATCACGGGACCCTATGTGCCGGGGCCCGTCAATCCGATCCTGACGCAGCGCGACCTGGACCCGAAGCGCCCCAATCCCGTCACCACGGCCGGTCACGCCGATTTCGTCCAGACGCAGAACGGGCAATGGTGGGCCGTCTTCCTGGCGACCCGGCCATATCCGGGGAATTTCTATAGCATCGGGCGCGAAACCTTCCTGCTGCCCGTCGGCTGGAAGGATGGCTGGCCGCTGATGCTGGAGCAGGGCAGGACGGTGCCGTATGCCGTCACGAAGCCCGCATTGCCGCCGCAACCGCGTGCGCCGGTGCCCACGAGCGGCAACTTCGCGTATGTCGACGAATTCGACGGCCCCCTGTCGTCCGCCTGGATCGGTATCCGCATTCCGCCGGCACCGCTGTACACCGTCGAACGCGGCGCACTGGCGCTGCGCGCCGGCGCGCCGTTGGGCGACCTGCGCGGCGTGCCCGCCTTCGTCGGCCGGCGCCAGCAGCATCACGTCGCCACCGTATCGACCGTGGTCGACTTCGTGCCGCGGCGCGATGGCGACCGTGCGGGGCTCGTCGCCATGCAGAACGACGACAACCACGTGTTCCTCGGCCTGGCGCGCAGCGCCGGGAAGAACGTGGTGGCGCTCTACAAGACGGAGGGCGGCAAGGAGACGCTGGTGGCCAGCAGGCCGGTCGCGTCGGCGCGGGTCGAGCTCGTGATGGACGTGAATGGCGGACAGGCCACCTACCGCTACCGCGACGGGGACGTGACGACGACGCTGGCAGACAAGGTCGATGTCCGCTTCCTGTCGACGCAGAAAGCGGGCGGATTCGTGGGCGTCGTGATCGGTCCCTACGCAGTCGGGCAGCGGGACTGACGTCGGCGCGTCGTGGATGGGTGCATGCACCCCGCCACGATTGCACTCGCCACCGCCGCCGCGATCCCGGCCGCCAGGAAGCCATGCGCAAAGCCGGCTTCGAAACTGCGCCGCAGCAGCCCGGCCAGCCCGGCCGGCAGGTCCCCGCCATCGCCCGCGACCAGGCGCTCGACCATGCCTGGCGCGATCTCCACGCCGGCTGACCGCAGGCCGGCCAGCAGGGCCGGGCGCACGCCGCCGGCCAGCACGGCGCCGATGCCGGCGAAGCCCAGCAGGATGCCGCAGAAGCGCGCCGTGGTGCTGATGCCCGAGGCCATGCCTGCCCGCTCCGGCGGGACGGTGCCCATGATGGCCTTCTGGGTCTCGCCGTTCAGGAGTCCGCCGCCCGCGCCGAGGATCGCCATGCCGATGCCATCCAGCAGCCGGTTGCCGGGCATGTGCGCCGCCCACATCATGACCAGGTTCCCGGCCGCGACGACCGCCAGGCCGAGCGCCAGGATCCGGTAGCCCGCCATGAACGCGGCCAGGCGCCGCCCGGCCATCGGCAACAGCAGCATCGCGAGGGCGAACGGAAGCATGCCGGCGCCGGCTTCCAGCGCGGTGGCGCCGCGCGCGTTCTGCAGGTAGAGCGGAAGCAGGGAGGCCATCACCTGGGCGCACGCCGCATATGCCAGCATGGCCGCGACGGCGCCGACGAAACGCCGCTGCGCGAACATGGTCAGGTCGAGCATCGGTGCGCGGACCCGGCGCTCGGTGGCGACGAACAGCGCGAACAGGGCCAGCGCGGCGGCGGCACGCGCCAGCACGGCCGGGCTGGTCCAGCCCCGGGCAGGCCCGGAGATCAGCGTCCAGGTAAAGGCAAACATGGCCGCCGCGAACAGGACGATGCCCGGCAGGTCGAGCGTGCGCTGCACCGCGCCCCGCGATTCGGGCACCTGGCGCAGGACGGCGAGCGCCAGCCCGGCGCAGACCGGCAGGTTGATGAAGAATGCCCAGCGCCAGCCGAGCCAGCGGCCGATGACGCCGCCGATCAGCGGCGAACACACCATCGTCAGGCCCATGATCGTGCCCCAGATCGCCCAGACGCGGGCCCGTTCCTTCTCGCCGTGGAACGCATGCCCGATCACGGCCAGCGACGGCGCCAGCAGGAAGGCCGCGCCGGCGCCCTGCGCGGCGCGGGCCAGGTAGAGCGCCCGCGCGCCGGGCGCGGCGCCGCACGCGAGGGACGTTGCGCCGAAGACGGCGAGGCCCAGCAGCAGCACGCGCTTGCGCCCGACGCGGTCGGCGATGGCGCCCGCGGGCAGGAGCAGCGCCGCGAAGCTCAGCAGGTAGGCGCTCACGACCCATTCGATCTCGGCGAACGTCGCCGCCAGGTCGCGCGCGATGGTCGGCAGGACGATCCCGACCAGGTTCGTGTCGAGGACGGTGACGGCGCAGCCCAGCGAGGCCGTCAGCAGCAGGGGCGTCGACGACGGGCGCGGCGGGGAATCGACATGCATCGTGGGGTCTCCTGGACCGGATGGGAAAGCTGCATTACACCGTATCGGAGAATTTCATTCATTAACGGCAAAACGTGAAATAATTCGCCATTGCCGAATACTGTGACCGCTGGAGACCGATGGAGCTGCGACATTTCCGCTATTTTGTGGCGGTGGCCGAGGAATTGCATTTCGCCCGTGCCGCCGAGCGGCTGGGCATTGCCCCGTCCACGCTGACCGTCCAGATCCAGGAAATCGAGCGGACGCTCCAGGCCCGGTTGCTGCAGCGGACCAAGCGCAGCGTGCGCCTGACCGGCGCCGGCGAGCTGTTTCTCGAGCAGGCTCGCGCCAGCCTGCGGCAGTTCGACCAGGCCGTCGGCGTCGGCCGCCGCGCCGGCCGCGGCGAGCTTGGCCGGATCGTGGTCGGCTACGTGGGTTCCGCCGCCCTGGCCGGCATCCTGCAGCAGCAGATGCGGCGGTTCCGCGCCGCGTGGCCGGATGTCCAGCTGCAGGCGAGCGAACTGCCGATGGGCCGGTTGCCCGGGCTGGTCGCGGAGGGCCATGTGGATGTCGGCTTCGTGCGCCTGCCGATGGCGCTGCCCGACGCATTGCGCGTGCACGTCGTGCAGCGCAACCGTTTCTGTGTCGCGCTGCCCGCCAGCCACCGCCTGGCCGGCGCCGCCGCGGTCGACGCCGGGGCGCTGGCGGACGACGATTTCGTCGTGCCCGAACAGGACCTCGGGACGCGCGAAGTCGGCCGGCGCGGCGGCTTCGTGCCGCGCATCGTCTCGGTGCCCGGCAACCTGTTGACCGTGTTGACCGAGGTCTCGCTGTGGATGGGCGTCGCGGTCGTGCCCGACGTCGTGGTCTCGACGCTGGCGCTGCCGGACGTCGTCTACAAGCCGCTGGCCGGCGCGCCGGTCACGTCGGAGCTGGCCATCATCTTCCGCCGCAACGAAGGGGCGCCGGCCGCCAGGAACCTGATCCGGCAACTGGTGTCGGAGCTGGCGCCATGCTGATCGCCGACCCGCTGTTCTACGCCGTCGCCGTGCCGGCCGTCCTGCTGACCGGCATCTCGAAAGGCGGTTTCGGCGGCGTGCTCGGCGGCGTGGGCGTGCCGCTCATGGCGCTGGCGATCTCACCCGTGCAGGCGGCCGCGATCCTGCTGCCGGTGCTGTGCCTGATGGACCTCGTCGGGCTGGGCGCCTATTTCGGCAAGTGGGACAAGCCGACGCTGCGCATCATGTTGCCGGGCGCCTTGCTCGGCATCGTCGCGGGCTTCCTCACGTTCGGGATGCTGAGCGAGGACGTCATCCGTATCCTGATCGGCGGCATCGCGGTGGCCTTCACCATCAACAACGTGCTGGGCCTGGCCGCCCACCAGCGCCAGGCCGGTCCGTCCGTGGCGAAAGGCATCTTCTGGTCCGCGGTCTCGGGCCTGACCAGCTTCCTCGCCCATGCCGGCGGACCTCCCGCCATGGTCTACCTGCTGCCGCAGCGGATGGACAAGGTGCGCTATGTCGCCACCATCAGCGTGTTCTTCGCGGTCGTCAACGCGGTCAAGCTGGTCCCGTACGCCTGGCTGGGCCAGCTGTCGCTCGACAACCTGGGCACGAGCTTCGTCCTCGCGCCGCTCGTGCCGCTGGGCGTGCGGCTCGGCATCTGGCTGCAGGACCGGATCAACCTCGTGTGGTTCTACCGGATTTCGCAGGTCTGCCTGCTCGTGACCGGACTCCAGCTGGTCTGGCAGGGCGGGGCGCATTTCATGTAGTCAAGCGGGCGCCAGCGCGTGCGGGACGGGCTCCAGCCGGCGCAGGCGCAACGCGATGAGCAAGGCGGCGCCGAGCAACACGCCCAGCAGCGCCACGACGCCGCCCCAGCCGCCGTGTTCCCACAACACGCCGCACAGCCAGCCGACGAGGCTGGAGCCGAGGTAGTAGAAGCACAGGTACAGCGCGGACGCGAGCGCCTGCTGCGTGCGGGCGCGCCGGCCCACCCAGCTGCTGGCGATCGAGTGCGACGCGAAGAAGCCGAACGTAAAGACCGCCATGCCGGCCACGATGACGGCGACGTTGTGGGCGAGGGTCAGCAGCAGGCCGGCGAGCATCGTGCCCATCACGGTCCACAGCACGTGGCGCCGGCCCAGGCGGTCGGCGCGGCGGCCGGCCCACACGGAACTGAAGATCCCCAGCAAATACAGCAGCGAGATCCCGCCGACCACGCTCTGGCGCAGCCCGAACGGCGCGCCCAAGAGCCGGAAGCCGATCACGTTGTAGGCGCTGACGAAACACCCCATCAGCAGGAACGACAGGGCGAACAGCCAGGGCAGGCCGGCGTCGCCGAAATGGCCGCGCAGCCCGTGCAGCAGCGCCGGCATGCCACCCGACGAGGGCCGGAAGTTGCGCGAGGCCGGCAGGCTGCGCCAGAATTCCCACGCGGCCAGCAGGCCCGCGATACCCATCACGCCGAACGCGGCGCGCCACGACACGAAGTCGGACAGCACGGCCCCCAGCACCCGCCCGACCATGCCGCCGAACGCATTCCCGCTGATGTACAGGCCCATCGACACGCCGAGCGACGCCGGCTCGATCTCCTCGCCCAGGTAGGCCATCGCGACGGCCGGCATGCCGCCCAGCGCAAAGCCCAGCAGCGTGCGCGCCGCCAGCAGCTGCGGGTAGGTGTGCGCGCACGCGGCCAGCACCGTCATGAGCGCTGCCACGACGAGCGCCACGACCATCATCGCCTTGCGGCCCAGGCGGTCGGACAGGATGGACGAGAACAGCAGCGACACGGCCAGCGCGCCCGTCGACAGGGACAGCGACAGGCTGCTTTGCGCGGGCGTGAGCCCGAAATCGTGCGCCAGCAGGGGCATCAGCGGCTGCACGCAATACAGCAGGGCGAAGCAGGAAAAGCCGCCGAAGAACAGGGCGCGGTTGGTGCGATTGGTCATGGCCCCATCCTAGGATTGCCGGATATGGCTGTCCAATATATATTTGTGGCGTTACTTATCGTTTTAAAATATTACATGGAACTCAGGCATCTGCGTTACTTCGTGGCCGTGGCGGAGGAGCTGAGCTTTACGCGCGCCGCCGAGCGGCTGCACATCGGCCAGCCGCCGCTGAGCCAGCAGATCCAGGCGCTGGAACACGAGATCGGCGCCCGGCTGTTCGAGCGCAACAGGCGGCGCGTGCTGCTGACGGAAGCGGGGCGGCTGTTCCTCGCCGACGCGCGGCGCATGCTGGCGCTGGCCGAACAGGCCAAGGAGACGGCGCGCCGCGCGCACCTGGGCGAAACGGGCGAGCTGCGCGTCGGGTTCACGTTTTCCACGCCGTTCACGCCGCTGTTCGCGCGGGTCGTACGGCGCTACCGGCAGCAGTATCCGGGCGTGCGGCTGACGTTCCACGAGATCCCTACGCAGCCGCAACTGACCAAGATCGAGGCGCGCGAACTGGACGTCGGTTTCGTGCGGCCCGGCCCGATGCCGCTGCCGCGCACGGTCGCGCTGACGCTGCTGCGCCAGGATCCGCTGCTGCTCGTGCTACCGGCCGACGCGCCGCTGGCGCGCAAAAAGAAGATCGCGGTGAAGGACCTGGCCGACCAGGCATTCGTCGTCTTCCCGGAAAAGACGGGCACCGGCATCTACCACCAGATCTTCGACCTGTGCCGCGCCGCCGGCTTCACGCCGCAGATCGCGATGGAGGCGGGCGAGCCGTCGACGATCATCGGCCTCGTCGCCGCCGGCTGCGGCATTTCCGTGCTGCCCAGCTCATTCGAGGGCATCCACATGGAAGGCGTCGTCTACCGGCCGCTGCTCGATCCCGACGCCACCACGGCGATGCTGCTCGCGCGCCATGCCGAGGGCGGCGGCCCGCTCGTGGATGCGTTCGTGGCGCTGGCGCAGGCCGCGGCGGAGGCCTAGTCGGGCAGCACGGCCCGGAACGTGATCTCCACCAGCTGGGCGGGGAAGGCGAGCCGCGACACGCCGATCAGGTTGCTGGCCAGCTGCGGCTGCTCGGTGCCGTACGCTTCCTTCCGCACCCTGGACGCCGCCGGGAAGGCCGCGTCCACGTCGAGCACGTACAGCGTCTCTTCCACGACGTCGTCGAGGGTCGCGCCGAATTCGGCCAGCAGCTCGGCCGCGTTGCGGTAGGTCTGGCGGATCTGCGCTTCCATCGCGTCGTAATCGGCCGGCTTGCCGGCGGCGTCCAGGTCGGCCGGTGCGACCAGGTTGCCCTGCCGGTCGTGGCTGAGTTGTCCGGACAGGTAGATCGTGTCTTTCACCTGGATGCCCTGGACGTAGCCGAACAGGCCTTCCCAGGCGACGCCGAAATTCACGATTTTCTTGTTGACCCGCGGTGTGTTGGCCATATGCCCCCCGATACGTTGTAGGCTTCGCAGCGTAGCGGGAGTACGGGAGAACCGCCACTGGCCGATGGATAGGGCGGCCGCGGGGAGTCAGTCCGCACAGGTGATGCGGTCGCGGCCTTCGTTCTTCGACCGGTACAGCGCCTCGTCGGCGCGGCCGAGCAGGGCGACGGCGTCGCGCGCCGTGCCAGGTGCGAAGCCGGCGACGCCGAAGCTCGCGGTGACGGCCAGCGTCTGTCCGCCTCCGATGTCGACCGGCGCGGCGCGCACGCTGTCGCGCAGGGCGTCGATCCGTCCGGCGTCGGCCGGGAGGTTCAGCCCGGGCAGGACGACGATGAATTCCTCGCCGCCGTAGCGGCCCACCGCATCGTAGGGCCGTACGGCCGCTTTCAGGCGGCGCGCCGTTTCGACGAGTACCGCGTCGCCCGCCAGGTGGCCATGCGTGTCGTTGACGCGCTTGAAGTAATCCAGGTCCAGCAGCACGAGCGCGAAGCTTTCGCCGGAGCGCGCGCACTTCTCGATCTCGCGCTCGACGATGTCCATCATCGCGACCCGGTTCCAGCACTGGGTCAGGCCGTCCTTCAGTGCCCGCAGGCGCATCTCTTCGCGCGACTGCTCCAGCTCCTGCGTCCGTTCCCGCACCAGCGCCGTCAGCCGCGCCTCGCGGCGCTTCAGCGTGCGCAGGCGCAGGCGGTGGAATGCGAAGAAGCCGCCCGCGATGCCGAGCGCGCACAGCGCGAGGAACGGAAGGCTGCGCCACCACGGCGGGGCGATCGCGAATGCCAGTTCCACGGGCGCCGACTGCTCGCCGGTGGCGCCGTCGATGGCGGCGAGCTGGAAGCGGTACTGTCCGCCCGGCAGCGCGGCATAACGCACTTCCGGCTGTGCCGTGTCGTTCCAGTCGTCGTCGACGCCGACGAGGCGGAAGCGATAGCGCCAGCCCTGGCCATCGCCGTACTGCAGGTGCGCGAGGCGGAACACGATCTGGTCCGGCGTCCACGGCAACGGCGCGTCGCCCGCCGGCAGCGGGCGGCTGCCGCGCAGCGCCGCTTCGATCACGGGCCGGCGCGGTGCGGACGCGAACAGGCGTTCCGGATGCAGCACGTGCGACAGGCCGTTGCTGGTGATGAGCCAGATCGAGCCGTCCTGGTCTTCGTAGGTGCCGCGGCCGTTGGAGTCGTTCCAGGCGAGACCCCGGGCCTGGTCCAGCAGGCGCCAGCGCTTGCCGTTCCATACGGCGAAGCCCACGTCCAGCCCGACCCAGAGCCAGCCGCGGCTGTCCTCGCGGGCGTTCAGGATCGCGCGGTCGCGCAACGCCGGCGCGTCGATCCGGGCGGCGCGCCCGCCGCGCTGCAGCCGCCACACGCCGTCGCGCGTGGCCGCGATCAGGCTCCCGTCGCGCGCGCAGGCCAGGCTGAGGATTTCGCTGTCGCCCAGCGCCGCGTCGTACGACTGCGTGTCCCACGCCCGGCCGTCGAAATGCCTGACGTCGCCCATCCCGGCGAACCACAGGTGGCCGCGGCGGTCGGCACAGCCGTCGGTTACCGGATCGGCCTCGGGCTTGTTGCCGGCGGCGGGAAGGGGCGCCGTCGCGGGGAAGACGCGCACCCCGGATTCGGTGGCCGTCCAGACGCGGTCGCCGTCGACCAGCACCTGGTTGATCTGCGGCTGCCGCGCGACCAGCGCGGTCGGTCCGTCCTGATGCGCGCGCCGCAGCAGCGACCCGCCATAGGTGCCGGCCCACAAGCGGCCGTCCGCGTCGAGCGCCATGCTGCCCCATTGCTGCGCCGCATACGCGGGCGGGGCGGGATCGGTGTGGAAGCGGCGCTCGCCCGGCGCCTGCCAGGCATGGCCGGAGCGCGTGCCGACGTGCAGGATGCCCTGGCGGTCGCGCAGCACCGAGATCATGACGTCGTCGGGCAAGCCCTGGGACGCGCTCCAGTTTTCCAGGTTCCCGTAGCCGAGCCAGTGCACGAGGCCGCGGCCCAGCGTGCCGAGCCAGATGCCGTGTTCGTCGTCCTGCAGGATCGCGGTGACGCCGCCGCCGACGTCCATGCCGTGCTCCCGGCCGAAGCGCTGCCACCGGCCGCCCTGCCAGCGCAGCACGCCGTCGTCGCCGTTCGTCAGGACCTGGCCGTCCGCGTCCATGCGCAGTTCCGTGATCTGCGGGCGCTTGCGGATGCCGGCCGGCGTACGCTCCTGGAAGCGCGCGGCGCCCGCCGGCAGCACGAAGACCCGCGTCGCGCTGCGCACCCAGAGCGTGCCGTCGCGGTCGCGCAGGATGCTGGTCCAGGCATCGGCGGGCAAGCCGTCCTTGCCGGTCCTGGCGGTCACGCGGCCGCGGTCGACGCTGCACAGGGCGCGGCCGCAACCCATCCACAGGCTGCCGTCCGCGTCGGCGTGGATGCTGGCGATCGCTGCCAGTTCCGGCTGGGCGCGGATCTGCCCCGGGGTGAAGTAGGCGCGGGCGTCGCCGCCGCCGCCGCGCGGCGCAATCTCCAGCAGCCGGTCTTTCGTCACCACCAACACGTGGCCGTCCGCCGTCTCGGCGACGGGCTGGCCCGGCCACACCGCGATCGGCTTGCCTGCGAACAGGACGGGCACGAACCGGGCGCCGTCGAAGCGGTACAGGTTTTCGTACGCTCCGGTCCACGTGCCCGTCGCACGGCCGTCGAACAGTGCCGTCACCGTCGTGCCCCGGAAGCCTTGCGCCGGTCCGAAGCGGCGGAAGCCGGCGCCGTTGAAACGGAACAGGCCGTTTTGCGTGCCGACCCACAGGTAGCCGGCGGTATCCTGGGACACCGTCGTGACGGACAGGTTGCCGAGGCCCTCGGCCTGGCCGAACGGCTTCATGGGCAGTTGCTGGGCGGGGGCGTGCGCGGCCAGGCAAGCGAAGGCAAGCCCTGCCGCGCGGCGGATCAACGTAATATGCATGACGGGACGATCGGTGAACCTCATATTGCGCAAGGGTAACATTTTTTGCCGTTGCTTGTACTTACATCGATGACGGGCCGTCATGTTGCAGTGCAGCGCAGCAAACAGTCGTATGTTTTGAATTTATAGAATACAATTGACACGTTACCAGCCGTAAAGGATCGTCATGTCCAGCACCACCCCAGCGCAGGCGGGCA
>CBIHOW010000136.1:0-10588 GCA_966211695.1 uncultured Massilia sp. | reverse complement strand
TTCGCGTACACGACCACGTTCAGCCATTTCCATTGCCTGCCGGGGGCGCGCGAGCATCGCCCGGCCGCGCGACCGCAGCGACCGCAGGCGTTGCACGACACCAGCGATCGGCCCGGCTACCGCGGCGATGCGAGCGCGAGCATCCAGTACGGCAGCGGGACTGTCCAGTCCGGTAATGGCAACCAGTCTGCCCGAGGCCCCGGCAACAGGCAGTTTGACGCACGCAATTGGACGGGTGCGGCGAGCCCCGACCGGCGTCACGATGTGTCCGGCTGCGCTGAACCGGCGTTGCCGCAAGATCGGCCGCAAGATCGGCCGCAAGATCGGCTGCAAGATCGGCTGGACGAAAAGCCGCACCCGGACATCGCTCCCGCGACGCCCACGCTGTTCACGCCAAACAACCGCCGCGGCACGCACGCCATCCTGTCGCCGTCGCTCGTGTACGCGGCTCGCAATCGCAGCGGGCGCATCCTGTCACCGCGCGTCGCGGACGCCACGGCGGCCATGCTGGCGCGCTCGCCGCTCGTGCGCTTCAGCCTCCATCCGCCGGATGCGCGCTATCCGGAACTGGTCCGGCACATCCAGCAGGTACTGGAGCGCCTGCTGGAGCAGCGCGAAGCGGTGACGAAAGCCGAGTTCGCGCGGCGCCTGGTCCACCGTGTCACCAGTAAGGATCCCACCAACCGCCCCGCCAGTAGCCTGGACCCCAGCCGTAGTACCCCACAGGCGGTGCATAGTGCTGAAGATCGTACTTCGCCCCCAGACTGAGCACGCAACTGCGCCACGCATCCGTTTGGGCCGCATAGCCCAGTCGGACGCAGGCCGGGCCGTAGATCGCCATCATCCGCTCGACGTCGGCCTGCGCCTGGGCAGCGCGTTCCTGTGGCGTTGCGCACGCCGCCAGCGCCAGCACCGCAGCAATACCGAGCACCCGAATCATGGTGCCTCCTCCTGCATCCGACACGCGCGTCCTGCGCGCCTTCCCACAGCTTAGAAGGCCGCGCGAGCCCGCGAGAGAGCCCGCTCAATCGTGCGCAGGGAACCATTGCGGGTAACGGCTGTCACGTACTCGCCCGCACGTGCAATTTCTGGCAAGATGCCCCTTTTTCCAAAGGGATGAGCGGCATGCGACAAGGTGGATGGCGGAAGTGGGGACGGCGGGTTGCGGTCGGGGTCGTCGTGCTGCCGGTGGTCGTCGCCGGCGGCGTCTGGATGACCTTGCGCGCAAGCCTGCCCGAGCTGGACGGCCAGCATCGCTCGCCGCTGCTGTCGGCGCCCGTGACCGTGGAGCGCGACGCGAACGGCGTGCCCACCATCAGCGGGGCGAACCGGCTCGACGTCGCGTATGCCACCGGGTTCGTGCATGGCCAGGAGCGCTTTTTCCAGATGGACCTGCTGCGCCGCAGTGCCGCCGGCGAACTGGCCGAGCTGTTCGGCGCCAAGGCGCTGCCGCTCGACCGTGCGCACCGCCTGCACCGTTTCCGTGCCCGCGCCGAACAAGTCCTGCAGGGCCTGACGCCGGCCGAGCGCGCGCTGCTCGACCGCTACGCCGCCGGCGTCAACGACGGCTTGAACGGCCTCCGTGCGCGGCCGTTCGAATACCTGCTGAGCCGCGCGGCGCCGCGTCCGTGGACACCCGCCGATTCGCTGCTGGCCGTGTGGGCCATGTACTTCGATTTGCAGGGCAACCAGGAGCCGCGCGAACTGGCGCGGGGATGGCTCGCGGCACACCTCGACCCGGCCCAGCAGGCTTTCCTGCTGCCCGAGGCGACCCGCTGGGATACGCCGATGGACGCGCAATCCGTCGCGCTGGCCCCAAGCCCGATTCCGCCCACGGCGCCGGCCTGGTGGGGGCGCAAGGAGGGCGTCCCCGCGAGCCAGGTGGCGGGCGTCGCGTTCACGGACTCGGTCGGCAGCAACAACTACGCCATTGCCGGAACGCGTACGGCGAACGGCGCCGCCATCGTGTCGGACGACATGCACCTGGGCCTGCAGCTGCCGAACACGTGGTACCGCCTCGCGCTGCGCTTTCCGGACGCGCAAGGGCAGCCGCGCCGCGTCGTCGGCGTGAGCCTGCCGGGGACGCCGCCGGCCGTCATCGTCGGCAGCAATGGCCACGTCGCGTGGGCGTTCACGAACAGTTATGCGGACACGCTCGACCTCGTCCGCCTCGGCACCGACGCAGACCACCCGGGCCAGGTGCGCACGCCCGCCGGCTGGGAGACGCCCGTCGCGCACACGGAAACCCTGCTCGTGAAGGGAGCGGCCTCGGAGACGATGACCGTGCTCGAGACGAGCCTCGGCCCGGTCCGCACCGTCGAGGATGTCCAGTACGCGGTGCACTGGGTCGCGCACGATCCCGGCGCGCTGAACCTCAATCACCTGAAGCTGGAATCGTCGACGAACCTCGACGAGGCGCTGGCCGCGGCGGCAAGCGACGGCATCCCGGCGCAGAACGTCGTCCTCGGCGACGACCGCGGCGGCATCGCGTGGACCATCGGCGGCGCGCTGCCGCGGCGGGCCCAGGGCGGCATCGGCACCTCGTTCCCCCTCGCGTTCAACGGCGCCGTGCCGACGTGGAGCGGGCTGCTCGCGCCGGCGCAGCATCCGCGCGTCGTCAATCCGCCCGGCGGCCAGCTGGTGACGGCGAACAGCCGCCAGCTCGCGGGCGCGGACGCGCAAACCATCGGCGACGGCGGATTCGACCTGGGCGCGCGCGTGCACCAGTTGAGCGGCAACGTGCGCCGGCTGGGCGACAAGACGGACGTGCCGGCGGCGTTCCGGGCGTCGCTCGACGACCGCGCACCGTTCATCGGCGGCTGGCGCGAGCGCGCCATGGCCGCGCTGGATGCACGTGCACTGGACCAGCATCCCGAGCGCGCCGAGTTCCGCCGCCTGCTGGCGCAAAGCTGGGACGGCCGCGCGAGCACGACGTCCGTCGGCTATCGCCTGGCGCGCCAGTTCATGTGGTCGCTGCACGACCTGCTGTTCGCCGCTGCCGATGCGGAGCTGGCCAAACTCGATCCGAAGGCCAGCATCGTGGTCGCGACGTCGCGCTGGCCGGACGTCGTCGCGCGCCTGCTGGACGAGCGGCCGGCCGCGTGGCTGCCGGCCGGCTACGCGAGCTGGCAAGACCTGCAACTGGCCGCCATCGACCGCGCCATCGCGGACCTCAAGGAAGACGGCACGCCGCTCGCGCAGGCCACCTGGGGCCGGCGCAACACGGCGACGATCGCGCATCCGTTCACGATCGCGGTGCCGGCACTGCGCCGCTGGCTCAGCGTCCCGCCGGACCAGCTGCCGGGCGACGCCAACATGCCGCGCGTGGCGGGGCCGAAGTTCGGGCAATCGGAGCGCCTGACGGTGGCGCCGGGGCGCGAGGAAGAAGGGCTGTTCGACATGCCCGGCGGGCAGAGCGGACACCTGCTGTCGCCGTACTTTTTGAAAGGGCACGAGGACTGGGTGCGCGGGAAGCCGACCCCGTTGCTGCCGGGGGCGGCCGTGCACACGCTGACGTTTACGAAGCAGTAAACGGTCAGCGCGCCGCCATCGGCACCCACAACTTCTGCAGCATCCCGGTGACGGCATCCGCCGGCGCCGGCCGCCCGAGATAAAAGCCCTGCACGAGGTCGCAGCCGTATTCCTCCAGCAGCACGAGCTGCTCGCCCGTCTCGACGCCTTCCGCCACGACGACCATCTTGAGACCGTGCGCCATCGCGATGATGGCGCGCGTGATCGCGGCGTTCTCGGAATCCTGCGGCAGGCCGCTGATGAAGCTGCGGTCGATCTTCAGCGCGCGCACGTCGAAGCGCTTCAGGTAGTTCATCGATGAATAGCCGGTGCCGAAGTCGTCGATCGACAGGTACACGCCGATGCCGCGCAGTTGTTCCAAGGTGGCCAGGGTCGCCTTCGCGTCGTCCATCAGCGTGCCTTCCGTCAGCTCCAGTTCGAGCAGGCGCGGGTCGAGGCCCGTGTCGTGCAGCGCGGAGAGCACGATCTGCGACAGGTTCTCGTCCTTGAACTGCTTGGCCGACAGGTTCACGGCGATGCGCACGGGACGGCGCGCGAATTTCTGCCAGTGGCGCGCCTGGCTGCACGCGGTGCGCAGCACCCATTCGCCGATCGGCACGATCAGGCCCGTCTCTTCGGCCAGCGGGATGAATTCGTTGGGCGAGACGACGCCGCGTTCCGCATGGCGCCAGCGCACGAGGGCTTCCACGCCGACGATCTCGGACGAGCGCACGTCGAGCTGCGGTTGATACAGCAGGTACAACTCGTCGTTCTGCAGCGCGCGGCGCAGGCCGACTTCCAGCTTCACGTGGCTCATGATCTGCATCGTCAGCGAGGACGAGTACAGCTTGGCGTTGTTCTTGCCGCAGTTCTTCGCGTGGTACATCGCGGTGTCGGCGTACTTCAGCAGCGACGTGCAGTCGTCGCCGTCCTCCGGGAACAGCGAGATGCCGATGCTGGCCGTGACGAAGATCTCGTTGCCTTCGATGAGGAACGGACGGCGCATGGCGTCCTTCACGCGATGCGCCACGTTGAGCGCGTGTTCGACCCGTTCGAGGTCTGGGATCAGGATCGTGAATTCGTCGCCGCCCAGGCGCGCGAGGTTCGTGCCCGCGCTGTCGGGAGTGTCCGCGCGCGGGAGCAGGTCACCGCGCGACAGCAGGTCGTTCGGGCGGATCGTCTCGCGCAGGCGGTCCGACACCTGCTTCAGCAACTGGTCGCCCACGTTGTGGCCCAGCGTGTCGTTGATGCGCTTGAAGGCGTCCAGGTCCATGAACAGCACGGCGAACTTCTTGTTGCCGATCTTCGAGCGCTGCAGCTCGCGTTCCAGCATCTCGAGGAAGGCCTGGCGGTTCGGGATGCCGGTCAGGCCGTCGCAATAGGCGAGGCGCCGGATCTGTTCTTCCGCGCGCTTTCGCTCGCTGATGTCGCGCACGAGGCCCAGCACCTCGTTCGGGCCGGTGGCGACGAGGCGCGCCTCGAAATGCTGGGCTTCGCCGAAGCGGATCAACTCGTATTCGACCGAGCGCACCTGCTGCACGTGCAGGGCCATGCCGACCTGCTCGAGCAGGCGTTCGGCGATGTCGCGCGGCAGGACGTCCGTCACGTGGCGGCCGACGATCTGCTCGTCCGCGCCGGCGTCGCGCACGCCGCGTCCCGCGCCGTTGCTCGATCCTTCGCGGCCCGGCTCGTAATCGAGATAGAAACCGTCGCGCGACATCCGGAAGAACGTGTCGGGAATGGCGGCCAGCACCGCGCGGTTCTGGGCGTCGGCGATGCGCAGGCGGACGATGGCGTCGGACGCGCGCAGCACGTACAGCACGCGGTGGCCGAGGATGGGCCAGTTGATCGGCTTGGACACGAAGTCGGTGGCGCCGGCCTCGTAGGCATTGGTGACGGCTTCCAGGTCGTCGCCGCCGGTCACCATCACGACCGGGACCATCGCGCCGTTCGGCAGGTCGCGGATCGCGCGGCACGCGGCGAAGCCGTCCATCTTCGGCATCTCGACGTCCAGCAGGATCAGGTCGGGCGTGCGCGCCTGCGCGAGGGCCACGGCTTCCTGTCCGTCCGCGGCCTCGATGCCTTCCAGGCCGACGCCCTCCAGCATCTCGAGCATCAGCAAACGCATCACCGGATCGTCGTCCGCCACCAGGACAACGGCGGGCACATGAGCGCGCTGGCGGGTAGGTTGGGCTGGCATGTCAGGTTTCCTTTTCGAGGATGGCGGTAAGCGAATGCCGGACGGCCTGGAACTCCTGTTCCATGTCGCTCAGGATCGCGTCCGCGCCTTCGGTGGTGTCGGCGCGGCCCAGGTGCTCCAGTTCCTTGCACAGGGCGGCGAGGGCCTCGGCGCCGACGTTGGCGCTGGCCGACTTCAGTGTGTGCGCGATACGGCGCACGTTGCCCGTGTCGAGGCCGTCGATAGCGGAGCGCAGCGTGCGCAGCTGCTGCGGCGTGTCGTCGACGTAGGCGGCGATCACTTTCTGCACGAGCGCGTCGCCGCGGTCGCGCGACAGGGCGCGGATCTTGTCCAGCGCCACGCGGTTGATGACGTCGCGCTGGATCACTTCGACGGATGCGGGCGGCAGCCGCGGCGGTTCGTCGTCGTGGTGCACGGTGGCCGCGAGCGGCAGTGCCATCCAGCGCCCGATCACGGCCGCGATTTCCTGCTGGCTGAACGGCTTCGACAGGTAATCGTCCATGCCGGCCGCGAGGCAAGCTTCGCGGTCGCCCTGCAGCGCGTTCGCCGTGATCGCGATGATGGGCAGCACGCGGCCGCGGCCCGCCTCGCGTTCTTCGCGCCGGATCGCGGCCGTCGCGGCAAAGCCGTCCATCACGGGCATCTGGCAATCCATCAGCACCGCATCGTACCCATTCGTGCGCACGGCCTGCAGCGCATCCTCGCCGTTGCGCGCGCAATCCACTTGCAGGTCGAGGCTTTCCAGCATGGCGCGCGCCACTTCGACGTTGACCGGGTTGTCCTCGGCCAGCAGCACGCGCCGCGTGCGCGGGCGGTTGGCGTCCAGTTGCAGGGGGCGCGGCGGGATGAACCTGGGCGCCGGCGCCACCTGGCCGCGCGGCGGCGTCGCCAGGCAGGCGAACAAATCGGCCGCGCGCGCCGGCTTGATCAACTGGTATGCGACGCCGGCCTCGCGCCGCTGCACCGGGTCGGCGGCGAGCCGTTCGGGGCTGAGCAGCACGAGCCGCGTGGCGCGCGTGGCCGGATCGGACTTGATCTGCGCGGCCAGCAGCAGGCCGCTCGTGTGGGACAGCTCCATGTCGAGGATCGCGGCGTCGTACGGCCGGCCGGCGCGCGCCGCTTCCTCCAGGCGTTCCAGCGCTTCGTCCGCGCTCTCCGCGGCGTCGCATTCGATGCGCCACGTGGCCAGGTGGCGTTCGAGGCCGACGCGGCTCGTCTCGCGCTCGTCGACGAGGAGCACGCGCAGGCCGTCGATCGTGTGCTGGTGGTCGCCCGGCGCATCCGGGTCGACGCGGCGCTTGTCGAAGGCGACCGTGAACCAGAACACGGACCCCTGCGTCAAGGCATTCTCGACGCCGATGGAACCGCCCATCAGTTCCACGAGCTGTTTCGAGATGGCGAGACCCAGGCCCGTGCCGCCGTACTTCCGCGTGGTGGAATCGTCCGCTTGCGAGAACGCCTCGAAGATGCGGCTGCGCGCCTCGCGCGAGATGCCGATGCCCGTGTCGTGCACTTCGAAGCGCAGCATCACGGCCTGGTTGTCCTCGCTCGCGATGCGCACCTTGGCGAGGATGCGGCCCTGGTCCGTGAACTTGATCGCGTTGCCGAGCAGGTTGGCCATGATCTGGCGCAGCCGGTTCGGGTCGCCGCAGATCGCGACGGGGATGTCGTTGGCGATGTCGAAGTGGAGCAGGATGTTCTTCGCTTCGGCCTGCGGCGTGTAGACGGTGTGGATGTCGTCCAGCAGGTCCCACAAATTGAAATTGATGTACTCGACGGTGAGCTTGCCGGCCTCGATCTTGGAAAAGTCGAGGATGTCGTTGATGATCACCAGGAGATGCTCGCCCGACTGCTTGACCAGCCGCGTGTAGTTGCGCTGCGTGTCGGTGAGCTCCGTCCCCAGCAGCATTTCGGTCATCCCGAGCACGCCGTTCATCGGGGTGCGGATCTCGTGGCTCATCGTGGCGAGGAAGGCGCTCTTGGCGCGGCTCGCCGCCTCGGCCGCGTTCTTCGCCTTTTCCAGCTGCTCGGTGCGCACGCTGACCTGGCGTTCCAGTTCATCGCGGTGGTGCGTGAGCGCGGCGCCGCGGCCTTCGATCTGCGCGAGCATGTTGTTGAAGCTGTCGATCAGCACGCCCAGCTCGTCGTTGCGGTTGTGGGCGATGCGCAGCGTGTAGTTCTGGCTGGCGGACACCTTCTGCGCCGCGTTGATCAACTTGCCGATCGGGTCGCTGATGCTGCGCCGCAGCCGGCGCACCAGCACGAACGCCGTCAGCAGCGCGGCGGCCAGCGCGACGGCCATCACGCCCAGCGCGCGCACGATGTCCAGCCACAGGGGCACGAGGTCGCTCTCGATCATGACGGCACCCACGGGCGGCAGCGCGCGGCCTTCGGCGTCGACCGGTGCGCCGAGCACGCGGTAGACACGCAGTACGGGCAGCCACGGGCGGCTGCCGGCCTCGGCGGCGGCCGCGACGGCGTCGGCATCGAGCCCGCCGAGGGCCTCGACCTTTTCTGCGGGGTCCTGGCCGGATGCATGCCAGACGGCGAACGGTTGCCCCTTGCGGTCGTACAGGACGGCGGACGCGAGGCCACGGCGCGCTTCCAGCGCGGCCAGCAACTGCGTGGCGAGGCGGCGGTCGTTGAACTGCACGGCGTCGAGGCCGCCCTGCGCGAGCACGGCGGCCAGCGCTTCCAGTTCCTGCCGTTCCTCGCGGCGCTCGCCGGTCACCGTCGCCAGGGCAAAGGCGACGTACACGACCAGCAGCGCGCTGGCGGCGGCCTGCAGGCACATCGACGTCAGTTTTCGGTTGAGGCTTGAGCGCTCGAGAGTCTGCATGGGTTGGGCGGATCGGGCGGTCGGCGCTGCGAACGAACCTGCGTACAGGTTCACCATGCAAGAAAGCAAATTCTTGCAGGAACTGACTATAGGTGAGGGATATGGGGCGCCGTTTGTGCTGGCGCAAAGTGGGGGGATGGTTGACGAGCGTTTGGCAGGCGACATATTGCTATGAGTGCAACAGCCACCGTACACTGATGTGCAGTGTTGCACGGCCATTGAAACGTTTTGATATCGCTCGACAGTTGCGATAGAAAGGATGAGGCATTGGGAGAGAAAGCAATCATCCGTATGGGCGATCGGACCTCACATGGGGGAACCGTCATCGAGGGACACCAATTCTTCATCATTCACGGAAAGCCGGTAGCAGGCGTGGGACATCGCGTCACCTGCCCCAAGTGCTCCGGATCGCACGTTATTGTTGAAGGGGCTGTTAACGCGACCATGATGGGAATCCGGATCGCTGTTGAAGGGATGAGAACCTCCTGCGGTGCTATCTTGATCGCATCGCAGATTATGGACACCATCGAGGTCGGAGCCGGCTTCGAGTCTGCGGCCTCGTCCGTGCAGGCCGCTGGAGCAGGTGAATTGGACGCTGCAGTAGCGCATTCCCCCGATACAACGCATGCGGCATCGAGCAAAGACTCTGCCTTCAATGATCATTATGTACTTGTTGATGTTGAAACCGGGGCGATTCTCTCTTATACGGAATATGCAGTCGTCAGGGCTTCTGGTGAAATCGAGCACGGCGTATCCGATGCTGAAGGCAAAACCCACTTGTTGTCTTCAACAACCGAAGCCGAGGACGTCGACATTTATGTTTGAAAGGAAGTCATGAGTAGTTCACCAACCGTCATCAAATCGCCAACCGGGCGGGTTATGCGGCATCAGGCGCGGGTGACCACCACACCGAAGGAGAGCTCGGAGGCCAAAGCCATTCGCGTGGCACACGAAAGAGGTGAGAGACTGGAGGAAAACAAGGCTTATTTGGCCCACCCGAACGTAGCGGCATATTTGAAGGCAATCGGCGCTGCCGAGGGAGGCGGTTATGATTTCAAATATGGTGCCGTCAAGGGAAAGAAGAACGACCCCTGGCGGTTCACCGACACGTCGACTCATCCGGGCGCCGGATTCGGTGGCAAGACGACGGCGGCGGGAATGTACCAAATTACGATAGATACGTGGCGACAGTTCGGCGGGAAGATGGGGCTCACGGACTTTTCGCCCAATACGCAAGATCTCATCGCTGTGGAAATGCTGCGCAGTATTGGCGTCATCGACAAAATCAAGGCTGGCGATGTTGCAGGTGCCATGCCGAAGGCAGCGCTTAAATGGGCTGCATTGCCCGAAGGGCCCGGTTTAGCCAACCACTATCCTCCTCAGCCTTACGTCGAATACTCGGAGTTTCTGGCGACCTACAAAGCCGCAGGAGGAACGGGACAATGAACCTCATCATGAGGAAAATGGCCGCAGTATGTTGCTGTGTCTTCGCCGGCAGCGCGTACGCGGACGGCGTGCCGGGCGAAGTCCAGCGCGGCCCCGCCGGTATCACGACCGGCCAGCCGTTGCTGAATGCGCGGGCCACGCTCATTAAACACGGATGGAAGCCTGTCCGTAGGCATGCAGACGACGGTTACGAGTACAGTGGCGCGGAATTGGAGCTCACGGCGCGCAAGATTTTCGAGGTCGACTCCTGTTCGTCGGATAGCTCACGATGCGTCCTCTTCTACGAGAAGAAAGGCGACTGCCTGCGCGTGGATACGATCGGAGAGAGATTGCACTGGATGACCGTCACCAGATGGGTCAGTGAGTGTCCGGACGCTCTGTCACGACGCAGTGGCGCAGGCGGCACGTAACGCCGGGATAATGGTCAGAAAGACGAAGCGGGACGCACTTGGCGTCCCGCTTTGTTTGTGACTCCGGTCAGCGGGAGCTTCAGCAGCAGCCACCCCGCTTGCCGTTACCATACCGCGCCTGCTGGCGTTCGCGGAAAAACTCCTCGTAGCTCATGACCGGCTGGTCCGGATGGGTCTTCTCCA
>CBIHOW010000135.1:0-10800 GCA_966211695.1 uncultured Massilia sp. | reverse complement strand
ATCCTGATGGTGCAGGTCGAGAACGAATACGGCTTCTACGGCGACGACGTGGGCTACCTGCGCGTGCTGCGCCAGGCGCTGCTGGATGCCGGTTTCGACGTGCCGCTGTTCCAGTGCAATCCGACGAATGCCGTCGCCCGCACGCACATCCCGGAACTGTTCACGGTGGCGAACTTCGGCAGCGATCCGGCGGCCGGCTTCAAGGCGCTGGACGCCGTGCAGAAGGGCCCGCGCATGTGCGGCGAGTACTACTCCGGCTGGTTCGACACGTGGGGCTCGCCGCACCGCCGCGGCGGCGTGGAAGGGGCGACGAAGGACATCGCCGCGATGCTGAAGGCGAACGGTTCGTTCAGCCTGTACATGGCGCACGGCGGCACGACGTTCGGCCTGTGGGGCGGCTGCGACCGTCCGTTCCGGCCCGATACGACGAGCTACGACTACGACGCCCCGATCGGCGAGGCGGGCTGGATCGGCGCGAAGTTCGACGCGTACCGCGCCGCGATCACGCCGTTCCTGGCGCCAGGCGAAACGCTGCCGGAGCCGCCGCCGCGCATGCCCGTCATGACGATCGCGCCGTTTGCGCTGGCGGAATCCGTGCCGGTGAAGTCAAGCCTGCCGGCACGCGTGATCAAGGACGTCACGCCGAAGCCGATCGAGCAGTACGACATCAGCCGCGGCCTCGTGTCGTATCGTGTGACCCTGCCGGCCGGTCCGGCCGGTATCGTCGAGGTGGCGCGTGCCCGCGACCTCGCGTGGATCACGCTCGACGGCAAGCAGGTCGGCACGTTCGACACGCGCTACCGCCGCTACAAGGTCGACGTGCCGGCGCGCAGCAAGCCGGCCGTGCTGGAGATCCTGCTGTACACGATCGCGCGTGTGAACTTCGGCGTGGAGATCCATGACCGCAAGGGCATCCACGGTCCCGTGACGTTCACCCCCAAGGAGGGCACGGCTCAGTCGCTGGAGAACTGGGAAATCCGCGCCATCGATTTCGATGCGGACGGCGTCCTTCCTGCGCTGGCGTTCAGGAAGGGACGCGGCAAGGGCGCGGCGTTCTACCGCGGCGCCTTCGACGCGGCGCGCACGGACGACACCTTCCTCGACATGTCGTCGTGGGGCCAGGGCGTCGTGTGGATCAACGGCCGCTGCCTCGGACGCTTCTGGAGCATCGGCCCCACGCAGACGATGTATCTGCCGGGACCGTGGATCCGCAAGGGCCGCAACGAGGTCGTCGTGCTGGACCTGACCGGGCCGCGCGGGCAGGGCACGCCCACGATCGCGGGACTCACCACGCCGATCCTCGACCAGCTGCACCGCGAGCGCGACCTGCCGCGGCCGCCGAGCACCGTCCGCCTGCAGCTGGACGGCGTGAAGCCGGCGCACGAAGGCGAATTCGCGCCGGGATCGCAGACGCAGGACGTGCGCTTCGCCGCGGCAGTGAAAGGCCGCCAGTTCTGCCTGGAGTCGCTGGACGCGTTCGACGGCAAGCCGTATGCGGCCGTGGCCGAGCTGGCCCTGCTGGACAAGGACGGCAAGACGCTGGACCAGTCCAACTGGACCATCGCCTGGGTCGACAGCGAGGAAGCGACGAAGGAAGACGGCGGGGCGCTGAACGCCATCAATGGCCAGAACAGCGATTACTGGATCACGGCCGGGAAGGCCCCGTACCCGCACCGCCTCGTGATCGACCTGGGACGCGGCATGGACGTCGCCGGCCTGCGCTACGTGCCGCGCCAGGGCCCGGACGGCACCGCGGGACGCATCCGTCGATTCCGCGCGTACGTGGGCAACAGGCTGGTGGTGGAATAATCGAGGAGACACAATGAAAACATTCCTGGCAGCGGCGGTCCTGGCCGTGGCGACCCATGCCCAGGCGGACGCCGTGTTCCGGCCCGGCGCGATCTGGCCCGACGACAAGGGCGTGCACATCAATGCGCACGGCGGCGGCATCCTGGAACAGGACGGCGTGTATTACTGGTTCGGGGAGCACAAGGTCGCCGGCACGGCCGGCAACCGCGCGCAGGTGGGCGTGCACGTGTACAGCTCGCGCAACCTGACGGACTGGAAGGACGAAGGCATCGCGCTGGCCGTCAGCGACGACCCGGCCAGCGACATCGTCCGCGATGCGATCATCGAACGGCCCAAGGTCATCCGCAATCCGAAGACGGGTAAGTTCGTGATGTGGTTCCACCTGGAGCTGAAGGGCAAGCGCTACGACGCGGCACGCGCGGGCGTGGCCGTCGCCGACAAGGTGACGGGGCCGTACGTGTATCAAGGCTCGTTCCGGCCGGACGCGGGCGCGTGGCCGGTCGACGTCAAGCCCGAAGACAAGGACCCGGCCACGTCCTTCCTCGCGCGCGACCATGCGGGCGGGCAGATGTCGCGCGACATGACCTTGTTCGTGGACGACGACGGCAAGGCCTGGCAGTTCTACGCATCGGAAGAAAACCATACGATGCACGTGTCGCGCCTGACGGACGACTACCTGCGCTCGGCCGGGCAGTACGGACGGGTGAAGCAGAACGGCGACGACGAAGCCCCGGCCATCTTCAAGCACGGCGGCAAGTACTACCTCGTGACGTCGGGCCTGACGGGCTGGGCGCCGAACGCCGCGAAGTCGTACGTGGCGGACAATCTGCCGGGTCCGTGGACGGCGCTGGGCAACCCGGTGCGCGGTACGCCGGAACAGCAGAAGATCACGTTCGGCGGCCAGTCTACCTACGCGCTGACACTCCGGCGCAACGGCTGCACGCGGCATATCCTGATGCTGGACGTGTGGCGCAAGGAGAATGCCATCGACGGGCGCTACGTGTGGCTGCCGGTCGAATGGGAGGGCGGCAAGCCGGTCGTGCGCTGGCGTGACCAGTGGACGCTGGAGGACCTGGACAAGCTGCCTTGCGACGGGCCCGGCACCGCGGGAGACAGGCGATGACCGACACCGGCAGGAACGACCGGTCCCCGGGGGGCGCGACCGTGTGGGACGTCGCCAGCCGGGCCGGGGTCTCGGCGATGACCGTCTCGCGCGTCATCAACGGCAATACGAGCGTCAGCGTCAAGAACCGGGACAAGGTGATGCGTGCGATTGCCGAGCTCAATTACGAGGTCAACGTGGCGGCGCGCGCCGCGCGCATCGGGACGCTGCGCGTGGGCCTGTTGTACAGCAACCCCAGCGAGGCGTTCCTCAGCGCGTTCCTCGTCGGCGCGCTGACCGAGTGCGGGCAGAGCGGCGCCCACCTGATCCTCGAGCACTGCGACAACCTGAAGAGCCAGCGCAAGGCGATCGACCGCCTGATCGACGGCGGCGCCGACGGCATCCTCGTGCCGCCGCCGCTGTGCGATTCGAAGTCCGCCCTCAAGATGCTGGCGGAACTGGGCATCCCCTCCGTCGCCGTGGCCACCGCGCGGCCGTCGCCGCGGATGTCGGCCGTGCGCATCGACGACTACGAAGGCGCGCTGACGATGATGCGGCACCTGCTGGACCTGGGCCACACGGACATCGGCTTCATCAAGGGGGACCCGGAGCACACCCCGACCCAGTTGCGCTACCAGGCGTTCATCGACGCCATGCGCGGGGCCGGTCTCGACGTGCCCGCCGAGCGGGTGGCGCAGGGCATGTTCACCTACCGTTCCGGCCTGCTGGCGGCACGCGAGCTGCTGGGCCAACCGACCCGGCCGACCGCGATCTTCGCCAGCAACGACGACATGGCGGCGGCCGTCGTCGCGGTGGCGCACGGCATGCACCTGCAGGTGCCGGACGACCTGACCGTCTGCGGCTTCGACGACACGCCCGTCGCGACGACCGTGTGGCCGGAACTGACGACGATCCACCAGCCGATCACGGAAATGGCCCGCAGCGCCGTCGCGCTGCTGATCGAGCATATCCGCACGCAGCGCTCGGGCCACGCCTACGAACGGCGGCACCAGCTGATGCCGTACACGCTGGTCGTGCGCGAATCCACGTCCGGGACCGACTGACCGTCATCGGCGTTGCCGATGGCGCCGATCGGTTTTTCCCGTTTCCCTTCCCGCCGTCGTGCGCCGACAATCGCGCCATCGACGTCACGGGAGAGAACATGAACAGGGAAACGGTATTGGTCGTGGGCGGCAGTTCGGGGATGGGGCTGGCCCTCGCGCGGTCGCTCCTCGCGGACGGCAGCGCCGTCGTCATCGCGGGCCGCTCGGCCGACCGGCTGGCACGGGCGCGGGCGGCGCTGGCCGACGTGGGCGAGGTCCACACGATCGCCGCCGACATCACGCGGGAGGACGACGTCATCCGCCTGTTCGGCGCATGCGGCCCGCTGGACCACATCGTGTCCACCGCCGCGGACATCGAAGGCGCCTACGAACTGCTGCCCGACCTGGAGCTGGCCGCCGCGCGCAGGGTCTTCGATTCGAAGTTCTTCGGCCCCTGGCTGCTGGCCAAGCATGGGAGTGTCCGGCTCGCGCCGACGGGCTCCATCACGTTCACGTCCGGGATCGCGGCGTACCGGCCGGCGTCGCGCGGGTCCGTCGTCGCCGGCGTCAACGGCGCGCTGGCGTCGCTCGCCTACGCGCTGGCTGTCGAGCTGGCGCCGATCCGGGTCAACGTCGTGTCGCCGGGTTGGGTCGATACGCCGATCTGGCAGCACGTCGCGGGCGCCGAAGCGCCGGCCCGGTTGGACGCGATGGCGCAGAAGCTGCCTGTCGGCCGCATCGGCCGGCCCGCCGACATCGCCGACGGCATCCGCTTCCTGATGCGCAACGGCTTCGCCACGGGTTCAGTGCTGCATCTCGACGGCGGCCATCGCCTCGTGTAGCGCCTTCACGGCCGACGATACGCGCGTGCGATGGGCGATCGAGACGGGCACCGTCGCGCCCTCGCCATGCCAGGGCACGATCGCCACGCGGGCATCCGCGAGCACGGGCACCATGCGCGGCACGATGGCGCAGCCCAGGCCCCGCTCCACCAGGCGGACGATCGCCGCCACGCTGTCGAACTGCCCGGCGATGACGGGCTCCCCGTCCACGCGCGACCGGAACGCCGCCTCGAACATCCGGCGATACGCGCAACCCGGCGCCGTCACGAGGAAGCGTTCGTGCGCGACGTCGTCATGGCCGGCGCTCGCGCGCGCCGCCAGCGGATGCGCCGGCGGCACGATCAGCACGAGAGGCGCATGCGCGATCACGCTGCACGCGAGGTCGTCGTCCTGCGGGGGCGTGCCGAAGAAGAGGGCCGCGTCGAGCGTGCCGTCCTTCACCTGCGTGTGCAATGCCGAGGTCTGGGCCACGGTCACCCGCACGGCGATGTCCGGGTGAAAGGCCGCCACGCGCGCCACGACGTCCGGCAGGAACGCGGCGGCGAGGGTCTCGATGCCACCCACGTCCAGCGTCCGGCACGCGCTCCCGGCCGCGGCGAGGACGGCGTCGCGCGCCTCGTCCGCCAGGCCGATCAGCCGGTCCGCGTACTCGAGCAGGCACGTACCCGCGGCCGTCAACGCGAGCCCGCGGTTCGAGCGGTCGAACAGCGCCACGCCGAGATCGGCCTCCAGCGCCTGGATCTGCTCCGTCACGCTCGACTGCGTGCGGTGGATTTGCCGCGCGGCCTCGCTGAGGTTCAGCGTGCGGGCCGCGCGGACGAAGGTTTTCAGGCGTTTGAGGTCCATGGTGCGGACAGTTTACTCCGCCGGCGGCACCCCCAGCATTTCCTCGAGGTGGGCCAGCGCGCCCTGGTCCTTGATCACGGAGCGCAGCCACGTGTGCAGGTCCTGCTCGCCGGCGCTCGCCGCCTTCTCGGCGAAGTACGACACGGGGCTGTGCGGTTCCGTCTCGCGGAAGAACTTCGCGATGGTGCGCAGCTGCGCGATCGCGTCCGCGCGCGAGCGGATCGCGCCCGCGACGATGGCCTGGGGCTGCGGCGCGGCCATGATGGCCGGCGTCCCTGCGGACTGCTCGAAAGGCACCTCGGCCGATGGCGCAGCCTGCACCGCGGCGGCGGGCGCCGGCAGCGAGTGCAGCAGCGCCTGCACGGCTTCGCGCGCTTGCGAAAAACCCGGGCTGTCCTGGCCCAGACGTGCGTCGGCCGCACGCTCCAGTTGCGCGAGCGCGTCGAGGCAGCTTTCCGCATCGGCCCGCATGCCCTCGATGAAGGCGGTGGAATTGCCGCGTTTGGCGGCTTCCATGTCCGCCAGGCGCGGCGGCGTGTCGGCATCGCCGGCCGCGGCACGGCGGCGCGCGGCTTCGAAATCGACCGTCGAATAGGCCATGCCGCGGCCTTCCGTCAACGGCATCTCGCGCACGAGCGCGCGTGTGCGCGACAGGATCCACGCGAGGTTGCCGATGCGCTGTTCCTGGTCGCCGCCGTCCGCTTCCGGATACAGGCCCCGGTCCCAATAGCGGTCGCACAGGCCCGCCAGCACGCGGAAACCTTCGCCCAGGCCGCGCAGGTGGTGGCGCTTGGCCGCGGCTTCCGTGAGCCAGACGGCGAGGCGCAGGTCCTTCGTCTGTTCGGCCAGCAGGCGCGCGCAGCGGTCGACGACGAAGCCCCAGTCGGCCTCCTTCAGGTCCGTCACCCATTCGCCCTGCGCGAGCGAGGGGTCGTCGAACTGGCGCGCGCGGGCGATGGCGTCCAGTTCGGGCGAGAAGGCGAGGTCGGCGCCGCACGGGTTGGCGTCGGAAATCGGGGCGAGAAGGGCGTCGGCGGTGAACATGGTGTCTTTCGTGGTCATTGCGCGAGGCGGAATTCGATGCGGCGGTTGCGCGCGCGGCCCTCGGCGGTGTCGTTGCTGGCGATGGGACGGTCCGGCCCCTGGCCGCTGGCGGACAGGTTCTCTTCCGCGATGCCGTGCGCGGCCAGGTAGGCTTTCACCGTGGCGGCGCGCGCCTGGCTCAGGCTCACGTTGCTGGCGCGCAGGCCCGCGCTGTCCGTGTGGCCGATGATCTCGATGCGGCGGCCCTTCAGCTTCTGCATCGCCGCGACCATCTCGTCGAGGATCGCGCGCCCGGTCGGCGTCAGGGTCGCCTTGCCGCTTTCGAATTCCACGGTGCGGTTGGCCAGCGTGTTGTCGAGCAGGGCCTGTTCGGCGGCGGAGACGCGCAGGCCGTTGTTGACGGTGTAGGTCGGATTCAGGCTGGTGGCGACGTTGCTGGCGATGCGCTGGCGCAGCGCCTCGTTCGCGACTTCGCCGCGCAGGCTCACGTTGCTGCCGTCGATCTTCAGTTGGCCGCGGCTGATCTGGCGCAGGTCCGGCGTGATCAGCTTCTGCACGTAGCCGTTCCAGTTCGCGGGCATGGCGACGGGGCCGATGGCGATCTGGTCGACCACGCGGTCGGCCCCGTAGACCTCGCGCAGCTTCGCGAGCACGGCGGCCTTGGTCGCCTCGTCCGGGACGGTGCCGCTGGCCAGCACCTGGCCCGGCTGCGGCGTGGCGGGGGCCGGCGCGGTGTTCTGGGCGGCGGCGAGACCGGCGTGGCACGTGACGAAGAACGCGAGAAGGGCGCGCTGGATGAAGAATCGCATATCAGGTTCCGATGAATGCCGCGGCGACGGAATCGAGCGCGGACTTGAGGGACAGGCTGCCCTGCGCCAGGTAGGCGGAGAGCTTGCGCACGGCGTAGTCGCCGTCGACCTGGTCCTCGACCCATTCGAGGTCGGCGAAGCCGATGAGGTGGTCGAGGCCCGCCTGCGGGTCGATGAGGGTGCGCAGCGTCTGCGCCGAGGCGCCGGAAAAGCCGACGACGAGCGCCGGCCGGTCGTCCAGCCGGGTGACGAACAGGGCCAGTTCGAAATCGGCGCGCGCGAGGAAGGGCGCGATCACGTGCATCCAGAACGCGGCCACGAGGTTGCGGTGGATGGCGTCTTCCGGCAGCGGCAGCACGAGGCTCTTTTCCAGGCGTCCCGACCCGCTGGCCAGCACGGGCTGCAGCAGCATGCCCAGTGCCAGCAGCACCTGGCGCGTGGAGACATTGAACCCGGCGGCCGCCAGCAGCGCGTCGAGCGCGGCGACCGTCTGCACTTCCAGGAAGTCGTCGAACGCCGGGTCGTAGGCGGCCGCGCGCAGGTCCAGGTCGATCGGCTGGCTGCTTGCCGCAAGCAGCGGCGCGGCCGGATCGCCCGCGTTGCGCACGCCGGCCGTCAGCGTCTCCAGGCGGCTCCACAGGCGCGTGAACACGAGCGGCGTCATGGGCAGGAAAGCGGCCGGCTCCGCGATTTCCATCGCGCCGGCCATCAGGAACGGATAGCGCCGGCTCGATTCGTCGCTGCTCGCGACGATGTGGCCGCCGATCGCGTGGCGGCGGCGCGGGCCGACGAACGCGAAATGCAGCGGCGCGGCCGCGTCGTACGCGAGCTTCCAGCGCGCGTTGGTGCTCATGAGATCCATCGCTTCCGACAGCCAGTCGTCCAGCACTTTCAGGAGTGCCGGACTGGCGCTGCCGCGCACGAAGTCGCCGCGGCTGGGCAGCTTGCCGAAATAGCCGACGCTGACGGGGGTGGTGAGGCGGGTCATTGCGCGCCTCCCGCTTGCGCCGTGCGTACCGGCGCGGCCGGCGCAGCGGCCGGTGCCACCGCGGCGGTGCGCGGCGCCGTGATCGTCTCCGGCAGGCGCAGGCGCTTGAAGCCCTGGCCCGACGCGGATGCCTGCACGGGTGCCGGTGCGGGCGCGGCCGGCAAGACCTTCAGGTTCGCCGTCACCGTGACGCCGCCGGCCTGCCACGACAGTTCGAACGAGCCGTCGGGCTTGCGCTTGCGCTGGGCCGCGTCGATCATCTTCTTCAGGCCGAAGTGGCCCGGCTCATCGAGCACGACGACGTTGCGGCCTTCCGGCGTGAGCGCGGTGATCTTCGCGCCCGGCACACCCTGCGGATTCGGCCACACCATGTGCACCCACGGCTGCGGCTGGCCGCGCCAGCGCAGCGACTGGCCGTCGATCTCCACCGTGAATTCGGTGGCGCCCTGCGTGCCCAGCGCCTGCAGGTCGAAGCGGGTCTGGGCCTCGCCGCCGCTGCTCGCCGCCGCGTTGGCGACGCCGCCGGCGGCCAGCGGTGCGACCCAGCCGGGGAAGCTCGCGACGACGTTCGGCGCCAGGTTGACGCCCATGTCGGCCCACGTGCGCGGGCTGAGCGAATCGCCGCGGCGCACGACCAGCGGGCCCACCGTCGTGTTGAAGAATTTCGCGATCGCGCCGTCCGGACCGAAGATCTGGCCGATCTCCGCATTGCTCGCCTCGGCCTTGGACTCCGTCGAGAACGGATATTTGGTCGCCAGGTCGCGGTTGAACGGCTGCACCACCTGCGCGGCCCACACCTTGTTGATTTCCGCTTCCGCCGGCTGCACGATCACGGCGAACGTCTGCATCAGCGGGCGCACGAGCACGGGGCGCAGCGCCTGGCGCTGGGCGTCCGTCATCCCCACCAGCATCTGTTCGTCCACGTATTTCAGCGCGTCGGCCAGTTCGGAACCGCTGCCGTCCAAGGTCTGCTGCATCAGCTGCTTGGCGCCCGGGCCGGGGTCGCCCTGGTTCTTGATCTGGTTGAAGCGGGCGCGCAGTTTCGACAGGTTGTCGACGTAGCCGCGCATCAGCGACGCGTCCTTGTCGCGTGCGACGACGAGGCGGGCGACGCCGGCGAATTCGCGGCCGACGGGGCCCAGCGCGGGCGCATTCGCCGGCTGCGTGCCCGGCGCCGGCAGGCTGACGTTCACGATGGCCGGCTTCTGGCGCAGGATCGTTTCGCGGAACCAGCCCGTGATGCCGGTCTGCGCGCGCTGCAGGGTGGCGCCGGCCAGCGTCGGGTTGTCCCACGACGTCTGCTCGTAGACGGTGGCCACGAGCTTGTTGATGGGCGAGTTCTGCGGATCGCCCAGGCGGTTCATGGCGGCGGCGGCGCCGTCGAAGCCTTCGAGGTCCTTCACCGTCACGCCCTGCATGAACTTCTGCCATTCGCGCGCGTACTCCGCCTTGTACAGGTCGACGAGCGATTTCTGGATCTGTTCCGGGCTGCCTTCCAGCGTGAGATCGTCGCGCGCCGCGGTCTTCAGCACCCAGTCCGCGCTCTGCAGCTCGCGGTTGGCGGCGTCGCGGAACGCCTGCTGCACGAAGCCTTCCCACGCCTGTCGCGTGAAGGCGCCGGAGATGGCATAGCTGCCGAGGACGAGGTCCTTGTCCTGGTCGCCGACGATGCGGGCCACGGTGATCGACGGATAGCGGGTGGCGGCGCGCGCCTTCACGTCGGCGTACACGCGTTCCCTCGCCGGCATGCCGCGCACGACGCGACGCAGGCTCTCGCGGGTCTGGTCGACGAGGGCGAGGCGCGTGTCGATGACGGGCCAGGACGGGTCGTTCACCTGCGCGAGGTAGAACGAGATCATGCGTTCGGCGCTGCGAATCATCTGCTCGCGCGGCATCGCGCCGCGGTTCGATTCCAGCCAGTTACGCCAGAACCGGGTGAGCTGGTCGTTCAGGTGGGCGCTTTCGGCGCGCGATTTATCGCCCAGCATCAGGTAGGTCTTGAGCGCGTTGTAGGCGTCCTCGGTGTCGGCGGGCGACGCGTCCTTGAACTGCTGCGGCGCGTCGGCGGCGGGAGCCGTGCTGCCGGCCGGCTTGTTCATGGGCTGCAGCTGGCCCGCGTTGCCGTTGACGTCGGCCAGGTACGATTCCAGCGATTGCCCGACGGGCTTGAGCATCACTTCGCGCACGCCGTTGAAATACTCTTCCTTCAGTTTCCGGTTCAGCAGGTTGCCCTGGTAGAGGCCGAGGCTGAGGCCCAGCGGGCGGTGCTCGGCGTAGCGGTCGAGCTGTTCGATGCGGTCCTGCAGGATCTCCAGCG
>CBIHOW010000134.1:0-11244 GCA_966211695.1 uncultured Massilia sp. | reverse complement strand
GCACGCGCCCGCGCTCGTGGCGGCCGTGCTGATGCGCGACTTCATCCGCCGCCGCGACGACGCGATGGTGCTGGTCGCGCGCCGGAGAATGCCATGAACGTGCAACGCATCCTCGCCGTGGGCCTCGACGACGAGCAGGACGTCGTGCTCGTGCGCCAGCGCGCGCGCCAGGTCTCGCACCTGCTCGGGTTTTCGCAGCAGGACCAGGTGCGCGTTGCCACCGCCGTCTCGGAAGTGGCGCGCGGCGCCAGCTTCGGCGGCCGCGCCGCGTTCCTCATCCGCGAGGCCGGACGGCGCCAGTACCTGGAGGTGACGATCAGCGCGGGCAACGGCGCGCACGGCGCATTGTCGGACGACGCGGTCGTCACCGCGCACCGGTTGATGGACGAATGCGACGTCACGCAGGGCGTGATCACGATGCGCAAGGCGTTGCCGCCGCAGCTGTGGATCGACAATGCGCGCCTGGGGGAGATCGCGGCGCAGCTGGCCAAGGACAGTCCCGTCGCGAACACGTATAACGAACTGCAGTTGCAGAACCGCGAACTGGTCGCCACGCTGGCCGAACTGCGCGAGCGCCAGGAAGACCTGCTGTCGCTGACGCGCGAGCTGGAAGACACGAACCGCGGCATCGTCGCGCTGTATGCGGAGATCGAGGACAAGGCCGAGCGCCTGCGCCGCGCGGACGAGATGAAGTCGCGCTTCCTGTCGAACACGAGCCACGAACTGCGCACGCCGCTGTCGTCGATCCGCGCGCTGGCCAAGCTGCTGCTGGACCGCATGGACGGCGACCTGACGCCGGAACAGGAGCGCCAGGTGCGCTACATCGAGGCCGCCGCGGCCGACCTGTCGGAACTCGTCAACGACCTGCTCGACCTGGCCAAGATCGAGGCGGGCCGCGTCGAGGTGGTGGTGGCGCCCGTCGTCGTGGACAACCTGTTCCGCGCCCTCAAGGCGATGATGCGGCCGCTCGTCGACGAGGCGCGGGTCGACCTGATCTTCGAACCGTGCGCCTATACCGAGGCGTTCGATTCGGACGAGGGCAAGATCTCGCAGGTGCTGCGTAACTTCATGTCGAACGCCCTGAAATTCACCGAGCAGGGCGCGGTACGCGTGTCGGCCTTCCATGACCCCGAGGCCGACACGATCACGTTCGCGGTGGCCGACACCGGGATCGGCATCAGCCCGGACAACCTGCAGTTGATCTTCGAAGAGTTCAGCCAGATCGAACACCCGCTGCAGCGGCGCAGCAAGGGCACGGGTCTCGGCCTGCCCCTGTGCCGCAAGCTCGCGGATCTTCTCGGCGGCCGCGTGGACGTGGTCAGCCAGCCCGGCGTCGGCTCCACCTTCAGCCTCGTGCTGCCGCGCCTCTTCCCGGCCCAACCTCCGCAGCCCTGAGGAACGCAACATGACTACCCAGACTTTGATCCTCAACGTCGACGACAACGACGGCGCCCGCTACGCCAAGACGCGCATCCTGCAAAGCGCCGGCTTCGACGTCGTCGAGGCGACCAACGGCACCGACGCGCTGGCCGTCGTCAAGCGCGGCGGCGTCGCGCTCGTGCTGCTCGACGTGAAGCTCCCGGACATCAACGGCATCGAGGTGTGCCGCCGCATCAAGGCCGACCCGGACAGCGCGATGGTCCTCGTGCTGCAGACGTCGGCCGCGCTGACGGGCCGCGCCGACAAGATCCGCGGCCTGGAGGGCGGCGCCGACAACTATCTCGCCGCGCCGATCGAGGCCGACGAACTGGTCGCCAACGTCAACGCGCTGCTGCGCATGCGCCAGACCCAGAGCGCGCTGCGCGACAGCGAGGAGCGCTTCCGCCAGCTCACCGACAATATCGAGGACGTGTTCTGGATGTTCTCCGTGCCGGCGCGCACGCTCGAATACGTGAGCCCGGCCTACGCGACGATCTGGGGCCGCGCCATCGAGACGCTGGAGCGCGAGCCGGGCAGCTGGCTCACGGCCGTGCATCCCGACGACCGCGCCTATGTCGCGTCGCTGTGGGATGCCGTGCAGGCCACGCCGCACTACGAAGCGGAATTCCGCGTGGTGATGCCGGACGGCTCGCCGCGCTGGGTGCGCGACCGCCTGTTCCCCGTGCGCGACCGGCGCGACGAGGTGTACCGCGTGGCGCGCGTGACGAGCGACATCACGCGCCGCAAGGAGATGGAAGCGCTGCTGCGCGCGGCCGACGCGAACAAGAACGAATTCCTCGCGACGCTCGCGCACGAGCTGCGCAATCCGCTGTCGCCGATCCGCAATGCGGCGGCGCTGCTGGGCGCCTCCGGCAACGGCGCGATCGAGCGCCAGGCGCGCGCGCGCGACGTCATCACGCGCCAGGTCGACCACCTGGCCCACCTCGTCGACGACCTGCTCGACGTGGCGCGCATTTCCGAGGGCAAGATCGTGCTGCGCGAGGAAGAGGTCGAACTGAAAGGCGTGATCGCGCAGGCCGTCGAAACGGCCGGCCCGCTGATCGCGGCGCGCGAGCACAAGCTGGAAGTCGTCCAGCCGGACCGCCAGATCTGGCTGATGGGCGACCCGGTGCGCCTCGCGCAGTCGATGGGCAACCTGCTGCACAACGCGGCCAAGTTCACGCCCAAGGGCGGCCGCATCAAGGTCGAGGTGACGCTCGCGGGCGCCGTCGTGCGCATCGCCGTGCAGGACAACGGCATCGGCATCGCCGAGGACAACCTGTCGCGCATCTTCGGCATGTTCGCCCAGGCCGCCGTGCCGCCGGACCGCGCGCCGGAAGGCCTCGGCATCGGCCTGTCGCTCGTCTCGCGCCTGCTCGAGATGCACGGCGGCCGCCTGTCCGCCACGAGCCCCGGCATCGGCCTCGGCTCCACGTTCACCGTCGAGCTGCCGGTGCTGCGCACGGCGGAGCAAGGAGCGCAGGCGGCCCAGGCGCCGTCCGGCGCGCCGGCACCGGCGTCGGGCGGCCGCAGGATCCTGCTCGTCGACGACAACGTCGATGCGATGGAAATGATGGCCTTCCTGCTGGCCGAGATGGGCTACGAGGCGCACACGACGGCGGACGCGGGCAACCTCGTGCAGATGGCGCTGGAGCTGCGCCCGGACGTGATCGTGCTCGACATCGGCCTGCCGGGCGTGGACGGCTACGAGCTGGCGCGCATGCTCAAGCAGCATCCGCAGCTGGCGTCCATCCGCCTCGTCGCGCATACCGGCTACGGTTCGCCGGAAGACCGGAGAAAAGCGCAGGAGGCGGGGTTCGATGCGCACCTCGTCAAGCCGGCGGAGCTCGAGGATCTCGAGAAAGCGCTGCAGGGCTGATTTGCGTTCCTCGTGGGCGGAGGCCGCCCACGCGCTCAACGTGCGGCAGCGCACGTACATTCGCCCGCCATCGGCCTAATCTGGCGCCATCATTGCCACCGATGGAGGCCATCATGCCCAAGGGAGCCAGCCCGAAACGCGAGCGCGAGTACAAGAAGCTCGAGACGGAATTCAAGAAGGAACACCGCTATCCCGGCCGCGAGGAAGAGGTCGCGTCGCGCATCGTGAACAAGCAGCGCGCGCAGCACGGCGAGACCAAGCAGTCGTCGAGCGGCGGATCGAAGCAGTCGGCCAAGAAATAAGGTCCCTGGACCGGCGTCCAGGGACCCGTGCGGTTACTTGTCGGTCACCGTGAAGTCCCCGAACGCCTTCAGCTGCTCGCCGACCGCCTTCGAATCGCCCACCACGACGATGGACTGGTTCTCCGGCGCGAAATACTTCTTCGCGACGTCGCGCACCTGTTCCGGCGTGACCTTTTCGATCAGCGGCACGTACTGGCCCAGGAACTCGGCCGGCAGGCCCACGAGCCAGTTGGCGGCCAGCGTGTTGGCGACGGCGCGCTGCATCTGGTTGCTCAGCAGGTAGCCGCCCGCCACGTAGCGCTTGTGCATCTTCATCTCGTCCGGCGAGACGAGGTCCGCGCCGATGCGCTTGTACTCGTTGAAATACTCGGTCAGCGCGGCACCCGTGACTTCATTGCGCACGTCCGCGCCGCCGACGATGCCGCCGCCTTCGCGCAGCAGGCGCGCACCCGCCGAGGCGCCGTAGGTATAGCCCTTTTCCTCGCGCAGCTTGATGTTCACGCGGCTCGAAAAGCCGCCGCCCAGGATCGTGCTGGCCAGGCGCAGCGGGATCTGGTCGGAGGCCGTTGCGGCGATGCCGGGGCTGCCCAGGCGGATCGTCGACTGCACGCTGTCGCCCCGTTCCAGCAGCAGGTGCACGGGCTTCGCCGTGGCCGGGGCCTTGGGCACTTCGGCGGTCGCCGGGCCGCTTGCCTTCCAGTCGCCGAACGCCTGCTGCGCGAGTTTCAACGCGTCCGCTTCCTTGATGCGGCCCGTGATCACGAGCAGCGCGCGCTCCGGACGGAAGCGTTTCGCGTGCTCGGCGCGCAGCAGGTCGCGGGTGGTCGATTCGATCGCCTCGGCCGTCGGCGTCATGTGGCCGTACGGATGGTCGCCGTAGATCGCGCGGCTGATCGCGCGCTCGGCGCGGAAGCGCGGCTGCGTCTCGGACACGCGCAGGCTTTGCAGCGCGTTCGCCTTGGCCAGCGCCACTTCATTCTCGGGGAAGGACGGCGTGCGCGCGACTTCGGCCAGCAGCTGCATCATCGGACCGGCCTGCGACGCGAGCGCGCTGGCCTGGACCGAGATGCCGTCCGCGCTGGCGCCGGCCGCCACGGAACCGCCCATGCCCTGCGCGGCTTCCGCGATCGCGCGCGAGTCGCGCTTCGCGGTGCCTTCGTTGAGCAGGCCGGCCAGCAGTTCGGCGAAGCCGGGGTGCTTCGCATCGTCCGCGGCGAAGCCCGCGTCGCGCACGGCCAGCACCATGTCCACGCGCGGGATGCCGGTGCGCGGCACGATCCACACCTGCAGGCCGTTGGCCAGGGTCTTCTTGCCGATGTGCGGGACGGGCAGGGGTTTGTCTTTCGCGTAGGCCGGCATGGCGGCCGGCATCGTCTCTTTCGGCACGTCCGCGGCAAAGGCCGGGTGGGAGAACAAGGCACCCACGATCATCGTCAGCATCAGTTTATTCATCGGGGCGCTCCTCATTTCTTTACTGCCGGTTTGCGGTCGATGACGGTGCGGTTCGCCTTCGTCAGATACGTGGCGGCCACGCGCTGCAGGTCGGCCGACGTCACGCCCTCGATCCAGCCGGGCACCTTGTTGACGACGTTGGCGTCGCCCCACAGCGTCTGCAGCTTGGCGAGCGTGTCGGCGCGCGACAGGATGTTTTCCAGGTCGTTGTTCCAGTCGGCCAGCATGCGGGTCTTCACGCGCTTCAGGGTGGCGGCGTCGACGCCGTCCTTGACGACCTTCGCGATCTGCTCGTCCATCGCGGCCAGCATCGCGTCGGCGCTGCTGTTCGGCTTGTACAGGCCGAACACGGTGAACAGGGTGGGGCCGCCGTATTCGAACGGGCCGGTGAGGCCGAAGCCGCCCTGGACGTTCAGCGCGATCTCGCGGCCCTTGACCATGCCCTGGTAGAACAGCGACGCGTCGCCGCCGGCCAGCAGCTCGGACAGCACGGCCATCGGGGCCTGGTCGGCGCTGCCCTGGTCCGGCACCTTCCAGCCGACCGCCACGGCCGGCACCTGGGCCAGCGCGTCGCTCTGCTCGATGCGTTTTTCCTGCGTGTTCAGGCCTTCCGAGAAGTCGGAACCTTTCGGCACGGGACGGGCCGGAATGCCGCCGAAGTACTTCTGCGCCAGCGCGAAGCCCTGCGCGGGCGTGACGTCGCCGGCGATCGCCAGCACGGCGTTGTTCGGGCCGTAGTAGTCGCGGTGGAAGGCACGCACGTCGTCCAGGCTCGCGCCCTCGAGGTCTTCGAAGCTGCCGTAGCCGTCGTGGTTGTTCTCCCATTTCTGGAAGCCGAGCTGGCTGATGTCGAGCCAGAAGAAGCCGCCGTAAGGCTGGTTCTTGACGTTCACGCGGATCTCTTCCTTGACCACGTCCTGCTGGTTCTTCAGCGTGGCCGGGTTGAAGTCGAGCGTCTTCATGCGGTCCGCCTCGAGCCACAGGATCGGCTCCAGCGACGACACGGGCGCGGTCTCGATGTAGTTGGTGAAGTCGGGCCGCGTGGAACCGTTGTTGCGGCCGCCGCCGCCCGTGATGGCGCGGTCGAACACGCCCTTCGGCGCGTTCGGCGTGCCCTGGAACATCAGGTGCTCGAACAGGTGGGCGAAGCCCGTGCGGTTACGCGGCTCGAGGCGCATGCCGACGTGGTACACGACGGAGACGCCGACGGTCGGCGAGCTGTGGTCTTCGGAGACGACGACCGTCAGGCCGTTGTCGAGCTTCTTGACGTTGACCGGCAGGGTCCACTGGTCGCTGGTCGCGGCGGCCGCGGCCAGCGAGAGCGACAGGCCGGCAAACAGGGCAGGCAAATGGCGCAAGCGCATTGATCACCTTTATGGTTATGGGTTAGGGGCATCGAATTTATCTTAACGCAACAAATGCATGGATGGCATGAATTGTTGATACATACATCCACGACAAACGGTGACAAACGGTGACATTTCCCGGTGCCCCGGCGCGCGATAATGACCGGCTCGCCTATGCATGCCAGCCCGTCCCTATGTCGCTCAGGTGGTCATTTTTGCAGTTCGTCGCAATCCGCTGGGGCGGGAGAGGCCGTCCGTTTATCCTGTTTTCCATAAACACCAACCCTTACAAAACAAAAACAGGAATTCGGAGAATCGGATGAACAAGATTTTCTCGCTCGCCCCCGTCGGTGCCGCCCTGTGGCTCGCGCAGTTGTTCGTCCTTGGGTTTGCGCATGCCGCGCCCGACGTCACGACCGAGACGCGGCCTGTCGATGCCCGCGTCGTGCGGGTCAAGGTCGACGGCGCCGTCGACCTGAAGATCCGCCAGGGCGCCACGCCGGCCCTGACGATCACGGGCGAATCGCGCTACCTGGAGCGCACGATGACGTCGCAGAACGGCGACACGCTGAACATCGATACGGACGTCCGCGGCCACGTGCGCACCGGCTCGCTGCACGCGGAACTCGTGCTGCCGGCGCTACGCGCGGTGACGTCCGAAAGCCTGGGCACGACGGAAATCTCCGGCTTTTCCGGCGACGAACTGGAACTGACGCTGGACGGCGCGGGCTCGATGAAGATCGTTTGCAACTACCGCCTCGTGCGGGCGAGCCTGGGCGGGATCGGCAGCATGCAGATGCAGGGCCTGAACGGGGAGGGCGTCGAACTGAACCTGCAAGGTGCGGGGTACATCTCGCTGGCGGGGCGCGCGAAATGGCTGAAGGCCGACCTCGGCGGGCTGGGCAATTTGGACGCACAGCAGTGTAACGCGGACTCCGTCGACATCGACCTGTCCGGCCTCGGCAACGCGCGCGTGACGGCGCGCCAGAACGCGAACCTGAATTTGTCCGGCATGGGTTCCGTCACCGTGTACGGCAAGCCCCAGAACCGCAAGGTCGCGGTCGACGGGCTGGGGAAAGTAAGCTGGAAATAGACTGAAGATTTATCTCGAAGCGAAAGGACACTTCGAGAAACCGTCGCGAGCGGCGGCAATGCTGTCCGAGAAGCGCAGCTGTACGAATAGTACAGCGAGCATCGCAGGGCAGCAGTGCAACGCGCAGCAGGTTTATCGACGTGCCCAAAAGAACAAAGAGGCAGAGCCTCACGAAATCCGAACGAGACAATGAGAAAACTGACCGTTGCGATCCTGTTCGCGCTGGGCCTGCACGGTAGTGCGATGGCGGGCCTGGCGGAGGGCGCCAATGCCTACAATGCCCGCAATTACGCGCTGGCCCTGAAGGAAATCACGCCGCTTGCCAAGGCCGGCAACGCGGACGCGGAGCATTTGCTGGGCCTGATGTACTACATGGGCCGCGGCGTGCCGCGCGACTACAAGCAGGCGTTCGCCTGGCACTACAAGGCTGCCGTGCAGGGCAAGGCCGACGCGCAATACGTGATCGGCGCCATGTACTACACGGGCAATTCCGTCCCCCAGGACCAGAAACTGGCCGTGCAATGGTTCCGCAAGGCCGCCGAGCAGGGCCATCCGGACGCCCAGCATGCGCTCGCCCTGATGTACCGCTACCACGTGGCGGGGATGCCGCAAGACCTCGTCCTCGCCTACATGCTGTGCAACCTCGCGGCCGCCAATGGCCACCGCAATGCCATCGAGCAGCGCGCATCGCTCGTCAAGCAGATGAGCCAGGAACAGGTCGACGAAGCGCAAGCGATGTCGCGCAACTGGAAGCCGGGCACGCCGCTGCCGACGCAATCGCACTCGGGCGGCAGCGGTTCTTGAACGTTCTAGTTACCTTGTGATGTAAGGACGATGCCGACCCGGGTATGAGGCATCGTCCTACGCGCGCATGGCCAAACCTTGGTGTCCTGTCCGCCTTCGCGGGACTACGATGAGAACCCCTCAAGCAGTTTTCATGAGCTGTACGACAACTCAACTATTGGAGGCAATCATGGCAAACCAAGGCAACAATCAAGGCGGCAACAAGGGCAACAACCAGAGCGGCGATACCAGCAACCGCGGTTTCGCATCGATGGACCCGCAAAAGCAGCGTGAAATCGCCTCGGAAGGCGGCAAGGCTGCGCACGCCTCGGGCAATGCCCACGAGTTCACGTCGGAAGAGGCACGCCGTGCCGGCTCGATGAGCCACAAGAACGACGGCAGCCAGCAGAGCCAGGGCGGTGGCAGCCAGCAAAGCGGTAATCAATCGAGCGGCGGCACCCGCGGCGGCACGCCGGAGCAGCACGCCAAGGCAGGCGCGCAGAGCCACAAGAACGACAAGAAGTAACGTGATGCGCTGAACGCGGCAGGCAGGTCGCGTGCGCCGGCGCCGCCGGTGAGTTCGCATGCTGCCCGGCCGTCCTGTTTCGCACACACAACGTTCCCGACACCGCCAGCCTTTCGAGGCTGGCGGTGTCGTTTTGTGCGTCCGTCCGACTACTACATGATCCGTGAGCTCAGCAGTAAATTTACTACATTTTGCCTTTAACTGAGCATTTTCTTGCTCATTGTTAGCGATAGCAGCCATTTTCTGGCGCAGCATGCTTGGGCGATCTGGCCCGATGGAGTACCATTGCTCATCATTTAACTAGGGTATGCCATGCGTGCTATCGAAATTGTCCAACCAGGCGGACCGGAGGTGCTCAAGCCGTGCGAGCGCCCCGTACCGCAATTGAAACCGGGTGAAGTCCTCATCCGCGTCCACGCGGCCGGCGTCAACCGGCCCGACGTGTTCCAGCGGCTGGGCCAGTATCCCGTGCCGCCCGGCGCGTCCGACCTGCCGGGTCTCGAAGTGGCCGGCGAGATCGTCGACGGCGACCTCGGCGACAGCGGATTCCAGAAGGGCGACCTCGTCTGCGCTCTCGTGCAGGGCGGCGGCTATGCCGAGTACTGCGCGGCGCCGCTCGCGCAATGCCTGCCGGTGCCGCAAGGCTTGACGGCGCTCGAGGCGGCCGCGCTGCCGGAAACGTTCTTCACCGTGTGGAGCAACGTGTTCCAGCGCGGCGCGCTGGGCGAAGGCGAGACGCTGCTCGTGCAGGGCGGCAGCTCCGGCATCGGTACCACGGCGATCCAGCTGGCGAAGGCGCTGGGCCACCGCGTGTTCGCGACGGCCGGGAGCAGCGACAAATGCCGCGCGTGCGAAGACCTGGGCGCCGAGCGCGCCATCAATTACAAGACCGAGGACTTCGCGCCCATCGTCAAGGAGTTGACGGGCGGGAAGGGCGTCGACGTCGTGCTCGACATGGTGGGCGGCGACTACGTGGCGCGGGAAATCTCCTGTCTGGCCGACGACGGCCGCATCGTCATCATCGCCCTGCTGGGCGGGGCGAAGGCGAACGTCGACCTGGGCCAGGTATTGCGCCGGCGCCTGACGATCACGGGTTCCACCCTGCGTCCGCGCCCGGTGGCCTTCAAGGCGCAGATCGCGCGCGAACTGCGCGAACGCGTGTGGCCGCTGCTGGCCGCCGGTGAAATCAAGCCCGTCATCTACCAGACCTTCCCGCTCGAAGAAGCGGCCGCGGCGCACACGCTGATGGAAAGCAGCGCACACGTCGGCAAGATCATGCTGCGTGTGGCCGGACACTGAAAAAATACAATGAATAAGCGACTGAACAACCATGCCAGGCCCGGTTTGACCGGTTTTTCAACGCCCGTTACAATAACGGGTTATTTGACCGTGAGGTTGTAATGCGTGCCAAACTCATCGTAGGCAATTGGAAGATGAATGGCAGCCGAGCGGCCAATGAAGCTTTGCTGAAGGGGATCGTCGCCGGCCTCGACAACGCACGCGCATCCTGCGCCGTCTGCGTGCCGACGCCGTTCCTGCAGCAGTGCGAGGACGTGCTGACCGGTACGCCGCTCGCGTGGGGCGCGCAGGATGTCTCCGTCCATGCGTTCGGCGCGTACACCGGCGAGGTCTGCGCGAAGATGCTGACCGAGTTCGGTTGCCGCTACGTGATCGTCGGCCACTCCGAGCGCCGCGCCTACCACCGCGAAGACAGCGCGCTGGTGGCGAAGAAGGCGCTGGCGGTGCTGGCCGAGGGCATGACCCCGATCGTGTGCGTCGGCGAAACGCTGGAGCAGCGCGAAGCGGGCGAGACGGCGCAGGTGGTCGGCGCCCAGCTCGACGCGGTGCTGGAAGCGCTCGACGCGGCCTCGGTGGATAGAATCGTCGTGGCCTATGAGCCCGTGTGGGCCATCGGCACCGGCAGGAACGCGACGCCGGCCATGGCGCAGGAAGTGCACGCGCAATTGCGCGCGCAGCTGAAGGCGCGCAATGCGGATGCGGCGGACATCGTGCCTATCCTGTATGGTGGCAGCATGAAGCCGGAGAATGCGAAGGAGTTGCTGGCCCAGCCGGATATCGACGGCGGGCTGATCGGCGGCGCGGCCTTGAAGGCGGAAGATTTTCTTGCCATCATTCGCGCAGCTTGAATAGACCGGGTTGGAATTCCAGTCCGGGTACTTGAAACCGTCGTTCCCGCGTAGGCGGGATAGCGCCACTGGCGCTATCCCCCCAAGTTGCAAGCGCTGCCGTCATGTGTGCAAACTTGGGTCCCTGCCTTCGCAGGGACGACGTAGTGGCAAAGTTTTTTGCAAACGTAGTCAACCTTGGAATGGAATAAACAATGAACGTGTTGTTCAATCTGGTCGTCGTCGTACAGGTCATCTCCGCACTGGCCATCATCGGTCTCGTGCTCGTCCAGCACGGCAAGGGTGCCGACATGGGCG
>CBIHOW010000133.1:0-11359 GCA_966211695.1 uncultured Massilia sp. | reverse complement strand
ACTTGGAGGGACCTGATGAGCAGCACAGCAATATTATTCCGGACAGCAGTGCGCGCAGGCGGGGATCCAATTCTATATGCGCCGTCGAAACGCAAGCAAACTTGGGCCCCCGCCTGCGCGGGGGCGACGGATCATGCTGGAACGAGTAGGAGCGCCTCGTTGGCAACGGGCACCATGTTCGATTCACCGAGCAAACCCCGCATGAACACCCGCTTCGCCTCGCTGCGCGGACTGGCCCAGAAACTGTCCAGCGTCGCCTGCGGCACGCCGTCGTAATCGACCCGCAACACGTACGGCCGCCCCAGCAGTTCGGTGTGAACATAGCTCGCGAAGCATTCCGCGAAATCGTCATACGGATTCGTCGCCCCGTACAGGCTGGGAAAATCGCTGCCTTCCAGGCCGGCATATGCGGTCACGATGGCATCGCTGTGCAACTGATTCGTGCCGTAGAAATCGACGGCGCCGCGCAGGTCGAAATCCGAGCTGTTCCACGGCACGAAGCGCCCGGCGGCATTCACATGCCAGCTCAGGTCGAGGAACGGGAAGAGCGCGGCCGGCACCGGTTCCCACCAGCGCGGCAAGAACGATCCGCCCGCCGTCACGACGTGGCCCAATTCATGCAGCAGCAGGAATTGCAGGGCGTGGGCGCGGGTGTCGTCGTGCGGGGCGGCGATCGTCGCGGCCAGCGAAAAGCCGGGGCCGCCGAACGGCAGGTTTTCTTTCCACGTAGCCCAGGAATTGGCCGTATGCGTTTCCAGCAGATCCATGTCGAGCAGCACGACACAGCCGAGGATGCGGCCGTCGACGGCATCCGCGACGATGTCCGTGATGCCCGACGACCCGAGTCCCCGGCCCGTGCAAATGCCCAGCAGCAGCGGGCTCACGAGGTCGCGCACGACAGCCGGCATGCCCCCCAGGGCGGCGCGCAAGTCTGCCTGCAGGACGGCGTCCGGCACGCATGGGGCGGGCACGGCGTCCAGTCCGGTGGCCATGTTCACCTGGTGCACGACGTCGCGCACCTCATCGGGCAAGGACAGGATGCGTTGCTCGATGGGCAAGGAAAGCTGGGCGCGCCATTGCTGCGGTTCGGACGTGTAGATCATGGTGGCGGAATATAGGGCGGCGGGCAGCCGATGATCCATTAACGGCGGCACCTTGCCCAACTTGAATCGTGGTCGTCCCCCGGAAACCGGGCTTTCTGGCTCGAAATCCGGTAAAATGGGCAGCTTGCGGGTCAAGCCGCGGCCTTCATGAGCCGCGATTCGCCCGATAAGGCGCTCGCCCGGGGAACTTTCCGTCCCCCAGACGCGGCGCTTTTTTCGTATTGCGCCGGCAGGATCGAACCCTGCCGGCCTGGCCGCGTGCCGCTCTTTTTGGTTTTGAGTTTGTTAATGAAAAACATACGTAACTTTTCCATCATCGCCCACATCGATCACGGTAAATCGACCCTGGCGGACCGCATCATCCAGCTGTGCGGCGGCCTGTCGGAACGTGAAATGGACGAGCAGGTGCTCGACTCGATGGACCTGGAGCGCGAGCGCGGCATCACCATCAAGGCCCAGACCGCGGCGCTGTCCTACAAGGCGCGCGATGGCCAGACCTATAACCTGAACCTGATCGACACCCCGGGCCACGTCGACTTCAGCTATGAAGTGTCGCGCTCGCTGTCCGCATGCGAAGGCGCGCTGCTCGTCGTCGACGCGTCGCAGGGCGTGGAAGCGCAGACCGTCGCCAACTGCTACACGGCGCTGGACCTCGGCGTGGAAGTGGTGCCCATCCTGAACAAGATCGACCTGCCGCACGCCGACCCGGACCGCGCCAAGCAGGAAATCGAGGACGTGATCGGCCTCGACGCCACCGACGCCACCACCTGCTCGGCCAAGACGGGCCTGGGCGTGGAAGACGTGCTGGAAACGCTGATCGCGAAGGTGCCGCCGCCGGAAGGCGATCCGGACGGTCCGCTGCAGGCGCTGATCGTCGACTCGTGGTACGACAGCTACGTCGGCGTCGTGATGCTGGTGCGCGTGAAGAACGGCACGCTGCGTCCGAAAGACAAGATCCTCCTGATGGCGACGGGCTCCCAGCAGCTGGTCGAGCAGGTCGGCGTGTTCACGCCGCGCTCCGTGCAGCTGCCGGAGCTGAAAGCCGGCCAGGTGGGCTTCATCATCGCCGGCATCAAGGAACTGAAGGCCGCGAAGGTGGGCGATACCGTCACGCTGGCGTCGCGTCCGGCACCGGAACCGCTGCCCGGCTTCAAGGAAGTGCAGCCGCAGGTGTTCGCCGGCCTGTTCCCGGTGGAGGCGAACCAGTACGACGCGCTGCGCGACTCGCTGGAAAAGCTGAAGCTGAACGACGCCGCGCTGCAGTACGAGCCGGAAGTGTCGCAGGCGCTGGGCTTCGGCTTCCGCTGCGGCTTCCTGGGCCTGCTGCACATGGACGTCATCCAGGAACGCCTGGAGCGCGAATTCGACCAGGACCTGATCACGACGGCCCCGACCGTCGTGTACGAAGTGCTGATGCGCGACGGCTCCATGGTGCGCGTCGACAACCCGTCGAAGATGCCGGAAGTGTCGAAGATCGACGAGGTGCGCGAGCCGATCGTCACCGTGAACCTGTACATGCCGCAGGAATATGTCGGCGCCGTCATCACGCTGTGCACCGGCAAGCGCGGCGTGCAGATGGACATGAGCTACCACGGCCGCCAGGTGAAACTCGTGTACGAGATCCCGATGGCCGAGATCGTGCTGGACTTCTTCGACCGCCTGAAATCCACGTCGCGCGGCTATGCGTCGATGGACTACGAGTTCAAGGAATACCGCGCGTCGGACGTCGTGAAGGTCGACATGCTGATCAACGGCGACAAGGTCGACGCGCTCGCCATCATCGTGCACCGCGCCAATGCCGCCTACCGCGGCCGCCAGGTCGCGGCGAAGATGCGCGAACTGATCCCGCGCCAGATGTTCGACGTGGCGATCCAGGCCGCGATCGGCGCGACGATCATCTCGCGCGAGAACGTCAAGGCCTTGCGCAAGAACGTGCTGGCGAAATGCTATGGCGGCGACGTCAGCCGCAAGAAGAAGCTGCTTGAGAAACAAAAGGCCGGCAAGAAGCGCATGAAGCAGGTGGGCTCGGTGGAGATCCCGCAAGAAGCCTTCCTCGCCATCCTCCAAGTGGAAGAAAAATAAGACATGAATCTGCAACCGATCCTTGGCAATTTTGCATTGATCCTGTTCGTGGCCATGGTGATCACGGGCGTCATCTGGTGCCTGGACGTGTTCGTCCTCGCGAAGCAGCGCCGTGCGAAGGCGGACGCGGCGCTGGCCGAGTACGACGCCCGCCACGCGAAGCTGACGGCCGACGGCATCAAGGTCGACAACGGCAACCGCGCCGTGCTGGAGGCATCGATCCTGCGCCAGCCGACGTGGGTCGAGTATTCCGGCAGCTTCTTCCCCGTGATCGCGCTCGTGTTCGTGCTGCGTTCCTTCCTGTTCGAACCGTTCAAGATTCCGTCGTCGTCGATGGTGCCGACCCTGCTCGTGGGCGACCTCATCCTCGTGAACAAGTTCGACTACGGCATCCGCCTGCCGGTGGTCAACAAGAAGGTCATCGAGGTGGGCAATCCGCAGCGGGGCGACGTCATGGTGTTCAAATACCCCAAGGATCCGAGCCAGGACTACATCAAGCGTGTGATCGGCGTACCGGGTGATAAAATCACCTACGAGAACAAGCGCCTGACCGTCAACGGCCAGCCGGTCGAGTACGTGCCGATGGACGATTACCTGGACGACGAGCGCCCGGTCTACCACAAGCAATTCCTGGAAAAGCTGACGAACGCGCCGCACCGCATCCTGAACATGGACGGTGCCCGCACGTACAACCAGAGCGCCGTGGAGGAGTTCCCCCATCACGAAAATTGCACCTATTCCTACGACGAATTTACCTGTATCGTACCGGAGGGCAATTATTTCATGATGGGCGATAACCGCGACAACAGCGCAGACAGCCGCTACTGGGGCTTCGTGCCGGACAAGAACATCGTCGGCAAGGCTGTGTTTGTTTGGATGAACTTCGGCAACCTGAAGCGCATCGGCGGTATCCACTAAGCCGGACGCGGAGGGTGTGATGAAAGGTGGCAAGCGGTATCGGATCGGTGCGGAGAGCGGTGTTTCGCTGTCGGGCCTGATCGTCGTGTTGATCGTGCTGGGTGCGCTGGCGCTGGTGGCCATCAAGGTGGTGCCGGCCTTCTTCGAATACCGGGCCGTGAAGGATTCGATCGTCAAGGCCAAGGCGGAGGCCGGCAGCGGCACCGTGCGCGAGATCCAGCAATCGTTCGACAAGAATGCCGGCGTCAACGACGTGTCCGCCATTTCCGGCCGCGACCTCGTGATCACGCGCGACGGCGGCAGCACCGAGATCAGCTTTGCCTACGAGAAGCGGGTTCCGCTGGCGGGCAATGTCAGCCTGCTGCTGGACTTTACCGGCACCACCGACCCGAGCGGCGTCGTCGCCGCCAAGGCCGAGACGGCCGACAAGTAATACGCCGGGAGGCGCGCGATGGGATCGGCGCGCGGCGCCGGCCCATTAGATTGGTACGACAATGAATCTTCAGTTATTGCAAACTCGCCTAGGCTATACGTTCCGGGACCCCGGCCTGCTGCAACAGGCGCTGACCCACCGTAGCCACAGCAGTCTGCATAACGAGCGCCTGGAATTCCTCGGCGACTCGATCCTGAACTGCGTCGTCGCCTCCATCCTGTACGAACGATTCAACAACCTGGCCGAAGGCGACCTCTCTCGCCTGCGCGCCAACCTCGTCAAGCAGCAATCGCTGTTCGAGATCGCCCAGAAGCTGGAACTCTCGCAATTCCTGCGCCTGGGCGAGGGTGAATTGAAATCCGGCGGCTTCCGCCGCCCGTCGATCCTGGCCGACACGCTGGAAGCGCTGCTCGGCGCCATCTTCCTCGACAGCGGCTTCGATGCGGCGCGCGACGCGATCCGTGCGTTTTATATTCCGCTGCTCGATTCCGTCGATCCGGGTACGCTCGGCAAGGATGCCAAGACCCTGTTGCAGGAGTTCTTGCAAAGCAAAAAGATCTCGCTGCCCACGTATAACGTGGTCGCCACGCATGGTGCCGCGCACAGCCAGGAATTCGAGATCGAGTGCCTCGTGCCCAAGCTGGGCATCCAGGTCTATGGCCGCGGCGGCAGCCGGCGTGCCGGCGAACAGGCCGCGGCGCGGCTCGCGCTGGAAACGGCCGAGCAATTGCTGCAGAAAAGCCCGTCCGCGGCGCGCAAGTCGCGCCCCCGGTCGGCCCAGCTGAAGCTGGCGGGCATCGCCACCGACCAGAGCGAGCTGACGGTGCAGGCCGAAGAGCCGCAGTCGCAGCAGAAACAACAACAGCATCACAAGTCAGGAAACACCCCAGCATGAACATCGAGACCACCACCGAGACCAACGACACCGCACCGGAAGGCTTCCGCTGCGGCTACATCGCCATCGTCGGCCGTCCGAACGTGGGCAAGTCGACCTTGATGAACGTGCTGATCGGTGCCAAGGTGTCGATCACGTCGCGCAAGGCGCAGACGACGCGCCACCGCATCACCGGCATCCAGACCCGCGACGATGCGCAATTCATCTACGTCGACACGCCCGGCTTCCAGACCCGCCACGCGAACGCGCTGAACAAGACGCTGAACAAGACCGTGTCGAACACGCTGACGGCGTCCGACGTGATCCTGTTCCTGGTCGAGGCCGGCACGTTCGGCCCGGCCGACCAGCAGGTGCTGGACTTGCTGCCGAAGAACGTACCCGTCATCCTCGTCATCAACAAGTCCGACCGCATGAAGGACAAGGCCGAGCTGATGCCGTTCGCCGCGAAGGTCGCGGGCCTGCGCGATTTCACGGCGGTCGTGCCGGTGTCGGCGAAGCACCGTTTCCAGGTCGACGCGCTGGAAGCCGAGATCAAGCGCCACCTGCCGGAAAACCCGCCGATCTTCGGCCCGGACGACATCACGGACCGCAGCGAAAAATTCCTCGCGGCCGAGATCGTGCGCGAAAAAGTGTTCCGCCTGCTGGGCGACGAGCTGCCGTACACGAGCACCGTGCTCATCGAGCAGTTCCAGCAGGAAGGCAACCTGCGCCGCATCTTCGCCGCCATCCTCGTCGAGCGCGACGGCCACAAGGCCATGATCATCGGTAACAAGGGCGCGCGCCTGAAAGAGATTTCCACGCAGTCCCGTCTCGACATGGAAAAGCTGTTCGGCGGTCCCGTCTACCTGGAAATCTGGGTCAAGGTGAAATCCGGCTGGGCCGACAACGAAGCGGGCCTCCGCGCTTACGGTTACGAGTAACAAGCCGGGGTATCATCTCCGCATGCCCAGCCGCGACGACGAACTCATCGACAACGACCAGGACGCGCATGCGCCGGCCACAGCCAGCGCAAAGCGTCGTACGCCTGCGCGCGAGGGCCGCGTGGTCGGCCAACCCGGCTTCGTGCTGCACAGCTATCCGTACAAGGAAACGAGCCTCATCGTCGACCTCTTTACGCGCGATCACGGCCGCATTGGCGTCGTCGCGAAGGGCGCCAAGCGGCCGACCTCGAAACTGCGCGGCGTGCTGCAGACGTTCCAGCCGCTGTCCGTGTCGTTTTCCGGCAAGTCCGAACTGCGCACGCTGATCGACGCCGAGTGGGTCGGCGGCATGCTCCCGCTGGAAAAGACCGCGCTGTTGTGCGGCTTTTATCTCAATGAATTGCTGGTCAAACTGCTGGCGCGCGACGACGCGCACCCCGCGCTGTTCAACCATTACGTCGCCACCCTGAACGAACTGGCGCACGGCGAACCGGCGCCGATCGCCTTGCGAAAATTCGAACGGGCCTTACTTAAGGAAACCGGGGTCGCCGCCGACCTCACGCGCTGCACGACGACGCGCGCCCCGGTCGAACCGGACGGCCTGTACGTCGTCGACCCGGAACGCGGCGCGCGCACGGCGCAGGCCGTGGAGTCGTGGCCGGTGGTGTCCGGCAAGACCCTCGTCGACATGGAACGCGAAGACTACGCCGACCCGCAGACGAAGGCGCAGAGCAAGCAGTTGATGCGCTTCCTGCTGGCCTATCACCTGGGAGGCGCGCCGCTGAACACGCGCCAGATTCTAATCGACCTGATGCAGCTTTAAGAACAAAGACTACGACCATGAGCTTCCTGCAACCCGCCGGCCAGGTGATCGACCTGGGCGTGAACATCGACCACATCGCCACCGTCCGCAACGCGCGCGGCACCGTCTATCCCGACCCGCTGCGCGCCGCGCTGATGGCCGAGCAGGCGGGCGCCGACCTGATCACCTTGCACCTGCGCGAAGACCGCCGCCATATCAAGGACGCCGACGTCCTCGCGATCCGCCCGCAACTGGCCACGCGCATGAACCTGGAAGCGGCCGTCACGCAGGAGATGATCGACTTCGCGTGCAAGGTGAAGCCGCAGGATGTGTGCCTGGTCCCGGAACGCCGCGAAGAGGTGACGACGGAAGGCGGCCTGGACGTCGTCCGCTACCAGAAGGAAGTGGAAGCCGCGATCCGGCAACTGAAAGGCGAGGGCATCCGCGTGTCGCTGTTCATCGACGCGGACGAAGCCCAGATCGCGGCCGCGGCCGCCGTCGGTGCGCCCGTCATCGAACTGCACACGGGCCGCTACGCCGAAGCCGAAAACGCCGAGGAGCACGCGCGCGAACTGGAGCGCGTCAAGGTGGGCGTGCGCGCCGGCGTGAAGCACGGCCTGCGCGTGAACGCGGGCCACGGCCTGCATTACACGAACGTGCAGCCGATCGCTGCGATCCCCGAGATCCACGAGCTGAACATCGGGCACGCGATCGTCGCGCACGCCCTGTTCGCGGGTTTCGAGAACGCCGTGCGCGAGATGAAGGCGATCATGGTCGCCGCGCGCCTGGGCGTGTCCTACGCGGCGCGAGGCCAGTGATGATCTACGGGATCGGCACGGACATCGTCCAGATCTCGCGCGTCGAGGCTGCGTTGAAGCGCAGCGGCGAGCGTTTCGCCGACAAGATCCTCGGCCCCGAGGAACTCGTCAAATACCATGCCCGTCGCGCCAAGAACGAGGTGCGGGGGCTGCGTTTCCTGGCCACGCGGTTTTCGGCCAAGGAGGCGTTCTCGAAAGCGATCGGACTGGGCATGCGCATGCCCATGACCTGGCGCTCGGCCCAGATGCTCAACGCCCCGAGCGGCAAGCCGATCATTGTATGCAGCGGGGCGCTCGATGAATTCATGCGGACGCACCGGCTCACGGCCCAGGTGACGATCAGCGACGAAGCCGACTACGGCGTCGCGTTCGTCATCGTCACCCAGGCCCCCGAAGGAGTGTCCGCTGCATAGGTGTAGCGGAAGTGACAGACGAAGTCGTAGTACCCCCGCGGCGCAGGCCGCGGCCGGCCCCGGCGAAGGCGCCGCGCGCCCGTCCGGATGCGTGGCAAGCCATGAAAGAGGAATTGATCGCGACGATGACGAAGGATGCGGAATCCCCCGTGCGCCCCAGCGAGGAGGCGCGCGAACAAGTCCTGGCGACGGTGGCCAAGCTGCCCGACCTGCCGGGCGTGTATCGCTATTTCGACGCGGAAGACAGGGTCCTCTACGTCGGCAAGGCGCGCAACCTCAAGAAGCGCGTGTCGAGCTATTTCCAGAAGACGCTGTCGAGTCCCCGCATCGCGATGATGGTGTCGCAGATCGCGCGCCTGGAAACGACGGTGACGCACAGCGAGGCCGAAGCGCTGATCCTGGAAAACAACCTGATCAAGACGCTCAAGCCGCGCTACAACATCCTGTTCCGCGACGATAAATCGTACCCGTACCTGAAGCTGACGGCGGGCGACTATCCGCGCATGGCCTATTACCGCGGCGCGCTGGATAAAAAGAACCAGTACTTCGGGCCGTTCCCGAGCGCGTGGGCCGTGAAGGAATCGATGCAGCTCCTGCAGAAGGTGTTCATGCTGCGCACGTGCGAGGACAGCGTCTTCGCCAACCGCACGCGGCCCTGTTTGCTGCACCAGATCGGCCGCTGCAGCGGGCCGTGCGTGGACCTGATCGCGCCGGAAGACTACAAGCGCGACGTCGACAACGCCGCGAAATTCCTGCGCGGCCGCCAGACCGAGGTGCTGGAGGAACTCGAGAAGAAGATGCTCGCGTATGCCGAGGATTTGAAATTCGAGCAGGCGGCGAGCGTGCGCAACCAGATCCAGGCGCTGTCGCGCGTGCTGCACCAGCAAAGCATGGAGACGACGGGCGATGCGGACGTCGACATCATCGCCGTCGTCGTGCAGGGCGGACGCGCGTGCGTCAACCTGGCGATGGTGCGCGGCGGCCGCCACCTTGGCGACCGCGCGTACTTCCCCACGCAGGTGGGCGAGGCGATGGATGAATGCCCCATCGAGGTCGAAGTGCTGGCCGCGTTCATGGCGCAGCACTATGGCGACAAGTTCGTGCCGGGTTCCATCATCCTGAACATCGAGTTCGACCAGCCCGAGCTGATCATGGCGCTGCAGGAGCAGTGCGGCCACCGCATCAACCTCGTGTTCCAGCCGCAGGGCCAGCGCCGCCAGTGGCTGGAGCTGGCGCAGAAGGGCGCGGAGATTTCGCTGGCCCGGCTGCTGTCGGAGCAGGGCTCGCAGCAGTCGCGCACGCGCGCGCTGGCGGAGGTGCTGGGCGTCGAGAGCGACGACCTGGAAACGCTGCGCATCGAATGCTTCGACATCAGCCACACGGCGGGCGAGGCGACGCAGGCGTCGTGCGTCGTGTTCCATCACCACCAGATGCAGAACGGCGAATACCGGAGATACAACATCACGGGCATCACGCCGGGCGACGATTACGCCGCCATGCGCCAGGTGCTCACGCGGCGCTACGAAAAGGTGGCGAACGGCGAGGGCGTGATGCCGGACATCGCGCTGATCGACGGCGGCAAGGGCCAGGTCGAGATGGCGCGCCAGGTCTTCACGGAGCTGGGGCTCGACATCGGCAACATCGTCGGCGTGGCGAAAGGGGAGGGCCGCAGGGTCGGCCTCGAGACGCTGATCTTCGCAGACGGCCGCCCGCCGCAGGAACTGGGCAAGGAATCGGCCGCGCTGATGCTCGTGGCGATGATCCGCGACGAGGCGCACCGCTTCGCCATCACGGGCATGCGCGCCAAACGCGCCAAGACGCGCCAGGCGTCGCGCCTGGAAGAGATCGAGGGCATCGGCGCCAAACGCCGCCAGAAGCTGCTGGCGCGCTTTGGCGGCCTGAAGGGCGTGATCGATGCGAGCGTCGAGGATCTGATGTCGGTGGAGGGCATTTCGAGCACGCTGGCGGAAGAGATTTATCGGCAGCTTCACTGAGAGGGGCGCGCGTCACGGCAGCTCAACTGGTTTAAACGGCAAGAGCCATGTAGACTAGCGCGCACAAAACTCAACAAGTCGAGCACCGATCAGCCTCACCCCATGCCTTTCAATATTCCGATTCTCCTGACCTGGCTACGCGTCGCCCTCATTCCGCTGGTCGTTGGCGTCTACTACCTCCCCGAACACTGGCTGCCCGTGGCCGACCGCAACCTGGCGTCCACGCTCGTCTTCATCGTCGCGGCGATCACGGACTGGTTCGACGGCTATCTCGCCCGGCGCTGGAACGAGACGTCGGCGTTCGGCGCCTTCCTCGACCCCGTCGCGGACAAGCTGATGGTGGCGGGCGCGCTGCTCGTGCTCGTGCAGCTGGACCGCGTGAACGCCATCATCGCCTTCATCATCATCGGCCGCGAGATCACGATCTCCGCGCTGCGCGAATGGATGGCCGAGATCGGCGCGCGCAAGTCCGTCGCGGTAAGCTCGCTGGGCAAGATCAAGACGGCCGCGCAGATGGTCGCCATCCCGATGCTGCTGTTCCACGATCCGCTGTTCGACGGCGTGCTCGACATCCACAAGTGCGGCGAGATCCTGCTGTGGATCGCGGGCGTGCTGACGGTCTGGTCGATGTTCTACTACCTGCGCCGCGCCTGGCCGCTGATCAAGGAAAAATCGGGCACGGTATAAAGTTTCTGCTGGGTCATCCTTGACACATAGCTCAGCATCTCTATAATGCCTGCCTGTTGCAACGACAACGCAGCAAACGAACGAAGCGGGAGTAGCTCAGTTGGTAGAGCGCAACCTTGCCAAGGTTGAGGTCGAGAGTTCGAGACTCTTCTCCCGCTCCAGAGTTTGCCGGTCGATGTAATAAAAAGGTTGTCTTGGAAAGCAGTCAAAAATCTGAGATAATCGCAAGTTCCAGCGACGCGGGAGTAGCTCAGTTGGTAGAGCGCAACCTTGCCAAGGTTGAGGTCGAGAGTT
>CBIHOW010000132.1:0-11546 GCA_966211695.1 uncultured Massilia sp. | reverse complement strand
TGTTCACGGCGTTCGCGGGCGTGTGGGGCATGAATTTCAAGTACATGCCCGAGCTCGAGTGGAAGTGGGGCTATCCGATGGCGCTCGCCGTCATGGTCGGCGTGTGCGCCTACCTGTACCGGCTCTTCAAGAAGGCGGGCTGGCTATAAAAAAACGCCCGGTGCGCGATGCACCGGGCGTTTCGACTGCTGCGAGCGGATCAGCTTAGAACGTGTAGTTCACGCGCGCGTAGAAGGTGCGGCCCAGCGGATCCGTGTAACGCGGATCGTAGCCGGCCTGGAACGTGTAATCCTGGTACGACAGCGGCGGATCGCGGTCCAGCAGGTTACGCACGCCCACGGTCAGGCCCAGGCCCTTCTTCTGCTGCCATGCGCCGTACAGGTCGAACGTCGTGTAGGACGCGACGTGGTTGGTCGGATCCTGGTCGACGTAGCCGCTCTTGTAGCGGGCGGTCAGGCCGGCCGACCATGCGTCGCGGTTCCACACCACATTGTTGGTCGACTGCCAGCGGAACACCGGACCGGTGCCCGAGTACACGCCCACGTTCTGATGCCATTCGCCGCCTTCCGTGTTCTGGTACTCGTACTTGTGGACATAGGTCGTGTTCGACGCGAACGAGAACGTGCCGTAGCCGGAAGTACGCAGGCGGTAGTTGGCCGACAGGTCGACACCGTTGGTGATGATGCCGCCCAGGTTTTCGTTCAGGCGCTCGATGTAGCCGCAGGTCGCCGGGTTCGGGCACTGCGAACCGTCGACCGACAGTTCGCCGGCCGGGTTGCGGTGGTAGCGGGACGCGTACCTGGTCGATTCGGCGAAGATGTCGTCCAGGCTCAGCACGCTGATCTGGTGATCCAGCTTCAGGGCCCAGACGTCGACGCCGACGCTCAGGCCTTTCAGCGGTTCGATCATGATGCCGAGGGTGGCGTTCTTCGACTTCTCCGGCTGCAGCGCCGGATTGCCGCCGCCCAGCACCTGGAACTGCTGGCTGCAGTTCGCGGCCGCGGCGTGGCCCGGCAGCGGTTTGCCGCCCGGGCAGTTGACCGGGTCGTCATACGTGCCGGCGGTGTTGGTGAAGGTCTGGGCCGAGTGGATGTCGTACAGCGACGGGGCGCGGAAGCCGGTCGAGTACGAACCGCGCACCAGCACGGCCTGCGTCGGCTGCCAGCGGAACGACACTTTCGGGTTGGTCGTGTTGCCGAAGTCGCTGTACTTGTCGTAGCGGACCGAGCCCGTCACGTCCAGGGTCTTGAGGATCGGGACGTTCAGTTCGCCGTAGACGGCGTACGTGTGACGCGAGCCCGAGTTGAGCGTGTTCGGGTCGATGCCGGTCGACGCGATGACCTTCTCGGCGAACTCGGTGTTCGCGGCGCTCGTGAACTTGTCGTACGTCGTCGCCGCACCCAGGGCCAGGGCGGCGCCGCGGCCGGCGTTCAGCCAGTCGCCCAGCTCGCGGCTGGCGTGGAAGTCGAGGCCCGTGGTCTGGCCGCGCGCGGTCTGGATGGTACCCGACAGTGCGGCCGACTCCAGCAGCGCCGTGCCGGCGGCGGTCTGTTCGCCGAACGGATTGATGATGCCGTTCAGGACGCCCTGCGAGATGATGCCGCCGTTGCTGTAGCCGAACAGCTGCTCCTGCACGCGGTTTTCGTTCCAGGTGACGGCGCCGTCATAGTCCCAGCCGGCGACGTTGCCGGCCAGCGAAACGACCAGGCGTTGCTGGCGGTTCGTGTTCTTGTCCTGGCGCACGCCGTTCGGCATATCGCGCCATTTCACGTGCACGAAGCCCGGCTGCACGCCGTCGGGCATGAAGGCCTCGATGTAGTTCGGATCCAGGCCGGCCGGGTAGTACGGGTTGGCCGTGCCGTCCGGACGCAGGCGGTTCATGTACAGGCCGCCGTACGGGACGGGGGCGATGGTCGTGCCGACGACGCTCTGGCTCGTCAGGTATTCGACGCCCAGTTCGTGCTGGCCCAGCTTCAGGGTGCCGCGGATCAGGCCGGAGTCGCGGACATTGCGCGGGATGTAGTCGACGAACGACGAGGTCGTCATCAGGCAGCCGGTGCCGCCGTCCGGGATCAGGTGCACGCCGGTCGTGCAGCCCGGGCCGGCCGGGTTGACGCTGTCGCCGCCCTGGTAGTAGTTGGCCGGGAACGTCGAGGTCGACAGGCCGCCCGCGTAGCGGGTGTTGTACGAGCGGTCGGTACCGGTCAGCGGATACTGTTCCTGGTGGTCGATCACGGCCGAGATGTTCCAGCCTTGGGTGTCGAGGTCGCCAAAGCCCAGCGCGACGTTCGCGTTGATCGAACGGCCGCCGCCATGCGACGGGACGTCTTCGCCGAAGGTGGCGCTGCCGCCCTGGTAATTCTTCTTCGTGATGAAGTTGATCACGCCGCCCACGGCGTCGGAGCCGTACAGCGACGATGCGCCGTCGCGCAGCACTTCGACGCGCTCGAGCGCGGCGAACGGGATCATGTTCAGGTCCGGTGCCGAGCTGTCGTAGGCGTTGTTCGCCAGGCGACGGCCGTTCAGCAGCACGAGCGTCTTGTTCTGGCCGATACCGCGCAGGTTGGCGAACGATGCGCCACCCGTGCTGGAGCCGACCGACTGGCTGGTGCCTTGCTGGGCCTGCGACACGCTCAGGTTGGACATCACCTGTTCGATCGTCGTGAGACCTTCCTTCTTGAGGTCTTCGACACGGAGCACCGTGACGGGCACGGCCGTTTCAGCGTCGATACGCTTGATTGCCGAGCCGGTGATTTCGACGCGCGCGATCGGCGCCTGCTGCACGTCCTGGGTTTGTGCCAGGGCGGCGCCGGCAAAACCGAAGCCGGCTGCCAGCGTCGTGCCGGAGAATATGAGGCGCAGGGTCCGCGCCATGGTTTTTTCTGTGAGCATCTTGGTCCTGTTTTTGTAGGTTACAAGTTTGAAATAGCGGATAGCCAATATTTCAACAACAGTAAAGATACACCACAGAAACTAAAATTCGCGCAAATTTGTGGTGTAATTACGTCAAAAACAGACAGATTTGCATTACCCCTTGTAAGAATTTGAAACAATATTTCTTTGTGAAATCAGGGGTGTATGTACGACATCGTTTTGTGCATACGTCTCGATTCTGGGAAGCAGGCTGTTTCAGCCATGCACACGGGCGCCGGCCATGAGACCGGCGCCGCGGGGAGGACGCAGGAAAATCAGCCGACCATGGCCAGTGCGACGGCTTCCGCGACGCGGATGCCATCGATCGCGGCCGACATGATGCCGCCCGCGTAGCCGGCGCCTTCGCCGGCCGGGTACAGGCCTGCCGTGTTCAGGCTCTGCAGGTTGTCGTCGTGGCGCTTGATGCGGATCGGCGACGACGTGCGCGTCTCGACGCCGGTCAGCACGGCATCTTCCTTGTAGTAACCCTTGATCTGCTTGTCGAACGCGACGAACGCTTCGCGCAGCGCGACGATGGCATAGTCGGGCAGGGAAGGGCCGAGGTCGGTCAGGTGCACGGCCGGCTTGAACGACGGCACGACGCTGCCGAATTCCTTCGACGGCACCCCACGCACGAAGTCGCCCATCAACTGGCCCGGGGCATCGTAATTGCTGCCGCCCAGCACGAAGGCGCGCGATTCCAGTTCGCGCTGGAAGGCGACGCCGGCCAGCGGATGGCCAGGATAGTCGGCCGGGGTGATGCCGACGACGATCGCGCTGTTGGCGTTGCGCTCGGCGCGGGAATACTGGCTCATGCCGTTCGTGACGACGCGGCCTTCCTCGGACGAGGCGGCCACGACGGTACCACCCGGGCACATGCAGAAGCTGTACACGCTGCGGCCGTTGGAGGCGTGGTGGACGATCTTGTAGTCGGCCGCGCCGAGGATCTTGTTGCCGGCGTTCGGGCCGAAGCGGCAGACGTCGATCAGCGATTGCGGGTGCTCGACGCGGAAGCCGATCGAGAACGGTTTCGCTTCGACGTACACGCCGCGGTCGTACAGCATCTGGAACGTGTCGCGCGCGCTGTGCCCGACGGCCATCACGAGGTGGCGGGTCGGGATGACTTCACCCGTGTGCAGCTTGACGCCGACGACCTGGCGGGCGTTGCCGTCGCCTTCGATCAGCACGTCTTCCACGCGCGTCTGGAAGCGGATTTCGCCGCCCAGCGCGAGGATCTCGGCGCGCATCTGTTCCACCATTTTCACCAGACGGAACGTGCCGATGTGCGGCTTGCTGACGTACAGGATTTCTTCCGGCGCGCCCGACTTCACGAACTCGTTCAGGACTTTCCGGCCGTAGTGCTTCGGATCCTTGACCTGGCTGTACAGCTTGCCGTCCGAGAAGGTGCCGGCACCGCCTTCGCCGAACTGCACGTTCGATTCCGTGTTCAGCTTGCGCTTGCGCCAGAAGCCGAAGGTGTCGACCGTGCGCTCGCGCACGATCTTGCCGCGTTCCAGCACGAGCGGCTTGAAGCCCATCTGGGCCAGGATCAGCGCGACGAACAGCCCGCACGGGCCCATGCCCACGACCACCGGCCGCGGCGTGCCCGGCGCGGGCAGGGCTTTGGTCACGAACTTGTAGCCCGTGTCGGGCGCCGGGCCGATGTGCGGATCGCGCGCCAGCCGGGCCAGCACGGCCGCCTCGTCGCGGACTTCCACGTCGAGGGCGTAGATCAGGACGATCGCGGTCTTCTTGCGCGCGTCGTAGCTGCGCTTGTAGACCGTGAAGTCGATCAGGTCGGCGCTGGCAATGCCAAGCCGGCCGACGATGGCGTCGCGCAGGGCGTGGTCGGGGTGATTCAGGGGCAGTTTGAGTTCGTTAATTCGCAGCATGATGAGTGGTAGGCCGGCGCGCGGCGGCGCCGGACGGGCGCCGTGCCGGCGGCGGCAGATCGGTACAGGCGCCAGTATAAGGCATCGGCCACCCGGGCCGGCGGGAAAGGCCCTTCATGATCGGTGAGTGAAACACCCGGTTTCCCTTGTTTTGTGTTGTAGGAAAGCAACCGACGTTGGTTTCCCCCATGCATGGTGGCAACCCGAACATCATGCGCCAGGCGTGACGTTCCAACCAAAATGCGTAACGTTAGGAATTTTCCTGCTGCGGTGCGTCGAACATGTTCAGTATCGAACTCAGCGGATATGCATGGCAAGTCACTCTGACTCACGTCGATAGTGCGATATTTATCGAAAAGAAAACCCTTTCTGGTGCTGCGCTGCACCAGCGAAAAGCATGAATTACTGGGCTTTTTAAATGTGTTGTTTCTACACATTTCGGCAATTGTGTTTTATTGACACTTTCGCTTTTGCTATGGTTTTATCGACAAATCAGTAACGTTTGATATCTATGAAACGTTAATTGAGAGGGTTCGTCCTACAGGGCGAATGATGAAAAAACACATCAATTAGTGTGGTAGTCACCAGTAGTTTAAACGCACCAGGCCAAAAGCCTTTGCAGGCAACGGTCGTGCGAGCGGGGGCGGCGCAGCTTGGCCGCCCCCGCGCGTAAGCGCCGTACCTGCATGTGGTGAACGTAAGAAACCACTTTGAGAGATTCGAGAAGGAGAAGTATTCATGACGTTTAAATTGAAGTCGATGCCATTGGCGATTTCGTGCGTTCTTGCCAGCGGCGCCATGCTGGCAGCACCGGCAATGGCTCAGACGCAAGATGCGGTCAGTGCACAAACCCCTGCCCGCGTGGTCGTCACCGGTTCGCTGATCAGCCGAACCGACACCGAAACCCCGACCCCCGTGCAGGTGTTGACGGCCGCGGACATCCAGAAAAGCGGCAAGACCTCCGTCGCCGAACTGCTGAACGACCTCGCCGCCAACGGCCAGGGCACGCTCGGTACCGGCTTCTCCGGCGCATTCGCCAACGGCGCTTCGGGCATTTCGCTGCGCGGCCTGACGGTCGGCGCGACCCTGGTGCTGGTCGACGGCCACCGCCTCGCCCCGTATCCGCTGTCCGACGACGCCCAGCGCGCCTTCGTCGACGTCTCCTCGATTCCGTTCGATGCCATCGAAAGCATCGAAGTCCTGAAAAGTGGCGCTTCGTCGCTGTACGGTTCCGACGCCATCGCCGGCGTCGTCAACATCAAGCTGAAGAAAAACCTGAACGGCACCCGCCTGGCAGCCGAATCCGGCAACACCCAGCACGGCGGCGGCAGGACGCACCGCGCGTCGATCAGCACCGGTATCGGCGACCTGGACAACGACGGCTACAACGCGTTCATCACCGCCGAATGGCGCCGCCAGGGCGCGATCAAGGTTTCGGACCGCGACCGCTTCGACTGGGCCAACGCGGACTGGCGTTCGCGCGGCGGTAACAACATCCGCCTGGGCGTCCCGAATGCGCTGAACTCCCGCCTGACCGCGACCAACAGCCCGTTCCTGTACAACCCGGCCGGTGCGCCGCTGCCAGGGATCAATCCCGTCACCGGCAAGCCCTATGCCGCGATCGACAATCCAGCCAACTTCCAGTTCCTGGATCCGACCAAGTGTAACTACAACCTGTACATGAGCGGCGGCTGCGCGATCCGCGACACCGTCACCAACATCCAGCCGCAGACCGAGAACATCAACCTGCTGGTCGGCATGACCAAGAAGCTGAACGCGGACTGGGAACTGGCGTTCAAGGGCTCGATGTTCCAGCGTAACAGCGTGAACAACCGCGGCAGCTACCTGTCGGCCTATTCGCCGACCACGTTCGGCGGCAACAACTCGCTGAACAATGGCGTCGTGACCTCGGGTAACAGCCGTGTGCCGAGCACCCTGATCCCGGCCACCGCGTCGTTCAACCAGCTGGGCGCCCCGGCCCGCCTGTACGGCTACATCCCGGGCACCGATCCGTTCGCGACCCAGGACAACACCGCGACCACGACCCGCTTCGCGCTCGACCTGCACGGCAGCGCCTATGGCTGGGACGTCAACGTCGCCGGCGGCATCACCAAGGTCAAGACCGACATCGACTACAGCGGCTACATCGACCGTGCCGCCCTGTATAACGCGATCTTCAACGGCACCTGGAACCCGGTCGGCGGCAACTCGCCGGCACTCCTCAACACGGTGTCGCCGCACTTCTCGAACACCCTCGAGTCGAAGCTGAACTACTTCGATGCGGTCGGTTCGCGCGAGCTGATGCAACTGGGCGCCGGCCCGCTGGCCCTGGCAGCCGGCCTGCACTACCACAAGCGCAGCCAGAACTCGCCGGCCGCCAGCCTGACGCGGAACGGCCAGGTGGCGCAGACCACCGCGTTCGTGATCGGCGACGAGACGAACACCGCTGCCTTTGCCGAACTGCAGGCGACTCCGATCAAGAACCTGGAACTGCACGCTTCGGGCCGTTACGACCACTACGAGAACTTCAACAAGTTCACGCCGGCGGCGAGCTTCAAGTGGACGCCGTCGAGCATGATCGGCGTGCGCGGCACCTACGCCAAGGGCTTCCGCGCGCCGAATCCGGCCGAGGTGGGCAATGCCGGTTCGTTCTTCACCTTCAACGGTATCGACGACCCGATCCTGTGCGCGAACGGCAAGCCGGAAACCAAGGGCAACGTGCCGACCGCATGCGGCCTGAACCCGCCGTACGTCCAGCTGACCACGCCGTCGCTGTCGCCCGAGAAATCGACGTCCTACACCCTGGGCGTGATCCTGGAGCCGGTGCGTGGCCTGAACGCTACCCTCGACTACTACAACATCAAGGTCACCAACCAGATCGTCTCGGCCGCCGGTAACGATCCGACCTACGTGCCGGCATTCGTGCGCGGTCCGATCACCCCGCTGGACATCGCCAACGGCGACGGCACCACCAGCGTCGGCACCCCGTCGGTCGGCCCGATCATCTACGCGACCTCGCCGTACGTGAACCTGGGCGGCACCAAGACCAGCGGCATCGAAGCGGACATCGGCTACCGCTGGCGCCTGCCGGGTGACTACGGCACCCTGAAGGCGAACCTGAGCGCGGCGCACACCTTCAGCTACCTGACGGAAGCGGCCGGTGGCGTGAGCTACCAGCTGGCCGGCACGCAAGGCCCGTCGGCGGTGTCCGGTGCAACCGGCAGCCCGAAGGACCGTGCACAGTTCTCGCTGGCCTGGAGCCGTGGCCCGCTGGACGTGAACACGACGGTGAACTACACCAGCGACTTCTCGACCATCGACCCGTCGCTGGGCGTGACCGACTGCTCGGGTCCTGGCGGTACCAGCTTCAACGTGGGTGGCCGCGCGTACTTCCGCAACCTGCCGCAGCCTGAGTACTACTGCCACGTTGCATCGTTCACGTCGGTCAACCTGAACCTGCAGTACAGGCTGAGCCAGAACCTGACGCTGAAGGGTTCGATCCTGAACCTGTTCGACCGCCAGCCGCCGGCTGACGTGGCGACCTACGGCAACTCGGGCGCCCAGACGTCGTACAACGCCTCGCTGCACCAGGCAGGCGCCATCGGCCGCTTCTTCAGCCTGGGCCTGGCCTACACGTTCTGATGATGCAGTCCTGAGCCCGGCGGCGCCGGGCCCTGAAACACCCGTGCCGGGCATCGTCCGGCGCGGGTTTTTTTTGCGCTGTACGTACCGGCTGCGAAATTGATGATATGATGATCATCATGCGAAATAGATCGAACAAGTCGTCCGCGCAAAGCCGCAAGGAAGTTACCCACGAGCGCATCGTCGACGTCGCGGCGCGCGCGATCCGGCGCAGCGGCTACGACGGTATGGGCGTGGCCGACATCATGAAAGAAGCGGGCCTGACGCACGGCGGCTTCTACGCGCACTTCGCGTCGCGCGACGCGCTGCTGGCGGAAGCCGGCGACCGCGCGGGCGCCGAATCCGTGGCGCTGGCGGCAGGCATCGCGGCGGCGGCGCCGCCGGGGGAGGCCTTGCAGCGCATCATGGAGGCATACCTGTCCGACGAACACCTCGCCGCCATCGAGACGGGTTGCCCGATCGCCGCGCTGGGTTCGGAAATGCCGCGCCAGGCGCCGGAGGTGCGGCACGCGGCAACCCTCCGCATCAAGGAAATGATCGACCTGCTGGCCCGGCAGATGCCGGACTGGGGCCAGCCGGAGGCGCACGAGCGGGCGATGATGCTCGTGTGCGGGCTGGTCGGCACGGCCGTGATCGCCCGGGCCGTGGACGATCCGAAGCTGTCGAAGACATTGCGGCAGGCGGCGATGAAGCGGCTGTTGCCGGCCGGCGGCGCCATCTGAGCCGTTTTTTTTTGTGCATAAATATGATGATCGTCATATGAATTGACCTTTCAGGAGAACGAATATGGAAAGAAAGATCGCTCTGGTCACGGGCGCGTCGTCCGGCATCGGGGCCGCCGTCGCGCAGCGGCTGGCCGGCGCCGGCTACAGGGTCTACGGCACGAGCCGCCGCGGTGCGCAGGGCGGGAGCGGTGCTGTCGAGATGATCGCGCTGGACGTCAGGGGCGACGAGTCGGTGCGGGATGCCGTCGCCACCGTCGCGCAGAGGGAAGGGCGCATCGACCTGCTGGTGAATAACGCGGGGTTCGGCGTGGCCCCGGCAGGTGCCGAAGAAAGTTCCATGGAGCAGGCACAGGCGATCTTCGACACCAATGTCTTCGGCGTGATGCGCATGACCCGTGCCGTGTTGCCGCAGATGCGCAGGCAACGGGCCGGCCGCATCATCCACATGGGTTCCGTGCTCGGCTTCCTGCCGATGCCGTACGGTGCACTGTACGCCGCCACGAAGCACGCGATCGAAGGCTATTCGGAATCGCTGGACCACGAACTGCGCAACTGGGGCATCCGCTCCATCGTCGTCGAGCCGGCCTACACGAAGACCCCGTTCGACGCCCACCTGCTGGAACCCGACGCCGTGCTCGACGCCTATCGCGACGTGCGCGCCGCCGTCACCGCGCGCCTGAAGGAATTGATGGCCGGCGCCGAAGGGCCGGACGTGGTGGCGGACACCGTGCTCGAGGCCGCGCAGGCGCCCCGCCCGAAACTGCGCTACACGGCCGGTACGCTGGCGAAGCGCCTGCGCCTGCTGCGCACCCTGGCCCCGAGCGCGATGATGGACGCGGGCCTGCGCAAGGACCTGCGCCTGGCCTGAAACCGACATGAACGACACCATGAAAGCACTGATACTCAAGCGCTACGGCGCCGACGGGCTGGACGTCGCCGACGTTCCGCGCCCGACGATCAGGCCGGACGAGATCCTGGTCCGGGTCCATGCCGCCGGCCTCAACCCGGTCGACAACATGATCGCCAAGGGCATGTTCAAGCCCATCCTCAAGTTCGACCTGCCCGCCGTCATGGGAAGCGACCTCGCCGGCACGGTGGTGGAAGTCGGCAGCCGCGTGAGCCGGTTCCAGGCCGGCGACGCCGTGTACGCCAGCGTCTTCGACCTCGGCGGGGGCAGTTTCGCGGAGTTCGTCGCCGTGCCCGAACGCGCGGCGGCCCGCAAGCCGGCGAACCTCGGCTTCGTCGAAGCGGCGTCGCTGCCCATGGTCGGCCTGACGGCGTGGCAGGCGTTCAAGGAACGGCTGCGGCTCGAACCGGGGCAGAAGGTGTTCATTCCCGCGGGGTCGGGCGGCATCGGCACGTTCGCGATCCAGCTGGCGAAGCAGCTCGGTGCGACGGTCGGCACCACGACGAGCACGGCCAACGTCGACCTGGTGCGCGCGCTCGGGGCCGACGACGTCGTCGACTACAAGCGCCAGGCGTTCGAGCAGGTGTTGCAAGGCTACGATGCCGTGCTGGGCACGGTCAGGGGCGACGGCCTGGAACAGGCCTTGCGCATCGTCCGTCCCCATGCGCGGGTCGTGTCGCTGGTCGGTCCGCCCGATCCGGCGTTTGCCGCGGCGCGCGGCATGAATGTTCTGATGAAGTTCGTGTTCGGCCTGCTGAGCCGCAAGATCCGGCGCCTGGCCAGGCAGCGCGGCGCCAGCTATGCGTTCATGTTCGTGCGCCCCGACGGTGCCCAGCTCGCCGCGATCGGCGACCTCGTGGAAGCCGGGCGCATCCGTCCGGTGATCGACAGGGTGTTCCCGTTCGCCGACGCGAAGACGGCACTCGGTTATCTCGAGCAGGGGCGGGCGAAAGGCAAGGTCGTGCTGCGGATGGTCGCGGACTGACGCCTGTCAGATCCCGCCCCAGCCGGCTGCGAGGATCGCCAGCGCGGCCAGCCCCGCCGTCTCCGTGCGCAGCACGCGGGGCCCCATCGACAGGGCCAGCGCGCCGGCGGCCCGCGCCGCGTCTTCTTCCTGGTCCGTGAAGCCGCCTTCCGGGCCGACGAGCAGGGTGACATCCTGCGGCGGCGTCGCGCGCACCCATTGCGCGAGGGAGGCGTCCGCGCGCGGGGAGAGCAGGATGCGCGTACCGGCGCTTGGCGCGGACAGCCAGCGGTTGACGTCCTGCACGGGCGCGACGTCGGCGAGGCGGTTGCGTCCGCACTGCTCGGAGGCGCTGACGACGACGGCCTGCCAGTGCGCAAGGCGCTTGTCGGCACGGTCGCCGGACAGCTTCACGACGGAACGCGCCGCCGCCAGCGGGATCACGCCCGCCGCGCCCAGCTCGACGGCCTTCTCGACGATCCAGTCCATCTTGCTGCCCTCCG